>JAUIJC010000039.1 GCA_030431525.1 Bacteroidia bacterium | reverse complement strand
GTACTTCATTTGAAAGACAGGTGAAAAAAGATATTAGAAACATCAAACTCTTTTTGTAAGTACATGAAAAGCAAAGTTTTATCAGACTTTGCTTTTTGTTATACCCATCTATGTAATTTGTAACCTCAAAAAATACACTCACAGGAAAACCCAACTTTTGGAAAATTGGACCTGACAAGACCCAAAGGATAATCTTCAATCGTTTGAAATTCAAACTCAGCCAAGACAAAAATGAACTCAAGCTTCATTATACCTTACACTATTGGCTGATTCTCCTACTTTTCTCGCCTTCATTCGGAATAATGACCTACCTGAATTTCAACTCGGATTTAGGGTTCCAACCTCACCTTATCATCATTCCTCTGGGGCTTTTTGCATTCTTCAGCTTGTTCGGCTTTATAGACCTCCTAAAAATCCGTCATCAAGTAGAAAAGGCATTCTATTATACCCAGCTGTTTACAAGGAAACAGAAAGTACCTACCCCGCCTCAAACTGGCAGAAAACATCGAGCACCTATCCGAAAACAAAAAACTGGCTGAACCAAAGAGGTCCAGCCAGTTCCTTTTTAATAAAGATTAAAACCTAATTACTCCTTCACCACCTTCATGGTTTTTAGCAGTTGATTTGGAGTGCTGAACGTAAGGAAATAAACGCCTTTTTCAACCTGAAGCTCATGGTCAATGGCATCTCCTTGAGCAAAATCAACGGAATACATTTCCTGTCCTGTCACAGAGCGAACGGTCAATCGAACCTGCTCATGGACTTGCCCGAACTCAACATGCAATTGGCCCGAGGTAGGGTTAGGGGAAAGCGTGATTCCCATGCCATTTTCATCCTCAACACCCAATGGCTTTGCATAGCTAAAGCAATCAGAAGTATCCTTATAAGCTCCCAAGCTTACCTCCACGGCAAACATTCCTGACTCCTCAGGGTTCCATTCCTTGGTATCTGCACCAAGCACAGGCTCATTATTGGAACAATCCAACCATTGATAGTTGACGCCCTCCGCCTGAGAAACCAAATTATCATCCACCAACTCCACTTCGGTATTGAGCATCGCCATGCAGTCGGAAACGCCCACATTTCCGTTATAAGTTATTTCCAAGGCAAACACCCCGTCTTTTTCAGGTATAAAGGTCATTTCCGTAGCACCCGCTATTGGAGCATTACCATTCATGCAGTCCACCCACTGATAGCTGGCATCCATGCCGACCGCTGTCAAAGTGCCATTGTCCAGCTTAATACCAGTGTTGACCGATTCATTGCGGAACAGTTTCACAATTCCTTGGGCATTCGCATTCTCACCGACTATCAACAGGTCCAAATCGCCATCACCATCAATGTCCCCCACTTGGGAATCACCTTCGCTGACAGCTGGCAAATCAAGTCCTTCTACCAAGCTAAAGTTCCCCTCTCCATCATTTTCATAAATCGCAGGCGTAGTGCTTGATACAAACAGGTCCAAATCTCCATCATGGTCTACATCGACCAGATGCATTGAGGCATCCACATTCGAATTATTGGTAATCTGCTGGTCCACCACAAACTCCCCTTCACCCTGATTGCGGTAATATGATGTTCTGCCACTTCCCTCTGTCACGATTAGATCCAAGTCACCATCACCGTCGGTATCACCCGCCACAGCCACAGAGCTCCTACCCGCTTTGACAGAAAGCCCACTCATCGCAGAGAAATTCCCTTGCCCATCATTCTCATAGGCCTTGAAAATCTTCTTTGAAGGGGTATTCTGACCAACAACCATGATATCCTGAAACTCATCCCCATTCAAATCTGCAAAAGAAATCGATCCATAGGCCACCCCATCAAAGGCTTGGGAAGACTTTGAAAACAAGCCTGTGCCATCATTGATATACAAGCCTGAGGTTGGCGTACCTGAGACCACTCCAGCAACAAAAAGATCCAAATCTTCATCACCGTCAACATCCGCAAAATCAACGGAGGAATACATAGCCCTGATAAAACTATTTCCAGCCTTCAAGGTGAAATTACCTGCACCATCATTTAGATACACCTCTGCATAATAACCTCCTGAACTTTTTCGGCCAGTCACGTACACATCCTGATCCTTATCACCATCCACATCAGCAAAATCCAAGGTTCCACCATAAAGGCTCTCTACTCCGTGGTCTGGCTTTCCCTCATAATGCCCAGAGCCATCATTGAGATACAAAGCCGTGGAAACATTGCCATAAGGTCCCTTACCCATCACCATGATATCAAGGTCGGAATCACCGTCCACATCCGCCATGGCCGATGAAGCCCCATACATGCCCATAAATGGGGAATCTTTCCATTCCTCGAAGCTTCCAGCTCCATCATTCAAGTAAAATGTAGGACCAAGGATGACATCCAAATCATCATCGTCATCAATATGTCCCAAGACAAACTGATCCCAACCAGCCAAACCAACATCTACACCATCAGCAAAATTACCTGAGCCATCATTGAGGAATGCTCGGGTTTTCTCCTTACCACCGATATCATCATAGACGACCAGATCCATATCCGTATCACCATCGACATCCCCTACCCTAAAACTTCCTCGAGTGACTGAAGACAACGGAAAATCAATCGCCGTCTGGAAAACTCCTGCGCCATCATTCAGGTAAACACTTGATTCACCACTGGTCCCAAGCGCCACCAAATCAATAAAAGCGTCATTATTCAAGTGCGTCAAGGCCACCCTTGGACCGGTTGGTGTAACCACGTTTGGATGTACTACTTCAGAAAACTTACCTGTGCCATCATTCTCGAAGAATTTTAGGAGTTGATCAGTGCCATCATAACCGGCAAGCAGACAATCCATGTCCAAATCATTATCGAAGTCAGCAAAAATCACCTGCCCTTGAACCTGCGGAAAGGTGTTCTCCAAAGACTCAGTAAAGGCTCCGGTTCCATCATTCAGATAAAGCTTGGTTACAAAATTCCCTTCGATATCCCTTCCACTCAACAGCAAGTCCTTATCCTCATCGCCATCGACATCAGCAAAATCCACAGAGGAGTTTTCAACCCCAACCAAACCAGCGTCAGGAATCTCGCTGAACTTTCCTGTACCATCATTCCGATAGAGTTTGGCAATATTCTCTGAATTGGATTTCTCACCTGTCAGCACAATGTCCTTATCCCCATCGCCATCAATGTCATCAAAGGCCACTGCGGAATAACGGACGCCATCAAAAACACTTGAGGTGTCTAAAGTAAAATTGCCAGAACCATCATTGGTATATAACCAAGCTTCGCGACTGCTTGAAATGGCGAATCCGGTTAGGAAATAGTCCAAATCGCCATCCCCGTCCAAATCAACCAAATCCTTGGTGCCGTTATTCATCCATTTTAGCTCCGGCGGGGCGGGTTGTTGGTCAAATTGATTGACGCCTTCAAAACGTATTTGAGCAGTTGCCGAATGAATACTAAAAAGGCCTAAAAGACAGAAGGCTGATCCCAGATGAGACAGGGATTTTTTGTGTAACTGTTTCTTCATAGATGTTGAGACTTAAGTGAACAAAATCGATTAAAACATGCATTGCACAATTAGATAAATCGCCAAGACACAAATCGTTCAAACAAGTCCCCAAATCAGTCAATTCTCACAGAATCGTCCCTCAAATGAAGAAATCAATACATTTTTACGAATTAAAACTCCCCGTCAACCAACCTTGATTCTCGGATCAATCCAAGCGTATACCAAGTCCACCAAGACATTCACAAACACAAAAATGACGGCCACGACCAAGGTCGCTCCCATCACCACAGGATAGTCGCGCACGGATACAGCCGAAGAGGATGGGCGATAGAAAGAAAAGGAGGCAATTGCGATTGAAATGCTCAAAAACGGTGAACCCTCGGACCAAACCACCCTTTACACAGGGCTAACTCCCCAAAAGCTTCAGACTTTAAAGAAGAATCATTTAGGCTCCTAATGCTATTTGCCCTTTGGACGTCAAGCTCCAAAAGCCATCTTGACGTTGAATCAACTCTTGTTCTTGCAACCTTACCAAAAGTTGAAAAACATCAAACTCTTTTAAACTAACCTTAATTCTTTGAACCTGAATACCACGATATAACGGCTGTATCCCAATTGGTCGGCCATATTTATAAATGACAAAAAGTATCATTTTTTCCTCTTTACTCATCACCCCACCTTTATCCTCGGATCAATCCAAGCGTAAACCAAATCCACCAAGACGTTCACAAACACAAAAATGACGGCCACAACCAAGGTCGCTCCCATCACCACAGGATAGTCGCGCGCAAATACGGCCTCAACGGTAATGGCACCCAAGCCTTTCCATCCAAAAATGTATTCCACGAAAAAGGCTCCGGCCATCAGGGAGGCCATCCAACCCGAAATAGCAGTCACCACAGGATTCAAGGCATTCCTCAAAGCATGGTGAACCACTACAGCCTTTTCGGACAAACCCTTAGCCCGTGCCGTTCGGATAAAGTCTTGATTCATCACCTCCAACATGGAACCACGTGTCAATTGGACGATAACGGCCAAGGGGCGGATGCCCAAGGTGATGGCAGGAAGAATCAAGTTTTGAAGGGCTAAATGACGACCAGTAAACGGGTCGGTCTCATAGAGGCTTCCCGTTAGGTATAGCCCGGTCCAATCGTGGAGTAACCAAGCAAACACATAGGCAATCAGCGTTCCCGCCACAAACGACGGCGCCGAAATACCAATCACAGAACCTGTCACCAAGGCGTGGTCAATCCAAGTTCCTCGCTTCAACGCCGAGAAAACGCCCATGGCAATGCCCAATACCGAAGCGATGACAATGGCAGAAATCGCCAGCCACAAGGTGCCCACCAATCCCTCTGCGAGAATGTCCGAAACCGCCCGATCCGACTGAAACGAGCGCCTCAGATAAGGCCATTTCAATACAAAAGCCTCCTTACCAAAAGTCAGCAAAGGAAGGTAGCCGTACTTTTTTTGATTGTGCTCCGTATCCTCGTGAAAGGATAAGGGCGAAAGATCATTCATGTAATGCCCCAACTGCGCCGGCAATGACTTGTCCAAGCCATATTCCCGTTGAATGGCCAGCTTAGTGGAAGCATCGGCCCGTTGGCCCACCATCATGGCCACCGGATCACCCGGCAACACCTGAAAGATGCCAAACACCACCAAGGCCACGCCTATCAAGACGAGCACACCATTCAACAAACGCTTGAGAAGAAATTGGAGCATAAAAATTAAAGACTTTAGACTTTAGACCGCTTCGCTCTTAGACATTAGAATCAGCTAAAGTCTAATGTCCAAAAGCGTAGCGGTCTAATGTCTATTACGGATTTTTCACCTCCTCAATCGTCGGGAAGTCATTGTAGTGCCACTTGCCTGTGACCGTGCCGTCTTGTAAAGTGATGACACCCACATCAGCACGAATCATGGCCTTGGAAACGTCCATATCAATTCCCAACACCTCGCTGGTCAACTTCATTTGGGAATTCACTTCTTGGAAATCATTAGGAGGCATGGAAGACACCACAAGCACTTTATAACCTGCATTTTTGGCCTCCTTTTCCAAGGAGGAAAGCTTAGCCATAAGCTCGCTATCCAATGGTTTTGCCTTACGCATCACCAAGAAAAGTACCTTGCCTTCAAAGGCTTCAGAAGTGCGATCATTCCCCGCTTTATCGCTCAAACCAAAATCGGTAATACTCGGCGATTCAGCCTCCTTAATCACATCCTTCTTGTTGTCCACATATTTATAAGGCGCCTTCCAATACTTGCTGTCCTTCATGTAAACAGAGTCAGCCACTTCGATCTGCTCGCCTTCCTTGTCAAGGACATAAGTCGTCTTAACGATTCCCGGCTTTCCATCATTCATCTTCTCAGGAATGTTATTGCCAACCTTGTATGGACGGAAATCTTGGAAAGGCAGATGGTTGATATTACGGAAAGCAAACCAGATGGTAAGTCCAGAAAGAATCCCCATGATAATGTGTCCACCAGGGGCATTGGTACGTGAGAAATAGTCATTTCGGTTAATGAAAATCACCAAAATCATGATAGTCAAGACCACGTCCTTAGAAAAAGACATCCAAGGGCTGATGACAAGGGCATCTCCGAAACAACCACAATCGGAAGGCTCACCGGTAATCGCGGTATAGAAAGTAAGTATCGTGAAGAACCCTATCAAGAGGAGCAATGCCCAGGAAGTGATGTTCATCCTGTAGACAAACAAAAGGGCAAAGCCAAGGATGATTTCCAAGGAGATCACGAAAACTGCAATCCCAAGTGAGATTGGAATAAGGTATTCAAAAACGGGATGGAAATTCGTGGCGAAAATCTGGAAGTACTTGTCCAGCTTGATAGACGTTCCAATAGGGTCCACAATCTTCACGTAGCCCGAGAAAATGAATAGCAACCCGACGAAAAAACGACAGAAATTCTTCATATCAGTTAACGGTTAGCAGGCGTAAGCCGTTTGAAATATCATTTTTGGAGATGTTGCGGAATCAAACCGCTACTACTCCTTCCCTTCACCCATCAAAATCAATGCAAACACCGAATAGTTCAGCATGTCTTGGTAATTGGCATCCACACCTTCGGAAATTAGGGTTTTCCCCTCGTTCTCCTCAATCTGACGCGTGCGGTGCAACTTCATCAAGATGATGTCCGTGATGGAAGTAACACGCATATCACGCCAAGCCTCACCATAGTCATGGTTTTTGGCTAAGAGCAAATCCAAAGTGGCTTGGGCGTATTTATCGTACAACTTTTCTACCCTCTCCAAAGGCAAATCCACACCGTCATCCTCTGTGAGGTCCAATTGCATCAAGGCCATCAAGCAATAATTGATGATCGCCATAAACTCGCCTTCCACGCCCTCATCTACCTTGGCCACCCCCTTCTCCTGAATGGAACGGATACGTTTGGCCTTAATCAAAATCTGATCGGTCAAAGAAGAAGGACGCAAAATGCGCCACGCAGTGCCGTAATCTTTGGTTTTTTTTACAAACACCTCACGGCAATCTGCCACAATCTTCCTGAATTTCTCTTCTGTAGTTGCCACAACCAACACTATTTTATGAGCATCGGGTATTGAGATTGGAGTTCTCTCCCTACCCATTTCTCTGTATTTTTGTATCTAAGCTCGGAAGTTAGCTGTTTTCGCCGAAAGGATACAAAGGCATGAATCCCTTAAACCTCTCCCAGCCCAACATCATGGGCATATTGAACATTACCCCAGACTCCTTTTTTTCGGAAAGCCGAAAAATGGACATGGGAGAATTAGTGGCCACTGCGGGCCAAATGCTGGACGACGGCGCTGATATATTGGATGTCGGAGGCTACTCCTCACGTCCGGGTGCCGATGATATTTCAGTGGAGGAGGAAACAAGAAGAGTCACGATAGCCATTGAAGCCATAAAAAAGGCTTACCCAAAAGCCATCATTTCAGTGGACACCTTTCGTGCGAATGTGGCCAAAAGCGCTGTGGAAGAAGGTGCAGACATCATCAATGACATCTCCGGAGGAACATTGGACGAGCGCATGCTCCCCACTGTGGCCGCGCTTAACATGCCCTACATTTTGATGCATATGCGGGGCACGCCACAAACCATGACATCGCTCACCTATTACAGGGAGTTAATCACCGATGTAAAAGATTTTTTCACTGAACAAGCCTCAAAACTCCGTGAATTGGGCTACCAGAATGAAATAATCCTTGACCCAGGCTTCGGTTTTGCCAAGACAATTGAGCAGAACTTTGAGCTTTTGGCTAAACTTGAAGAACTTCGTGAGCTAAATTGTCCTTTATTAGTGGGTGTTTCCCGAAAATCGATGATTTGGAAAACACTCGGTTCCACGCCCAAGGAAGCGCTGAATGGTACTACGGTTCTTAATTCTGTGGCCCTGCTGAAAGGCGCTAATATTCTGCGTGTTCACGATGTAAAGGAAGCCGTAGAGGCTCGAACATTAATAGCAAAGACTTTAGATAAGAGACTTTAGTAAAAGTCATTGTCAAGCTTGATAGCCATAACCCAATGCCGCTTTTCGCCATAGCTTTTCTCGATTTTGGTCTGATTGACGCCATCGACATCTTGTTGGTGGGCTTTCTGATTTATCAGCTTTACAAGCTGATGCGAGGAAGTGTTGCGGTTAAGATTTTCCTCGGACTCCTGTCCATCTACCTCTTCTATTTGGTGGTAAAGGCCGCTGAAATGGAACTTTTAAGCTCCATTCTTGGTCAATTTATTGGAGTTGGCGTCATCGCCTCGGTAGTCTTATTCCAGCAGGAAATCCGTCAATTCCTGTTGATGATTGGCCGTAGTACGGTCATGAATAACGAAAAGCTGCTCAAGGCTCTCCACATCTACAAAAACACCGTAGATGAAGAGGAACTTAGTAGTCGATTGAACTCTGTGGTAAAAGCGGCTGACGAACTGGGAAAATCCCGAACGGGTGCCCTTATCGTATTCGCAAGGACGGACAGCCTCAATAGTTTCGTGGAATCTGGTGATTTGATTAACGCCATCATTTCCAAGCGACTATTGCTCACTATCTTCCAAAAGCAGAGCCCGATGCACGATGGCGCCGTCATTATCGGCGAAGGCCACATCAGAGCCGCACGTTGCATCATTCCTGTAACCCAACAGGAAAACCTGCCAGCCTACTTTGGACTACGTCACCGTGCCGCCATTGGCCTCACGGAAGCCAGCGATGCCTTGGTGCTCATCGTTTCCGAAGAAACGGGCTACATGTCACTCGCCTATGAGGGCTTGATCGACCATAACTTGTCAACTGCCGAACTGAGAACGAAACTTGTGTCTCAGTTAACAGTTAACAGTTAGCAGTTATCACCTATTGCGGTTCCCTGAACTTGGCTGGTAACTCGTTGGAACGGATGTTTAAGGCTCAAATTTCCCAAAACGAATTCATGGTTAACTGATAACCGTTAACTGATAACTGATCTCCCATGGCTCGCATCATCGGCATCGATTACGGCACCAAGCGCGTAGGTTTGGCCGTTACAGACCCCTTGCAAATCATCGCCAGTCCACTGGAAACGGTACACTCCAAGGACATCATTGAATACTTAAAGGAATACTTTAAGAATGAGGAGGTTGAGGCCATTGTGTTGGGCATGCCCAAGAACTTGAAAAACAAGGCCACCCATGCGACCCAGCATGTTGTACAATTCAAGTACAAATTGGCCAAGGCTTTCCCTGACATGCCGCTCCATTTAATGGATGAACGCTTTACCTCTTCCTTGGCCTTGGACGCCATGATTGCCGGAGGTTCCACAAAGAAACAGCGTCAGGAAAAAGGAGCCATTGACAAGGTCAGTGCAGCCATCATCCTAAAAGACTTCATGGAGAAGCGCGCCAACGCTGGACTGTTGTAAGGGAGAATATTGCTGTCAACTTAAGAGTAGGGCTATACGCCCCACTCTGATATATTTCGCCCTTACAGGGCTCTCAGGAATGGATTGCAGACATCACTCGATGCTTAAGTTGACAACATTGAGGCTAAAACCTGACGCTACGGAGACAGCCCACACCAACCACATACTGAATGATCACTGTTAACTGATCACTGTTAACTGACAAATATCCCATGATTTACCCAATCGTTGCTTACGGCGACCCTGTACTTAGAAAAGTTGCCGAAGATATCACCGACAAAGATTTTGATGTAAAAGCCTTCGCTCAGGACATGTTTGAGACCATGTACGGCGCTCAAGGCATCGGTCTGGCCGCTCCCCAAATCGGCAAAGGCATCCGTATGTTTATCGTTGATGGCACCCCCATCGAAGACGAAGGCATGGAGGACTTCAAAAAGGTGTTTGTCAACCCAACCATCATCGAGGAGGAAGGCGAAGAATGGGGTTATGAGGAAGGTTGCCTAAGCATTCCTGACGTTCGTGGCGAGGTTTTCCGCCCAGAAAAGCTCCGTATCCACTACTTCGATGAGAACTGGCAGGAGCACGAGGAGGAATTCGATGGCATGAAGGCCCGAATCATCCAACACGAATACGATCACATCGAGGGCATCCTGTTCACAGACCACCTCTCCAACTTGAAAAAGCGCCTGCTGAAAAAGAAGCTGGCTAATATTTCAAAGGGAAATGTTCGGGCTGGTTACCGGATGAGATTTCCTTTGGGGAAATAATACTACTACTGACGCAGGTCTCGGCTTGCGTCAGTTTTTTATTTTTGTGGGATGCCCAAATTCCTGACACGCCACCAGATTGCCCTTTTCTTCTTCTCTTTGTTGATTATCGGGCTATTCACCCAAAAATTCTTCCGAATCCTTCCAAGCATCGGAATGCTTGGACTATTGGGCACAGCGCTTTTCACTAAAGACTACAAAGGTGGATTTCAACGCTTTTTTCAAGACAAGGCGAGCTGGGTGTTCAGTCTTTTCTTCCTGATTTTCCTACTCTCAGGGTTCCAAACTGATCGCATCAACCTGTCGTTCTACGAAACGCGCGCCCTCCAAAAACTCCCGTATTTCCTCTTGCCTTTGGCCTGCGCCTTTTTACCTAAGCTCTCAAAAAGGCAGTTCTATGGTCTGCTTCAAGTTTTCTTTTGGACAGCCGTGCTAACTTCCTTTGGCGCACTTGTCAATTTTGGGCTCCACTTTCAAGAAATTCTTGCCTCCTATAAAGCTTCGAAAGTACTACCTCTCCCCGTCCATCATCCGCATTTCAGCATGATGGTAGCTTTTGCTGTATTTGTTGGCTTATTCTTTATTCAAGAAGGTATTGGCTCAAAAATACTAACGGGAATCGCCTCACTATTCTTGGTCATTTTTCTCCACATATTAGCCGTTCGCATCGGCTTACTATGCCTTTATGCTTTAGGGATTGGGGCGCTTCTTTATGAAGCAAAAAGACGAAAAAAATTGGGTTGGGGAATTTCAGGAATGGTAGGAATTCTTCTGGCCTTGGGTATCGCCAGCCAAACTGTTCCTACCATCAAACATAAGATTGAAAACAGCTTGGAAGACCTTAAATATTATGACAATCCAGGCCAAGGCCAGTGGTATTCCCTCAGCCTTAGACTCTATTCTTATGATATTGGCTGGATAATTTTTGAGGAACATCCTGTGGCAGGAGTAGGCATTGGCAACATCGAGCGGGCTACCCAAAAAGCATATATTCGGTATTTGCCACAGGTGGATAAAAACCATCAGGCACTTGCCCACAACCAATACATTCGCTACCTCTCAGGCTTTGGAGTGGTTGGCTTTATCGCCTTCCTAATCGCCTATTATTATCCGCTTTGGTGCTACAGAAAGGAGTCTCTATTATTACTCCTGTATGGCGCCCTGTCACTTATTTTTCTGGTTGAGGCTCCCCTGGAAACCCAAAGTGGTACTAACTTCAGTGTGGCGCTTATCACCCTTTTTATCTATTGGCTTCGGCCAGAGAATTCCTCCAAAACCTCCTGATAAAGCTTAATGGTGTTTTCCACCATGACTTCCTTGGTAAATTCCTTTTCTAATAAAGCCCTGCCATTTCTACCATAGCGTTTCCTAAGTTCCTCGTCTGAGGCCAGAGTCTTTATGGAATTGGCTAATATATCCACATCACCAACGGAAGCCAAAAGACCTGTAGCTTCATGCTTTACCATTTCTGGAATCCCTCCAGAGCGAGTGGCAATGACGGGTAATTCATTGGCAAAAGCATCGAGAATGCTACTGCCCAAACCCTCAACCCTTGAGGTCATCATAAAAATATCTGTAGTAGATAAAATCTCTGGGATATCAGTTCTGTGCCCTGTCAAAATGAGCTCACCTTGGAGCCCTAGTTCCTCAACAAGCAATTCAATACTTTCCCGTTCTGAACCTTCTCCTACCAAGAAGAACTTCGCTCTCACTCCAAGCTCTTTGGCTTGCTTAACAGCCCTGACATAAGTCAAACAGTCCTTTTCAGCACTGAGCGCAGAAATATTGGTGACGACCAATTCATCAGAAGAGATGTTAAACTCTTTTCTAAACGCTTGCCCAGTTAATCCCTCAGGGAATCGTTTTAAATCTATTCCACTGTGAAGTGTCACACACCGCTCTGGCACCTTATTCCCCTCCTGCATTACCTGTTTGACTGCCTCTGAAACACAAGCAATACGACGGATACTGGAATGGTTAAATTTGAAGCGAGAGGCCATATTATCCTTGACTGGATATAGCACTCGGCGACTGTAGATATGATGAGATTTCGCCCCTAAAATATTCGCCCAAACCCCCATCGCCAAAGCATGACCACTATGGGTATGAATGACATCCACCTGGTTCTTTTTACAAAAGGACGCAATGCGATATGCACTTACCAAATCGAGTTCATTGGCAAAAGACAGGGAAAAATAAGGTACATTCGTCCTTTGGCAATAGTCCTCGAAAGGGGAATCTTTCCTACAAGCGACCACGCATTCAATACCCTTTTCTTTTAAGCCTTCCACCAAAAAGGCCATTTGCTGCTCTGCGCCTCGCCAAATGGGCTCATAGCTCAACTGCAATACCTTCATTTCAAAACGGGCTTAATGACGTCCAGGAATTTTTGTGCGATGGCTACTTCATTATAGCCCGTATGGATGGTATTGTATGCCTGGTCGGCTAAGGACGCTCGCAGAGCAGGATTTTCCCTGAGCTTAAGAATTCCTTCCCGAATGGCCTCAGGAGTGTTATTGACAAGAAAAACATCCTTTTCATTGGTGAAGACTTCCTTTATGCCGACCGTATCCTTTGTAATGATTGGCTTTTTCAGCGAAGCGTAATGATACACCTTGTTAGGCACCACGATATCAGCCTTTTTGGAATCACCAAAAATACCTAGACACACATCAAAAGGCGCCATCTTTTTGGCTAACTCATCATAAGGCACCAAGCCATGAAAAGTGATGTTTGTGAGCCCAAACCTGTTTGTGGCCAACTCATGGATTTCCTTAAATAGTGGGCCATCTCCGATCACATCAAAATGAACGGTCTTATCGATCTGGAATAGGTTTGCGGTTTCAACAATCTTTCGAACTCCCTGCAAGGGATTGAAACTTCCATAAAACCCAACCCTAAAAATGCCATCCTCTTTAGTCTTTGGCTCAAGTGAAAAATCTTCCTCAACTACCCCAACTGGAACAACGCCCAGTCGATGGCGAGGCACATTGAATGTTTGATGAAAATACTCTAAGTGTTGATGGGTATCACAGAGAATAAAATCGGCTTTAATGAGAGCCAGCTTGTCCTTGAAGTAATTCTTAAAACCTCGGGGAGAGTATTTCCAGACCTTTTTGTAGTCATAGACCTTGGTCATGTATTTGGAAATCAACGGATCAAAAACCAATGGCTTCTTGATCAATCGTTTGATGAATCGGACATCGAAATGAGTGAAAGGAGGCAAATAAACCACATCGGCCCATTCACCCAAAGCCTTCAGCTCGCTCCTATCCACCTTCCCCTTCGAAACGTAAGGGAATTCTTTTACTTCAACCCCCAACTTTCGGAGACCAGATACCACTACTCGATTCCGATTGTATCCAGGGTCATAAACCCCTGTCACCAAAACTCTCATGACTCTCCGACAGGATCGCTTTTTCTCTCTTATATCACAAAAAAAAAGCGTTACCCATAGGCAACGCCTTCCACAAAGATAAGGGATTGTGTTTAGAGATTGGCCCTTAGGATTCAGCTGCTGCTATTCCTCTCAATACCAATCCCTAAACACAGCTCCAATTCATTACTTTTCAAGGACCATAAACTCCACACGACGGTTCAAGGCACGACCTTCTTCGTCATCATTGGAGGCAATAGGACTATCGAAACCATAACCTTTCGAAGTCACGCGGTCCGCTCCGATGCCGTGGCCTACCAAGTAGTTTCGAACGGCCTCTGCACGCTCCTTAGAAAGTTTCTTGTTGAAACGGGCATTACCAACATTATCCGTGTGACCACCGATTTCAATGTTAATCGTTCCCGACATACGCAAGATATCCACCACCTTGTTCAACTCGGCATAGGATTCTGGCAACAAGGAGGCCTTTCCTGTTTCGAAGAAAATATTGTTCAAACGAACGGTCTTACCAACTTCGATCTTTGGCAATTTGATTACCTGAGAAATCTCTGTGCGCTCAGTCAAGCCTGAAGCATCAACAGAGTCCGAAGCTGGAAGGTATCCCTCCGCTGAAACCTCGAAAGCGTACAACGAATCCAACGGAAGTTTCAACTCAAGCTTGGCTCCTGCCTTTTTCAAGTAATCGGCATCAGACAACACTTTTCCGTTCATAGAAACCACGTAGTTGGCATCTTTTGGCAACGGATTGCCCTCAGTATCCTGAAGATCCAAGGTGACATAAGCAGACAAATCTGGCTTGCGTTCCACCATTAGGTCTTGCACCAACTCGATGTAAGTTTCTGCTCCACTAAAGTCCACTTCTTCTGGGAAGGAGTTATGGTCTTCAGCCAAAGCCTCAACTTGATATTGCGTTCCCAATGAGAGCTTCAACACATAATCCCCAGACTCAGTCACCTCTGCCTCACCAAACGGCTTACCGTTTACGGCAATGGCCACAACTCCCGTTTCTGGCTGGAATGGTTGTCCTGTCTTTTTGTCTAAGACTTTACCCTTGAGACGTCCGAAAGTAAGCGGCTCCAAGAACAGGTCTTTGCTCATTTCGGTGTACTCGTAGTAATTGGTCAAGTCGATAGTCACAGGATGAGTTACAAAGTGCTCAGACTCGGCGCGCAATTCATAAACCTGCCCGAAAGGCAAATTCATTTCAAAGTTTGCGGTAGCAGAATCCACCATCATGGAGTCCAAACTGATTGGCTCGCCGTTGCCATCAAACACCTTGACCTCATAATCATGCTGTTCGCCGATCGCCTCGTTCTTGAACTTGTTCAAAACGATACCATTCAGCTTGGCATAAGGGCGCTCCTCATAAATGCGAATGCGGTAGATGTCTGAATTCCCTTCACGGTCAGACACGAAATAAGCCAAGTCGCCTTTGAGGTTTTTCACAAAGAAGGCATCCCAACTGGTGGAATTATAGCGCTCAGCCAACTGAGGCTCTGTCCACTTCTTGTTCTGTTTGTTCTTCTCGTCCTTGACTTTGGTGATGTACCAAATGTCAAAACCTTCCTTGTCCTTTCGGTTCGAAGCGTAGAAAACAGTGTCCCCACCCGCAGAGATGTATGGAGAAATATTGGAGGAACGACCTTGGTTTACACCGCCTTTCATTTTGCGTGGCTTCTTCCAACGACGACCATTCTTGCTACGATTAGCCACATAAAGGCTGTTTCGCTGGCTGTATTTCTTCTTGGCGTAGCTCAAGATGATCAGACCTGAATCTGGATCCATCACCACGCTGGAAAAAACACCACGGTTTTTCTTATGGAATTTCTCCACAAAACAATCCTCTGGAGCCGACCAAGTGCCGTCATCGTTCTTGCGCACATACGAAAGTCCACGAGCTTCCCATTGAGCTTTTCTTGGACTGTAATAGCCGCTAATCAACAAGGTATTTCCGTTGTCAAAAACCCCATAAAGGGCATTATAACGACTCAAATTCACATTATCGGGCATACGCTGGGCTGGTCCCCAGTTGCCATCAGCCAATCGCTCGCAATACCAGATGTCTTGGCTTTTGTTCGTTCCGTAACGGTTGTTCGGATGATTCACCCGAGAGAAGTAAAGCGTGTTTCCGTCAGGTGAGATAACTGGGTTAATCTCCGCAAACTGGGAGTTTACGCTATCCCCCAAGCGGATCGCCTCAAAGGGGTTCTGTTGTTGGGCAAAAGCCGTGGAAATACCCAAGGCCAAAGCAACCAACGAGAGGTAAATATTTTTCATAAGTACTATGTATGCGGTACAGTAAGGTCCTTTATAAAGACCCTGTACTCAGACTTAGCTAATGAATCGAATAGTCAATGGATAATGATACTCCTTTCCTTCGGAGGCTTTGACGGCCGCAATGATAGTGTATACCAACTGAAGTATGACCACTGCAAACATGGTTACAAAACCAACAATTACGAAGCACAGGATGATGCTCACAATCAGGTAAATCATGATGCTAATCTGGAAGTTCAACGACTCCTTAGCATGCTCTGTCACAAATTCTGACTTGTCCTTGTTCATTAACATGATGACCAATGGGCCAATAATGTTTCCGAATGGGATGAACATTCCTGCAAAGCCCGCCAAATGGGCACCCATGGCCCAGTTCAACTCCTCCTTTCTATTGGAATAATTGGAGTTGTTCAAGTTTTCCTCGTCTAAAATCATCGTAAAAAAGGTTCTCAGTCAATAAGATTAATGCCCTTGGAACTGCTTGGTCATATCAGGACAAACCAGCATATCCTCCGAATACAACTTGCCGAACACGAGGTTGATACCGAATCGGAAATTGACATTATTCGTGGAGAAGGTCGTTGGGTCAAGAGGCAACTGGGTCAATCCCTTCAGGTTGTCCGCCATCATAAAGATTTGGAACGGACCAGGCTTGAAGGTGAATCCAAACCCAGGGTTAATCAATTGACCGTACTGGCTGGTGTTTGTAATAGTGAATTGGAACACACGGCCCAACTCATGATGGAAACCCAAGGAGAACGCTGAACGCAATCCTTTGTAACCTGTCACATTCAACAAACCTGTTACAGAAGAGCGAGGAGTAATCTTGTATTTACCTCCGATGTAGAGGTTGTAGTGTAATGCTGTGGTGTAGGCGTTTTGTGAAGAAGCAGTGTCGAACAATCCGAGTAGCGAGTCCGCCATTTCTTCCGTATCCACCTCCTCATCACGGAGGAAAGTGCCTAACATATCAACTCCCTCAACTATGGCCTCACCTTTCAAGGAGTAGTTCTGAGGAGCACCTCGCCAACGGATAAAGCCCAAATCAACCAAGGAAGCAGAAAGGTCCAAACGATCATTGAACTGGTAACCTACACCAAGATCAAGACCCAAACCCCAGTTGGAAAGTGCATTTTTTACCATGGCATCGATGTCACTCTCATCGGCGTCTTCATTCTGGATGAGGTAACCTGGCACACCACCAACATTCACTCGGCCATCGACACGACCATTCCAGCCATAATTTTCGTCAACGGAGTAAGCCAATTCATCAATATCCGTGGAAACGTTAGCCAAACCGAAAAGCACTTTGACACGGCCACCAACACGCCATTTTTCATTGATTCCTCGGGCATAACCCAAAGCAATCTCTTGATAAACGCTTTGGTTCACCGAAAGGCCTGACAAATCTGCCTCCTCATTCTCAAACTGCGCATTACCCTCAACAGCAATCTTCACCAAATCACCAGGATAGGTAAAAATGCCATCGTACTTGGTGCGCACATGGAATGTAATGGAATGGTTCAAACGGTTTGCTTGCACAGAAAGCAAGTCATAGGAAAAGTTGCTCAAGATGGGATTCCTGTTCCCCACCAATGAAGGCAGTTTGTGATAATCAGGAACTGTTGAACCCTCCTGTTTTCGAAACACATCACTCATCCCATAGCGTCCGTGTGCCACCCCAAACTGAAAGCTTGGGAAAAACGGCAAGCCAATGGACGCCTTGTAAACGGGGCGCGCCACAGGATTCACATAAGTGGCCTGATACAACCCGTCAAAGTGATACATGGTCATTTCCCGCTGGGCAAAAGCCTGCATGCCCAGTGCGAGAAACAAAATACTTACTAAAGTCTTTTTCATGGATAGTCTATGTGGGAGACTTTGGACCTTAGACGTTAGAATTTAGCGCCTCAATGAAGCCATAAACCTAAGGTCTAAAACCTAAGGTCTTAAAGTTCATTCAAGTTGGCATCGAATTTCACCTTGGCACCAAGATTCACCTGAAGCCAGTCCGTCGAGCGAATAAACACATCTTGGGAATCGGCATTGGCCGTACTAAACTTGGCCACGAACACAATGCGCTCAGCGTTTTTGATCACGGAGAAACGCTCACGATCCACTTGGATAATTGTTTCCTTGAACGTTGGGGCCGTAACCAATCCCTCAGCATCGACCTCTCCAGCCAACAACAATGACTCACCCTTCGCTTCAGTGAAGAGAGAATCCACCAAATTCCCTTGCTCGTCCACAAAATATCCTTGAATCTGTGCATTCAACGGCAAGGCATTATTGGCACGGAACTTCAACTCAGCATAAGCCACCAAGCTATCCTCAAAATCAGCTAAGCCCAAGTCGTTAATGGTATCCTTAACCACATAAGACTGCACGCGCCCGCCAGCAGGAATCTGAGCCTTTACAGCTACCTTAATTTTAGACTCTTCAGTGACGAAGAAATCCGTCCCCGCATTGTCACCCACCTTAAGGCTGACATCATAAGCCACATTATTTGGGCCTATATTAAAGGCATCCTCTAAGTCCTTCATGTTCTGCCCATCCAACACAATCTCTGTTTCAGCAGAATCATATAAAACCGTTGGGTGGTTAAGTGCTATATCTCCGCCCGTAGGAGAAGCTGTAGCCGTTTTGCCATCGGCATTAGTAAAGACCAAATCCTCAGGGATAATCGATACAGGAACACCCAAGGAGTTTACCACATTCATGGTCACTTTTGGATCTCTAAGCGCCACCGAGAAATCTTCGGAATTCTCAAAAAAGTTGATACCAATATCACCGCTGGCAATCGGTAGGTCAAACACACCCACACGACCTTCGATGTAGGAAAACTCAATTCGATTTAAAGCCAGGCTCAATGAAATCTCATCCGTGCTGTAAATTGGCTCATTCTGAGTTACCACACTGGCAGTAACTTCCACCCGAATAGTATTCAGGTTCCCACCCTGCTCCAACTCCATCACATAGCCTTCCAAGTTTTCCTTCACATTGGCCACTACAGGCGTGGTGCCTGCATAGTCCAAGTTGACAGTTTTCACAAAAGGCTGACCTCCTTTTTGCAAAGAGGTGAACTTAAGTCTCAATTCAACATCATGACGCAAATCTGAGCTAATTGAAAAATCGAGTTCACCGTCATTCATCCCCACCCTTCTGAGATCCGCATCAATGTCCTGCCCTTGAAAATCCAAAGGCTGCTTCATATCATAATCGAACTCAAAACTCTCACTGGCGGAAATACCTGCCTGCAAAGGCACACCATGAATCCAATTAAGATCTTCTGGCGCTCCAATGGTTTCGGAAAATGACTCTTCCTGCAACTGGTAATAGTCGCTGGCCACTCCCGTCTCAATGGTGTCGAGATATGAAATGATATAGACATCCCGTTCGTCAGTGGAAATCTCCACAGGGATATCCTCTTGGAAAGGCTCAAGCATTTCGGCGAAAGTGGCTTTACTGTTCACCAGTGGAAATACCCACTCTCCCTGATAATTGGGTAGGCTAATGTCTTCAAAGGCATCCTCTTTAACACAGGATCCAAAAACAACTAAGCTAGACATTAGTCCCCAAGCCAAGTATTTTTTATTCATGGTTGGAGTAATAGTTTGATGTGTAAAAAATGCTCAAAAAGAGAACATTAATTGGACGTGCAAAGTTCGAAAAAAATTTAGTGTGAATGTTTAAGAGACCTCAAAATGTAAAAATTGTACTATAATTCATTAGAAAAAGGCAAGTAACAAAACCTTACTTAAAACACCCCTCTTTCTCGTAACCCTTCCACCCAGCATTTGGCATCGTCCATAGAGGCAAAAACTTTAACGGGCGCTTTAGGTCTCACAAAGCCTACAGAAAAATTAGCTATCATTCTGGTGACAGGATTGGTCACCACAATAGCCAGAGCCGAATACCCTCCTCGGGACATCACCTCTTCATAATGCCGCCTTGCATCAAGCGTGGTGCCCAACATTCTAAAGGTTAAAATCCCACACACTTTTTGGTCTTGCCTCATCCATTCCCGTAAGGCCATATTTTCCTTAGCATCGTCAAAATCCACCTTCACCCCCTCAAAGGATTCTGAATACATAACATTATCCTCTGTTAGCCATTGGACGCAAGTCCGTGTGTAGTATTTCTTGCCAAACTGAAAGTTTTCCCTGCACATAATTCTCTAGTACAACAGCTTAAAAACAAAAAAAGCGAACCCGAGAGTTCGCCTTTCCTATTTTTTTCGGAAAAATCAGCCTACGCAAAGGAAGCTTCCATTCAACAAAGACTCCTTATTATAACGGAAAGCCGTATCACCATCCAAGACCTTTCCACCTGCAGCTTCAACCACTGCTTGACCTGCAGCTGTATCCCACTCCATCGTTGGTCCATGACGGTAGTAAAGGTCTGCCTTGCCTTCAGCCACCATGCAGAACTTCAAGGAGCTACCTACAGAAATGGTGTCTACCACATCATATTGCTCCAACACTTCCTCCTCAGCAGGATTGGCATGTGACTTACTGCGAACTGCGACACGCTGTGCGTCCTTATGGTTCACACTGATTTTCACTGGCTCTTCACCATCCTTCTGCATGAAGGCGCCCTCTCCTTTCTTACCATAATACATGGTATTGATAGCTGGAGCGTAAACTACACCCAATACAGGCTCGCCCTCACGGATCAATGCGATATTGACGGTGAACTCTCCATTCTTATTGATGAACTCCTTGGTGCCGTCCAACGGATCCACACACCAAAACGTTTTCCAAGTGGAACGTGTCTCATAAGGAACCTCAGCGCCTTCCTCGGAAAGGATGGCAATCCCCAAGTTCAAGAGTTCCAAATCGTGGTTGATGATTTCATGAGAAGCTTTGTCGGCCACAGTCAGCGGAGAGTCATCCGACTTAAAATCGACTGTTTTCTCAAAGTCCTCGTTCTCATAGATGTCCATGATTTTGGCTCCCGCCTTACGAGCGATTTCCTTGACATCCTCGATGTTCAATGCATCTAACATATCCTTGTTCAAAATACTTGGGTTCACCGAACCTTTGATTCGGCCCCATTTCACATGGCCCCAAGCGCGTTCGTGAAAGTAGTATAAAATCGGTTTTGTAATCAATTCACTGCCTCCAATCTTGGCGGCCAAGGTCCCTTCTTCTCCTTCATTACCGGCCTTTCCAAAAAAGTGAAGGTTGATATAAGCCACCAACATCGTATCCAATGTTCCCAGCGCCCTCCAACTCAACATCTTGGTAACGCTTCGCCATTTGGTTGGACCATAAGACTTTCGACCCCAAGGGATACCGTTCCACCCCCTTTCATGGAGATAGAACAACAATATCTTCGTGAATACTTCTGAACCAGCCACGCTAACGCCTGCCACAAGACTACCTGTCCATAAAAATGTGATCATCAGCGTATCTAAAGTCCCTACTACCCTCCATGTCACACCCTTGGCAAAACTTCTGGCATTTGAATCTTGCATCAGCAATTCATTTTTCCCCCACCCACCATTTGGCGGACTGCCGTCGAAGACGCAAAGTTAGGGAATAATCGGAGGAGGATAACTTTTGAAACCCGATTTGTAGGAAGCAACAGACAAGGTAAAACCACCGAAATCCAACAAAAAAGATAAAATCTGATTATTTTTGCGGTTTAAGGAATGAGTAGCAGTGAGTTTGTCTGTGCCTTTTGTCACATTCGTAAAGCGCTCAATTCAGCCTATTGCCACTCAGAACGAATTTCTAGCCCGCAAAATCCATGGAAAACATACATCCGATATTTGATACCATTCTTCCGCGGGAGGAACGCGAAAAGCTACTCAAGCAAAAAGGGGCCGTCATCTGGATGGTTGGACTTTCGGGTTCAGGCAAGAGTACCTTGGCGCGTGGCCTTGAGCACGAGCTCCACAAAAAGGGCCATTTGACGCAATTGCTCGACGGAGACAACCTCCGCACTGGGGTAAACAACAACCTCGGCTTTTCTGAGGAAGACCGCTTAGAGAATATCCGCCGTGCCGCTGAGGTGTCCAAGCTTTTTGCTCAATGTGGCATTGTCACCATCTGCTCCTTGATTTCCCCAACCGAGGAAATCCGCGATATGGCCAAGGAAATTATCGGGGAAGATGATTTCCATGTGGTGTACATCAACGCTCCTTTCGAGGTTTGCGCACAGCGCGATGTGAAAGGCCTCTACAAAAAGGCGATGAACGGCGAGATCAAAAACTTCACAGGCCTCGACTCCCCTTTTGAAGCCCCAGTAAATCCCTTCAAGGAAATCCGTACCGACCAGCAATCACTCGAAGAAAGCGAGCAGGAATTGTTGGACGCGGTATTGCCAATAATCACTTTGAAATAAGGTACAGCATACTCCAGACACAGAGATTATGACCTCATACAACCTCAATCACCTCAAACAGCTTGAAAGCGAATCCATCCACATTTTCCGTGAGGTGGCCGCCCAGTTCGAGCGCCCTTATCTTCTTTTTTCTGGAGGAAAGGACTCCATCTTAATGGTTCACTTGGCTCGCAAAGCTTTTTGGCCTGCCAAAATCCCTTTCACTCTCCTTCATATTGACACTGGTCACAACTTCCCAGAGACCATTGAATTCCGCGACGCTTTGGTGGAAAAATATGGTTGCAAACTGGAAGTTGGGTTGGTAGAAGATTCCATTAAGCGCGGTACTGCTGTTGAGGAAAAAGGCCCTAACGCTAGCCGTAACGCCCTTCAGTCCATCACATTGACTGAAAGCCTTGAGCACTTCAAGGTTGACGCCGCTTTCGGTGGTGGTCGTCGTGACGAGGAAAAAGCTCGTGCAAAAGAGCGTATGTTCTCTCACCGTGACGAGTTCAACCAGTGGGACCCGAAAAACCAGCGCCCTGAGTTGTGGAACCTCTACAACGGCAAAAAGCAAATCGGCGAGCACTTCCGCATCTTCCCAATCTCCAACTGGACGGAGATGGACGTGTGGCAGTACATCAAGATGGAAGGCATCGAGTTGCCAAACATCTACTTCACTCACAAGCGTGAGGTTGTAGCTCGTGACGGCATCTTCTTGGCTAAATCCCCATACATCAACCTTCGCGAAGGCGAAAAATGGGAAGAGAAAATCGTTCGTTGCCGTACCGTTGGTGACATGACCTGTACTGGTGTGGTTGAATCTACAGCCTCTACCATGGATGACATCATTGGTGAAGTTGCCGCTGCTCGTGTAACAGAGCGTGGTGGTCGTACCGATGACAAGCGTTCCGAAGCCGCCATGGAGGAGCGTAAAATGCAGGGTTACTTCTAATTTAGAACTTGAGACATTAGACATTAGACAACAGCCATAGCTAAACTCTAATGTCTACACTCTAACGTCTTTCTTGATACAATGGAACAAGTTACAGATAAAGCATACCTCGACATGGACCTCCTGCGCTTCACTACCGCAGGAAGCGTGGACGATGGAAAGAGTACCCTCATTGGACGTTTGTTGTACGATTCAAAGTCCATTTTTGAGGACCAATTGGAGGCCATCGAAGAGACCTCTAAAAACCGTGGTGCTGAAAAAGTTGACCTCGCCCTTTTGACGGACGGCCTCAAAGCCGAGCGTGAGCAAGGTATCACCATTGACGTGGCTTATCGCTACTTCGCTACGCCAAAGCGTAAGTTCATCATCGCTGACACTCCAGGACACATCCAGTACACCCGTAACATGGTGACTGGTGCTTCCACGGCAAACCTCGCCATCATTTTGGTGGACGCCCGTCACGGCGTTATCGAGCAAACCATGCGTCACAGCTTCATCGCCAACCTTTTGGGCATCAAGCACGTGGTGGTTTGTATCAACAAAATGGACTTGGTTGACTGGAGCGAAGAGCAGTTCGAAAAAATCAAAGCTGACTATAAGGAGTTCTCCTCCAAGTTGGATATTCCGGACATCCGTTTCATTCCAATCTCTGCCCTTCTTGGCGACAACGTAGTTGACCGCTCCGAGAACATGACTTGGTATGACGGCCCAACCTTGATGTACACCCTCGAAAACGTTCAGATTGCTTCTGACCGCAACTTCGTGGACGCACGCTTCCCTGTGCAGTACGTGATCCGCCCTCAGACTGACGACGAGTACCGCGACTTCCGTGGATTCGCTGGCATGGTAGAAGGTGGCGTATTCAAGCCAGGCGACGACATCGTTGTCCTTCCTTCTGGATTCTCCAGCAAGATCAAATCCATCGAAACCATGGACGGCCCTGTGGAGGAAGCATTCCCTCCAATGTCCGTGACCATTACCCTCGAGGATGAAATCGACATCAGCCGTGGTGACATGATTGCCAAGCCAAACAATCAGCCTAATTCCACTCAGGATATTGATTTGATGGTGACTTGGATGAGCAACAAACCGTTGCAGCCACGTGGCAAGTACATCGTTCGCCACACCTCTCAGGAGGCTCAAGCTATCGCCAAGGAGGTTGTCTACAAAATGGACATCAACACCTTGCACAAAAAAGAGGACGACTTGAACGTAGGTTTGAACGACGTAGCACGTGTTCGCCTCCGTACTTCCAAGCCGATCTTCACTGATGCTTACAAAAAGAACCGCGCTACTGGCGCCGTGATTTTGATTGATCCATTCAGCAACGAGACTGTTGCTGCTGGGATGGTGCTTTAATTAGCAAAACAACATTATCAAAATGAAACCCTGTTGCCTTGATTTGGTAACAGGGTTTTTCTTTAATTACACTTTTTAAAGAAAAACCTATGACCGCTCGCTACATCAACCCGTTCACCGACTTCGGTTTCAAAAAAATCTTTGGAGAGGAAGTCAACAAGGACTTACTTATCGATTTCTTGAACCAGCTATTAGCAGGTAGAGAGCTTGTCAAAGACGTTACTTTTAAGAAGAATGAGCAACTTCAGAACAGCCCCATTGACCAAAAGGCCATTTTTGACATCTATTGTGAAAATGAAGAGGGTGAGAAATTCATTGTCGAAATTCAGCGAGCCTACCAAAAATACTTCAAGGACCGTAGCATCTTCTACGCCACTTTTCCCATTCAAGAACAAGCCGAATCTGGCCGTTGGGACTTTAAGCTAAAGGCTGTTTATACTATCTGCATTTTGGATTTTGAACTCCGTGAGGATAGCGGCGAAGAAATGTTGCAACACGTTCAGCTCATGAACACCAAGAGCAACACTGTTTTTTATGACAAGCTTTCCTTCATTTACTTGGAAATGGCCAAATTCAACAAGACACTTGATGAACTGGAAACCAAATTTGACAAGTGGATGTACACCCTTAAAAACCTTTCTCGTTTGCAAGAGCGCCCCATCAAACTGCAAGAGAGGGTGTTTGAAAAAATCTTCAAACTTGCCGAAATAGCTCAATACAACCCTGTTGAGAAAGATGCTTATGAAGAGAGTTTAAAGATATACCGTGACTGGACAAACGTGATTGACACCGCTGAAGAAAAAGGGCTTAAAAAGGGGATCGAGAAGGGGATAATAAAAGGAAAACTGCAAGAACAACTCGATACCGCCAAACGGCTTAAGGGTCTGGGATTTGACACAAAAACAATTGCTGAAGCCACACAGTTACCCGAGGAAGACATTGAAGGCCTTTAACCAAACCTAAAAAACCCACCTTCAAACGATGAAGGTGGGCTTTTCGATTTTAAGAACATCCCTAACCAATTTATATCCCCACCACCAACCGCTTTTGCACCACATCCACCCCATTATCTAACATCAACAAATAACTTCCATTTGGGAGGTCCGTTACCTCCACATTAATCCCATCAGCCTGAATAGTGAAATCTACCTCTTTTGGGGCTCCCAAATTGTCGAGCAACCTTACCCTCCAACAGCTTGGATTTATTATGGAGATAAAGGCATTTTCAACGGCGGGATTTGGATAAACCCGTGCTTCTATCTCATTCTTATCACTTGGTTGCATCTTCAAGCTCATTACACAAGAGTAATATTGCTGACCATCACTATTGACTTGGCGAATTCGGTAATAGGTGTTTTCCATGGGAAGATCTACATCCGTAAAGGAATAGAAGCCTGTATTGGACTCCATTTCATGTACCAAACCGATCATTTCCCAGGCACCTGAAACATAGCAGCGTTCAACAGCGAAATACAGCATCTTGTCATCAGGTACAACCTCCCAGTCGAATACCACTCCCTCCTCTTCTAGTCGAAGGTCCATATCAGTTTGTGTTATAGGCAAAACAATATTCTCTTGATAATGCACAACTAACTCCACGTGGTCTATGAAGAAGCTGGGCAAGACACCTAATGACAGACCAGAACCATATTGAGCTGAAATCACCACCCCAAAATCAGGGTCGTTAACATCATCCGGTGTTAACAACGCCCCCCATAAATTCGTCAGACCACCATATGTCTCAGTCTCCCAAGCATCTCTGGACCATGCAGATGAGCTTGCCATGTTATCACCCATTGGCTCTCCGTCCTTAACTAACATGATAACATGGTCCTTCATGGAGCCAACCAACGCATCCAGAACAGGGCCTAACACCCCCTCCAACAACCCAAGGCTTGGCCTATCCACCATTCTTCTCATCTTTAATTCCACTCCTGTAATCACAGCATCGGAGGGAACATTGAAATCGAAGCCAGTCAACTGCAAATACTCGGTCTGACCACCAAGGGCTGACGCAACACTTGTTGACCTCAAATACTTTGAATCCTGCGCCTCAACAGCCTCCAAGTAACTGGAAGCCCCACCTTCTGCATGCCACTCAGATGACTCAAGCAAAATAGGCAAGGTGACGAGGTCACCTAATAACTGATTCAAAAAAGAGGAGGTGTCAGCAAAGCTGAGATTACTGGAAACCTCTTCTAAAGAAAGAATAGGAGTACTTTGTCCCACAGCTATAAAGGGTGAGCTGCAGAGGACAGAAAGGACGAGCTTGGTAAAAAGATTCTTCATCTGAAAAATGGATAAACTCAAAAAGTGACAAAAATCAGGTTTCTAAATTCTACACTCTTATACCACCCTCAAAGAAAAAGGTTTCCCATTTTGGGAAACCTTTTGTCCAATAAGATAAAAGCACACTCAGCACCTCCTATAACGCATTAATCTCGACTCCTACCCAGTAATAAACTCAGGTAATAAAGTAACGTTACCAAAGAAGCTAAAGCCGCTACCACATAGGTCATAGCAGCCCATTTAAGCGCATCCTTAGCCATTTCATGCTCTTGACTGGTCACCACCCTCCTTTCCTCCATCCAGTGCAGTGCACGGGCGCTAGCATCAAATTCCACAGGCAAAGTGACCAGACTAAAAAGCGTCAAGACACCATAACAGCCAATAATTACAATCAGCACCAAATCAATGGGGAAAGTTTGATACAAGAATGCCCCACCAAAAATGGAAACCATCACCACAATGTTCAGCACCTTGCCACTAACATTCTGAATGGGAACCAATGCAGAACGGAACTTCAGAGGCGCATAGCCTCTTGCGTGTTGCACGGCATGCCCACATTCATGGGAGGCTACGGCAAAGGCGGCTGCGTTGCGCCCTTCATACACCTCGGGACTCAGGTTGACCGTCTTATCCATTGGATTGTAATGGTCGCTCAAACGGCCTGGAACGCATCCGATACGAACATCATGGATGCCGTTCTCATCAAGCATCCGTTGGGCCACCTCAGCCCCAGACATGCCATTGGCTGATGGAATTTTACTGTACTTGGCAAACTTTCGCTTCAGCACACCGCTGACAAGCATGCCAAGGAGCATAAACACTATGCTGATGATAAAAATCGGACTGGTTAGCATAATCAATAACAGACTATCCGAAAGCAGCCAATTGCTCGCCTACTCCCTTTTTTGAATGGTAATCGGAACCGTCACCGTAGTGCCGTCCCGTTGCGTGAAAGTAACCTTGCAGGTCTCCTCAGACACCCACTTGAAAGTAACGTTGGAAGTATCCAATTCGTCTGCATAAACCTCCTGAAAGGTGGAGTACTCCTTTCCATAGGCCGAGGCCTCAATATTCACCGTCCACGGATCAAATTGGGAATGCTGGCTACCAGATAGCTTAATGGTTATCCGACCATCCGAAGATGTTGTTTCCAGAGGCGCCATGTTTTTGGCCTCACAACCGAACAACAAAAGAGCGAGCAATAGAGGGAAGAGCTTTTTCATAGTCTTTTTCTTACAGAATGAGTGAGCAACAAAATGGTTACAAGGATTAATTCAAAAAGTTGCCAATATTATCGTTCAAAGCTACATTTGCATCACTTTGTTCGGGGTGTAGCACAGCCAGGTAGTGTACTCGCATGGGGTGCGAGGGGTCGGAGGTTCGAATCCTCTCACCCCGACAAATTAAAAGGCTCAACGGATTATTTCCGCTGAGCCTTTCTCATTTTTCACCCAAAAAGAGGAACAAATACCGTGAGCTAAAAAGCATAAAAAAAGCCTCTGTACAATACAGAGGCCTTTTGGTTTTGCGAATCGCAAAAACTTATTTCTTGCTGCGGCTGCCGTAACGCTGACGGAACTTGTCCACACGACCAGCAGTGTCAACGAACATTGACTTACCAGTGTAGAATGGGTGTGAAGCAGAAGAAACCTCGACTTTTACCAACGGATACTCTTTGCCGTCGATAGTAGTCGTTTCTTTAGCGTCAATCGTAGAACGAGTGATGATCTCAGTATTAGCGGTAGTGTCACGAAAGACAACATCGCGATACTCTGGGTGAATACCTTTTTTCATATCTTGGATGCTTACTTCTGAATGTCCTAATTTTAGGGCTACAAAGATAGGAATTTTTCTATCGCTTGCGCAATCATTAGAAAGAGATTCATCTACAGAACTGTATATGAAACCATTAAGTGCCCTTTGGCGCCTATCTTTCTGAAGAAAACGCCACACACGAAATAATATAACCTGCTATGGATAAGACTTTAATCCTCGACCACCAACAGACGATGCAAAAGATCAGGCGCATCGCTTTTGAAATATACGAGCAAAACTTTCAGGAGGAGGAAATTATTTTTGCGGGCATCTATGACCGTGGCTATGAATTCGCCAAACTCCTTCAAGAGGAATTGGAAGCCATCTCCCCGATCAAAACAAAATTGGTGCAGGTTTCTGTGGACAAATCCAGTCCTATGCAAAGCGACATTGACTTGGATATTTCATCCGAAGAGTTGCAAGGCAAAACCGTCATTATCACCGATGATGTGCTGAACTCAGGCCGCACATTGGCCTACAGCCTGAAGCCTTTCCTGAAATGCGCTTTGAACAGGTTGCAAATTGCCGTTATTGTGGAGCGTAGCTATCGCCAGTTCCCTGTAGCGGCAGATTATGTAGGATATGCCCTTTCCACCACAGTGCAAGAGCATATTCAAGTTACACTTGACGAGGAAAACAGCTCAGTTTACTTGAACTGAGCCACTGGCTCCTGTTCTTTGAACTTAGAAAGGTAGCTGACCAGTAAGGCCCTCCAGAACGGCGTGTTTTGGGGGCCGTAAAGGTTCATGTCACGCGTTTCTGCGCGACGGAGTGAAAAGTAATGGCGCTCGTGGGTGAAATAGCCCACATAATCTCCATTGAAGCTTGTAGGGACCAAATGGGTTCCATTCAGCCCAACCTGCTGCTCAATTTCCTGAGTGACTTCTCCAGATATTTCCCCAGAGACTCCGTAAAACAGGATGTCATTGATTTTTAGGGTAGATATTCTCGGAGAACTCTCCCCAAATACCCATTCACCAACCATTGGCCGAAAGGCCCAGCCTCCTTTCACCTTGAAATAAAGCGGTGGCATTTCCACATCAGTGGTGGTGAAAGAAAAATGGTGCACAGGATGGAACTCCATTTTTTTAAGATTGGAGGTGCTCACCCTCTTCATATCAACAGAGAAGTTGGTGGCAATATCAAATCCTTTATCCCCACAATCACTTTGAGTACTTCCTACGGCTCCCATTGCCATCATGGAAAAATCAACTGCTCCTGACTCAACCATCATCTGGCTATACATTCCAGGATAATCCGCCGAAAGCTTGGTGGAATCAGGCATCACCAAGGTTGGGTGTGCAGAAAATGTACTCAGGAGGGCTATTTTACCATCATTCTTTTTAAAAGCGATCAAGCGCAAAGCCAAATCAACATAAGCACCTGGGCTTACCCTGTTACTCACCCAACCTACAAGAGGAGTTTCCATATACGCCACCTCACTTGGACGACGATTTTGATGGGCATCTTCTACCACTTTAACCGTTTGATCGGCAAGCATTTTCACGACTTCCTTGGAGTCTCCCCCCAGAATTGCCTCTCCCAAAACACCTTCAGCCCATCCTCCAAATCCACTATGGGTATGCGCACACGAAAAATAGATACCTGACAAGTCAGGATACTTGGCATAAAGGGCCTTTTCAACTGCCTTCCGATAGGTGGAATGGACCACCAAAAGGTCATAGTTCAGCCATAAATAATTCCCTTCCTCTGTAGAAAAGTAAAAACAGCGCACATACAGGCTATCATGAATTCCGTCATATTCTTTTCGGAAACCATAGCCCGCCATTTTCTGGGGTTTTTCGGGGAGGATAGACTGTTTAGCCCAACCCACCTCAAAAGCATTTACTGCCTCCTCAGGAAGTTCTAACGCTTCAATGCGCTCAATACTGGCTTTGTAATAAGCCTCTTCGTGAAAATCAGTCTGTGGCACATGCACAATAAGGACACCGGCCAAGACCAACAGGCTGACCAGCACTCCAATTATCCATTTATGCCACTTTCTAAACTTCACAAGCAAGACTCCTTTTACAATAGGGTAACGACCAAGTTCGGGATTTCGAACCAATCTTGACAAAAAACCTTTCAGAATCAGGACTTAATCGCCCTGACCAAATCATCCGCCGAAAGGGAATCACCTCTCAATACTATATCCGATTGAGCGTAAAAAAGTTCCCGCTCATTCAGCTTGGCGTTTAGCTCATCCGCCAAATCCTCTGCGGTTTTATCCTTCAATAACGGACGATGCGCCGTTCCCTTGGCCTCCACCAAACGGCGGACAATTTCTTCCACGGAAACCTTCACGTAAACGCTACGGCCATTTTCTTTGATGAAATCCATATTTCCATGGAAACACGGCGCGCCTCCACCAGTGGAAATAATGACATCCTCCTCTTCGGCCAAATCGCGTAATACCTCCGCCTCTACCTTCCTGAAATAGTCCTCACCTTTTTGGGCAAAAATCTCGGGAATGGTCATTTCTTCACGTTTCTCAATCAACTCATCCATGTCCATCATCCTCAAGCCCAAACGACCTGAAGCAATTCTTCCCAAAGTAGTTTTTCCGCAACTCGGCAATCCAACAAGGTAAATTCGCATCATTCTCAATTCAATCCTACGCAATAATTTAAGGGATTTTTCACAATTAACTCATCCCTCCTCCATAAAGAGCTCCTCCAAGATTATCGCTTTTTGCGCCCGTAACTGAGGAAAAAGTATTCATACGGCCTTGAAGCCTTAGCAATCCGAGCAGGGCAAAAACAAGCGCCTCTTTGTATTCCAAAACCAATTTAGAAGGAATCTTAAGCTCCACTTCTCTCTTTTCCAACTCTTCTCTCAAACAGTCCATCAAAAACACATTCAGCGCCCCTCCACCTGTGGCCAACAAATTCCCGCTTCGGGGAAGTACGGCTGAAATCTGACGGGCAATATGGACACAGATTGTATGCAACTTGTTTTCCACGGAATCCTCAACGGCATCCACCTTCGGCAGAAAAACCTCCTCCATCCATTCCCTGCCCAAAGATTTTGGGGCTGAAAGCCCATAAAACGGAAGCTCATCCAAGGTTTTTAACAACGACGAATTGAGTTTTCCAGCTTTTGCCAAAACTCCGCCTTTATCATATTCCAAGCCCTTTTGGCTGGCCAAATGATTCAAGGCCAAGTTACAGGGCGAGGTATCAAAGGCGATCATTTCACCATTTGAATCCTCAAAAGACACGTTGGCAATACCACCAAGGTTCAGGCAATAATCGTAATCGGCAAAGAGGAGCTTGTCACCAATCGGTACCAAAGGGGCACCCTGCCCACCCAAGGCCACATCCACCGTGCGAAAATCACACACTACAGGAATTCCGCATTGGGCAAAAAGGTAAGCGCCATGACCAATTTGGGTGGTCAGCCCCACAGGCTTCGCGTCGGGTTCGTGGAAAATCGTATGCCCATGGGAAGCCACCAATTGTGGTTGGATCTGATGCTTTGCAATGAATTGAGAGACTAAATCTCCCAAATAACTCCCGTACTCTGCATCAAATCGCATAAAATTTAGGGCATCTAACTTAGGCGCCTCTTCCAAGCGTTTTTTCCAATCACTCCCATATCCCACCGTCTCAGCCTGCAAAATCTCAAAATGCCATTGTCCATTCTTTTCTTCGAAAGAACAATAGGCAATATCCACCCCGTCCAGCGAGGTACCTGACATCAAACCGAGAGCATTGTAGGTTGGCATAAGCAATTGAATTAGGGGCTAAAGTACTGTAAATTGGACCTTCTAAAAGAAAAACGGCAACCGCTTTTTAGAAATATTTCTTCTATCCCAAATCGCTTTTTCAATATGCTTGAGTCCCCCATCGCTCTCCAAAACGAACACATTCGGCTACGCCCACTGCTGAAAAGTGATTACGAAACCATTTTTGAGTGGCATTCCGATTTGAGGAGCCTCCACCTTTGGTGGGATGATCGGGAAATTCTTCCTTACGAAGCATTTGTGGAGGACTTCCAACGCCGACTCCGCAGGCATATCGATACGCTATTCCTTATCGAGAACAAGGAAACTAAAGCACTGATCGGAATGGTTTATTCCTATAACACCAGTCTAATCGACAAATACACCTATTTGTGCATCTACCTCATTCCTGAAGCAACACAACAAGGCATCGGCGCGGTGGCGGGACAAATGTTCGGCAACTATTTGTACGCCCAATATGGTTTCCGAAAGGTTTATGCAGAGGTTATGGCTTTCAACAGTCCATCGTTGAAAATCTGCCAACGAAACGGATTTACGGAGGAGGCCCGCCTAAAAGAACACCGTTGGTTCAACGGAAAATATTGGGACCAAATTATCCTCTCCATCCAACTGGAAGAGGCGATAAAAAACATTTGATAGAAATTCCGCAGGGCATCACCTGCCAACAGCCGTAGGCTTTGGCAGTGTGATGCTCCATACAGAAATGTCGTTCATACCACACTGCCAAAGCTTTCAGCTGTTGGCAGGTGATATGAACAACATTTCTCCGCAACTCTAAACATTACATCAATATCAGCCTGAACATGGATTTTTCTCCTGAAAACATTGTGGAAACAACCCTTAGCCCAAACGGCTTCCACAAAACCATCCATTTACTTTACGTACCCACCCTGTTTTGCAACCTTGGTTGTAGCTATTGCTATTTGGGCTCTCAGACTGATACGGGACATCTTTCCACAGAAAACGACCGCGCCCTGCACACGCTCCAATTTGCCGTGGAAAAGTTCATGCAAGAAGGCGCATTGCCCTTCAACGTGTCGCTACATGGCGGGGAAGTGACGGTGTTGAAGGAAAATACGCTTGACCAACTTTTTGGCTTCATCAAAGATTATTACGGGGAGAACCGCACCGACCTTGAGTTTTTCGGCTTCAAAAAGGACAAGCCGCACATCAAAACCAACCTCTACAACTTCGACCGCTACGAGGAGCTTTTCATCAAGAACGAGGTGTCCATCAGCGCCAGCATCGACCTACCCCTCTCGATGCACGAAAAATACCGCACTACCAAAGCTGGAAAATCCACCTTGGAAAAAACCTTGGACAACTTGCGAAGGCTGGCCAAGTATCCGCATCGCGCAAAATTCTCCAGTGTTATCTGCCATGAACACCTTCTCCGCAAGGAGGAAATCGTGAAGGACATTTGGTTTATCCACAACGAACTGGGCTTCGACATGAACAACTACAACTTCATGTTCGGCTTTGAATCGGAGCTCAACCAAGACAAGTTTGGGGACGAACACACGGAAACCCTGAAAACACTTTCGGGTCCGCAACAGGTGGAGTTTTATGAATTCATGAAGGAGAACTTCAAGGGAACGGAGCTGGAAAAAGGCCTGAACACCCTTTGGTTTGAGGAGTTCACGCCCGCCTTTTGCACCAATGCCGTCAATTGCGGGGAGAAGTTTTTCCTGCTTCAAGGTGATGGCGAAATATATTCCTGCGTCCGCGGACAAGGCGTAGAAGCCTTCCATTACGGCAATATTTTCAAGGATTCCGTGGAGGATATCTTCAACACGGCAGTCAATAAAATCCAGACAGTTCACAACCAATTGGGCGTGGATGAATCCTGCCGTTCATGTAGCCATCTCAACACCTGCAACACGGGATGCGCCTTTGTGAAATACGAACAGCAGAATCCGAAGTCCTATTCCTGTGATGTGCAACGGGAATTGTACAAGGATTTCCCTGAGCTCTCCACTCCAAATGAAACGCCCGATGAGCAAGAGGAAGGACTACGTGAATTCTTGAGTGTGAACCATCCCCAAGAAATATTCTACGACCGAGAGAATCCTCCGGCCATCATCCTTCCGAACGATTTGGAAGATGACAAAAATGCTTTGGTAAAACTGATTGAAGCGGACGATACATTGCGTGAGCTCTACAATCCGATGGCCATCAGCCTCCTATTAGATGGCGAGGAACATCCCTTGGAATCTCAAATCCTAAAAAAATCACGTTCCATTCTCTTTTTGGACAATGAGAGCGACATCAAGCTGAGGATTCGCAAATCTTGGCTGAAGGCCAATTGCAAGGAAGCCATTCGCAACACGCTCTACTTGATGATGCTCCGCGACACGCCTGTGGTGTATGGCGATGAGCAACGCACCAAGCAGGAGCACACCTTCACCCATCAGGTTTTCCACAACATTTTGGAGGCTTCATCAACCGATTTGGGCACCCATCTAGAATACGACCTTGGGCCATTGCTAAAGCTCTATGCGCCAACCTATCAGGACGGGGTGTTGAATAACCTGTTTGTGACAACGAATGCCTTGCGGGATTATCACTACGCCAAGCAAAAGGAAAACGCATTTTACCATATTCAAGCCATCAACCTGCCCTTCCAGAATGTTGAGTTTTATTGGACGGATATGTAGGGGCGGACCCCAATGCTGTTGCATTAAGGAATGAAAAGGGGCTAAGGTTGGTTAAATGTTTTGCACAACAAAGACCACCTTACCCCCCGTCAGCATGTTGCCATGCATGATTTCCAAACTAAAGGAATTTGTTGAGAAGGCCTCTAAGAATCGATCCGAATTTTGTAGCTCTCCTCAAGCTTTCGTCCGCGACCGTCGTCTGACCTTTTCAAAGACTATATTATTCTTAATCAACCTTTCCAAGAAATCACTTGGGGTTGAGCTGGACAAGTTTTTTGATCTTTTCAGCGAACCCCTTCCTGTGAACAAGAGCAGTTTCAGCAGAGCCCGCTACAAGCTCAAACATGAGTTTTTTATAGAGTGGAACGCTGAGCTTGTAAAATGTTTTGAATCCTTTTGTCCCAGCAGTCAAGTCCTCCGTTGGGAGGGGTTTCGGTTGTTTGGCATTGATGGGAGCATGTTTTACTTGTTCGACAAGGATGATATCCGCAAAGAGTTTGGAGAGCACTCCAACCAATGCATGGACATCCCCATGGCAAGAAGCATGGTCTGCTACGATGTGCTTAACAACATGGCACAACTGGTTGACATCACGCCGTTGACTAATACTGAACTGGACACAGCCATGGAGTGGGTACCTAAACTTCCTGATGACTCCCTATTTATCTTTGACCGATATTTTGCCTGTTTTGCATTGGCTTTTTGGCTGGGGGAGCACAAAAAAGATTTTGTATTCCGGTGCAAAAGAAACTTCAATGCACAGGTGAAGGCTTTTTTGGCCTCCAAGGCCTTCTCAAAGGAAATCACCTTAAAAGCTGGAGACAGGGCGATTGCTCGCCTTCCAAACAAGGTAAACCGTGACACAACTGTCAGGGTGAGGCTGGTCAAAGTCATCCTTTCCACTGGAGAGGTCGAGGTCTTGATGACCTCTCTCAAAGATTCCCAAAAGTATCCCACAGCAGTTTTTAAGGACCTTTATTTCCGTCGTTGGGGAATTGAGACCTTCTATGATCGGTTCAAAAATAAGTTACAAGCAGAGTGCTTCACAGGCCATAAGGCCGAAGCCATAAAACAGGACTTCCACGCCATGATTTTTGTAGCTAATCTCCATTCAATGGTTATCAAACAGTGCATAATCAATTCCCCTATTCAACATGGAAACACCCCACAAAAAGAGCTCT
>JAUIJC010000038.1 GCA_030431525.1 Bacteroidia bacterium | reverse complement strand
CAAGGCAATGGCGGTATTTGCGTGGGTGTTCCACCTCTTCCCATCCCGAACAGAGAAGTTAAGCCCCACAGCGCCGATGGTACTGCAGTAACATGTGGGAGAGTAGGACGCCGCCAACCCTAATACAACCCCCTTGGATTAAGTTCCAAGAGGGTTTTTTTGTGGCCATTTTTTTAACAGTATGTTAATTAGTCTTGCCTTGTCTAAATAGTGGATGGAATGTGATTGCTTACGTAACATTGGAGTTTACTGTAGTATGAATTCTCAGACAAAAACTTATTTTTGTGGATAAGGGATGAAACAAGGCTTGGCAAGTGAAGATAAACTCGTGCATTTTGCTTGTGGCAGTCTTATTTCCTTAGAATTCCTGACTTTTTTGATTTGATCTTTTTAATGCACAACAGCCTATGAACCGGAATAATTACGGAAATGCTTCCCTAGTAGAAATTGCTTGGGAGGTTTGCAATCAGGTAGGAGGGATTTACACGGTAATCCGCTCGAAGGTTGAGACTATGATTGACAACTGGGGTGACGACTATTTATTAGTTGGTCCTTATGTTGACAGTCGCGAGTTTGAAGAAATTACAGAAAGTGATGATGACGCTTTCAAAGCGGTTCAGCGTCTCCGTGAATGGGGCTATGAGGTTTACTATGGCTATTGGCTAGTAAGCGGAAAGCCAAAGACCGTATTGATTAACCCTACGAGTGCCTTCCATTTTTTGGGGAATATCAAATATGAGCTTTGGGAAAAACATGATATCGAGACTCGCCACAGCGATCAATTGCTGGAGCAAGTGATTGCTTTTGGGTACCTTACTAAAGCATTCCTTTCCGAGTTAGCACATATCAAAGAGGATAAGGGTACAAGGTTGCTCGCCCACATCCATGAGTGGATGGCTGGGGTGTGTGTGCCAATGCTCCGTCAGGATAATGTTCCTGTGGAGGTTGTGTTTACGACACATGCTACGCTATTGGGACGCTATTTGGCGATGAATAATCCATATTTTTACGACCATCTTCACGCAGTGGATTGGTTGAAGGAGGCCATTCACTTTAACATTGAGGCGCAAGTTCGTATTGAGAGAGCGGCTGCTCATGGAGCTCATATTTTTTCTACGGTGAGTGAGGTGACGGCTAATGAATGCGTAAATATCATTGGTCGAAAGCCTGAGGTGGTTATGCCGAATGGCATGAACGTAAACCGCTATGAGGCCCTGCAGGAGTTTCAGACCTTGCACAAAAAATACAAAGACAAGATTGAGGACTTTATCCGCGGGCATTTCTTCCCGAGCTATACCTTTGATCTTGATAAGACACTTTACTTTTTCACTTCAGGTCGCTTCGAATATTCTAACAAGGGATATGACTTGACCATGGAGGCCTTGGCGAGGTTAAATCACCGAATGAAGGATGCTGGCATTGACATGAATGTTGTCATGTTCTTTGTTACCAAGCAGCCTTATCATTCTGTGAATGTTCAGGCCTTGCAATCAAGGGCCATCATGGAGGAGCTCAAGGAAACCTGTGAGGCAATTCAGCAACAGGTTGGAGAACGTTTGTTCTTTAGCGCAGCGCAGAGCAATACGGATAAGCTTCCTGAATTGAGCGAGTTTGTAGATGAGTACTGGCGTCTACGTTACCGCCGAACAATCCAATCTTGGAAGGTTGATCATTTGCCACCAGTGGTGACGCATAATTTGGTGAACGATGGTGAAGACCCACTTCTGAACTTTATTCGTAGTTCAGATATGGTAAACAAGCCTGAGGACAAGGTGAAGATTGTTTACCACCCTGATTTCATCAACTCAACCAATCCATTGTTCCACTTGGATTATGGACAGTTTGTGAGGGGTTGTCACTTGGGTATTTTCCCAAGTTATTATGAGCCGTGGGGCTACACGCCACTTGAGTGTGTGGTTCGTGGTGTACCTTCAGTGACGAGTGATTTGGCTGGCTTTGGTGACTTTGTGAAGAAGAATATGCCTGAAGCTGGAGATAAGGGCTTGGGTGTTATCGAGCGTCGTGGTAAAAGCTTTGACGATTCAGCTAATGAGCTGGCTGATTATATGTTTGCCTTTGTGCAACAAAACCGTCGTGAGCGCATCCAGCAAAGGAATATGGTAGAGAGTCTTTCTGATGAATTTGATTGGAAGAACCTTTACAGCTATTATGACAAAGCTTATTCAGCCATCCTACAGGACACGCCGATTGAGCAGATCTAAGGTTTAAGAAAGTTGATCATTCTTTGAAGCCACTGGATTCCCAGTGGCTTTTTTGTGTCTAAAGGGAATAGTGGGAGAAATACTTTTGCCTTCAGAGCCGTATCTTTGTGATTCCCAATCAATGAAAGCCGAATGGATTTCTTTCAGAACAAGTACTATAAGACTCGTAATCGTGCAGGAAGACGTGCAGGAGCCATGTCGCTGGGTGAAGGGCTGAAGGCTTGGATGGAAACCAGCAAACTGGGGCACCGATTGCAGGAGGCTTCCATCGTGGAGTCGTGGGAGGCCATGATGGGGAAGATGATTGCGAACCGAACGGGGCGCATTTTTGTAAAGGATGGGAAACTCTTTGTGCAGATAACCTCCGCCCCGCTTAAGAAGGAGCTTGCCATGTCGAAGCGAAAAATCGTTGAGATCATCTGCAGGGAGTTTGGCGAAGGAGTGATTCAAGAGGTGGTTTTGTTGTGATTTGCCAAGGTGCATTCGGTTAAGAGGAAAGGAATTGTGGAACGTTGGGTTCCCGCTCAAAAATAGACGTTCATGCCACTCCAGCAGGAGGCCTTAGTGGCACTCAAAAAATATTTTGGTTACGACAGTTTCAGGCCCAATCAGGAGGACATCATTTCCTCGGTGATGAGCGGGCAGGATACGATGGCGGTTATGCCAACGGGTGGTGGTAAATCCATTTGCTACCAGTTGCCGGCCATGCTGAAGGAGGGGATGGCCATTGTCATTTCTCCACTAATCGCCTTGATGAAGGATCAGGTTGATGCCCTCAGGGCCAACGGAATCCCTGCCAGATATTTTAACAGTACACTTTCTGCCTCTGAGGAGAATCACATTTTGAATGAAGCCCGAAAGGGTGAACTGAAGTTGCTTTATGTTTCTCCTGAGCGCTTATTGACTGTTTCATTTTTTAATTTCCTCAAGCAGTTAAAACTCAATTTGTTTGCTGTTGATGAGGCGCACTGTATTTCCCAGTGGGGACATGATTTTCGTCCCGAGTACACAAAGCTCAAGTTTCTAAAAGCCAACTTTCCTGAGATACCAGTCATTGCCTTGACGGCCACGGCCGATCGCCTTACTCGAAAGGATATAAAAACGCAGTTGATGCTGAAGGAGCCCAAGCTGTTTTTGGCTTCTTTTGATCGGCCTAACCTTAGTTTGGAAGTAAGGCCGGGCCAGCGAGTGCGCGACCAGATTCTTGATTTTTTGGAGGAACGCCCCAACCAATCGGGCATTATCTATTGCCTCAGCAAGAAGAATACGGAAGACCTTTCAAAGTTTTTGCAGAAGAACGGCTACAAGGCTGATTTCTATCATGCAGGAATTTCGGCGGATGAACGTGCGCATAAACAGAATGAATTTCTGAGGGATAATACCCAAATCATGTGCGCCACCATCGCCTTTGGAATGGGTATCGACAAGTCCAATGTGCGCTTCGTTATTCACCATAACCTTCCGAAAAACATTGAGAGTTACTACCAAGAAATTGGTCGTGCGGGAAGGGATGGCTTGGATTCGGATACCTTGCTGTTTTATAGCTATCGGGATGTGATGATTCTGGAGGGATTCATCGCTGATAGTGGGCAGGCTGATATCCAACAGGCCAAACTGGATCGTATGAAGCAGTTTGCCGAGGCAAAAACCTGTCGTCGTAGGATGTTGCTGAGTTATTTCGGGGAGGACAGGCAAAAGGATTGTGGCAATTGCGATGTCTGTTTGGATCCTCCAAAACAGTTTGACGGTACCCAATTGGCTCAAAAGGCTTTGTCTGCTGTGGTTCGCCTGAAAGAGCAGGTTTCCATGAGCTTGCTGATTGACGTGTTGCGTGGTTCCGCTCGGCAAGAGATTTTGGAAAAGGGCTACGACAAGATCAAAACCTATGGGGCTGGTCGTGATTTAGGGCCAGTGGTTTGGTTGGATTACATTTCCCAAATGCTGAACCAAGGTTTGATCGAACTGGCTTATGATCAAAACCATGTAGTCCGATGCACGGAAGCTGGCAGGGAGGTTTTGTTTAAAAGCCGTTCCGTTGGGTTGGCTGAATACACCATCAGGGAGAAATCTAGCGTTGGCGAGGAAAGGACTTCTTCCAAACGGAAAACCAAGCGCGAACTCTTCGAGGATGGATTGTTCGAACGCCTTCGCGATTTGCGGAAGACAATCGCTGGCGAGACATGGTTGGCACCGGATGCCATCTTCTCGGATGCTACGCTGAAGGATATGGTGAAAAAGCGTCCTGTCACGGCCTCTGGAATGCGTCAGGTTTCTGGTATGTCCGAGGCCAAGTTCCAGAACTATGGTGCGCGCTTTATCAATGAAATCCTTGATTACGTGATGGAGGCCGACCGTGATGGAAAGGCAAAAGCCATTGCTGGGGTGACCCATCTGGTCACTTATGCCTTACACCGAAAGGGGAAAGCCGTGGAGGAGATTGCCAAGGAAAGAGGCATGACTGAGGTGACGGTTTTTTCTCATTTGGGACAGCTGTATGAGATGGGTTGTTATGTGGATATCTTCCGTTATGTGGAAGAGCCTGTATTGCAACGTGTAGTGAAAGCCATTGAGGAAACAGGCGAGGAATCAGCCTTGAGGCCATTGTTCGAACATTTGCAAGAGGAAGTGCCATTCCACCAAATCAGGTTAAGCCTCTCGTGGTGGAAACGCAATCACAGGACTGAGGAAGTCTGACGGATTTTTTTGCGATATCTGTGCCTAAAGAATGCGTATTTTTGCGCAAAAAATCATTCAACATGTTTGACGTAAATAACTACTTCGAAGGCAAGGTGACTTCCTTGGCTTTCACTGAGGCAGACGGGCCTGCTACTGTTGGTGTAATGGCTCCGGGAGAATATGAGTTTGGCACTTCCAAGAAGGAGTACATGACCGTCGTAAGCGGTGCATTGACCATCCTTTTGCCAGAGGCATCTGAGTGGAAGACCTTTGGTGAGGGCGAGACTTTCGAAGTGGAGGCCAACCAAAAATTCGGTGTTAAGGTTGAGGTGGACACGGCTTATCTTTGCCGTTACCGTTAATCCTTCTCAGGAAATAGATTTCTAGGCGCGTTGAAAAACGTGCCTTTTTTTGTGTCTAAAAAGGTCTATTGTTATTTCAAGCATTTGATTTCCAGTGTTATATGCTTAGGTTTGAGCTGTTTTTTAACACATTTTAACTCTTTGCATAATGCAAACCTTTACTTCTAAGGCAATCAAATTGATGGTTGTCGCAATGACTTTTATGTCGTTTGGTGCTTTCGCACAGTCTTCAGATCCATCCTTGTTGATGCACTTTAGCTTTGACGGGAATACCGTATCGGAAACAAGTGGGAATTCAACGGTCAATGTTACTGACAATAACACTTCGTCTATCGCAGACATGGCTGGGGTTAATGGAAATGCCCGTGCTTTTCAGAGCGGAGCTTATTTGTCTCTGGAAGATGTAGACGGGAAAGTTGATCAGCTTTCAGAGTTTACTTTAAGTGCTTGGGTGTTTAGCCCAAATGCTGGCTCCAGAAACACGATTGTGTCGAAGGTGAACCCGAACAGAGATTTTGTTCTCAGTATTTTTGACGGTAAACCAGCCTTCCATTTCAATGTCAATTTTGATGAATACTATTTCTGTTTCTCTCCTGATCCTTTGCCATTAAATCAATGGGTGCACATCGTAGCGACTTTTGATAATGGTACAATGTCCATTTATGTGGATGGTGAGCTAAAAAATACCCGGGTTGTTACTGAGGCTACCATTGGCTGGACAGGAACTGATTTGGAAATTGGTAGTTTTCACGATGGTTCAGAGCCGTTTGAAGGTTTCATTGATGAAGTGAAAATTTATAACCGTGCCCTTTCCGCTGAGGAGGTTGCTACTGACGGCGGTTTCTGTACTAAGACGGTTGAAGTGGCAGTGTACGACACTACGAATGTGATGGTCTATGATACAACTAACGTTACAGTGTATGACACCATGGCCTGTAATGGAAATCCTCCAAGTGCTGACGACCTCATTTTCCACTTCAATTTTAATAATGAGAGTCTGAATGAGGTAAGTGGCAATTCTTCTATCCATGTAAAAGCGGATCAAAATACTTACAGTACTGATGACCGAAATGGAGATGCTTTGGGCGCTCGTGCTTTTGGGTCAGGATATTTGGTGTTGGAGGATTCATTGGATGAAGCCAAAAACCTTTCAGAGTTTACCATGAGTGCTTGGGTTTACACTGGTGATAAAAGCCGTGAGACCATGATGGTATTGACTCAAGTCAATCCAAACCGTGACTTTACTTTAAGCATTTTCAAGGGTAAGCCAACATTCCACATTTACAATAATGGTGGTTATGATTTCTTGAGTTCTCCTGATTCATTGCCATTGAACGAGTGGGTACATATTGCCGGCACATGGAACAATGGTGAGATGGCTATTTATATGAATGGCGAATTGAAAAACTCAAGGACAGCTACAAGAGATATTGCTTGGACTGGCACGGACCTTCGCATCGGTACAATGATGGATGGAACCCAAACCTTCTACGGAAACATTGATGATGTGAAATTTTACGGCAAAGCACTTTCTGCTCAAGAAATTGCTGCTGAGTCAAATGGTAAAACTGTTGAAGTAGTCACTGTTTACGACACCGTTCAAGTTGTTCAAGTTATTTATGATACAGTTGAAGTTGTAGAGCGCACTACAGTAACAGACACCTTGGTATTGGACAAAATCACTGGTTTGGCTAATGGTGCTTCTAACCAGATGATTGCTTATCCTAACCCAGCTCGCGACATCGTATTCGTGAACACTGGAGATTATTCCTTGATGACAGGATACAGCATTTCCGTGACCAACCTACAAGGTCAGGAGGTATTTGTTGACGCTATCGATGAGCAATTGATTGAGATTGATGTGGACGCTTTGGGCGCTGCTGGTCTTTACTTCCTGAATGTTGTAAATGGTTCGGGTGAGATTGTGGATTCCAAGAAGCTGCTGGTGAAGTAAGCTTGCAGATTGTCTGAATTTTAAACGGCTACTCCTTTGGTAAGGGGTAGCCGTTTCTTGTTTGCTTTGTGTTTTTATATGGAGAAGGTGAAAGCTTTGGTTATTTTTGTGTCCATGTTTGAGGCTGGAAGTCTAGTTTTGTGAAATTAGGCTTGGTTTTTGTTTATAAAACGCCTTCGTTTAAAAACAATACGGTCAACTTTCAAGACAATGAAGGAAGTTATAAGAAGGGGTTTATATCTTATTTTTCTTCTCTTATTCGCGCAGGTGGCGCACTGCCAGGGAGTCATTCGGTTTGAGGGGATTGGCCAAGAGAATATCGGTCGGGAAGTCGCTATTTTTAGGGATACCTTAGCATCCTATTCGTTTGAAGAGGTTTCTTCCAAAGAATTCGATCAGCGGTTTCAGCCTAGCAAAATGGATAACCTCAATTTTCCTGACATTGATGAGGACGAGGCTATTTGGGTAAAGTTCACCATCAATAAGACTTTTGATGGGCTTTGCCTCCTTACAGTGGGGGAATGGGTGCTGGATTCTCTTACATTATATCGGACAAATGACACCTCGCTTGAGCCGATTACGGTAGGCAAAAGCTTGCCCCGAGGTCGTCATGGCTATTCGACAAACCGCTTTGTCTTTTTGTTGGATCCGCCTCTGGGGGTTGAATCCACCTATTTTTTGAGGGTCAAGAGTATGCGTCTGCAGTTCCCTCTCTTTATTACCAGTACTCAGCTGTGGACCTCAGAGGTGCATATAAAGCACCTAATCGACGGCATTTATTATGGGTTTATCCTGTTGATGTTTGTCTATAATGGGTTCTTATATTTTTCTACCAAAGACAAGGCGTATAGTGCTTATCTCGTTTATTTGGTAACAGCAGGTCTTTATGTGGCGTGGGTAAACGGTGATATCGCTTTTTGGTTGGGGAATAATATGTTGTTCATCCATGATTATGGGCCTGCCATAGGCTGTTTGTCAACCTTTGGATGTATCCTGTTTTCAAAAGTATTTCTTCAAACGCACAAGCATTTTAAGCTGGGAGACACCATCATCAATGGCTTAATGATTTTGATGGCGGTACCCATTGTGGTTAATATTTTGGGGCACCAATACCTTGCCTCGAAGTTGCTGACCTACTCAGCGCTGGTTTCCTTCCTTTTCCTTTATTATGCAGGGATCGTGGTGTGGCGCAAGTATTCATTTGCTCGATTCTATTTGGTGGCGTGGTTCTTTTTCCTTGGTTTCATGATGGTCTATATCCTGAAAACTCTTGGAGTGTTGCCGCTGAATATTGTTACGGCGAATGCCAAGCAGATCGGCTCCTCGTTGGAAATGTGCTTTTTCGCCTTGGCATTGGCTGATCGAATAAATTCCTATCGTGAAAAAATCTCCCTATCTGAGCTCGAATTGCGTGGGTTGAACAAGGAGCTTCTTATCCAAAACAAGAGTTTGGAGGAATACAGCCACATGTTGTCCCACAACATGCGTGCGCCTATCGCCAGCCTTTTGGGAATGGTGAGGATGTACAATCATAAAGACCCCGAGGATTCCTTTAATGAGGTGGTGGTGTCAAAATCATTGGAATGTGCCGAGCGCTTGGACCAAGTGGTGCATGATCTTAACAGTTCTTTACTGTCCTCAAAGAAAACAACGCTTGAGCGGGAACAGATTCATCTACCTGGACTGATTGAAAGGATAACCTCTGGTATGCACCATGAAGTCACGAGGAGTAGAATGAAGCTTTTGACCAATTTCCAAGTCAAGGATTTTGTGTCCAATTACCTCTTTCTTTACGGCGTGATGGAGCGTCTATTCTCGAATGCGCTTAAGTTCCGAGACCCTGAGCGCCGCTTGGTGGTTGAGGTCGAAACTTATCAGGAAGCCAATGAGCTTGTTCTTGTGATTCAAGACAATGGTTTGGGGATGGATATGGAGCGCCACGGACACAAGCTATTCAGGATTTATCAGCGATTCCATCATCATGTGGAAGGTAAGGGTGTTGGGCTTCATATGGTGCGCTCGCAGGTGGAAGCCTTGGGTGGACGGATTGTGGTGGATAGCCAAGAAGGAGAAGGCTTCAGGGTTGAGCTTAGGCTAAGGTTGGATGCTCATCACGTTGAGCATGAGGAAAATTTTGCCATTCAATAATGACTACCTGAATGAGCCGTATTCTATCTTTTTGTTGGTTGTCTCTGTTGTGGATGGGAGCTATGGGGCAAAGTTATGCTGGCCCAAAAGATGATGTCCTTCGTGGGCGTGATTCCGCTTATATCGCTGATTTATCCCATTTATTTTCTCCAAGAGTTATTGCCGTTAGTAAAACCCACCGCATCTCTTTTAGGGATGTAGAGGGGGATAGGAGCTTGCGCTATGCGCCAAATACTTCCGTTGGGGTAGGGGTTGGCTTTCATTACAAGTGGCTAGGCTTGAATGTCACCTTGCCTGTGACAAGTTCCGAGGCTGAGGAGAATGGTCACACCGATCACTTTGCTTTGGTGGCGAACAGTTATGGACGAAAGATTGGTGTCGATATTTATGCCCAATATTACCGTGGTTTTTTCTTAAACAATGTCCGCGCGTTTGAAGAAAATTGGCAAGGTCCGCCACCACTCAACAGTAGTATGGGTACCATCACCCTCGGAGGTGATTTCTACTATGTGTTTAACCATAAACGGTTTTCCTATCGGGCGGCATTTCTCCAAAACGAAAGGCAAAAGAAGTCTGCTGGCTCTTTTATCCTTGGAGGCTATGTAAACATGTTTTCCTTAGGGACGGACAAGCCTGTGCTCCCTCCTCCGCTGGAGGCCTATTTTTCTCAAAAGGTCGATGTGGAAAAAGTAGCGACATTGAATTTTGGCGTTCAGCCAGGTTACGCCCATTCCTTTGTGATTAGAGATCATTTCTTTCTCACAGCTTCCTTGCAGTTTGGTCTTGGCGTACAGCTGGGGCAATACAAAGGCAGGACGGATGAAGAATTTACAGACTATCGAGTCCTAACCACTAAGGGAACCCTTAGGGCGGCAATGGGATATAACTCCGACCGATTTTATACAGGTCTAACCATGTTTTCGGACATGCAGGTGCTTCATGGTACAGAAGGGGTTTCTATTGAGCGCAATACAGGCATAATCAAGTTGTTTGCTGGCTACCGTTTCTCTTTGGCTCGCTGGAAGCGCAAGAAATCTTAATTTTGCTTCATGAAGAAATTGACTGCCGAGGAGTTGAATCGCCTTTCCGTAGACGAGTTTCAGGAGGCTAAGAAGCATCCTGTTGTGATTGTGATGGATAATGTGCGAAGCCTGAATAATGTTGGTTCCGCATTCCGTTCTTGTGACGCTTTTGCGGCAGAGGGTCTGTATTTATGTGGGATTACTGGTAAGCCACCTCACCGCGATATTCGCAAGACGGCCATTGGGGCAGAGGACAGTGTAAGCTGGAAGCATTTCCCAAAAACCGAGGAAGCGCTTCAGGCGCTCAAAGAAGAAGGGTACCAAATCTACGCTCTGGAGCAAACCGACAAGAGTACTTCGCTTTTGGAGTTTTCACCCAAAGCCGACGAAAAGTATGCTTTTGTGATGGGGAATGAGGTGTTTGGCGTTTCAGACGAGGCCTTGGCTCTCTGTGATGGATATTTGGAGATCCCGCAGTTTGGAACCAAACATTCCCTAAATGTCTCAGTAACAGCTGGTGTTGTGCTCTGGCACTACATTCAAGGCATATTAAAGTAAAAAAAGTCGTTCTGGTGTTTGCAAAATAGTGAGGCTCCTCCTACTTTTGTATCACCATTCTACACAGAGAGTTGGCAGAGTGGTCGAATGCGGCGGTCTTGAAAACCGTTGTACCGCGAGGTACCGGGGGTTCGAATCCCTCACTCTCTGCACTAAGCCCCTTCAAATTAGTTTCTGAAGGGGTTTTTGTTTTTTGTGGGTATTCATTTTTTTAGGCTATTTATAGTCGTATTCTCTCGTGTTTTCAGCCATGTAATATTCCCCAAACAATCCCCTCCAAAACTTAATCTTTCCATAAGACAGCCTCAACTTTCGGGTTAGCACCGAAGCGTAGCTTGCATCAAAAAAAAAGACGATGAAAGCTATTATACCTATTGTTTTGCTGAGCCTGATTTTCCCTGTGCTTGGTAGGGCGCAGTCGGTGGTGAGCACGGCACGCCTTCAGGAGGAACTACCTTATGACCCGCAAATGGCGCCCTTTTACCACGGGGTAGCCTCCGGAGACCCTTTGGTTGACCGTGTGATCATTTGGACACGTGTTACTCCAGAAACTGACCAGTCCGTTGAGGTGGAGTATTTTGTTGCCACGGATATGGACTTGCAGGATGTGGTTGTTAGTGGCACCGTTACTACTGACGAGACCAAGGATTACACCGTGAAGGTGGATGTGACAGGGCTGAGCGAGGAGACTACTTATTACTACTATTTCCGTGCATTGGGCAAAAATTCTGTCCTTGGTCGTACAAGAACAGCGTCGACTAACGCCGAGCATCTAAAGTTTGCTGTCGTTTCATGCAGCAACTATGAGGCTGGCTATTTCAATGCGTATGGTCGCATTGCAGAACGCGCCGATTTGGATGCGGTGATTCACTTGGGGGATTACATCTACGAGTACCCTGCTGATTATTATGGCAACGCCAATCTGACCGAGCGTAGGAATGTCCCTACCCAAGAAATTGTCAATTTGGACGACTACCGCACACGTTATTCTCTTTACCGATTGGATGAGGATTTGAGAAAGGCTCATCAGCAACACCCATTTATTGTGGTGTATGATGACCACGAAACGGCTAACGATTCCTACAAGGATGGCGCGGAAAACCACGATGAGAAAACCGAGGGTAGCTGGGAAGACCGCAAGAAAGAAGCCTTGCAGGCTTACTTTGAGTGGATGCCGATTCGAGAATCAAATGGCACCGATGTCGAGCGTACATTGAGCTATGGCGACTTGGCTGAAATTGTAGTCTTGGATTCCCGCCTAAAGGCGCGTACCAAACAGCCGACAAGCATTTTTGATCCTGTGATGCTGGATCCGAACCATACCATGCTCGGTTCAGAACAGCGCGAGTGGTTCCTCGAGGAGATGAAGACGTCATCCGCCAAATGGAAAATTGTGGCCAACCAAGTGATTTTCTCCCCGTTTAGTGTTGGTTTTGCCGCTGGAATGGATGATGGTACGCCAGATATCACCAACATAGATTCCATTGTCGCCGTTGAGTCCCTCTTTTTGGATATTTGGGATGGGTATCCAGTGGAGCGCCAGTTGTTGATTGATTCCCTGCAGTCGAATGGCGTGGAAAATATGGTATGGCTCACGGGTGATTTTCATTCTTCCATGGCCTACGACATTGTTGCCCAGCCAACCTACTACCCAACGGATTCATTGGATACCCCAATGGGCAAGGTAGGTATCAGTTACTTGCCGTACCCAAGCCTTAGCTATGACAAGTCGACTGGCCAAGGCGCAGTAGGAGGTGAGTTTGTGGTACCATCGATCACTTCCGCCAACTTTGATGAGAACATTGGTGCGCAAAACTCAGCACTTTTCGAGGTGTTTATGAATACTGACTTGCGTGCCCTGAATCCCGCTTTGAAGGATGTGCCTTTTGAGGTGAATTACAACCCGCACATGAAGTATGCGGACCTTGACCAGCACGGATACCTTGTCTTGAATGTGACCGCTGATTCCGTTCAGGGCGATTTCTATTATGTGGATGATATTGCCCAAAAGAGTAATACAGAGAATTATGCTGGTAGCTCCTTTGGCATGTTCGATGGAGAAAACCATTTGACGGCAATCGCTCAGCAAGCCCCTGAAAAGGTGGATGCGCCACAATTGGCCCGTAATGAGGTCATCACCAGCGTTGCGGATACTTATGAAGATGCCGTGTTGTTCGGTGCCTACCCGAATCCAGCCGTCGATGAGTTGGTGATTCAGTACGGTGTTTCCTCCGCCCAAAGCGTGAGGATGGAAATCATGGACATCAACGGGGTGGTACAGCAGTCCGTTCAGCTTCCTTCACAACAGGAAGGTGTTTATGTGTTGCAGAATGATATTTCCGAATTGGTGTCAGGCATTTACTTTGTCCGCCTTTCCATCGGTGAGCAGGTGAAAACCCGCAGGTTTATTAAAGAGTAAAATCAAGGCTGATTTTAATAGGGCTCCCCCGTTCGGTCAATTGGCTGGATGGGGGATTTTTTGTTTCCATTTCACCCCCAAAAAGCCTTCGCAATCCGATAGGTATTCGCATGTGCTTCTAAAATATCCTCCAGATTCGGGGAATACCCGCCACCCATACAGGCCACGATGGGGATTTCAAGGCGATGCGCCAAGCCCAACACGAATTCATCACGTCGGAAACAGCCGTTCAGTGTCATACCCAGTTTTCCAAGTTTGTCGGTGGCTAAAATGTCCACCCCAGATTGATAGAAAAGGAAATCGGGTTTGAAGGTGGAGATGATTCTCGGCAAGACGTTCTTCAGGGTGTTCAGGAAATAGCTGTCGTTGGCGCCGTTGGGTAAGGGAATGTCGAGGTCTGATTTTTCTTTGCGGAAAGGGTAGTTGTGTTCGCCGTGCATGCTGAAGGTGAACACATTGGGATTGTTCCTGAAAATCTCTGCCGTGCCGTTTCCTTGGTGGACATCGAGGTCGATAATCAGCACTTTTTTCGCCTTGCCTTCTCCGAGAAGGTAGTTGGTGGCCACGGCTTGGTCATTCAAAATGCAAAAGCCCTCGCCTCGGTTCGTGAAGGCGTGGTGCGTACCTCCCGCAATGTTCATTGCCACGCCGTTTTCCAGTGCATATTCAGCACATTGAATTGTTCCCCCAAGAATGGTGATTTCCCGTGTAATCAGTTCTGGCGAATAGGTGAAGCCAATTTCCCGCTCTTCTTTTCTGCTGATGGTGCCCTTGTGGAGCCGTTCCAGATAATCGGCGTCATGTGTGGTCAGGATGATGTCATCTTCCACCATTTGCGCCTCAAAAAAATACTCCTCGGTAAAGGCGTGCTCCCTTTTTAACAGCTCGGGCAACTGCGAGTATTTGGCCATCGGAAAGCGATGGTTCTTGGGAATAGGGTGGTGGTAGTTGGGGTGGTAGGCAATCTTGAGCACAATCACAACATACGTGTTCTGTGAAGTTAGGAAATCTTGAATTGGTGTGGTTCGGCTTGGTGAAGGTTGGGAGCGGTGTTTTCCCAAAGTGGGAAATTTTTTGGAGCTATTGTTTTCGCCCCCTTTTCCTTGCGTATCATGAGATAGGGGATGTCTAGCTCAAATTTTTTTTGAAAAATCTTTTTCCACTCTGAATAGGCTGTGAGGGGCTTTTTTGATGCTGGTTAGTCCTCTTTCTTCAACGTGAACTAGGGGTGTGCAAAACCCTGAAATAAAGGGTGCGTACTAAAGGCTGTTCAGGCATTTTTTTCAACTCCTCAACTTTTAGCCTATGGAACTTCGCACACTTTTTACTTCGATAATTGCCCTTTTCATCTTTCAAACTGCACAAGCAAGGGTCCTTTCTGCTAATGGTAGTGGGGACTGGAATGACTCCAGCCTCTGGGAGGTTGACGGCAGTGCCTGTACCTGTGTCCCAAGCTCAACGGATACGGTGAGCTTAGATGGTTGGTATGAGGTCACCATTCCAAGTGGTGAAGTAGTGAACATCAACAGCCTTTTCATGGACGGCCGTCAGGATCTCATCATTGAGGGGAGCCTTACTGTAGAGCATGATTTGACCATGGATAATGGCACGGGAATGCTTCGAGTGTTGATTGTCGACGGTGGATTGCTGAGTGTGAACAATGTGTACTTCAACACCTACAAAGCCGACCGCGTGCTGATTGAAATGACGGGAGGTGATTTCATGGTGGCGGGCAATTTTAACTTCCTTCACCTTTATGGCAAGCTGGACATGTCTGGGGGCACCTTGACTTTCAATGCAACTACCGAACGTTCCGTGATTCCTGGCGACCAAATTTTGAATGAGGAATGGACGTATTACAATGTGGTGCTCGATAGCCAGACCCCTTTGACCTTGGGGAGCCCGCTGACCATTTATGGGACGATGACTTTCACGAATGGCATCCTTTCAACCACAGAAACCAATCTGTTGATTTTTGAAGATGAGGCCTTGGTTGCTGGTGGTTCTGATGCCAGCCATGTGGACGGCCCAGTAAAGAAGATTGGAAAGAAGGGGGTGACAGGAGGAAATGTATTTGTATTCCCAACAGGAGACCAAGGCGAGTATGGCCCGATTGGTATTGGCCAGTTGAATAGCGTAACGGCGTCTTATACTGCTGAGTATTTCTTTGAGGACCCAAATACGGCTGTTGGTGCTGACTATGATGAAGCGACCTTGTCCGGAATTAGCGATAAGGAATATTGGTACTTGATGGGTGAGGGGACAAACTCCTTTTCAGAAATCAATTTGTATTGGGATGACCACAGCGGAATCATCACGCCGTTGGATGTTGAAATCGCAAAGTTTGTGGATAACTCCTCGGCTTCTGCTCGCATGGCTTCCACGGGAATCTGGGAGTTGGTTGATGGCTCTTCTTCTGGAACTGTGCTAAGTGGTTCGGTGGAAAGCGATCAGATTGTGGAGGATTATTCAACAGGCTTTGTCACTTTCGGGAATCCTGATATCACTGTGTTGCCAGTGGACATTGTATCCTTTGTCGGAAATGCAGACGAATCATCCATTGGTTTGGAATGGGAAATTGCTTCCAACCTCGATAATAACGGCTTCCAGTTGCAACGCAGTAAGGATGGAATCTCTTTTGAAGATTATGCTTGGATTGACCCTTCCGACGCGCTCAACTATGAGATTTCAGATGAGCAACCTTCCCGTGGCTGGAATTATTATCGATTGAAACAAACGGAGGATAACGGGGAGGAAATTTTGAGCAAAGTAGTGGCTGTTTATTGGGATGGAAATGTGGCGGTTTATCCAAGTTTGATGTCAGGCAATGAGGCGCTCAACATCGCTGGATTGGGAGAAGGAACTGTGAATCTGACTATTGTGGATTTGAAAGGACGGGTTCATTGGGCCCAAGAGTTGGTGATTGGGGAAGGGCAGACTGTTTCTATTGATTTTGCCGAAGGCTTGGCTTCAGGTCAGTACATTGTTCGATTGCAGGAGTTGGATTGGGTGGATCAAGTGAAATTGGTGGTGCGCTAAGGTTCATTTTGTGTTTAAGGATGTTTTGGCTGGAGACGATTGTTTCCAGTCATTTTTTGTTGGTGACATTTCCGTTTTCAGCCTGCTAAACCTATAACTTGATGGGGAGGAAGAAGAAGCGTATGCACGACGACCACCACCATCATCACGACCAGACAGAGAAAGGCCTGTTGACGGCCTTCGCTCTGAACGTCACCTTCACCATTCTGGAGATTGTCGGCGGGATTCTCACGAATTCCATCGCCATCCTGTCCGATGCCGTCCATGATTTGGGCGACACGGTGGCCATTGGTTCAGCCTATTTCTTGGAGCGCTATTCCAAAAAGGGCAGGGACAAAAGCTTTTCATACGGTTACCACAGGTTTTCGCCCTTTGGGGCGCTCATCAATTCCATCATCCTTTTTGCGGGTAGCATTTTCATTTTCAGCCAGACCATTCCACGCTTGTTAAATCCTCAGGAAGTGCATTCCGAGGGAATGATTTGGATGAGCTTGTTGGGCATAGCCTTCAACGGATTAGCCGTTTTTCGCCTGAAAAAAGGGGACAATAAAAGTCTGAACAACCGCGCGGTGATGCTCCACTTGTTTGAGGATGTGCTGGGCTGGGTGGCCGTGTTGATTGGCTCCTTGCTGATGTATTTCTTCGATTGGCCGATTATTGACCCGTTGTTGTCATTGGGTATCACGGCCTATATTTTATGGCATGTGCTGGGCAATTTCAAGAAGCTGTTCAGTGTGTTTTTGCAGGCCATTCCCAAGGATGTAGATTTGGAGCGCTTGCAAACTGATCTACTTAAATTGCCCAAGACAAAGGAAGTCCATGATATCCATTTCTGGTCATTGGACGGTGAACGTCATATCCTTTCTTTCCACTTGGTGATTGACAAGGAAACCTCTCGCGAGGAAATGATGGGTTTGAAAACCAAAATCGCGGAAACCATTAAATCCGAAGGTATTTGGCACCACACCGTGGAGATGGAATTCGAGGATGAGGTGTGTTGGCATTTGAAGGAAAAAGGCTTGCCTTGAGCCTAAAAACATCCCGATTTGCAAGGAAAGCGTATGTAAGTCCAAGAATTTTAAGAAAAATGAAAGTGATGAAGAGAATTGTTTTAGCCTCAATGGTAGCCCTGCTTGGGTTACTTGCTTGTATGCCCGCCAGTGAATCCCCACGCTCATTATTCGATCAAGCGTTCAAGATCAACTCCCTCGATGGAAAGGAAATCAACCTCAATGATTTCAAAGGGAAGAAACTGCTCTTGGTGAATACCGCCTCAGAATGTGGTTTCACGCCCCAGTATGAGGAGTTGCAACAGCTCCATGAAAAGTATCAGGACAAGCTGGTCATCATCGGATTTCCCTGCAACCAGTTCGGCCATCAGGAGCCGGGGGATGCTTCAGAGATTAAGGCTTTCTGCAAGAAAAATTACGGCGTGACCTTTTTGATGACTGAGAAAATTGAGGTGAAAGGTGATGGCCAGCACCCGATTTACAAATGGCTGACGGAGAAAGAGGAGAACGGCGTGAAGACCTCCCATGTGAAATGGAATTTTCAAAAGTACCTGCTTGATGAGCAAGGGCGTTTGATTGATGTATTTTATTCCACGACTAAGCCGATGAGTAAGAAGATTACGGATATGATATAATTCATGTGTTTCATTTCCATCAAACCTTAACCTTCTTGGATTACAAGGAGGTTTTTTTATGCCAATTTTTTTCCTTTGTGCTCTCCAGATTTCGCAAAAACAACTACGCCTGTTTTCCATGAAAAAAGCATTGATTCTCTTTTCCCTGTTGGCCATGCTTGGCTGTACCCTTTCCGTAAAGACGGTAAACCGCAAGAAGGATGCTGAGGAGGCCGAGAAAACCACAGCGCTTTCCACTTATGCCAACAACTATTTTTGGGAGCAGTTGCACGGTGGGCATTATGAAAATTTGGACAGCGTATTGTTCTATTTGTCGGCTGCTTACAATGAAAATCCCAATCACTTGGAAACGGTGGCGCATTTGGGCTTCAGCCATATCTGGGCATTGAGCGAGCGTCGCAAGCTGGACACCATTCCGCCGACCATCACGGACCATGGCACGTTGGCACTAAAGTATTTTGGCGAAGCCTATAAGTTGAATCCCAAGGACCCGCGTATCCTTGGTTTTTTGGCGGATTTGAAAATGGCGGTTGGCTCCATTTCAGATGATAAAAGCCTTGTGACGGATGGTTATTTCAACGGAAAAAAGTCCATTCACCAATGGAAGGAGTTCAACTATTTCACGGTTGGTTATTCCCTGAGCCAATTGTCCCATGAATCGTGGCAATTCGACAAGGCCTTGGAATGGCAGTGGAAAACTTTGGATGAATGTTATTGTGAGAAGTTCGACCGCGAGCATCCTGATATCACCAAGTATTTGCCCATGGAGGCCGAGGAGGATGATTTGAAGCGCAAGCGCGCCTGTTGGAATTCATGGATAGCACCGCATAATGTGGAGGGCTTTTACATGAATATGGGCGACATGCTGGTGAAGGATGGCGATTGGCAGAAGGCCGTGGAGGTGTATGGTTTGGCCAAGCAGATTCCAGAATATGAGTCGTGGGACTTCAAGGAGTTGCTTCAGAAGCGCATTGATTCAGCCCAAGTGAATGTGCAGAAATTCAGGGAGCCCGTGTTGGCTGGACAGAACTACGCCGATGAGGACATTATGATGATTCATTCCTCAGTGTCGTGCATGGCTTGTCACCAAATGAGCGATGCCGATAAGGCGAATTACGCTGATTTTGATTGGGAGAGGTACAAGAAGGAGTATAAGGTGTATGGGCATTAAATGAAGGCAAAGGACTAAAGTTCTTTGCTGTGGAGAAACGCCCTTACAGGGCTGTCACTGTAAAGCCCTGTAAGGGCGATTTTCCTTAGCGATGGATGGAATCCATCGACATTAAGCCGCACCTTCTAAGAAGGTCTGGATGTTGTTGATTTCTTCCAACACCTCATCCGCGATTTCTGATTCGAAAACGAGTGCGGAGTGCTTGGTGTCGGTCAGGTAGATGGAATACATGGCCCGATTAAGTTGGAATTTGGGGCCGTTGACGGAATGCCGTCCTGACTGGAGGTGAATCAAGGAGCGGTCAAACAGTTTGCGTCTTAGCCGCAGGCCCAGATAATAGGTTTCGAGGACGATTTTTTCGGGTGAGATGCCCTTGAGCACTTTTTTCTTGAAAACGCTGTAGTGAAAGGAGAGGGCGATGGCCATCAGTGGGGTAGCGATGATGGCGCATAGCAATGGGATCGAGTGGAGTTTGATGATCACAATTCCCACAAAACTGACCATAAACAACAGAATCAAGTAGAGCGTGATCCGTAAGGCCAAAGGTGCATGTGCGGCGATGATGAGGGCGCGTGGCGAAAAAAATGAAGGCCTCTTTTCCCAAGGGAGTTGGCTGCCATACGCACAGTGTTGAATCACTTTGGTAGCCCCCAGCTCGTTGACAATGACCGTGGCCACCATGTTGTTTGCCTCTTTATATAGCCCGTTGGGTTTCCAATATTTTTTCTGATCCAAGGCTGAAAGGGCAAGCAATTCTCGGAGCTCATTGAGTTGGGTGAGGGGCAGTTCCAAAAACAGCTGATAGTCCAAGCCTGCGTGGTAATGCGTCTGAAAGTATTCAACCCAGCCATTTTCAAGGCATAATTTCAGTTCACAGCTATAATAGCTCTTGTGAGCTTTGAGGTATAGCTTGTCGTTGGCTGGACTAAAATCAAAGTCCAGTATTTCCAGATCCTTCAATTCCTCATAAACCCAAGTTCCCTTGAGGTTTTCCAGAATTTTGTCCAAAAAATCGGTTAAAAGCAGGTCGCCCATCAGCCATAAAAAAAAGGTGGTCTAAGTAGAATAATACTTTGAGCGAAAAAGTAACCCCTTGACTTCCATGTACCTTCTGTGATATGTGTCACCAACAATGGACTGTCAGGGTTCGTTCTTCATGTTAGGGTTATTCGCAACAGGCTCCAGCGCTCCAGAATAGGTGCATCAAGTGTGATTATTGTTACTGAAAACCCCTATGTCCGTGCCGTACTTTTGTAACATACCTTGAAAGTCAAGGCTTTTCAAGCAACAGAATAACTACTACTACTATGAATATTGAGCAAATCTATACTGGCTGTCTCGCCGAAGCGGCCTATTACATTGAGTCAAAAGGGGAGGTAGCCATCATCGACCCATTGCGTGAGACCAAGCCTTATATGGATAAGGCGGAGAAGGAGGGAGCGAAAATCAAGTATGTGTTCGAAACTCACTTCCACGCTGACTTCGTTTCTGGTCACATCGATTTGGCCAAGAAATCTGGTGCTGACATCGTGTTCGGGCCTACGGCAAATCCAGCCTATGATGTGGTGGTGGCCAAGGACAACCAAGAGTTCAAGTTGGGCGATGTGACCATCCAAGTGTTGCACACCCCAGGGCACACCATGGAGTCTACCACTTACTTGTTGAAGGACGAGAATGGCAATCAGAAGGCCATCTTCACAGGTGACACTTTGTTCATCGGTGACGTGGGACGTCCAGACTTGGCGGTGAAATCAGACTTGAGCCAAGCCGACTTGGCAAGCTTGCTTTATGATAGCCTCCGCAACAAAATCATGACTTTGCCTGATGACGTGGTGGTTTACCCTGGTCACGGTGCTGGTTCCGCTTGTGGTAAGAACATGAGTAAGGAGACTTACGACAGCTTGGGCAACCAGAAGAAATTCAACTACGCGCTTCGTGCTGACATGTCAAAAGACGAGTTCATCAAGGAGGTGACGGAAGGTTTGGTGACTCCACCGCAGTACTTCCCGAAAAACGTGATGATGAACAAGATGGGCTACGACAGCATCGACGAGGTGTATGAAAAAGGCCTTGTTGCGCTTGACGTGGACAAATTCGAGGAAGTGGCTAACGCTAACAGCGCCTTGGTATTGGATACCCGAAACCAGCGTGAGGTGCGCAAGGGATACCTTCCAGGAAGCATCTTCATCGGTATCGACGGCAACTTCGCTCCATGGGTGGGCGCTTTGATCACCGACATCAAGCACCCGATTGTCTTCATCGCCGACGAAGGCCGTGAAGAGGAAGTGGTGACCCGTCTTGCCCGTGTGGGATATGACAATGTGTTGGGTTACCTCAAAGGTGGTTTCCAAGCTTGGAAAGATGCAGGCCGTGATGTGACTACCGTGGATTGGGTATCAGCCCAAGGTTTGGCCGAAAAAGTTAAGGCTGGTCAGGCCAATGTGGTGGATGTTCGTAAGAACAGCGAGTTCTTGTCTCAGCACGTGGTGATTGCCGAAAACCATCCATTGGACTTTATCAGTGAAGAAATGAAGGCCTTGGACAAAGACAAGGAATACTACGTGCACTGTGCTGGAGGATACCGCTCCATGATTGCCATTTCCATCCTTAAGTCCCGTGGCTACGATAAGTTGGTTGACGTGGACGGCGGTTGGAAGGACATCGAGCAGACTGATATCGACAAGACGGCTTACGTTTGTCCAAGCACCTTGTTGTAAGAAAAATCTTCAGAATGATTTAAGACGCAAGAAGTTGAAGACATGCCCTGTGCTGTCAATTGGGTGTGGCTTCAGTCTTGCGTCTTAATTTATTCTTCATAGGAAACGCTTATGAAGGCCTTGAATGACTGGAAAATCTTGCTAATGCTGAGCCTTACGCTGGGTTTGGCGCCATTTAGCCCAGAGCCTCACCTTGTGGGGAAGTTGCGTTGGGTGATGGGTGGAGCCAATGGCATGCAGGCCATGGACTGGTTTGACTTGTTGCTCCACGGCACTCCTTGGGTATTACTCACCCGAGTCATCGTGATTCAAGTCATAAAAAAGATCAAACACACCTAAACCAGAGCGTTTTAGCGTTGTAAAAAGACCCTGCTTGGGCACATTACAAATATCGGAACCATCCTGTCAAGCTTTCACTGACAGAAATCAGAAACAAACCATGAAAGAATTCATTATGCAACCGTGGCCGTGGTATGTGGCGGGCCCTTTGATCGCCCTGACCATGTTCTTGTTGCTCTATTTCGGCAAAAACTTCGGGGTTTCGGCCAACCTACGAACCATGTGCGCCATCGGTGGCGGAGGCAAGTTCTCAGACTTCTTCCGTTTCGATTGGAAGAGCCAGATTTGGAACCTTGTCTTCGTGCTGGGAACCATCATCGGCGGATTTATCGCTCACCATTTCATGACGCCCGCCAACCCTATGGTGGACATTTCAGATAGCACCGTACTCGCCTTGCAAGAATTGGGCGTTGAACATAAAGGCTTCCTGCCACCAGAGCTGTTCAGCTTTGACGCATTGTTCTCCCTTCGTGGATTGATCATGCTTGTTGGCGGTGGCTTCTTGGTAGGTTTTGGTACTCGCTATGCCGGTGGATGTACCTCTGGTCATGCCATTAGCGGATTGAGTGATTTGCAGATTCCATCCTTGATCGCTGTTGTAGGCTTCTTCATTGGCGGTCTGTTGATGACTTGGGTGATTTTGCCGTACGTGTTGGCGCTTTAATGGAAACGGATATTAGACCGCTACGCTTTTAGACGGTAGCCCTCCCAAACGGCTGTGCTAATGTCTAACGTCTCACTTCTAAAGTCTTTAAAAAATGAAATTCCTAAAATATCTATTGGTCGGCGTGTTGTTCGGCATCACCCTGGCCAAGGCCGAAGTCGTTTCCTGGTACCGCATCTTCGAGATGTTCCGCTTCGAGAGCTTCCACATGTATGGTGTGATTGGTTCAGCAGTGGTGATCGGGATCATTGTTGTGCAAATCATCAAGCGCAAGCACATGAATTCTATTGAGGGGTCTGAAATTTCCTTCTCTGACAAGGCAATGAGTTTCCCACGCTACCTGATTGGCGGTACCATCTTCGGATTGGGTTGGGCCATGACGGGCGCTTGTCCTGGACCGATGTTTATCTTGTTGGGCTATGGATTCCCAGTGTTTGTTGTCGTTGTGTTAAGCGCAACGATGGGCACCTTTGTTTATGGATTGATTCGACACAAATTGCCTCATTAACCGTATAAGTTTTGAGGAAGGAGAGATTATTGGTGAATAAATTTTAACCACGGAGAAAGGGAGAAAAGGAGCAGGTTATTCTTCAAAGGAGAAAAGACCAAGTCTTTGGGGAAGGAGGTGTCATATTTTCCCATAGACCAATAATTCATTATTGAACAATATTGAGTCTCCTTACCTCCCTTTCTCCGTGGTAAAAAACTTTCCCTCTTAAGTTGACAACATTGGAGGTGTTGTCTCCTTCCTTTTTTTGAGCTTGTTCTTAGAAGAATGTCAATACTAAATTCAGGTTTTGGGTGGTGGCGAAAAGGCATTTTTGTAGTCCTATTTTCCATGGTGGCGACATTCTGCGTTGGTCAGGATAATGATTTGGACTCCGCCTATACGCCAGTAAAGGACACCAGTTCGGTTTTTTTCTTGAGCAACGGTTCATTTTCGGGACAGTTTAGGACCTACATGATGAACACCGTGAACCAAGGGGAACTGCAAGACTGGTATTCATGGGCGCTTGGTGGCAATCTGGGTTATCAAACCACCCGTTGGAAGGGATTTCGGCTGGCTACTCGGTTTTATGCTACGGTGGAGATTTTGGGCAATTCAGGTGAGTTGGATTCATTGACGGGGCGCCAGAGTCGTTATGAGATTGTGCTCTATGATATCACCGACCGAGAGATTGAGGAGGTGGCATTGCTTGGAACCGCTTATATCGATTTCAAGTGGCGCAAACATCAATTTTGGCTTGGCAGGCATTTGCTCAATACGCCATTGTTCAACCCACAGGACGGACGGATGATACCAACCTTGGCGCAAGGGTTTTGGTACACAAACACCTCATTCAAAGACTTGAAATTGGAGGCAGGATATATTTCCCATGTGGCTCCCCGTGGGTCGAGGGGCTGGTTTCGTTTGCGAAACAGTATTGGCGTGTATTCCACAGGGCGAAATCCAGATGACAGCCCTTCGGGTTATGCAGGAAATCTTGAGAGCAATGGCCTATTCATCGTGGCCATGTCCTTGGCGAAAAAGCGATTCGATTTTAAGGTCCACAATTTTTATGTCGAGAACATCTTCAATGCTACTTATGCGGAAGCCTTTTACAAGGGGAAATTATTTGGGTTGGATGGCCGAATCGGGGGACAATACATTTTTGAGCACCAAGTGGGCAATGGCGGAAACGAGGATTTCAACAAGCGGTATTTTCAAGATAAGCTTTCCCATGTATTTGGTGGGCGGATGGAACTCCGAATGAACAAGCTGTGGACATTTACCTGCAATTATAACCGCATTACGGCTCACGGTCGATTTCTCTTTCCTCGGGAATGGGGACGGGAGTTTCTGTTTGTCTTCCAAAAAAGGGAGCGCAGTGAGGGGCAAGGTGATATGAATGCCTTTATGGTGGACCTCCGCAGGAAGTGGGAATTGGGTGGTGACAAGCTCGATGTGAAGGCGTCCTATGGGCATTATTACCTTACGGACCCAACTCAGGCCAGCCTCAATAAGACCAGTTTGCCCTCATATTTCCAGCTTGGTCTCAATGCCTATTACCAATTTGGCGGTGTGCTCAAGGGCTTGGTGGCAGAGTATTACATCACCTACAAGGGTAGCCTTGGAGGCGACCACGATAATCCTGACTTTACCCTAAACAAGGTGAAAATGTTTCACTGGGATTTGGTGATGAATTATAGTTTTTAGGAGGAGACGCAGGTGTGTTGGGCGATGGATTCTATCCATCGTTAACATATTTCGCCCTTACAGGGCTGAAAAGTGGTAGCCCTGTAAGGGCGAAATACGTCAGCAAAGGACAACGTCCTTTGCTAAATGTTGATGAGTAGATTAACCAGCCTTATCCTTCAACTGCCTATGTGAGCCATCACACCCAGGCATCTTTTTCGAAAGCCCACAAGTGCAGTCGTTCATGCCTTTGCCATCTAATATTCGAGGAGTGAATTTTTCGATGCGTGCTGTCCGTGTCTTGGACTGTTTTGCTTGGGCAAAGAACATGATATAGGCTTTTTGTCGCCCTGGAGTCAATCCCTCAAAGGCGGTCTTGAAAGCCGAAACGGCATCCATTTTTTGTTGGAGCTCTTCAGGAATGTCAAGAGCTGGTTGGTTGGAAGTATCCACCTTCAATCCTGCTTTTTCCACTTCGATGGCCTCGTAGATATAGGCTTTCAGTGTGGCTTCCTTTTCGATGATTTGCTGGATGTCCGTGAAGCGGATCACGCGCGCAGATTGCGTGTTTTCCCCAGGCTTTTCAAGAATTCCTTCCGAGTCATTCAACAAGGCGCCTTTGAAAAAGCTGATGATACAGTTCGTTTTGAAGCCACCCAGAATAATGAGGTTTTTGCCCTTGAAGGTGTAGCATGGTTGGCGCCATTTCAGCTCCTCAACCAATCCGCATTCGAGAACGATGGAGCGGAGTTTTTTCAGCTCATCCTGCCACTGTTGGACATTTTCGAAGAACTCATCGACTTTTGGGTTCGTGTTCATGGGGTTGCCAGCGTTTTCCTGAATAGGATAAAAATAAGGGTTTCAAATTATTTCCTGAAGGTGCGGACCTGTGTGTCCGCCCATGGGTTTTCGGGCAGACACATAGGCCTGCCCATGCTGTTGCATTAAGGACGGAAATTCCCAAACTCTGGGGCAACCCCACCTCTGTCCTCCCCTTCAAAAGGGGAGGAGAAACCATCAGCCTATAGTCTGAAAACCATAATTGGCAGGAATTACCTGTAACATTCTCCTCCCCTTGGATAAGGGGAGGACAGAGGAGGGGTCGAATATTTGAGCTTAATGCAACATGAGGTCTGCCCCTAAAGTATGAAGAGGCTGTATCAACGATTGACACAGCCTCTTCATGCTTTAGCTAAGCAAGCTTATTCCACCACCAATTTTCGGATGGCAAAGCTGTCATTCACTTTTATTTGGATGAAGTAGACGCCTTTGTTTAAATCCGAAATCGGAGCGTTTAACTCATGGTCACCTTGCGACTGGGTGCCATTGGACAAGTCCGCCACTTTTACCCCGTCCATGCTGAACACTTCGATGGCTATTTCGGCATTTCTGTCCAAGGTGTATTGAATATTCAGATGTTCAGAGGCTGGATTCGGGAATAATGTCAGGTCCAAGGCGGTAAGCAATTCATCCCCGATGCCCAATGGACGCTGGACAGCCAGCTTGACTGAGTTGGATGTGATGCTTGAGTTATCGTTAAAAGTAACAGTTGCTTCCACAGTAATATTTCCTGTGTAGTTGATGGCCCACACATAATTCAAGCTTTCAGCGCCATACACCTCCTCGCTATCGATGACTATTCCATTATCGTCCTTAATCACGTACCCCACGGAGGCAACCTGATTTGGGTCAATTCCAGAAATAGAAAGGCTGACCTCACTGTTAGCGTTTTGGGCCGTTAAAAGGGCATTGACGGGTTCAACGATGTCAACAATGACTTGGTCGGTAGCGGTAGCGCCCTCGTTGTCGGTGACGGTAATGGAGATGGTGACTGTCCCTGTTTTGTCGGATTTCCATTTGGTGGAATTGCCAGCTGTAGTCAGGGTTTTGCCATCAATTTTCACATCAATGGAAGCGATGTTTCCGTCCGTGTCGTTAGCATCCCAAATGATAGAAACCTCATCGCCGAGTGTGTAGTCAGTTTTATCGGTAGAGATGGAAACCGTAGGGTCTTGGTTGACGGCATCGCCAATATTGATGGTCATTTCGTCTTTTACTGTTGCTCCATCAATATCAGTTACCGTAATGGAAAGGGTGATTTCTCCCTTTTTATCAGAGGTCCACTTGAAGGAATTTCCAGAAGTGGCAACCGTTGTTCCGTCCACTTTCACATCAATCGAAGCAATGTTTCTATCAGGGTTTGTAGTCGTCCAGTTGATGGTGACATCATTGCCGAGCGAGTAATCTGATTTGTCGGTGGAGAGCCCAACAGCCAAGGCGATGCTGTCCAAGAAAGCATACATGCTGTACTGTCCATCAACATTCAGCAACACTTGGCGTCGTTTGATGAGTGTGGTCGGGTCCGTTGGATACCTGAATTTGTAGGCTTCGGTGGTGTCGAAAGAAACATTGGTGAAAAGCCTGTTTTGGAGGGTGTCCAAATGATTGAGGTCAAACGCATTTTTGACGGTCTGCCTATGGTTGGAGGAGATTTCCTCATAGAGCTTGAACGTAGGGTGGATGCCGTTGTAAACCATGTCGGAGGCATCTTCCACATTCACCAAGCCATAGCCAAATACCGAATCCACGCCAGTGGCGCCAATGTCCGTTGCCGTTTGGAAAAGGCATTCCACCAATTCCTGATTGGTGAACTGTGAATTCCTTTCCCTGTTAATTTCCATAAGCAAGGAAACAATTCCCGAGAATGTGGCTGTCGCCTGCGATGTGGCCCCATTGCCAGTTTCCACAACACAGAGCGTGTAAGGATTTGAGAGGCCAGCTTTCGCTCTCAAGGTTTTGTAATCTCCCTGAGATGGACGCACCGCCTGCAGGCTGACAAAGGCCCCTTTTGAGCCCGTCAAATCATAGAAATAGGGGAAGAAGATTTCCTCGTGGGTATAATCATCAAGGGTATTCAGCTCCGCTGAGTTATTTCCGAGGCTTCTGGATACGACCATGCCATCGTCAATCAACTCCTTCATGGCCGAAACTTGGTTGTTATCCACCCTAATAAATGAGCCAGACTGAGACCAGATATCAATGTCATGGACATGGGCGAGGTAAAAGAAAGCATTTCCTCCACTCATAAACTTGTCAAAAGCATAGATGTCCGAGCGTGGGGCATAGTCCAATGCGTAACGTGCCATCTGGATGCCGTGGTTGTAATAATGGTCTCCACGGTTCAGGTCAGGGCTGAGTTTCGAGCTTGGGATGTCAAAGGTTGAATAAACGACAGAGTTGCCCACGTCAGATTCAGGAATGATGGTGGCGTCCACAATGGCCAGCTTCACCCCATTGCCCTTTGCGCCATAGGTTTGGTAGAAATTGTCCTTGTCGAAATGATGTCGTGTGTAACCGTCTTCAATCGTCGTTTTGTGATAATCGCTCAGGCTATACCCGTCGGTGATGTTGTAATCCTCATCCATCATATTGGCCGAACGGCGCTCCTTGACGCCTCCAAGGTCCTCGGTTCGGAAGGTGTAACCCACCTCCTTGAAGTCAATGGTCAGGTAGTATTCCCTGCTGTGGCGCAGGAGGCTGGAGGAATATACCAGAATGGTTTGTTTCACGAAATTCCCCACATACAAGGTCAAGGTGTTGTTTGTGCGATCCACAGCACAGACGGAAGCGTCAGTGGAGTTATAGACCGTTGATGCCTCGCTCGGCAGGGGAGACGGGCTGGAATTTAATCTAATCTTGAAATCTGAAGCGGGCAAGGCGTCAAAGGTCAAGGTGACGGTGTCCGTAAGGTACACGGGAACATTCTTGTCGGGAACGCTTGCAATGACATTGTAGGCGTTTTGAGCGTGTGCAAAAAGCGTAGAGCTTATCAGCACAGCAGTGAAAAGCAGGGTTGGTAGAAGTCTCTTCATAAAAGGGTCTAAAAGACAGGTTACTGATTGGTTTAGTGAGAAGGGAATTAATGTGGTTTTCAAAGGCATGAAAAAGGCAGTCGTTCAATGATGACTGCCTTTTATGTCGGTGCCTTGTTGGGTTTATTCCACCACGAGCTTGCGAACGGCAAAGCCTTCGTTCACTCTGATTTGGATGAAATAGATGCCTTTTTTCAAGTCCATGATGTTTGCGTCCAAGGTATGGGAGCCGATGCTTTGCGAGCCTTTGTTTAGGGTGTTCACCTTGATGCCGTCCATGCTGAACACTTCAATGGCCACTTCGGCATTTCGGTCCAAGGTGTATTGAATATGCAGTTGTTCGGAAGCAGGGTTCGGGAACAGGCTAAAGTCCAAGGTGGTGAGCAATTCATCCCCGATGCCCAATGGGCGCTGGACAGCCATGCTTAGCGCATCGGTGTTGCTGGTGTTGAAGTTGTTGAATGTGATAACCGCTTCCACACTGACATTGCCTGTGTGGTTGATGAACCAGTCGTAATTCAAGTCATTCGGGCTGAAAACTCGCTTGCTGTCGATGATGTCTCCATCAGCATTTTTGATGAAGTATTGAATGGAGAAAATATTCGATGGGTCCGTGCCTGTCACCGAGAAAGAAATCGTGCCGTTGTCGCTCTGGTCGGCGTTCAGGCTTGTGGCATCTTCAGTCACCGTAATTGAGCTTTGCTGGGAAGCGGTAGCACCCTTGTCATCGGTGGCGGTGATGGAAACAATGATTGTCCCCGTTTTGATGGGCGTCCAACTGGTGGCGCTTCCCGAGGTGGCAATGGTTGTACCGTCCACTTGAATCTCAATGGAAGTGATAGCCCCATCCGAATCGCTCGCGGTCCAGTTGATGGCGACGTTTTCTCCAAAGGAATAGTCGGTTTTATCAGTGGAGATGGCTACCATCGGGTCTTGGTTTGGAAGGATGTTGATTGTCGTCTGATTGGTGGCTGTAGCGCCTTTGTCATCCGTGACGGTGATGGCAATGACAATTGAGCCAGTGGTATCAGAAGTCCAAATAGCAGAATTACCTGAGGTGGCTATGGTGGTTCCGTTCACGGTAACATCAATGGAAGCGATTGTTCCATCGGGGTCGTTTGCCGTCCACTGAATAGTGACCTCATCACCAATCGTGTAGTCGGTTTTGTCCGTGGTGATTGAAACCGTTGGGTTTTGGTTGGAATCGCATATCACTGAAACCGTGGATGGAATGACATTGACGGTAGTGTTCAGCCTACCTTGGAATTTTGGGTCAGCGATGTTTTCCACATAGCCATTGGTCATTTCTTCGAACTGGTAATAGACCATCAAGGAGTCCGAACAGGCATTGTTCAGCGGGTAGATTTCACCCATGTACTTTTGGATTTCAGCCTGCGTCCGTGCTTTGCGCCAAATCCTGAACTCATCCATTTGGCCGTCCATGGCATTGGATGTTGAGGAGGTGCCGATGGTGAAGTTTGAGTTCCAAGTTTCAGGCATAGTTACGCCTGTTTTAGTGTCATAGAGTTGACCGTCAAAGTACAAGTTGGCCGTTCCGTTGTCGAAGGTATAGGCCACGTGCATCCATTGGTTCAAAGTCACGAAGTTGTCAGGCGTGTAAAAGCGCGTGGCCACGTCCACGCCTACAGCGATTGCTCCGTCGTCGTCCAAATGGAATAGGAATTCCCCCCATTTGTTGCCTATCATCTGGTTGTAATTCCCGTAGGAATATGGCTTCAGCCAGAATTCAACGGTGAAGGCGGTTGGTGCAAAGTCCAAGTCTTCAATATTGATTTTTTGTCCTGAGCCGTCGAACTCAAAGGCGTTCGCATTACAGGAGGCTTCACGCAAGACTTCAGCCTTGAGGAAAATTTGGACAGTGTCTGCGCCAGCGCTACTTAGGGTGATGGTGTCCTGTAGCTCACCAGAATCGGGAGAATTCAGACGGATGAACAAGGTCTTTCTTGTCACCACTTCGGATTGTGGGGAAATCGTAAGCTGTTGTTCGTAGGTTCCGTTTTCGGTGAGGGAGAAGGAGAACAGCGGATTGCTGTGAGTTACCGTGAGGTCGCCAGTGAGGTTGGAGCCCGCCAGCTCATATTGGAGGGTCGAGCCCGTCAATTGGTTTTGGACAGGCAAGCAGTCGAAATCATCCTTAATGAGAACGTATCCCAACACGGGGGCGGTTTCCTCCACGATGATGAACTGCCCAGTATGGCTGACATTATCAAAAGCCACCAAGTCATTCGTGGCATCAGCGCTGGAGGCGGTTCCAATTTTTGTCCAAATGGAATCCGAGGTCTGGCCACGATGATACAGGTTGTAGTTTACAAATTTGTTGGCCTGTTCGGTGGTGATGTCGGTGCTGAGTTTGAATCCAAGTTTTTTGATGTCCAAGATGGGCTCATCAGGGTAGTCGTTGATTTCCCAATACTCTTGGAAAGTGTTCGCTGTCGGCGAAATGCCTTCCATGGTATTTGGGCTGATGTCAAATTTGTGGACGGCCACGGTGCGGGAATCGTCAAAGGCGTTTAGCTCCATGGTGACATTGGCAGGGCCAAAGTCCATGAGCTGGTCGCTTTGTGGCTGGCTGATGTAGGTGGTGGATGCCGTTGGGATGGAGGAACTGGTTTCCACAAAAGCCCCATCAATGAGGTTTCCTCTAAATCGGCTTCGCACATCTAACGGCTGTTCCCCCTGAGGTTCGTTGAATTGGTAGTAAACAATCAAGCTTGGCTCGTCGGCGGTAGAGGTCTGGTGGATTTCCTGCCAGATTTGCTCGGCAGACCTCGCTTCGTTGTAGATGCGCACCTCGTCAATGAGGCCTGTGTATTTCCAGTACCATTTATCCTTAAACGTTCCTAATTCCAACGTTCCCTTAAGCGGGGTCAAAGGGTTTTGGTCGCTGTACTGGCTACGTGCGTATTGGCCGTTGACGTACAGCTCCTCATAGGCTTGACGAACTACAACCGCCACGTGGTTCCACTCGCCTTCTTTAACCATTCCACCATCAACCGTTTTCCAGTTTTGGGAATTGGTACTTGGGTGGGCATACCTGAGCTGTCCGTTGTCAATCAACAACACAAAGTTGTTGTCCAGATTGATGATGCCTGCACGAGTTGTTGTTTGGTCGGGCTTTATCCAAGCTGACACGGTGAACTCGGCTGTGTTTAATCCAGTCCAGTCAGCGGTCATGTGGGCGTCATATTCTTGTAGGTTCAGCGCGCCCCCAGTGATGCCTTGACCCACATCGCGTTTCACTAATACGAGTTGGTATTCATGGATTTCAGCCGAGCCCTGTTCCTGCAGTTGGATGGTGAAGGGGTATCGGCCCAAAGCCAAAGACCCTATTCCAGAGAGTGTCAAGTCACCTTTTACCTCTCCAGTGAACTGTGCTGGGAAGGTATGGCTGACCCCTGATGGCAATCCGGTGATACTCGCATCAATGGTCTTGTTGTAGCCTCCCAAATAGTACATCCCGAAGGGGAATGAACAGCTTGTTTCGGTGTAAACGGACTGGACGGAATCCGCCATTAGGAACCGGAATTCGGAAATGCTTTGGTCAATGATTTCGAAATGCTCATCACTGAAGTCATAAAAGACGTTTCCAGTTGCCTGTACTTTGATTCGGCAGGAATCGCTTGGCGTGTTCGGAAGGGTGACTGCTTGACTCCCGTCGTTGGGGGTGTTGGCCAGCAAGGTGGAAAAAGTAGTGCCTCCATCAGTAGATAAAAGGATGTCCACCTTGCTTGCATTGATAATGGTGTTGTCGGTGTTCGCCACGTCCCAAGTGACGGTGATGTCGCTGTTCCCGCTGAAAAGCTCCTTTTGGTTCGGGTAGGTGACCACGAAAGGACCAGCGCTGGAGTCGGTCGTCATTTGGATTTCCTTGTACACATAGCTTCCGACAGGTTTTTGGTTGTCACGCACGACCAATCGTGCAATGATTTTCCGGTTCACCGTGGCCAGTTTGGAATAGGGGTCCTTGATGTTGTCTTGCAAGGAAGAGAGGCTGGGAACGTACCTCACATTACCCGTTTCCGAAGGGCGTTCATGGGCAAAAAGGAGGTTGTTTGTGTCGTCTTCTCCTGCTTGCATGTGATACCACGAATAGGTCAAGGTATCGCCGTCGATGTCCGTGGCGTGTCCGCTCAGTACGTATGGCGTGTTGGCAGGAATGGCTATGGTTTCTGGAATGTCCAAAGTGAGCACAGGAGGGGTGTTTCCTGTTGCCGTCTCCACTCCACAACCCGTGTTGGCGTGCTGGGTCAGAATGACATCGCGCATGCGGTCATAGTTGTAGGGATGCACGACTGACCAGTTGGCTCCTACCATGGTTTTTCCCAATGCGGAAATACCGTTGGAGGCGTCACGGCTATACATATGCGCACCGCTGAGCATGTGGCCCACCTCATGGCGGTGGAGCCCAACGTTGTTTGTTGTCGCACATCGTCCTTTGGAGCCAGCGCACAGTCTTCCACCTGCCCAGCCGAGTCCTTCGCCGGGGTGCAACAAAATGCCAAGGTCATAGGTGTCCTCGCCAAGTGCGGTTTTCAGGAAGTCGTTGTGGGTGCCCAACATCGTGTTTGTTCCACCCAGTCCGAAGGGGTCTGTTGAGGAGTCGAAAAAGATGATTTGGTCGTTGTTGGGGTGGACGACAAACTGGATTTGTAGTTCGTTTCGGAAGGCTTTGTTAATGGCCGTGATGTTGCTGTTGATTACCGCCATGGCCTCGGCTTTAGTGGTCACACCGGCGCGTTCGGCCTCGGCACCAGAATAAGAGACGGCAACTATAAAAGTGATAAGCTTTTCACCGCTGGAGCCAGAGGGAGTCGCAGATTCCTCAACATCCTCTTCTGCGCTGTCGGCAATCCTCATGTTCCAAGCTTCGGCAGAAGGAGGGAGGTGGTCCTCATATTGGTGGTCGGCATGGTCACAATAATTGTCAATGGACTTAAACGTCTCCTTTTCAGTGTGAAACTCATAGAGAGTGTCCGTGAAGTCCGCATCAAAACGGACGATGCCGTCCGCTTCGATGATATGGCCGAATACTTTTGATGGAGTGATGGTGAAGACAGCGTTCAATGTGCCGTCTGCACTTATGCCCTCATAAGAGTGTATTTCAGGATATTTTTCTTGGAGCGAAGCGGGAAGAGCGCCCTTGGTTTGCTTCACCTCAAAAGCAACATCGCTGGAACTGGTGGGCAGAAGTACAAGGGACTCTTGGGGGAATCCGTTTGTCAATTTTTTAAGGTCTTGCCCTTGTTCCTGAGCGAATAAAAGTGAGGGGATTAAAATATAGCATAATAGTAGTAATGTCTTCATATTAAGCTTTTTAGTGTCTTGAATAAACTATAATTCAGCTTGGTGAATGGTAACACTAAAAGGCTATTTAAATTCATGCCGTTATGTGTAAAAATATACGTGTTTAAACATGTGTTGTGATTTTTTTATTCTGGTAATTTCGTTTAGTTGTTGCTGTTGTTTGCTTTTTAAGAATGGTTTTGTTGGTATTTATGTTGTGTTGGCGATAGTGTTGTTACATGATTTATTTATGGTTTTTTGATTTTAAACCTTTGTAGTTTTTTTGAATAATGATGTGATAACTTTTGCTTTTAGTGCTTTGGTGGAAGCGGTGATTCGTAAAAAAGGGCTGTATCAATTTTTTGACACAGCCCTTTTTCCTTAAGCGCAATGAGCTTATTCCACTACCAACTTTCAGGTGGCGACTCCTTCATTCATCCTAATTTGGATGAAGCAGATGCCTTTACTCAATTCGCTCATCTCTGAGTCCAAGGCATAAATGTCGGCTGACTGTGCACTCATGTCATGCACCTGTTGCTGTGCGAATAAATATGAGGGCATAATGCCAATGTCAACAGTGAAAAGCATAAGTGGATATGATTCCATGTTTTATGGAGAGAAGTATATGTGGTTAAACATGGTTGTTTGATTTGTTTAGTTGTTGTTGTTTTTTGTTATAAGTCAGTGTGTTGTGTTTATTTATTGTGGTGATTAATTGCTGGTAGTAAGATGAAATTCTTTCTTTTATAAGTGTTTAAACGTGTAATAAAATTGGGTTTTATTGGGGTGGTATGGGTTACTTTTTTAAAGTATTTATGCATTCAATATTAAATGGTTTGTGTGTTACGTTAAGAGAGATTTTATGAAAAAATTTACTGTATTGTTGTTTGCTGTATGCATGTCTTTTGTATGTAAGGCGCAAGAATTTGTTTGGGTTCCTGATCAAGCATTTGAGCAATATTTGATCAACATGGGTTTTGATGATGTGCAAGACGGAGAGGTGGCGCGTGCAAATGTTCAAGAGGTGAGAGTGTTGGATGTGTATTCGTTTGAGAATGAAATTCGAGATTTGACAGGGATTGAAGCGTTTGAGGGTTTGGAGGAGCTGACGATTGTTGGTGTGAATTTAGATTTGCCTTTAATGTTGGACCAACAGAATTTGGCGGTATTGAATGTTTGGAGTTCTTGGGTAACTTCGGCTCATTTAGATTTGCCAAGTTTGGAGCGTTTAGATGTCCAAGATTCCCAATTATCGAACTTTCAGCACTCTGTTTACAACCTTCCTTCGCTACGGTATTTTGATGCCGGAAGAGGAACGGGAATTACTGATCTGACTCCTTTTCCATTGCTTGATACCCTAATTTTCACAGCACAGGGAAGTCCTGTTGAATTGAGTAATAACACGGTTTTGCGTTATCTGGAGATTTCGGAAACAAGTGATATAACTTCCTTGGATTTGAGCGCTTTGAGTAATCTGGGTACGCTAAAAATGAAAACCTGTAACCAGTTGGCAACATTGAATTTGGCGAATGGCGCTAATCAAAACCTCCAACAACTGAACTTGACAAAGTTGCCTGCCCTTTCTTGTATTCAGGTCGATGATGCGCAATGGAGCCAAGATAATTGGGTGGGGGAGAATTTTGTGAACGCAAATAACGTCCGTTACAGCACTGATTGTGCGTGTACTCCAGCACAGGGCGTGGATGTTGTCACCGCTTGTGAAAGCTACACTTGGGAAGATGGTCAGGTGTACACCGCTTCAAACAATACCGCCAATTTCATCCTTTATGGAGGGGCACAAAACGGCTGTGATTCCATTGTGACCTTGAATTTGACGATCAACAATGCGACTTCTGGTACGGACGTGGTGACGGCTTGCGGGAGTTATGAATGGATCGACGGCATGACCTACACAGCTTCCACCACTTCGCCGACCTTCACGTTGACGAATGCGAATGGTTGTGATTCGGTCGTAACCTTGGACTTGACCATCAATTCCGTTTCTGACATTACCATTGAAAATTTGGGAGGAACACTGACGGCAAATAATACAGAAGCAAGCTATCAGTGGGTTGATTGTAATGACGACAGTGCGATTGAGGGCGAAACAAACCAATCGTTTGTTCCAAGTGGTTCGGGGACTTATGCCGTAGAATTGACTGAAAACGGTTGCGTCGCCAAATCCGAATGTGTCAATGTTACGTTGACTTCCATCCAAGACCGTTTATTCGGAGGAATTAGCGTTTACCCTAACCCAAGTAATGGACATTTTAATGTTGATTTAGGAAGTGAAAATGCTGAAAAAATAAGCTTGTTAAATATGCAAGGTGAGCTGTTGTATGATTTGGGTAAAATGTCTGGCAATTCCTATCAATTAGATTTGCCTGAAGGGATGTATTTGTTGGAGGTGCAAATCCAAGGACAGACAAAAAATTATAAGGTGATGATTCATTGATTTGTAATAATATTTAGTGATTAATAGTTGTGAAAAAAGCCGGTCGTTAGATCGGCTTTTTTTGTGTTTCAGCGTATCACCCCAAGCTCTTTTAGTTCTTCCTTGACCGCCTCCAAATCGCATGAGGCATTGATTCCCAAAATCAATTCATCGGTGATGGGTTCATCATTATAGATGCTTGAGATGTGTTGTTTTGGGATTTCCATTTCAAAGTAATCGGTAGCCCATTCGCCGAAGCTTGTGGCATTGCTGAAAATTGTCTCCAACAGAAATCCTGAGCCGTCATCTTCGCCATGCTCAAATTTGATGTCTCCCTTGTTCCATCTACCGTCTTCAAAGGTTCTCCAGAGGCAGAAGGTGACATCATCTTTTTCGATGGATTCATCATCTAATAACTCCTCAAAATGGGAGGGGAGCCCATGGTACATGCCGTCCCAAAGCTTGAATTCGCCTTGTGCATAAGGGCTCACCTCGGATTCATGGGCAAAACCCTTGATGAGACAGCCCTTGTCTGTGAAGAAAATAAGCAGGTTGTCCCCAGAGCCATTGTCGATTTTCGCCAAGTCAACATGCTCGTCCCATCCCTTGGTGAAACGGTGATATCGTAGCCAGTCTTCATCGCAAAGGATGATGTTCAGCGTGGCTAATTTGATCAGGGTTTCCCTGAGGGAATCAATGCTGTAAACGCTTTTATTGGATGAAATCATAGATGTTGTGATAAAAGTCTTGGCCACTGCCCGATACCTGTGGGCGGATAAGCAGGTCCGCCTCAATGCTGTTGCTTTAAGGGTAACTCACATGGTCGGTAGGTATAAAACCTACCGCTATTGACCGTCTGTGGTTCGCATGTGCTGTATCCATAGCGTCGGGTTTCATACCACTCGTGTTCAAAACTTTTTTTCAAAAAGAAAAATCCATTTCCCTGTCCAGCGTCATATAAGTAAATAATCAAACGGACAGGAAAATGGACTCATT
>JAUIJC010000037.1 GCA_030431525.1 Bacteroidia bacterium | reverse complement strand
GGGAAGCACCGAAAATGGTATTGGTAAAATCGCTCCCCCCCATGCCAGGGTCTGAAGAACCAGGATCGATGCCATTCGAGTAAAGGCGCAGCCCATCAATACAGCCGCCTCCGGGCAGCGTGAAGTGCAAAATAAGTACTTCGCCTCCAGTACTGAAGTCTACCGGAGCACCAAGCGACCCCAGCCCGTGGAAATCAGACCCAGGTGCAGAAACAGGGGCATAAATACGGAAATTATCAGCCCAACTCCCCGCAGCTACACTAGTCACTACAAATGCCGCATCGGGCATGCTTTCTGGTGCAACAATCGAAATTTGTGAAGGCCCCCAAAAAAATGTCGGATTAGGGGCTGAAGGGCGGGCATACAACTCATAACGAGCCTCAACCAAATTGTACCTCAACGAAAGCTGCACATCTTGCGCAGCAGCCTTAAAGGTACCTAAGCCAAAAATCACCCCAGTGCAGGTGAACAGGGAAACCAACTCCCCGTTCTTCAACAAAATCATGAGTGAGGAAGTGGAGCCTATCCAACCTGTGTTCTTGGATTACGAGAAGGATATCAAAAAGGGAAATCTGAAATCAGAAACTCCTGTATTCTACAACAAGAATAAGGAAAATGGGTTGTTCAACCTTTACTATGTCTTTGACATGGGAACGAACAACGACCCGAAAATTGGGTTGGCAATCAGCTACCTCAACTATATCGGAAGTGAAAAATATTCCGCTGAGGACCTCAAAAAGGAATTCTACAAGCTTGGATGTAGCTTCGATGTTTTCTCTTCGGATGATCAAGTCTATGTGACCCTAAGTGGATTGCAAGAAAACTTTGACCCTGCCACACAGCTCTTCGAAGAGTTCTTGAAAACCCCAGTGGCAGACACGGTTGCCTACCAAGAATTGGTTGGACGTATCCTCAAATCACGCGCAGATGCCAAACTGAATAAGGGAACTATCCTGCGTTCAGCTATGGTCAGCTACGCCAAATACGGTTCTGAATCGCCATTCACTAACATCATTTCGGAAGAAGAGCTAAAGGCTACCGACCCGAATGAGCTGACAAAGATTATTTCCCAATTGGAGAGCTACCCTCACCGCGTGCTCTATTATGGTCCTGAAGAATTGGCTTCTTTGGAGAAGAAGTTGAACAAGTTCCATAAGGTGCCAGACGAGCGCATGGAAATTCCTGAGGAAAAGGAATTCCCACAATTGGCTACTGACCAACCTTTGGTATACTTCGTGGAATACGACATGGTTCAGGCTGAAGTCATCATGCTGAACCGCTCGGTCTTGTACGACCCAAGCCTTGTTCCAACAAGCACCATGTTCAACGAGTATTTCGGTGGAAACATGGGCTCCATTGTATTCCAAGAAATGCGTGAGTCAAAGGCTTTGGCCTATGCCGTTCGCTCCTATTATAGCGTTGCCAAGGAAAAAGAGGACCACAACTATTCGGTGGCTTACATCGGAACGCAGGCGGATAAGCTTCCTGAGGCGTTGGATGGTATGATTGCCCTGTTGAATGAAATGCCACAATCCCAACTTGCTTTTGATAATGCCAAGCAGTCCATCAAAAGCACCATGGAAACCCAACGCATCACTAAAACAGGTGTCCTATTCAATTATGAACAGGCCAAAAAATTGGGACTGGACCACGATATCCGTAAGGATGTCTACACAGAACTCGACGGTATTGATTTGCCAGCCATCGAGCAGTTCCGAAAAGAATATGTGGGTGACAAGCCACAGGTGCTCCTAATTATTGCTTCAAAGGACAGGGTTAGCCCAAGTTCATTGAGCAAATACGGAACGGTTAAGGAATTAAGCCTTGAAGAAATCTTCGGTTATTAAGTTTCCTAAAACGCCTTTAAAAGCCCTCTCTGCCTTGTGCAGGGAGGGCTTTTTCTATTTTCCCAAGATGATACAGCCATGACGCGATAAAATTCCGTAGGTAAATACAAGCAGGACATCCTGCTGAAAAGGACCACTTCACCCTACTGGTGCGTTATGACACAAAAAATACACTGTCTCATCGTCGACGACGACCCAATTGCCATCAATCTTGTAGCCGATTTTGTTGAGAAAACGGACTCCTTAGAACTCATATATACAGGCTCCGACACCAAGGAAGCCACTTCCATCATTGCCGAACACCCCAACTGCATCCTCTTTTTGGATGTGGAAATGCCCGACATCTCAGGCTTGGAACTCGTGAAAACGCTGAGTCAAAAACCTGAAATCATCATTATCAGCGGAAAGCGGGATTATGCTTTGGACGCTTTTGATCTGAGCGTGACCGACTTCCTTTTGAAACCACTGGAAGACTACAACAGATTCCTTCAAGCGGTCCAGCGAGCCCAGAAAAATCTTAGGGAAAACATTGAAAAGGAGATTGACAACATCTTCGTCAAAATCGACTCCCTTCTGGTCAACTTCAACCTGAACGAAATTCTCTGGATTGAAGCCTTCGGGGACTACGCAAAAATTCACACCGAGGAGAAAACCTACACCTTCCACTCTACTCTGAAGAATGTAGAGGACAAGCTTCCTAAAAAGGAGTTTATGCGTGTTCATCGCTCCTACATTGTCCGCATGGACAAGATCAAGAGCATCAATGTGGCTAACCTTCAAATCTCCAACAAAATCATCCCTATCAGCCACACCTACAAAGGAGATTTGATGAAAAAAATAAACACCCTTTAGCCCTTGAGAACAACAGACATTCACCCAATGAACGAGTAAGGGCAAAGCAAGTACGACCACAGCTTTGCTTTTTACTCACCCAACTACCTTTTTTTTGGAACCAATCTTTTAACCTTACGATGTTGATAATTTTTCGTCATATCAGCGCCTTTTTTTGCCTGTTCCTACTCCTCGGAAATTTTGCCATGGGACAATTTCCGCAGGTTGACCTGAATGGAGATGAAACTGGGTTGGATTATACCCAAGAAACACCCGCTAACACCCTGCCTGTGTTTATTGGTAAAACGGGGGAGATTAGCATCACTAACCCGAACAATCCAAACATTGAAAGCACACTACTCCGTTTAACCAATCCAAAGGACCAAGGAGAAGAAATCTTCCTGTCCTCTTTGGCTGTTGATTGGGCGTCAAAAAATGGGCTCAAGGTGAACAACCAAGGAAACGTTATCACCATCACAGGCCAAGGAGATATTGAAACCTACGAACAGATCATCTCAAGAATCTTTTACCGAAACCCAAACACGGATCCTGATACGACAACACGCACCATTACCATCATTCTTGGAGACGGCCAAAATATTGGTGCTGCGGCTAACTCATTCGTCAACATCAGAAATACGCCAACCTTTCCACCTGAACTTTCTTTAAGCGGAAATTCAAGCAACCAAAACTTCCAAACCTTAATTCACGGCGAGGCTTCCACCCAAATCGCTGACTCCGCAAAAATATTAACAGACCAAGACAGCCCCCTCCTAACCTCCATGACCATCCAAGTCCTCAAAAATTTTGATGGCACCGAAGAAGGGCTGACAATCAGTCCTGATTTTGAAGAGGAGGCCAATGCAAGAAACATACAAGTAGTCTTCGCAACCAACCACCTTGTAAAACTCACAGGATACGCTACCATCGAAGACTACAAATGGGTCTTGGACGAAATCCAATTCAGGAACGATAAGTTTCGCCCCTCCTACGGCACTCGAACTGTGCGTGTCACCGTCGATGATGGCTTATTCCAAACTTCAGCCTTAACCCTACTGACTTTTGAAGACGAACGCCCAGAGATTATCGCCTATGAAGGCATTTCACCTAATGGCGATGGCATGAATGACACTTGGGTTATCGACAACATCGAACAATACCCTGAGAATGTCGTACGCATCTACAACCGCTGGGGAGTCCTTATTTACGAAGTCCAAAATTACGACAACCAAGAACGCGTTTGGGACGGAACATCCAACCAAAATGCCTTCGCAGACAGTGACAACACGGCCTCATCTACCTACTTCTATGTCATTGATCTTGGGGAAGGATTGGGTGAGAAAAATGGCTTTATCATCCTTGAGCGCTAATCATAGAAAGGACAAGCTCAATCGGGGAAATACATGAGCATACGACTATATATAACAACATGTGACTTTTGGAGCCGACCGTTCATGGTTGTCTTTGTGCTTGTCATTGGGCTTCTCACTGGAAGTCCCCTAAAAGCGCAACAAAACCCCATGTACACCCAATACATGTTCAATGAGCTTCTGATCAACCCAGCGTATGCTGGTGTCCATGAGATGTTCAGCGCTACTGGGGTTTATCGAAACCAATGGGGAGGCTTGGAAGGCGCTCCACAAACCATCACGGCAAGTGCGCATTCGCCACTTCGTGGAAGGAAATTCGCTGTTGGGGTAAGCTTTGCCCATGATAAAATTGCCGTGTACCGCAACATTTATCTCAATGGAGTCTTTGCTTACAAACTAAAGCTATCCGAAAAGTTCAAGCTTCGGTTTGGGCTTCAAGGTGGTTTTCAAAATCACAAAGCCGACCTCACTGATGTCAATGTAAAAAACCCCGATGACGGCAAGTTTGATGATAACAGGTCAGAATTTCTTCCTGTGGTTGGGGCAGGTTTGTTTTTCCACAGCCAGAAACTATACGCCGGGGTGTCCTCCCCACAACTTTTGAATGGCAGGCTTGACCCTGGAAATGGACAGGTTGGATCAAGGCAATCCATTCCACTTTATATCACTTCAGGATATGTTTTCGAGCTCTCTCAAAACTTTAAACTCAGACCATCAGGCTTGCTAAAAATGGTGGAAGGAAGTCCTCCTGCATGGGAACTGAACGCCATGGCCATTTTCCATGACAAATACTGGATTGGAGCCACCTACCGATTTAAAGAGTCCGTGGATTTTCTGGCGATTCTCCAAATCACCGAACAGTTCAGACTTGGATATTCCTACGATTTGGGGATTGGAAACTTTAGGTCAACAAATCATGGCTCCCATGAATTCTCACTCAATTTTAGAATGAAATATACCGAGGAAGATATCACCAGCCCTCGATTCTTTTAGAACACTCTGAATAGCAACAACTCAATATTTAGGCTTTTTGAATTTGACCTCTTTTTTTATGCGCAAAGCTCTATTCTATTTTCCATTGGCCTTTCTTCTTTTTGCCTGTAGTTCGTCTCGGTCCACGATGAAACGAGCCGAAGCTTATTTCTTTAAACACGACTACACGGAGGCCCTTCCCCTTTACCAAAAACTTGCTCGAAAAAAAGGAACTGACGACGCCAAACTGCGCGCCGCCACATGCTATATCCACCTTCATGAACCCGACAAAGTCGTCTTTTGGTACTCCCAAGTGGAACTATTTGATAAGGCTGACCCTTGGCATCACTTTCAATATGGAAAGGCCTTGTTCCAATGCGGACGGTATGATGAAGCCAAGGTTTGGTTTGAGCGCTACGGCCAAGAAGTTCCTCATGACAAAAGCAGTCGCAAACAAGTCTATGCCATCGAACACTTAGAGGAATTCCACAAAGACTCCCTGCATTTTGAGATTCGAAAACTGGACATTAACAGCCGTGACCGAGACTTTGCCCCTGCCTATTTCAAGGAAGGAATTGTGTTTGTTTCCAATCGCGACTGGAACCCTACCAGCGACCGCAGAAGCTTGGAAACCAACGAGCGCTTCTTTGATCTCTATTTCTCAAAAACCAGTGAAAATGGTTCACAAATTGACGTGAACACTTTTGCAGATGAACTCAACGGGAAATTTCATGAGGGACCCGTCTGCTTTAATAATGAAGAGAACCGCATCATTTTTACGCGCAGCGAAAAGGAACCAAAACTTTACACGGCCAAACTTATTGGCAACAAATGGACGAATATTCGTCCAATGAGGCTGAATTTCAGAGCCAAATCCATGGGACACCCTGCCGTTAGCGCTGACTTCAAAACCTTGGTTTTTGTAGCTGATGTTACTGGGATGGGACAAGGTGGTGCCGATTTATATATCAGCCATTTCAAAAATGGCCGATGGAGCACACCTGAAAACCTCGGAACTGAAATTAACTCGCCAGGTCAGGAAATGTTTCCCTTTATCCATACAGACGGCTCTCTTTATTTCGCCTCTGATGGCAAAGGTGGATTGGGTGGTTTGGACATCTTTTACTGTGAATGGAAAGACGGAGAGTTCGCCACCCCAAAACCATTGAGTTATCCTATCAATACCCACCGCGATGATTTTGGATTAGTCCTCAGTCACGATGGACGTACAGGCTACCTATCCTCTGATCGAGAAGGAGGCCAAGGGCTTGATGACATATATGGGGTCATTTTTACCGAACCCAACAAAACCATTGTTCAAGGTCGCATCATGACTATGGATGGGCATGGCAACAGCTTTCCTGTCCGCCACACCAAAGTCGTTGCGATTGATAATTATAGCAAGGATACCATGCTCACCAAGGTTACCGACAACTTGGGGGATTTCACGATGCGACTCGAAAGTGGTCGTATGTATTCCCTTGCGTGTACAGAACAAGGGTTTCTCCCCCTGGTCAAAAATCTGGACCTGAATTCAGAGGATAGATATCACCACGCAGAACTAGTTCTACAAAAACCATTGCCAACAGGAGTCCCCTTCCAAACCATCGTCAAAGACAAAGATTCTGGGCTCCCAGTAAAAATGGCGAAGGTGAGTTTCCGAGATTCGACCGAAAAAGAGATTGTGCTCTACACCGACGACCAAGGCATCATCACTACTCAGCTAAAACCAAACATGCCTTATGACATTCGGGTGGGCAAAACCAAATACATCAACAACTACTACCGAATAGAAACCGAGCAAGCCACTACGACCACACAACGGCCAATTCAGGAACTTTCATTGGAGCGCATAAGCGCCCAGAAAATCCTTTTGGCAAAAAAGGGGGTTTGGCAATCTGGAAACAGCGAGTTGAATGCGGATGTGTATGAGCTGCTGGACAAGGTGGCCATTTTTGCCAAAAACCACCCTGGGGTCAAACTCCAAGTCAACGTCTATACCGATAGTCGGGGAAACAGCTTCTTCAACATGCGGAATTCGCAAACCATTGCCCGCAGGGCCTTGGAGTTTCTCCAACATGAAGGTGTGTCACGGAGAGTGATTCAAGCGCGAGGTTTTGGAGAGGAAGCGTTATTGAACCACTGCGGCAATGGCATTGACTGCTCCGAAGAAGAACACCTTGTCAACAACCGCATTGAAATCACCATCATCGACTATAATTCAAAGGCCGTTCAAGTTGAACAAGCCAATTACGACTGGCTTTTCTTCAGCCCAGACGCTCCCTTCCTGCCATTGATTTCAAGGTAATTCCAGCATTTTTTTTGGACACGAATCCGTCTTGGGTTCGTGTCTCTTTACTTGCCTCGCTCATTTTCTTGCAGTACCCGCCGATTTCCCCTAATTTGTCGCTGTTTTTCTATTCTGAAACCATTAACCATCAGAACTCGACATGGGTACACAAAACAAGATCATTTATACCCTGACGGACGAGGCTCCGTTCTTGGCAACCCACTCTTTTCTACCCATCATCAAGGCTTTCACCGCCCCTTCAGGTGTTGAGGTTGAAACCCGCGACATTTCCTTGGCAGGACGTGTGATCGCCGTCTTCCCCGAGTACCTGACTGACGAGCAAAAGATTGATGACGAATTGGCTTACTTGGGCGACTTAGCCAAAAAGCCAGAGGCTAACATCATCAAGCTTCCAAACATCAGTGCTTCCATCCCTCAGTTGAAAGCTACCATCAAGGAGCTTCAAGGCAAGGGCTATAAGCTCCCTGATTACCCAGAGGAGCCTAAAAACGACGAGCAAAAGGAAATCAAAGCTCGCTACGACAAGGTTAAAGGTAGTGCCGTAAACCCTGTGTTGCGTGAAGGTAACTCTGACCGTCGTGCTCCTAAAGCCGTTAAGAACTACGCCAAGAAAAATCCACACCGCATGGGTGCTTGGGCTGCTGACTCTAAGTCACACGTGTCCAGCATGACTGGTGGTGACTTCTACGGCAGCGAGAAATCTGTGACTATCGCTGAAGCTACCAATGCGAAAATCGAATTCGTAGGCCAAGATGGTACTGCTACGGTATTGAAGGAAAAAACTCCTTTGTTGGCAGGCGAAATCATCGACGCTTCTGTGATGAACATGGCTGCATTGGAGAAGTTCTTGGCTGAGCAAATCGCTGAGGCTAAAGAGCAGGGCGTATTGTTCTCCCTACACATGAAAGCTACCATGATGAAGGTTTCTGACCCGATCATCTTCGGTGCTTGTGTGAAAGTATTCTACAAAGACGTTTTCGCAAAGTATGGTGAGTTGTTCGCTGAGCTTGGCGTTGACGCTAACAACGGTATCGGCGACGTATATTCTAAAATCGCTGGTCACCCTAAGCAAGCTGAGGTTGAAGCTGCTATTAAAGCTGTTTACACTGACGCTCCTGACTTGGCAATGGTGAACTCTGACAAGGGCATCACTAACCTCCACGTTCCAAGTGACGTGATCATTGACGCTTCTATGCCTGCAATGATCCGTACTTCTGGTCAAATGTGGAATGCCGAAGGTAACCAGCAGGACACTAAAGCTGTTATTCCAGACCGCTCTTACGCTGGTGTTTACCAAGCAACCATCGACTTCTGTAAGAAGAACGGTGCTTTCGACCCAACTACAATGGGTAGTGTGCCAAACGTTGGTTTGATGGCGCAGAAAGCCGAGGAGTACGGTTCTCACGACAAGACTTTCCAAATGAGCGCTGCTGGTACCGTTCGTGTATCTGACAGCAATGGCAACGTGTTGATCGAGCAGCCTGTTGGCGCTGGCGACATCTTCCGTATGTGCCAAGTGAAAGATGCTCCTATCCAAGACTGGGTTAAGCTTGCCGTTAACCGTGCCCGTGCTACTGGTTCCCCAGCCGTTTTCTGGTTGGACGAAAACCGCGCTCACGACGCCGAGTTGATCAAAAAGGTAAAAGCTTACTTGCCAAACCACGATACCGAAGGTTTGGAAATTCACATCAAGGCTCCTGTTGACGCTACATTGTTCTCTTTGGAGCGCATCAAAGCTGGTGAGGATACCATCTCTGTTACTGGTAACGTATTGCGTGACTACCTCACTGACCTCTTCCCAATCCTCGAGCTTGGTACTTCTGCCAAAATGCTCTCTATCGTTCCATTGATGAACGGCGGTGGATTGTTCGAAACTGGTGCTGGTGGTTCTGCTCCTAAGCACGTTCAGCAGTTCGTTGAGGAAAACCACTTGCGTTGGGATTCTTTGGGTGAGTTCTTGGCTTTGGCTGTTTCCTTGGAGCACCTTTCTGAGAACTTCGACAACGCTAAAGCTAAAGTATTGGCTGAGGCGCTTGACGAAGCTACCGGCAAATTCTTGGACAACGACAAGTCTCCTTCACGTAAGGCTGGCGAGTTGGACAACCGTGGTAGCCACTTCTACCTCGCTCTTTACTGGGCTGAGGCGTTGGCTGCTCAATCCAAGGATGCTGACCTCCAAGCTGCATTCTCTGGCGTAGCCAAGGAACTTGCTGCTAACGAAGCGAAAATCGTTGACGAGTTGAACAGTGTTCAAGGCAAGCCAGTTGAGATCGAAGGCTACTACATGCCAAACTCTGAGTTGACTTACGCTGCAATGCGCCCAAGCGCTACATTGAACAGCATTTTGGATTCCATCTTGGCTACTGCCTAATTGGAAACCCATCATAGATTGCACAAAGAGGTTGTTCCGTTTTGGAGCAACCTCTTTTCATTTTAAAGCCTCATAGCATGTTCTCCAAACAAGGCATCGCCGCCCTACTCTTCGGTCTCACCATTATGACGTTTGGGATGTTTTCCATGCGGACTAAACCGCCAAAAACACTTGAGCTGTGGGCAACGTGGTATCACATTCCCCAACTAAAAAGCCAAGAAACAGGGATTGCCATTCTTGATAAGGAGGGAAAACCAATTGGCATCAACTTGGACTCCACAGATTGGTGCAAGGCAGCCATTGAAGGAACAGCGCAGGTCATCACGCCCACCGACACCGTTTTATTGAATTTTGCAGGCCGCTCAGAAAGCCTTCAGTTCGATTGTAGGCGATGTAAGCGTTACGCCCACTATAATGGCTATGAAAAAACGGGAAAGGTCTTGTGGGCAAAATCTACGGGTTTTGGCTTGGGGGTAAGAAACTACAAGCTTGTCCCGTACAGGACAATCGCCGTTGATCAAAAAATGATTCCCTATGGAACGGTCTTGTTCATCCCAAAAGCCAAAGGAGTGAAACTGCCAGACGGCAGCATCCATGATGGATATTTCTTTGCCGGCGACACAGGAAGCAAAATAAAAGGCAAGCACATTGATGTCTTCATTGGCACATCAATACGCTCGCCCTTTAATTTTATTGGCTCATCACCAGAACATACGTTTAAAGCTCAAGTGGTTTCTGACCAAAAAATCATTGAAGCTCTAAAACAAATGCATTTATAATCTTACACCAAGACCTCTTGAAGGGCCAAAGGCGTTAGTGGTTTTGTCAGGAAATCCAGCACAAAAGGATTCGCCTTTAGGCGTTCAATCGCCTGTTCCTCGATCATACTGGAAAGGATGAACACTTTGCATTGCTCCCTAATCACGAACGGGAGTTCCTCAAAATCATAGAGGAAAACAAAGCCATCCACTACAGGCATGTTCACATCCAAAAAGATATAGCTGGGAAGCTCCTTCTTCCCTTGTGCCATTTCCTTCAACATGTTCAATGCCTTTTGTCCGGAGTTTGCCACAATGACTTCCTTAGCGACATTGGACCGCTCCAAAACTCTTTGAGTGATAAAATTGTCGACTTCGTTATCGTCGACAATCATCACTTTATTTACCATCGTATCCATTTAAGAAAAAACTAAAACCCTTATTTGCCTCTATTTGGGTTCACCTTAAAATGACACGGAAGAACGCATTGAATTACTTCAATGCCTTCAATCGCTCATATGCCTTTTCCATCAAGTCTTCTGACACACAAAGGGAAAGCCTCAAGAAACCCTCGCCGTTTGAACCAAAAATCATTCCTGGGGTGAAAAAGATGTGGTGCTTGTGCAACAAGTTATCAATGAATGCGGGAATATCAGTAATTCCTGAAGTATTTTTTGGCTTTGCCCACACAAACATCCCTTCCTGCTTTTTATCGTAATCAAAGCCCAACAAATCCAAAATCTTCCACACCCAATCGCGCCTCTTAGCGTAGATTTCGTTGCGCTCAGTATGCCAGACCACCTCTTCTTTCAGGGCTTCTACCGCTGCATGCTGAATCCCTAAGAACATACCTGAGTCGATATTGCTTTTCACACGAAGAGCAGCCTTGATGTATTCCTCTCCACCCACCATCATACCTACACGCCATCCGGCCATGTTGTGAGATTTGCTGAATGAATTCAACTCAACAGCCACCTCCTCAGCGCCTTCTACACTAAGGATACTTAATGGTTGCTCCTTGTTCAGGACCAAGCTGTAAGGGTTATCGTGGCAGATCAAAATGTTGTGCTTCTTGCCGAAGGCAATCAACTTTTCAAAAACCTCAATTTTTGCTGGCGTTCCAGTAGGCATATGTGGATAATTCACCCACATCAAGCGCACCTTGGAAAGATCCATGGCCTCCAACGCATCAAAATCAGGATACCAGTCATTTTCCTCCTTGAGGTCATAAGGCTTGACATTGGCCCCCAAAAGCTTGGAAAGTGAAGTATAGGTTGGATAACCAGGATTAGGAACCAGGACTTCCTCCCCTGGGTTTACATAAGCCAAGGTGATATGAAGGATTCCCTCCTTGGAGCCCATCAACGGCAAAACGTTCGTATGAGTATCCAAGCCCACACCGTAAGTCTCATTATACCAAGAGGCGATGCCTTGGCGCAATTCCTCAATGCCCTGATAAGGTTGGTAGCCGTGAGCACCATCAGCGGTAGCGGCTTTCACCAATGCCTGAACGGCATTCTCAGATGGAGGCAAATCTGGGCTTCCAATCCCAAAATTGATGACTTCCTTCCCCTCCTTTTTCAATTGCCTAATCTCTTCGAGCTTCTTGACGAAGTAATAGGCCTTAACTCCTTGAAGGCGCTCTGCCAACGGAATAATCATAATCCTTTATTTCCTTAAGAAGAGCGTTCAAAAAAATCGTTGAACGCCCTTCGTAAATCTCATTTATACTACAACAGGAGAATTTCGGTATTCCCCCATCACATTCAATCGTGGCACCAAGTGCCTCAAGGCAATTAGACAGGCCCTCATATCCTGATAATCATCCCACATACAATCCATGTAGAAGGTGTATTGGTCAGGTTTCCCTAAAATTGGGAGGGACTGAATTTTAGTCAAGTTGATTTTGTGGTCCACCACAATGGTTAAAGCCTTTGCCAAGCTTCCCACCTGATCCGGCAACTCAAAGCTAATAGTCGCCTTGTTGGTTGGCCCATCCAATCGTGGATTGTTGATGCTCTTTGGCACCAAGACCAAAAAACGTGTGAAATTCTGCTTGAAGGTTTCAATCTCTGGAGCTAACACCTCAAGCCCGTAAAGCTCTGCAGCAAAATCTCCGGCAATAGCCGCCACGCCATTCAAGTCTTCCTCCTTGATGGCCTTGGCACTATCTGCTGTATCGTAATACTCTTCCCTTTCCCAAACAGGATACTGGTCCAAAAACTCAGTGCACTGGTTGAGGGCCATGTAATGAGACATCACCTTTTTGATGTCCTCTAACTTCTGTCCCGGCAAAGCCATCAAGTTTTGCTTAATGCGCAACTTGATTTCCCCAACGATGCGCAAATCGTATTTTTGGATGAGCCCATAGTTCAGCAATATGCTTCCTGCTATGGTGTTTTCAATGGCCATCATGCCATATTCAACTTGCTCGGTGTCCACCTGCCGGCAAACATCTTCAAACGTTCTGCATTCCACTACCTCGACCGGCTCACCTTCGAAATACTTTCGTGAGGCGATTTCATGGAACGAGGCCCTTCCTCCTTGTATAGCTACCTTCATGCTGTTGAAGTGTTTTGGTATTGAGGTGTACTTGTACAGGCCTTGGGGCAATGGCACCTCAACGATTAAACACCATCACACTCCAAACATAGGCCCTTAGAAAAGTTGCCTAATCTCGTTCTTCACAAATACGAGGCTGACGGCCACCTTATCCTCTTGGCGCTCCTTCATTTTTGCCAAAATGGCCTGCGCCAGTTCCATTCCCGGAGCTTCAGGTGCAACCGTTTCACCGGCTTCGTTGATGATGTTATTTACATCCTGAACGGCTGTTTTCACCATCATCCAAGCTTGGTCACTCATATAGACCTGCTGAGACATATTGTGACCAAACTCCTCACGCACCTCAGTGAAAAGGCGGTGCTGCAAAGTGGCCGCATTATATTCTGGGGAATTAGCGCGAAGCAAAAGGTTCGTCAAGCTGATGCGCTCCAAGAACAAACAGATGCGCTCATAGGCCTGCAAACGGATTGGCAACACCTGTTCTTGCGCCTTGCCTTTCACTTCAATTAACTGCTTCTGGAACTCTTTGTTCAAAAATGCCTTTACCACTAAATACATGGCAAACAGTACGGCTGCTGCTGGCAAAACAATGCTCAGAATAATGGTTATCTGCTCCATATCGACAAATGCTCAATAATTACCGTTCTACAAAAGAATGACCCATTTCGGGCTTAGCGAAAGTGAAATAATAAACTGGCCAACTGGGGCAGCTTATTGTTTTTCTTTTGCTTAATGTAAAAACGTGGTAAAATTAGAAATTATGCCCAAGAATTAGGGCTTTAGAACAAAGAATGTCGAGATTCGCCCTTAAGTCAATCTTGGGTTCGTGGTTAGGTTTTTCCTCCTCTCCTCAAACACCCTCCAACCTATCTTCCTGAACATGACACCAGTTAGTCTCACAGAGTCGGCAAAACGGGAAATTTTGGACATCCTTTCCAAAAAGAAAATCCCCGAAGGCTATGCGGTTCGCATTGGCGCTCGGGGAAGTGGTTGTTCTGGCGTTTCCTACGTCCTTGGGTTTGATACCCAAAAGGATGATGATGACAAATACGACATTGACGGCATCGAGGTCCTCATCTCAAAAAAGGATTTCATGCACCTGATTGGGGTTGAAGTTGACTTCGTAGAGCATGAGGACGAACAAGGCTTCGTCTTTAACGCGTAAAGCTCCGGCGCATCGCCACCTTGGAGCAACCACAAGGTCCTCCCAAAGCTGGAGAAATCTTTGAGATGCTAATCTCCACACTTTTTATGGCCTCACGGCATTGGGAATGCAAGCGGTCCACGATGCGAGCCAACACCGTTTCGAGCAATTTGGAAGGAATCGCCATCTCCTCTTTGACGATTTGATAAACGACTTGATAATCCACTGTTTTGGATAAGTCATCCGCCTTGCCTGCCGCCTCAAAATCCGTGTAAACCTGCACATCCACAACAAAGCGGTTTCCCGTTTTCCCTTCTTGTGGATGGAATCCATGAAGCGCAAAAAACTCCAAGCCTTCCAACGCGACTAAGTCGTAATCTCCTTGCATACGAATCGTTCCTTAGAAAAATCAAAAGGCACGAAACAAAGCCAATGGCTGTTTCGTGCCTTCTAATTTCAATCTCTATTTCAATTAAAGCTCATCGAAGAAGGAACCCTCTTCACCTTCATCATTTTTCAATTCCTCAGTCTCTGGCTCGAAGCTGGTGTTCACCTTGAACTCAAAATCTGGTGTTTCTTCCACCTCCTTTTCTTCAGGCTGGTAGTTTTCACGCTTCAACACCACCTTATTGGCATTCATACGCTCCACACGGGTCAACGCATCATTCGCAAGGTTCTTCAACTCCATCAAGAGATTGTCGCGATAGTTTTCCGCGGTGCGGAATTCCATCTCCAACTCTCTCAAATCCTCACGCATTTTGCCAGCAGTGTCACGGGCCATTTGTTCTGCATCCGCAATGATTTTCTTGGCTTGCTGACGTGCTTCACGAACAATGGACTCCCCTTCTACCTCGGCTTCTTTGATTTTCAAATCCGCCTCCTTATTGGCCTGCTCGACCATGTTAGTGCTGGTGTCCTCGGCAGTCTTCAGCGTTTTGAACAAGGACTGCTCGACCTCACGGAGTTGAGCCAACTCCCTGTCAGCTTTTTCCAATCGGGCCTTCTGCTCCTTGTTCTGCTCTACCAAACGCTCCCAGTCCTTTGCAATAACCTTCATGTACGCCTCAACCTCCTGAGGATCAAAACCCCGCAAGCGTTTCTCAAAAGTTTTGCGTTCAATTTCCCGCGCCGTAAGTGCCATGTCTATTCGTCAATTATGGAATTCCTGAAAAATCCTGCGCCTACCAACTACTCCATTCGAGCTCAAAAACTAACTCCAGAATTTTTTCAATGGGTAAAAATAGGGAATGCACAGCAATAAAATTCAACGGGGAACCAAGTATCGAATTTTCATTCATAACTCAGTCCCCCGTTTCACTTATTCAGCCATCAAGCGCACTAACTCATTGACCTCCTCTACCTTTTCCTCATCATTGAGCTTACTGTAGGCATATGAGAGATTTTTGAGCGTCCGCCGGACGATATCATAATTCGTACAAGGCTCGTAAAAGGAATCTTTGGGTTCCAGCTTCAATTGCCGGAGATAACTGTCGATTTCCTTTCGAGAAAAAACCAGTCCCCGATTGAAGGGATTGATATAATAGTCTGTCAGTGGAGATTTATAGAGTGTTACAAAAAGGTTGGGCAGATTTACCCCATAAACCGGCATGTCCAACTTTCTTGCGACCAACATATAAATCACCGAAAGGGTGATGGGATTTCCCTTCCGCGACTCCAACACTTGGTTCAACATGGAGTTGGCTGGGGAATGGAAATTTCTGGTATTCGCCGAAAAGCGGAGATTTTTGAACAAGGCGTTATTCAAGGCCTTAATCTGCTCCAAAGGCGTCATCTCCTCACGCATTTCCAACCACACTTGATGGAAAAGCTGTTCTACTTCCTCCACCAATGAAGCCTTATCCAAATCTGGATATTGGTAGGTCGCCACAATCCACATACCCTCCAACAAATCCTCGGCTCCACAATCCACCCACATTTTTAGTCGGTCTTTCACCGACTGGAATTGCATGTTATGCACCAAGTTTTCGATGCGCTCTTGCAAAAAAGGATCAAGGCTTCCCTCCCATTCCTCTTCAAGAAAAGGAATGATGTCCTCTCCCATTGACACAATCTTATCCTCCACCATGCGGGAAACCTCATGGTCAGGATCCTCCAATAGGGAAATCAACGCCTTTATCTCTTTTGCATCCATAAACCTGTATTCACATATTCATTAGCAAAAGAAAAATAATAACCTGTCCCAGTCAGTTTCTTCTTTTACTTAGGCAAATTTGCCAAACAATTCCGTTTCCATAACACGGTAAATTCAAAATTAGTTTAGGGCTGTGCTTGTCAGACATTAGAGTTGAGACATTAGAACTTAGCAATTACGAGAGCTGAACTCTAATGTCTAAGGTCTTGTATTTGTCCCAAACAAAGTCCTATGTCTGTAAAATCCCTGCATTATAGGCTTTCTCCAATGGAGCATTATTCGCAAGTTCAATGCCATTGGCCAGCCACCTGCGCGTATCCAAAGGGGAAATGATAGCGTCAATCCACAAGCGAGCCGCCGCGTAATACGGCGAAAGTTGCTCTTCATAACGGCTTGTAATATCCTCCAATAGCCGCTGCTCCTCTTTGGCGGTCAACTTTTTCCCTTGGCGTTCTAAGGTGGACTTTTTGATTTGAAGTAGAGTCTTAGCCGCAGAAGCCCCACTCATCACGGCCAATTTTGCCGATGGCCAAGCCAACATCAGCCTTGGGTCATAGGCCTTGCCACACATGGCATAGTTTCCAGCCCCAAAGGAATTCCCCACCACCACCGTAAACTTCGGAACCACAGAGTTGGCCATGGCACTCACCAGTTTTGCTCCATCCTTAATGATACCGCCATGCTCAGCCTTGCTCCCCACCATAAAACCTGAGACATCCTGAAAAAACACCAGAGGAATGCGTTTCTGGTTGCAATTCATGACAAACCTCGCTGCCTTGTCAGCCGCATCACCATAAATCACCCCACCCATCTGCATCTCCTTTTTCCCGTTTTTGACCACAGTGCGTTGATTCGCCACAATGCCTACCGCCCAACCATCAATTCTGGCATAGGCGCAAATCAAGGTCTGCCCATACTGCTCCTTGTATTCCTGTAATTCGGAACCATCAACAATCCGCTCCAAAACAGAACGCATATTATAAGGCTTCACTCCATCCTTTGGCAATATTCCAAAAAGGGACTGAGGGGATTTTACAGGTTTCCTTGCCTTGATACGATCGAAGCCTGCACCTGCCTGTTTACCCATTCGAGAAAAAATATCACGGATGCCCTTCAGGCATTCTTCATCAGAATCATATTGATAATCCGCGACGCCTGAAATGGCATTGTGAGTATGCGCTCCACCCAAAGTTTCATTGTCAATCGTTTCGCCAATGGCGGCCTTGACCAAATAGGAACCCGCCAAAAACACCGTTCCTGTTTTCTCCACCATCATGGCCTCATCAGACATAATGGGCAAATAGGCTCCGCCAGCCACACAGCTCCCCATAATGGCTGCGACCTGCACAATGCCCATTGCAGACATTTTAGCATTGTTCCTGAAAATTCGCCCGAAATGTTCTTTGTCAGGGAAAATCTCGTCTTGCAAAGGGAGGAAAACCCCAGCGCTGTCCACCAAATAGATGATCGGAATCCGATTTTCCATGGCAATTTCCTGCGCTCGCAAATTCTTCTTGGCCGTCATTGGAAACCATGCCCCAGCTTTCACAGTCGCATCATTCGCTACAATCACACATTGCCTGCCACTTACCCTGCCGATAACCACCACTACACCTGCTGATGGACAACCTCCATATTCCGCATACATTCCGTCGGCCGCAAAGGCTCCAATCTCATAGTAATCAGACCCCTTATCCAACAAAAAACTGACCCGCTCCCTTGCCGTCATCTTACCGCGCTCATGCTCTCGGGCAATCTTTTTATCGCCTCCTCCACGCTCCACTTTCCTTAACCTCTCCCTCAAATTGGCGCAAAGTCCCCGATGGTAATCTTCGTTGATGTTGAATTCCAATTCCACGTCCATACTGGTTTGGTAAAAATTTCCCTTCAACCTCCTATTCCCCCATATACGAACAAAAACAGATAACGGGTCAAAATTTGGTTGTCAGGGGCATGAATATGTAACTTCCACGAAATAATTTTTCCCGCCCCCGTTTACCTTTTGCTTTAGCCACAGATACACTGTCAGAGCTGCGGGTTTTTAGAGCCATCATGAAAGACGCTGAAATCATCCAAAAAATCGAACAAGGCGACGAGAGTGCCTTGGATTATCTGTACCAAAAGTACTATCGGATGATGACTCAAATGGTGCTTAAAAACAACGGAACTATTGAAGAAGCCGAGGACATTTACCAAGACGCATTGGTTGTTTTTTGGGAAAAGGTTTCTTCTAAAAATCTGGAGCTGACCTCAAAAATTAGCACCTATATCTACAGCATTTGTAGAAACCTGTGGCTTAAAGAGCTGGATCGCAAAAAACGATTTGCGAACCCTGAATATGTCAAAGAAGGGGGCGAAGAAATGGACTTTGATCAGCAAGAGCGAATCAAAGCCGTGCGCCAATGCATCGCCGCTTTGGGCGAAACTTGTCAGAAAGTGCTGACCCTCTACTATTTCGATGGCATTTCGATGAAAGAAATCGCCGAACGCATGGGATTCTCTAATGCGGACACGGCAAAAACAAAAAAGTATAAATGCAAAAAGGCGTTGGACAAGAAGGTTTTAGAGACCTACAAAGCCAGCGACTTTATGGACTAACGTCAATCATATACACCTAAATAGTAGAGATTACATTCATAATCTTTTTAGGTAGGATACTTGCTTTCCTACGATACGATCTGACTCCGACTGCCTATGGCACATAACGACTACATAGAAAAACTTGACGATTATTTTCGCGGGAATCTTTCCAACGAGGAAGTGAAAAAAATCGAAGAGTTGATGAACCAAGACGCAGGCTTCAAACAGGAAGTGGACCTGCAAAGGGACATCATTGAGGGACTGAAGGCGCAACGTCGCGCCGAGCTGAAACAGCGCCTCAAACAAGTAAAGGTTACTCCTCCAAAATCGACTGGAAATTGGTTGATGCCTTCTTTGATTGGAGGTGGATTGGCCTTGGGTGGTTTGGCCCTTTTCTTTGGCCTCGATCTTCAAGACACTCCAGAGCAGGTTTCTAACGAGTCTGTAGTGGTAGACACCACACCGAAAGAGGATGCGAACGCTAACCAAGAAGTTCCTGAATCTTCTACGGTTATAATCGCAGAAACAGAAGACACCAATGAGTTGGCTGAATCCTTGGCTGTAGTCACTGAGGAACCAGCTTCCGCAGCGGAACCGAAAAATGAGGTGGTTACGCCTAAGGTTCCTGTCATGCCGACACTTCCTGATGAAAATGGTGATGAGCTCCCAACCTTTGATGACAACGTGGAAAGTGAAATCCCAACCATCTCAAAAGAGCAAGTGGAACAAACGGGCATCATTCCAACCATTGAGAAAAAGCGCAACCGCTTCCATTATAAATACGACGGCGAACACTTAACCTTGGTCGGAGATTTCAGCAAGGATACGCCTACGGTTTATGAATTGAGCTATAACAAGGACGTCTTGTATTTGAACTACGATAAGGCCTTCTACGAAATTCACAATACGGGCAAGCTGACGAAACTTGTAAAGGTTAATGACCCTCAGGTGATTAAAGCCTTACAACAGAAATAAGCTCGGAAGCTTCCGACAATAATTTGATAAAGCCATCTGCACTGCGGATGGCTTTTTTTAATGGATAAAAACCAAGGGAATCAATGGAATAGCACCCTTAAAACTTTGTTTTTATAAAAGACTATAGCTTTATTTAGTTTTTGGTCTTGGTAACAAACTTTTGACTTTTGGACCAACCGAAGCGTTTTTCAAAACTTTACGACTATGAGCGAAACTACTACCACCCAACAACCTTTGGTACAAGAAGAGCAAGCCCTTGTATCCAGCCCTATCAACGCCAACTCCTTTTTTGTTAAGGAGCACGTAGGCGCTTTCAAAGCCTCCAACAGCTATGACATCCTTGACCCTAAATCACAGGAGTTAATGATGACTTGCCGTGAGCCAAACTTGGGCTTTTTCACCAAGTTCCTCCGCTTCACGGACTACAAGCGTATGACCCCATTTGAGGTGGTAATCAGCGACGCTCAAGGCAAAAAATTGCTTACCGTTCGTCGTGGTGTTTCTTTGTTCCTTTCCAAGGTTGAGGTATTGGACGAGAACGACCAAGTGGTTGGTATGTTCAAGCAAAAATTCTTCAGCATCGGCGGCGCCTTTGCTGTACTTGACCCACAAGAAAACGAGCTTTGTAAGCTTAAAGGAAAATGGAGCGGCTGGGACTTCAAGTTCATCAAGGACAACGAAGAGTTTGCTCATGTTTCCAAAGAGTGGGCTGGCTTGGCCAAAGAGATGTTCACAACCGCTGACAACTACGTATTGACCATCAGCGACCAAGTTCCAGAAAACCACCCATTGCGTTTGCTCATCATCGGTGCCGTAATGTGTATCGACATGGTTTTGAAAGAGTAGTCGTTTTGACAAGTCTTATATTGACGCTAAACTCCTCCGAATTTCGGGGGAGTTTTTTGTGCCTCGCTCCTTCGTAGCATTCAGGAAATGACCCATTACATTTTTTCACGACCATTGCCTTGCTTTTTTATTGTTCCTTGCGCATGAAGACCCTATTTTTAGACGCTTTTTCTATATGATAATTTAGTGCCCATGCCCAAAAGTGCTCCCAAAAAGAAGAAACGCCATGGAAGTTATTCTTCCCTCATGGTTACTGTCAGCCTTACACTTGCATTGGGCATTATTGGTTTGTTGGGAGCCATACTCATCCATGGAGGCCGACTAAGCTCCTATTTGAAGGAGCACGTTGAGTTGCACGTTTATCTCAGGCATAACATTTCAGAAAGCGCGCGTCTCAAAGTGGAGACCATTTTGACCAACCAGCCTTACGTGCGCCAAGAAGACGGCAAACCGCAGCTCACCTATATTTCAAAGGAAAAAGCTTACAAGGAGTTCATTGCTCAAGGACATGAGGATTTTGCCCCTATTTTGGAGGACATCAATCCCTTGAAACCTTCCTTTGTTATTGGCATTGCTCCAGAGTACACACCTTTAGAAAAGCTAAAAGGCGTTAAAAGCGAGATTGAAAAGCTACCTGAAATCTCGGAGGTGGCCTTCAATGAACAGATGGAAATGGACCTCCAATCCATCCAACATAACATTGGGAAAATCACCCTTTTCCTACTCATTTTTGCCAGTTTGGCATTGGGAATCATTCTGGCCCTGATGAACAACACCATTCGCTTGGCGCTCTATTCCCAACGCTTCCTCATTAGAAGCATGCAATTGGTTGGCGCTACGCCAGCCTTCATCCGTAGGCCATTCCTCAAAAGGGCACTTATTCAGGGATTTCTTTCTGGACTTGTCGCCTCTACCCTAACATTTATTGCCATCCAAGCCCTCTATAGTCAAATTCCCGACCTCAAGGATGTGCTCGTTTCCCAAAACATTTTCATACTTTTGGGCGCGCTCCCACTTGTCGGGGCTGCGGTGGCCTTTTTCAGCTCCAATTGGGCTGTTGGCCGCTACTTATCCATGACCTTGGATGAATTGTACTAAGCTTTGCTCCCAACTTTTGATAAGTGTTCTAAGCGAAAGTGAAATAATATATTGAGCAACTAAGGCGCAGTTATTTTGTTCGCTGTTCGTATCAAGTTGATGAAGGGATAGCCATAGCTATCACAAATCAAGTTGATGCGGACAGTGGGCAAAAGAACAAGCCGACTTGTTCAGTTTATTGTTTTTCTTTCGCTAAAAGAGAAAAAAGCCCAAACATTCTACATCATGAAACTCCCTTTCGAAAAAATCAATTACATCATCATGTTGGCTGGTATCGGCCTGTTGTTCCTCGGCTTTGTCATCATGTCCTCCGACACTGAGCCTTACGGTTTTGGAACCGCAGGACTAACTACAGGTCCGCTTGTATTGATGCTGGGTTTTTTGACACAATTCGTGGCCATTCTTTACAAACCAAAAAAGAAGCAATCCCTGAACAGCGAAGATTTGGATTGATTCAAACCCATTGAACACATTTCTATAAAAGGATACAGGTATCCAAAGCCATGCTGACCTTGGCTCTTGATACCTGTATCCTTTTATGCCTAAATAAACAGCATGGAAGATATTTTAAATAGTATTCTCTTGGGCATTGTTCAAGGGTTAACGGAGTTTTTGCCAGTTAGCAGCAGTGGCCATTTAGAACTTGCCAAGGCCATCTTGGGTGAAGACAAAGTAGGTGAAGAAAGCATGATGATGACTGTGGTTCTTCATGCAGCCACAGCCTTGAGTACCATCGTCATTTTTCGAAAAGACATCGCTGAGATTATCAAAGGGCTATTCACCGCCGACTTGAAATCACCAGAAAAAATATTCTCGCTAAAAATCGTTATTTCAATGATTCCAGCAGCGGTGGTAGGTGTAGCCTTCAAGGATGAATTGGAAGAGCTGTTTACTGGGAAAATTGCCCTTGTCGGTACCATGCTGTTGATTACGGGGCTTTTGCTATTCCTCTCTGAACGTGCTCGCAAAACCGATAAAAGCGTCAGTTTTGTACACGCCATCATTATCGGTATCGCTCAAGCCATCGCCATCCTTCCCGGCATTTCTCGCTCAGGTTCTACCATCGCCACAGCGGTGATTCTTGGCATCGACAAAGAAAAAGCAGCCCGCTTTTCCTTCCTCATGGTCGTTCCTTTGATTCTCGGAAAAATGGCCAAGGACATTATGGACGGTGCTTTTGCCAGTGATGATGTAAATCTCATTCCCCTCATTGTGGGCTTCATTGCAGCATTCCTAACTGGACTACTGGCCTGCCAATGGATGATCTCTATTGTCAAGAAAAGTAAACTTAGCTGGTTTGCGATCTATTGCTTCATTGTCGGAGCAATTGCTGTATTTATGGCTTGGTAAGCCAAGCAAGCATATTCTTAAGTTTCTGAAGCCACCCAATCGGGTGGCTTTTATTTTTTCCCATTTCTGCACGATCCTTCCCCCACTCCTCCCGTAAATATTCTCGACGGGAGAACCGTCTTCGTTATTTCGCTAAACTTTTGAACTGATGAAAGGTCAAGACATAATCATTGTTGGGCACCAGCCATGGGACATTGAAATCGGAAGCAACTGTAAAAACATTGCCTTGGAATTTGCCAAGGAAAACAGGGTGCTCTATGTCAATTTCCCGCTTGACCGTATCACAAGTTTCAAAGACCGAAGGAAGGAAAATGTCCGTAAACGGCTAAAAATCAACAAAGGGGAAGTTGATGACCTTCAAACTGTCCAAAAAAACCTTTGGACCCTTTACCCCAAAATGATAGCAGAATCCATCAACTGGATAGGCAATGCCACCACCTACGACCTGATGAACAGGTTCAATAACAAAAGGTTGGCTAACGCCATTAAAGACGCCATACATCGACTGGGTTTCAAAGACTTTATCCTGTTCAATGACAGCATGATGTTTCGAGGGCTCCACCTCAAAGAAATGCTGAAACCCAAAACCTTTGTCTATTACATCCGCGATTACCTGATTTGCCAACCCTATTTCCAAAAACACGGTCCACGTATTGAACCGAAAATCATCAAGAAAGCAGATGTGGTGGTCGCCAACTCTACTTTCCTTTCTGATTATGGAAAAAAGCACAACCCAAACTCGCATTACGTGGGACAAGGTTGTGATTTAACCGCTTTTGACCAACGTAAAACCAAAAAGCGACCTGATGATATTCCTACGGGAAAACCTGTGGTAGGCTATGTGGGCTACCTGACCGCCATGCGTTTGGACGTGCAACTTTTAGTAAAAATCGCCAAACAGCGTCCGAACATCAATCTAGTCTTGGTAGGCCCTGAAGATGAGACCTTCCAAAACAGTCAGCTCCACAAACTTGAAAACGCTCATTTCCTAGGTCCCAAAAATCCGGAAGAATTACCTAGCTACGTCCAGCACTTTGATGTCTGTATCAACCCACAGGTGCTCAACGACCTCACTATCGGGAATTATCCCCGAAAAATTGATGAGTATCTCAGCTTAGGAAAACCAACAGTTGCCACCAGAACCACAGCAATGGAAGTTTTTGAAGGACACACCTATCTAGCGAAAAACACCAAAGAATTCATTTCCCTTATCGATAAAGCGCTGAAGGATAAGGACCCCTCTTCAAAAAACAGACGGAAGCGTTTTGCCAGAAAACATACTTGGGAAAACAGTGTGAAGTCCATTTACAAACACATGGAAACCGTCTTGCAAACGGTGAAATAACCAACTGGAAACCATATCCGTAGAAAAACAGACACTTCCCAAAAGGAGGCTTTACTAAGCCAGATGCTATCAATAAGGGAAAACTAACCGCTATTAGCTGGAAAATTTATCATTCAACTTTTACAAGTAACCATGAAGAGATTCTCCGGCTTGGCCCTTCTCAAAGTTCTCTTGATGATCCAAGTGGTGTTTTTCCACGCCTTGGACCAAATGACGGTGATTCATCCCTTGCTCTCCTTGCTAAAAATGGGAACACCGCCATTATTCTTCTTCCTTTCTGGCTTTCTTCTAAAAAAGCAAGCACTCCAACATAGTACCCCCAAAAACCTATTCAGAAAGTATATTCTCCAATTGGGGCTTCCTTGGCTTGGAGCATTCCTATTGCACAGCGTCTTGCTCTATTGGAAAGACCTAATTCGCTTTCCAATAAGTGGAACCATCAATGAAACTCACTTCCTTGATATCTATGAACACCTTTGGTTCATACCTGCCTTGTTGGCCATGATGGCTGTGCTTTGGGCATTCGAGCAATTCAAGGTTCCCGCTTGGATGGTTTTAGTTTGCAGTGGAGTGGCTACCACTATCTACTTTTTTGCCCTTCCCGGAATTGAATACCATTGGCAAGAAGACAACCTCCTTTTCACCACCATTGGGGAGGAGCGCATTCTAAGCCATTTCTTCTTCTTCTTCCTGAGTTATTATTGCCGAAACTACCAGCCAGCAATACTTCATCAGCTTACTAAACCAACCACACTGTGGGTTTCTTTTTCGGCTGTCTTCCTTACCACCCTACTTTGGGACAAGGCTGCTACCCTTCCTGAATATGGACAGGTCCCCTTTCGGATAATTGCCTGCATTATCCCTATCCATCTCTTATTCACCTTGCTAACGCAAATAAAGATTCCTCGTCAGGTCATTCATTTATGTGACCGTCAGGCCATTCCAATTTACTTGTACCACTATGCGTTGCTTGAAGGGCTCCAACGTCACCTGCCCTTCATCTTCCCAAACTTGGTAGGAAAACAACTTCTTTTAGGCGCCTTGTGCATAGTCCTAATTTCTTTGGCCATCATGATTATGACAAGGCTCAGCCCAAAACGGCTTTCACTTATTGGAGTCCAAGTAAATGAACTTTAAACACGACACATGACCTTTCTATTCTGGACATTAATATTCATTGTCTTTTACGCCTATCTCGGCTATGGCATCATCCTTTACCTAATGGTCAAGGTTAAACGTCTATTTTTCAAAACAAAGGTTAATGGATTTGATGAAGCCAAGGCCCCTACAGTCACCCTGCTCATTGCTGCCTACAATGAAGTGGACTATATGGATGAAAAGGTTGCCAACTGCTTAGCACTGGATTACCCAGAAGACAAACTTAACATCATGTTCGTCACTGATGGATCAGACGACGGAACACCCAAAAAACTTCAGGAATACCAGGAATTTGGCATTCAGGTCTTGCACCACCCCCAACGTGCTGGAAAAATAATGGCCATGAATCGTGGGATGGGATTTGTCGATTCCGATATCGTTGTATTCACAGATGCCAATACAGACCTAAATCGGGAAGCAATCAAGGAGCTTGTAAAACACTTTCAAAATGATGGTGTAGGATGTGTGGCTGGGGAAAAGCACATTCGACAAAAATCTTCAGAAACGGCCAGCGGTGCTGGAGAAGGCCTATACTGGAAATATGAGTCAGCGCTAAAAAGATTAGATTCCGAGCTGTATTGCGCCATGGGTGCAGCCGGAGAACTTTTTGCCATCCGTACAGACCTATTTGAACATGTTGAAAAGGACACCATTCTCGATGACTTTGTGATGTCTCTTAGAATTGCTTCTCAAGGATATCGAGTAGTATACGAACCAAACGCCAAGGCTTCTGAGTCCGCTTCCGCTTGTGTCAAGGAGGAATTGAAACGAAAAATTCGAATATCTGCTGGAGGACACCAAGCCATTGTTCGACTTAGCACCCTATTAAACCCGTTTAAACACGGAATCCTTTCTTGGCAGTACATCTCTCACAGGGTCATGCGCTGGACAATCGCCCCCCTTGCCATGCTGCTCCTCATCCCTGTAAATCTATGGTTAGCAATAGATTTAGAAAGTCATTCCATCTATAGAACAATCCTTTACGCCCAAGGGACATTTTATCTCATGGCCTTATTGGGATGGCACCTGGAAAACCACCAGGTTCGAATAAAAGCACTTTTTGTTCCTTATTACTTCGTCATGATGAACCTTTCGGTTTTTCTTGGGTTTAGAAGATATATCAAGGGACAACAAACCGTCCTTTGGGAAAAAGCAAAACGTAGATAAAAGACTCTATTTCCAAAAAATTCCAGAACCCGTTGCTTCCAATAATTTCATTTTTTGGATATATTTAATTTAAATGGACAAATAGCTCCATTCGTTGTTTTGCAATGGGTTCTCGATATTAGCTGATAGAGATGAAACAGACATTTAACCACCATGAGGCACTTCTCGCCTTGACCTCTGTTGTTGCTTGGGCCGACGGAGAAAACCAAATCCAGGAAATCGACGCCTGTGTTCAGATGTTTGCCCATGAGGGCATCAGGGAGAAGGCCATCGAGACCTTTAATGAAAAGGCTGAACGAATTAACGATGATGACAAAATTTATCGTTTAGCCATTGCAACCATGAAAACCCAAAAGCCCCGTCTACGGGTAAAAGCGGTAGCATGGATGTATCAAGTTGCCGCAGTTGCCTCTTCCTCCGTAAATGGGGAAGAATCCAATGTGGAAATTTGGGAGACCAGCTCAAAGAATATTGATTCTGAAGAAATTGAATGGATCAACCGTGCAAGAAAGGATCTTGAGGTTTCCTTGTCAGACCTCAAGGAAGGTCTTGCTGAAATGCCGGAAATTCAACGACTTTAATCTTATACCTACAACCTGCTGATTTTTCAGCAGGTTTTTTTCTGTGTACAAGAATCAACTCATTATCGGCTTACTATTTTTCAGTAGCCTCCCCTTCTTCCTGTTAACAGATTTCTTCCCATTTATGCGAATGGGTATGTTCTCTGAAAAAATTCGTTTAAAACAACAGGTTGAAACCTTTTTTGTCACATTAGAACAAGACGGAGCAGTAAGACAACTTCGTCCCCGTGACCTTCACATTCAACCCAGCACATTCAACTATTTGGCGCGTAATCATTACCACAGAAATGAAAGCGCACCCTTTCTGGAACAACTGATTCAAAAAGCAGAAATCAATTCCTTAAGAACATCCCTTTACAGAATAACATATCCCCGTAACGCTCCTCTGGAAGCAGACACGATTCTTGTAACTTCTGTTCATGCGGCCTTTCGCTGACTTGTCCTTGTTTGAAGAAACTTTGATAGTAATTTTTCTCCATCCTTTCTGAGAAGAAGCTTCCAAGCAAGCTCTGGAGAGAGCGAAATCTTCGGAATTTTTGAACCCTTGCCAATTGGTTGATCTAAATGCACACTCCAACCATCCTCCCCATTTCTTAAAACCCATGTTCCTCCACCCATACCTTCAATCACCAATTTTATTGTAGTCCCTGTATCCGAAAAGGGACCTTTCCAATAATGGGTGACTCCCCTTATCAGGAAGTCAAACACTGGAAAAAACAATGGGCTATTTTTCAAAGAAGGTTTGTTCAAAGCCATTCTAAGCCATTCCTGATGCATTGCCCTCCGAACGTATTCACAACCTATCAAAAAGGTTCTGGACACCAATAAGACTTTGGAATCAAACCAAGGAAGATGGCCCATCTCTCCGACATTAAGGCATTGCATTCGACCCAACTCAATAACCTGCTCCCCAGCCCATCTCATCCAACCAACGAGAATTCTTGGGCTTATGGTTCTATTCGTCCTTATCCACTTATTTTGTTTGAAGACTAAAAAATCAAGGAACTGAACTTCTTCCTTTTCACTTATTAGCCAGCGTCCACCATCCCTCTCCTCAGTCAATTTTTTTAGATCCATCTCTAACAACCCAAGAACCAGATCTAAGACTGTAGAGTTTGAAGAAGGAACTTTCCTTTTCCAATCTTCAGGATGTAGCTTAGCTAATAGAGTTGTTAACTCATGGTTCAACTTTGTGTACAATGGGTGGACATCTTTAGACAAAAGAAAAGAGGAACTATTCATAATTCCTTTTACGATGAAATAGGGTATTGAGGAGTATCCTCCTATTTTTTTCCCATTGTAAAAAGGACGGCCTTAAAAGAAAAGATCAAAAAATCCACCCCATTAATTAACATTATTATTTTCAGCTTATTACCAACCAGTTAAGCATCCATCATTTACGATTTTGAGCAAAAAAAAAAGAGACTATCTTGACTTTTAAGACAGCCTCTAGACAATCAATATTTAAAGCCCTTTTCAACGGTAGACCAACTGATGTAAAATCTTAGGATTGGTCTTCAACAGGCCTGAAAAATACTCAATAGTTTTCATCAAGCCCACTTCAAGTGGAACTACCGGCTCCCAACCCAATTCACCTTTTGCCATTGTAATATCCGGTTGGCGTTGCATCGGGTCATCTGCAGGCTGTGGCTTGCACACAATCTGGGACTTGCTACCCGTAAGATCAATAATGCGTTCTGCTAAATCCAGAATAGTCACTTCATGAGGATTACCAATATTGACAGGACCAATAAATCCTTCTCTTGAATTCATCAGACGAACCATGCCCTCAATATTATCATCTACATAACAGAAACTTCTGGTCTGCATTCCATCACCGTAGACCGTAATATCTTTCCCCCTTAAAGCCTGCATTATAAAGTTTGAGACCACTCGCCCATCATTTGGATGCATCCTCGGTCCATAGGTATTAAAAATCCGCATGATTTTCACCTCTACCGAATTTTGGGTGTGATACCCTAAAAACAAGGTCTCAGCACATCGCTTTCCCTCATCATAACAGGCTCTTTGGCCTATAGGATTGACATGCCCCCAGTATGATTCCTTTTGGGGATGAACCAAGGGATCACCATAAACTTCACTGGTACTTGCCTGAAGGACTCTTGCCTTAACCCTCTTCGCTAACCCCAAAATATTAATCGCGCCCATCACGGAAGTCTTTACAGTCTTAATGGGATTATATTGATAGTGAATGGGAGATGCCGGACAAGCCAGATTATAAATCTGATCCACTTCGGCATAATAAGGAGAGATCACATCATGTCTTACTAACTCAAAATAAGGGTTATCCAAAAGGTGAAGGATATTCTCCTTATTCCCGGTAAAATAGTTATCGAGACAAATGACCTCGTGCCCCTCCTTTAGCAGTCGCTCACAAAGATGTGATCCTAAAAAACCCGCACCTCCTGTAACCAAGACTCTTTTTCTCATGTTGGTAATTGAAAAGAAAATTGATATTTGTCAAAAACGGGAGTGAAAACCACCCCCGCTTTTCTAAATGAATGTCAACGTTTCACAAGGACTTTGCTTCTCTGTTGAGCTCCAACCCCAACACAAACATAATCAAAGCCCATTTGGGGAAGCCCTGCTTCCAGATAGATATTTCTTCCATCAAAAATAGCCTTGCCCTTCATCAAGCGACTAACTACTTCAAAATTTGGATATCGGAACTCAGGCCATTCAGTGACCAACATCAAGGCATCCGCATCAATTAGTGCCTCAAATGGATCATTGCTAAAACGAATTGAATCTTTTGGAAGATACTTTTTGGCCTCCTCCATTGCTACGGGGTCGTAAGCCGTTACCTGGGCACCTGCTTCCAATAACTTTTTTATTAGAACAAGTGAAGGAGCCTCCCTCATATCATCTGTTTTGGGCTTAAACGAAAGCCCCCAAATTGCCACTTTTTTCCCCTTCAAATCTCCACCATAATATTGCTCCATCTTACTGAACATCGTTACCTTCTGATCCTCATTGACCCTGTCAACAGCCTCCAGAACACGTAAATCATATCCCTGTTCTCGACCAGTTCGAATTAAAGCCTTCACATCCTTTGGAAAACAAGATCCTCCGTAACCTATTCCTGGATAAATGAATTTATTCCCAATACGGGGATCACTTCCTATCCCCTTCCTTACCAAATTGACATCAGCCCCAAGTCGCTCACAAAGATTCGCCACGTCGTTCATAAAACTAATCTTTGTCGCAAGCATTGCATTTGCCGCATATTTGGTCATTTCGGCGGAAGGAACATCCATAAACAAGATGGGATGACCATTCAACAAGAAAGGTTGATACAATGATCGAAGGACTTTTTCAGCCCGATCAGACTCAACCCCAACAACGATTCGGTCAGGTTTTAAGAAATCTCGAATTGCATCTCCTTCCTTTAAAAACTCTGGATTGGAAGCCACATCAAATGGAATTTCCAATCCTCTTTTTGACAACTCCTCTTCAATCGCCTCCCTAACCTTCCTTGCAGTTCCCACAGGAACTGTGCTTTTAGTAACAACTACTACGTACTCAGTAATGTTTTTACCGATCTCACGGGCCACATCAAGCACGTAATTCAAATCCGCACTTCCATCTTCCATTGGAGGAGTACCAACAGCAATAAAAATTGCCTGGCTTCCTTTAATCTCGTTTGCCAAGGAAGTAGAAAAGGAAAGCCTTTTCATGTTTGAATTTCGCTGAACAATTTCCTCCAGTCCAGGCTCATAAATAGGAATCTCACCTCTTTTGAGTCGATTAATTTTTTCAAGATTAATATCCACACAGGTAGTATTGATACCAACCTCCGAAAAACAGGCTCCAGTTACCAAACCAACATAGCCAGTTCCAACTATTGTAATATTCATATTGCCACGTAAAAGATATAAGGGTCGTTTTTTTAGTGAGGGGGCAATTCCCCCCTCCTTCCAAGCTATACTGACTACGGAGAAAAAAGTTATGCCTTAGCACAGCTTTTTCTTTACCTGGAAATCTTTACAACTCCTTTATTGAAAGTCCGTAAACCTTGAATGACGCCTTACACCCCATTCTTGCGTTAAGAAAAATGGAACCCAAGAAAAAAATCCTAGTCGTTGACGACGAGCCTTCTATGTGTCTGCTACTACAGCAGTTCCTAAACCATCATTATGAGGTTGTAACGAAAAATGATGGAGTGCAAGCCCTGAACTGGCTTCACGAAGGCAATCTTCCAAACCTAATCATTGCTGACTTACAGATGCCAGGAATGAATGGAATGGAACTTATTGACCACCTCAAAGACAGTAGTTTCTTTGAGCAGATACCAGTGGTATCACTGTCTGCTGAAGAAGATACCCGTCAAAAAATCACTTGCTTGAAAAAGGGGGCTGAAGACTATGTGGTGAAACCTTTCAACCCCGAAGAACTTGAGTTGCGAATTCATAACATTCTTAAACGCATTCCATTTCAGCTATGACCTCCTCCCGCACACTCTATATTGGGAAAAACTTGGAAGTGGTTAGCACACTAAAGGCGAATGAGAAGCATCCACTTGTTCACCATACCAGTATCATCAATGCCTACCAGTGGCTGAAAAAAGAAAAACAACCACCTAAGGCAATCTTATGTGATTTCTCATTTTTCACCCCTAAAGCGGTAAGCACCTTTGAGAGAATCTGGGGAAAATTAGAATCCCCTCTTCCATTCTTTTTAGTGACAGAAAACCTCAATCAAGAAATTCTAAGAACAGCATGGAAAGGGAAAGCAAGTGACATCTTTTGTGCACCGCTTGATGTGCACCGCTTAAATCGACGAATTGAAGCGATAAAATCCTTCAAGAGTACTCCTAGTCAACATTTGGATGAACCAAATCATAAAGTCCCGGCAGGAAAAAGGGCTTTTGACATCATCGTTGCGTCTACAGCCCTACTTATTTCCTCACCCGTATTATTAATTATTGCTCTTTTAATTAGGCTGGAATCCAAAGGACCGATTTTTTATGCATCAAAAAGGGTTGGCTCAGGCTACAAGATCTTCAACTTCTATAAGCTTAGAAGTATGTACCCTGATGCAGATAAAAGACTTAAAGAATTAGAACACCTGAACCAATATAAAAACGAAGACGAGGGAAGCACAGAACAAGCAACTTGTCCAAAATGCGAAGAGCTGGGGCAGCCCTGCTCATCCATCCTTTACATGCACGACCAAGCCATTTGTGAAAACTTGTACCGTACAAAACAAAAATCAAATGGAACCTCATTCATCAAATTCAAGAACGACCCTCGAATTACAAGAGTGGGAAAATTCATTCGAAACACAAGCATAGACGAACTTCCTCAACTCTTCAACGTATTAAAAGGAGACATGTCAATCGTCGGAAATCGTCCTTTACCCCTTTACGAAGCTGAGACCATTACTTCAGATGAATGGAGTTTACGTTTCTTGGCTCCGGCTGGAATCACGGGACTTTGGCAAGTGAGCAAACGAGGCAAAGGCGAAATGTCAGATGAGGAAAGAAAACATTTGGACAACCAATATGCAGTTGACTATTCGCTATGGGGAGACATCAAACTTCTCCTCAAGACAATTCCTGCCTTGTTCCAAAGCGAAGATGTTTGAATATGTCATGAACTAATACACCCCAACTTTTTCTGGTCATTCTTCAACATTTGAAAAATGACCTCAATAGTAGTTAAACATTTAAATGATACCCTTGTGAGAGCTTTTCGTCATTTTCTTTGTCTCACCCTTATCAGTCTAACAGGGTTTTACTGCCTCGGGCAAGGCAATAATTACGGTAAGATTGTTCCTCTAAATAATACAAATTCGCAATCACAGCGCCAGCAATCTTCAACTGCTACAAGTACAACTGGGAAACCGAAGAAAAATGTTAGCACACAAGAGTCAAATGACGAATTCCAAACCTCTATAGATTCCTTGGAAGTTGCTGAAATCCCACCACTTGACAGCTTGTTGGTCCATGCAATGAAAAACTCCCCGTCCATAAAGCGGCAAGAAGCCGCTGCTGAGAGAGAACGGGAAAGAGTAGCCATTGAAAAGAAAGAATGGTTGAGTGCGATTGTCCCTGCTGCCACCTACAATTATGGTAACCTTAATACTGTTGGTATAGCTGGCGGTGGAGTTGTGGGAGATTTTGATCCAGAAGCATTCTCTAACCTTGTCTCTGTAGGTTTAAACCTTGCTTTACCCCTTAGTCAAACAGGCATTGGTAGTCGAAAAAACAGAATCAATACGGCTCAATGGGAGTATGAGTCTGCCATACAAACCATCGATGTTGAGAAACAGAATCTAGCATTGACAGTCATCAGACAATATCATGAGCTTCTCCTGGCTCACAAACTTTTTCAGCTAAACACAACAACACTTGAGTCAGCCTATATCAAGATGCAGACCGCTGAAACGCAATTCAAAAATGGTGAACTAAGTCTTCGTGACTATTCACAGGTAACTGACGATTACACAACAAGCCTCATTGCCTTAGAAACTTCCCGAACAAAATATTTGATGGCCTATCAAATACTTGAGATGACTGTGGGTACAAACCTCAAATCAATCCAGTACTAACCCTCCCTTTTCAACTATTTTAGTCTGATCACTATGACTTTTTCCCAATTTCTTAAGCTGCTCAGAGATCACTTGAAACTGCTATTCACAGTTTCATTGACCGTAGCAATCGCTGTCTTTTTAGCAACACTTAAAGAGCGTCCAAAAAAATATAGCTCCTATACGCAGATTTATACTGGACTTGCATCTGGCTATACACTGGAAGGGGAACAAAGGGCTGAATACCTCGGTACGGAAAACAAGTTTGATAACCTCATCAACATTATTTCCTCCAGGAATACCAAAGAAGAAACAGCTATCAGACTTTTGGCAGAACACCTAATGCTGGAAGCCCCAAAACGACAAACCTTAGGAGAAAAAGGGTTTGAAGAGCTCCATACCATCATTCCCCCAGAACTTCAGAATGAATTGGTTGATCCGAACTCCCTGGAAAATACAATTGAGAGAATCCAAAACTACAAAGCCCAAAACGACACCAATACTATCTATCGACTTCTGCTTTCCGAACATCCATTTTACTCAATCAAGGGAATGCAAAAAGCAGTGGTCACTCGTTTGGGCAGTAGTGACCTTATTCGGATTGACTTTGAAGCCAGCGATCCAGCAGTTTGTAAAAATATGCTGGAAATCCTCACAGACGTATTTACAATCAAATACCGACAGCTTCGGGAAGAACAATCCAGTTCAGTAGTAGCCTACTTCCAAAAAAAGACCGACGAGGCTTTCTCTAGGCTTGATGAGGCTGAAGATGTGCTAATGAATTTCCGTAAGGAAAAGGGCATCGTAAACTTTGAAAGTCAAGCAACCAATGCGACGGAAGAACAGAAAAAGTTACGCGAGGATCTTCATAAGGTAGAAGCTGACCTTATCGCGAACAAGAATGTTCAAAGCACCTTGATTAAAAAAATGGGTGCCAATCAAAAAAAGGCACTCAACAGTACGCACATTATTGAACTGAGAGACGCCCTTTCCAAAACAATGTCCAAGATAGAGTTGTTGGAAGCCAACCCTAGCCCATCAGCCAAAAAACGGATTGCTATACTGGAAAGAAAAGCAAATGCTATCAAGTCTGAGATTGGAACAGAGATTTCAAGCATTATGGGCCGAAGCTCCATTAGTAGTAAGGAAGTTTCTAATAAAGACTTGGCCAGCCAGTGGATCACAAACATGGTGTCCATGGAACAAAACCAAGCTAAACTTGAAGTCCTTGAGAAAAGGAAATCCGAACAAGAGAGTTCCTTCAATCAAATGGCGCCATTGGGAGCCCAAATGAAACGTCTAGAGCGAGAAATTAATGTCTCGGAGAAGGAGTACCTGTCTCTTTTGGCCAGCTTAAATGAGGCACGTCTTAAGCAACAGAACATTGAAATGTCCTCTCGACTTCATGTACTTGACAAACCTTTCTTTCCAGAAGAAACTCCAGATGTCCCAAAAGTACTACTTATGGTTGTTGGGGCTGTCGGGGCATTCATCCTCACATTTGCCATCATTGTTCTGTTGGAATTATTGGACACCTCTGTGAAAATCCCACATCGAGCGGAAACAGCGACCCAACTCGAACTTATTGGAGCCTACCCTAAAATGAATGGAAAACTTTCTTCTTCGGGGAAAAATCAAGCTTTAGAAAACAGGGCAGTTGACCAAATCACTCAAAACATTCTCCTTGGAGCAGTTGAAATCCAAAAACCTGAGGGGCAACCTAAACTCATTTCTGTAATTAGCACTCAAGATGGCGAAGGTAAATCCACCATTGGTACCCAAATAGCTGATCGCCTTCGAAACCTCAACAATAAGGTATTGTACCTAAGCCCCAAAAATGATTTTTCAGAAGGAACACAAGACGGTAAAGAAGGCAATAAAAACTATATCGTTGACAAGAACTTCACCCAGCTGAGGAACTTGGATCAATTGTCACAATTCGTTGGGAAAGACCTCCAAGAATTTGAATATGTTTTTGTAGAAATTCCAGGCTTGCTTCAGCACCAACATCCCATTGAGCTTTTACAAAAAATGGATACAAGTCTATTAGTTCTTAGGGCAAATAGGTCGTGGGCTCAAGCAGACAAAAATGCCTTGTCCCTTTATGAAAGAATTGTAAAACATGCCCCTATGTTGGTCTTAAACGGGGTGAATACTGACACCCTTGAAGTAACGATTGGCGAGCTTCCACCTACCTCAGGCCTCCCCTTGAAAAAACTGAATAAATCAAAAGTCACATAATAAGGACCTTAAAATACTAAACGCTTTTAAAGGAGCAGGTCTTCAACCAAGACCTGCTCCTTTGCGTTTAAAAAACTGAACTCACATTCACTCTTCTAATTGGATGCTTGCGAAGCTAAAAAACATTCTTAGAAACAGTCATGTCCTCTCCTTGTTGAGCAATGCCACGCCTGCGGTGTTTGGCATGCTCAGCTTCATGTTTCTAATGAGGGCTTTTAAGCCGGAAGAGTTTGGCGCATGGGTTATTTACCTTACCCTGTTTTCCTTCATGGAAATGATCAAGGCAGGGCTTTGCCATACAGCTCTGATCAAATACATTTCAGGACAGGAGGAAAAAAGGCAACAAGAATTCATTGGATCAAGCTGGGTAATCAACCTTGTTCTGACCGGAATTATCATCAGTACTATCGGATTCACCTATATCCTTCCCAACCTATTTGACTTAAGCAAGCTCCCAGACACCTTAGCCAAAGCCCTTCAATCCATTGATAGTCTGAAAGGAGGACTATTTTTCACATTCTACCCATTTCTAAGCTTGGCCATGTTGCCAATCACTTATGCACAATGGATCTTACAAGCAAAAAACAGGTTTGATAAAATTTTCAAACTCAACCTCTTCTTCTCACTTCTCTTTGTCATTGTTTCTGGGATCACTCTCCTCTATTCCTTTGAACCGCAAGGACCAGAATCACCATCATATTTAAGGCTACTTTATTCCCTAAAGACATGGTTGCCTGAAGCAAATATCACGATACACACCATTGCCTTCCTCCATTTAGCCATCTATTCCGGCATTTCCATTTACTGTATGTTCAGTGGTATTTCAGGAATTCAGTTTCTAAAAAAACAGAATAGGAATGATAGAAAGGCACTACTCAACTTTGGGAAATTTAGTATCGGAACTTTCGTCGGCACCAATCTATTGAGCAGTTCTGACACCTTACTGATTAGAGCTTTTTTAGTAGCCCCAACTCCCACAGTATTAGCGGCGATAGCATTTTATTACGCCCCCCTTAAACTTATTGAACTTCTCGATATGCCTATCAGAAGCTTTGTCGCCAATGCCTTGCCCAAAATGTCCGCTGCTAACAACCGAGGGGACAAACAAGAAATGAGGCAATTATTCTATAACTACAGTGGCACTGCTTCTCTAATTTTCATCATCCCCCTCATCATTGCAGTAATCTTTTCTGAGGAAATTGTTACTCTATTCGCTGGTGCTCAATATGTTGGTTCAGCCAATATATTTAGGGTATTCATGATCGTTGGAATCTTTATGTCCCTAGACCGTTTTATTGGCATCTCATTAGATGCCATGAACAAACCAAAATATAACTTCATCAAGGTAGTATTCATGACAGTCACCAATATTGCAGGGGACATCATCGTACTAAAATTGTTTAATGACACCTTCTATGTTGCCATCGTCACTATAGCCACCATTTTTGTCGGAATGTTCATTGGTTACTGGTTCCTCAACAAAGAATTAAAAATCAATATTCTAACGAGTGTAAAAACGGGTTGGAACACATGTCAAACCCATGCACTTGAACTCGTGAGAATCAGACAAAAGAAAGGTGACAAATAGAAATCCTTAGGCCATAAATCTCGTATTAATCCATAGTTAGGGATAGATTTCTTGAAAACCATATAGAAAAAAGCCCTATCCATTTTTTATCAAAAGACTTGATCGTGGAGAGATTTGAAAAGCTTACTGGGGCTGATAAACTAAAAAGTTATGCTTTTATAGGTATAGCTCTATTAGTGGCGGGAGCGATTGGCTGGGGAACAGCAGACCTTGGCGTATCTATTCCTCTCAGCTTAATTGGAGGCGCCTTCCTCATCC
>JAUIJC010000036.1 GCA_030431525.1 Bacteroidia bacterium | reverse complement strand
TTACATCCAATATCAGCTTGGCGCCTGACAACAGAGGAAATCAAGACAGATAAATCTTTAGGTTAGCCAAGAGATATAAAAAAAGAAGAGGCTGTCTCAGGGTAGATTTGAGACAGCCTCATGTTATAAAATATGAGGTGTTTTTAGTTTTTCTGGATGACTTTTTTCGTCAAGACACCTATATCAGTTTGGATGACTACAAGATAGACGCCAGAATTACCTGGTAGTGAGAAGTAATTGATAGGATCTATTGTGGAGCTACTTTGTAATGTCCTTCCGTAAATATCTTTGATTTCAATTCTTTGGACATTTGCCTCAAAGTTATCGTAAAAAGATACCTTGAATTCATTATTGAATGGGTTAGGGTAAGTCTGAGTGTAATATTCAATTAACTCAAGATTATCAGTTTCAGGTGCCGTACTGGAAGAACTAGAGTTGGTTAGATGATCGTTGTTTCCAACATAGTGTGTTTCGTGATTTCTTTCAGATGCAACACGCATTGATGAAGGGCTTTGACAGGTAAAACCGCATTTCTCTGTCCAAGAAGATACGCTTGCTGAGAAATTGGCAACAGCATGAAATCCAGCTTGTAAATGGATGTTATGACCACTTGTGAATGACACGGTTCCTGTAGTGTTTACAGAGTTTTCAGTCGTAATTGTCTGAGAAGCGGAATAGTGCCCGCTTACTGAAGTGTTATTGAACAAATAAGAGGGGGGCATGCTGTTAATGACCTTACCATTAATGTTGAAAACACCTCCTTCTGCGATATTCAAATCTAATAATTGTTCTTGGCACAAGTTTCCTGAAGTAATGTTGACATTTCCTGTAGCCCCAACCTCAAATGAATATCGGAAAAGTGCAGCAGTTTCAATATTGTTAATGTTTAGGTTGCCATTTACGACAAAGGTGATTTCTGAACATTCTCTACAGCTTTGTATAAATCCAGTTTCACTAATGTTGATGGTTGACCCTTCTTCGACCTGAATTCTTCCCTTGGGAGGGATTAAAACTTGGCTTTGAATATTTAGGGTTGAGTTATTCTGTACCTTCAGGTTTTTTAGGAGTTTAAACCCATCAGCCCAAGTGGCTGAATTATTTACCATGTAGTAGTTTGAAGGGCCATTTGCTGGAGGTAGATCCCCTTCCCACAAACTTCTTCCATAGGTTGCTGCTCTTAAGACATTGGCACATTTATTTATTTTTAGCTGTGTTACACGGACATTTGGGAAGTTGCCATACTCTTCCCAGTCTGAATCAGCGTCCTTGGTGTACACGCCAGCATCCGTTGCAAGGAATAGTCTATCGTTCGAGCCGTCTTGATAAACAATATTATTTGCGGGAAGAATAATTCTTCTATTAGGGTCTGCATCTTCCCAAGTATCTCCTGCATTAACTGAATACAACACTCTGAAGCGCATATCAGCTCCAGTAAGAGATATCCATATTTTCTTGGGGTCTTGAGGATGAATGGCAATTCCTGTAATTATTGGTTTGGTTGCTGAATTATCGCTGGGGTCGATGTAACCAGGAGGAATATTTTGTGTGATGTCCTCAAAACATAGATCTGGGCCAGAACAACCTTCTAGTTTTGTTCTGTACAGCCTGCAATCAAAACCTTGAGGTTCGTTAAGGGTAGAAATGTATTGATAATCTGGATTGCTTTCTGAAATTTCAAATTCCATGATTTGCCTTTCATACCATTCAGAGCCGTCGATACCTAGGTTTGAGATAGGGTCCCATAATTGGCCTGTATTTAAATCTGAGGAGAGTGGGACTTCTCTTTTTCTTATGAATAAATCATAGAACCCCCATATCTCTTCTCTAGTTTGAGGATGGGTCCTAATTTTAAATGTATTTGGAATGTCTGGATATCTCCATCCATGAATTGGATCATTAGGGTAATAGGGTTCTTCTTGATCATTAATGTTCGTGGTACTATTATGTCTATATAAGGACTCTGTGTCTCTGAAATATATATTCTCGGTGGAAAAGTCTGGGATTTGTACCCCATATCCATCGCCTCCACTAATCATTTCCCATGAATTAGAGCTGTTCATACGGTTTGTTCCACAATCTTGGTTTGTGATGTATGCAATGTCTGGGTCAAAGTCATGATCATCAAAATCCCAAATAGTTGAAACTTGTAATCCATCATTTAGGAAACTCCAACCACTCTTTGTCGATGATATTGATAAGTCTTTTTTACTAATGCCTCCATCATGGCCTACAAAAACGAATGAATTATTGTCTACTGGAGGAAATTCAATTGCATGTACATCTGCATGGAAACCAAAACCAGAATATTCTGATTTTTTAAAAAAATCTGTTCCATTAGATGTCCCTATTAGGTGAGTTGTTCCGAATAGGATCTTATTTTCATCATTTGGGGAGACAGCTATAGCCGTTCTTGTTAAGGTTTTTGTCCAACGGTCCCCTGTTTTGTTATCGTAGTGTAGTTGTTGCCAAGTAGTTCCGTCATACATATAAATATATACAACTACTGGTTTAGTAATCTTAGTTTCACCGTTTTCTACTTTAGTGTGTGTCTCTTCTCCAACTAAGTATGCAAAAAGTTTTTCTGAATTCGCATTTGTTGTAGCGATGTTTATACGGTGTATTTTAAACTCATAAGGGAGGTTATTAATGTCTAGTCCTTTTGATGCTCCAGTTATTGATTGCCAGGTGGTTCCATTGTCATATGACTGATAGATGTCTTTTCCACTTGCATAGAGTATTGAAGAGTTGTTGGGTTTAAATTCCAGTCCTTTGAATTGATCATCATTGGTTGGATAAAAAATTCTCTGCCATTGTGGGGAGTTAGATAGCCCATCTATTGTCTTATAAATACCATTACTAGTTGCGCAAAAAATTTCACTCGGGTTGTTTGGGTTAATGATTAACCTTCTAATTGCTCCCCCGTTTTGGAAGTCAGATAATAACCCTTTGTTGATTGGTGACCATGTGTTTCCGTAATCCAATGATCTATAGATTCCAATGGTCCAAATAGGATTAGTTTTGGCTCTGTTAGGCTCCCAAGTGGGATAACCATAATCACCGAGGCCTGTGGAGATAAATATCTCGTTGTGGTTGTCAGGGTTGATAGCAATATCTGATACAGAGGCAATTGGTAAATCATCAGTGTTAAGATTGTACCAATTTTGCCCGTTGTTATCAGATCTCCAAAGTCCTCCATATGGAGTTCCCGCATAGATAACAGTATTTAAAATATTGTCGAAACGGGGATCAAAAGCAAGGGCGTGGATTTGTCCTGTGCCCTCACTTTTATGAAATTTTGCAGAGGGTATGGGATTGGGAGTCCCTTCTGGTCCAAGGCAGCGCCAGTTTGGATCAAAAGAGGGAGATGCGATTCTAAAATTTCCTGAGGAAGTCTGGTTGTTGTATGCTTCTAAGTATTCTTCGATGTTTTGTGCAACAGGAGCAAAATTATTGGAGCCATTCATTCTTGGTCCCCAAACTTTGGTCATTTTTTCTTTTTCCTTATTGAAGCTTCCTTCACCAAGCTCTCCAGTGGGTTCTGTTTGGGAAAATGTTAAGGATGTCTGAGCTATTGTTATCAGAAGAATGAACAAAAACCGTTTCATAGATTTCGATAAATTAAAAGAATGGGCAGAGCTTCAAAAGATGCCCGCCCATTTCATTTTCGTTTTTAAAAGTGACTTAGAACTTAATCGTTTAAAAATTAGTGTGTGGTTGTGTGATTAGATGAGTCTTTTGTTTGCTCTTTTTCTTCTTCCATTGCCTCCAACTTGGCTTTAAGTGCTTGATTCTCTTTTTTAAGTTGGATCATATAAAGGGTCAGTTCCTCAATCTTTTGCATTTGGATTTTCTGCATTTCTCCTATAGAAAGTCCTTCTTCTTCAACTTCTTGTGCAGAAGGAACGCCTGGGAGGTGGTGGTTTTCCTCAATGAAGTTTTCTACAGAATCCATTGGCATTAAGTCGTGTTCAGAAGAAAAGACATAGTCTGGCCAACCTGACAATGTAACTTTGATTTCCTTGGCATAGGTTACCCCGTCTTCACCAACTTTAAAGTTGATGTATTGCCTTAGTTGTTCAGTTGTCAACTCAAAATCACCAGTAGTTCCATTACCTGCATCACTTGGGATATTGGCAATATAAAAATGACCTGCAGCATTATAAGTCAATACTCCACCTATTGATCCATCTTGAGGGGACCAAGTACCACATTTCCAATTTCCATTGCTCAATCTTTCAACATTGTATCCTGTATAATTAAAAGCCCATAACGGGTGAGAAGCTCCAGCAAAACCTATATGATAATTAAGAGGGCCATGTCCTCGAACTTGTAAATCTTCAACTACAAAGAGACCTGGACCACCAACTGAAACCCCACCTTCAAAATCTCCATCGTAGTTTATCATTAACTCATCATTGATGGCATGTACTAATGCTCGGTTACCAGTATTTGTACCGCTAGACCTACCATCATTATTACCTAAAACCAAATCACTTCCTCCAACCGTTAAACTACCAGTTGGACCTACAGCAAGTCTTTCTTGGTTTGCATCAGATACTTCCAGACCAGTTGAAATTATAAAGCTCTCCCCATTATCCTTATGACCTACAGACCAAATTGAACCCTGGCCAGTTTCATTCCCATCCTTTAGAGTGAGGTAAGCATCACCTGTATTAGTGCCAGCATTACCTTCAATCACTAATTGACCTTCTGACGGAGTCCCACTAGCCCCTTCTACAGTCAAACTTTCCTGCACAACCAAATTTGTTTGCTGAGCAAAAAGGGAATTTATTCCCAAAAACAAAGAGGTGATTGCAATAGATGTCTTCTTCATTACTAAAATAAAATTGCATTAAAAGAAAAACCACATGGTTCTTTTAATGCAATTTTATCATCAATTTTCGATTAATCCTAAAGGGATTGTTTTTATTTAAATCGGTATTAATAAGAACTAGGTGCGGGGTGGTGATATTGGGGTTAAATTGTTTAATAGTCGTTTTTGACTTTTTACTAAGATTGTAAAAAAAAATTGATTCATGTTTGGGGTGTATTTGGTGTTTTTTTTGTTCAATTTATTTAATTATTGGTTTTGTTTTCTGTCCTTAATTTTATTGTTCCAGTTAAAGTCCTTTTCATAAACGCTCTATTTTCTGTTCTTGATGGTCTAAGTATCTGTGATGTCTATTTTGGGATCGTGGAACTGGCTGGTTTCAGTCTGTATGGGGGTGTTGTGGTTAGTTTGATGCGGAAAAAAAGGCACTTATTACACTATTTTATGAAATAGAAATAGGCTGTTTTATAGTTAGGGAGTTCTATGGGAGGTTTTCATTACTGGAAACCTACTTTCTTTAGATAATATGTGTCTCAAGGATGGGGTGAAGAGAGTATATTTGTTCCTTTCATCTTCAATGAGTAAACCAAAAGCTAGCCGTTGGGAATCCGTCATGGTGGTGGATTGTGATGACATAACTCTTTGATTACAGAGCGCCGATTCCCTACTTTTTTGTTTTTTTATTAAAATTTGGTCTGGTGCTGAAGTATTATTTTTTTGTCGTAAAGAGGTTTGTCTATAAAATTATTTGCGAATATTTAGACAGATTCTAAGAAAAAGCCAAGGAGGGATAAAGTTGTTATTGGAAATACACTGAGTTACTCAAAACCTTACTCATGCTAAAAACAAAACCCTCTAAATCGCTATGAATTAGAGGGTTGAGGTTTTAAAAGTGGTCCCACCAGGACTCGAACCTGGATCTAGAGTTTAGGAAACTCCTATTCTATCCCTTGAACTATGGGACCAATATTTTTCTTTTCAGGAACTCTTTGCCAGAGCCCCCTTTAAGGTATTTCTCTCTTTGCCTTGCTTCAATTCTTGTAGGCAAGCATTCGGAATAAACAAGCTTCCAAGGTCTGAATCCCTTTGTTGATCTTGTTTTTCCTGAGTTATGCTCTTTTAGACGCCTTTCCAAGTTCTGGGTGAATCCGACATACAGCCGACCATCCATTTGACTCTGTAAAGCATAGACAAAAAACATAACCTGGATCTAGAGTTTAGGAAACTCCTATTCCCTGTCTGCCGACAGGCAGGTATCCCTTGAACTATGGGACCTTTCAGTTAACAGTTATCGGTGAACAGTTAACTAATTGGGGTAATTGACTGCAAAAGTACGTAATCCCACAAAATGATTCAAGTGGTATTTGCTACTGCAATTCAATCATTAACTGAATCCTCCCCATCCTGCTCTTCCTGGTTCACTTGGCCGTAGTAGTCGGTGCGTAAGTAGTTAGGGAAAATGGTGTAGAATTTTTCTGAAACGAATTTGAACAAGAGCTGTTTGAATTCCTCAATGTTCTCTTTTTCGCCAGCGGAAATGAAAATGGCATTTTCTCCCTTGCCGAGGTAACTTTCTTGGAGTTCCTCAATGCTTGGTGGCACTTCGCCAGCCTCCTCGCCAAGTTCCTCTTGTTGGGCACGGATTTCCTCTCTACGCTTGTTGTAGGTGTCAATCTTGTTGAAAACAAGGATGGTTGGTTTTTCACCAGCCTTGATTTCGTTGAGGGTTTCTTTAACTACAGTGAGTTGATCCTCAAAGAAGGGGTGTGAAAGGTCGATGACATGTAGGAGGACATCAGCCTCGCGAATTTCATCCAAGGTGGATTTGAAACATTCCACCAAGCTGTGGGGAAGTTTTCGGATGAATCCAACCGTGTCGGTTAGTAGGAAGGGTAGGTGACCAACCACTACTTTTCTCACTGTGGAGTCCACGGTGGCGAAGAGCTTATCTTCGGCAAAGACCTCTGACTTGGACATGACATTCATCAAGGTGGATTTACCCACGTTGGTGTAGCCTACCAAGGAGACACGAACTTGCTGGCCACGGCTTTTTCGCTGGGTGATGGCCTGCTGCTCAATTTTTTCCAGCTTCTTCTTTAAGACAGAAATCTTGTTGCGAACCATGCGGCGGTCCGTTTCGATTTCTTTCTCACCTGCACCACCACGCGTTCCCGTACCACCTCGCTGACGTTCCAAGGGTGTCCACATTCGCGTCAGTCGTGGGAGCAAGTATTCTGATCGGGCCAATTCCACTTGAGTACGTGCCTGTGCTGTTTTGGCGCGATACAGGAAGATGTCCAAAATGAGTAGGCTTCGGTCATAGACCTTTTTGCCGGTTTCATTCTCGATGTTCCTTACTTGGGAAGGGGTGAGGTCGTCGTCGAATATGATAGAGTCAATCTCATGCTCCTGCACAAAGGCGATTACCTCCTCGAATTTACCCTTGCCAATAAAGGTCCGTTTGTCGGGCTTTTCAAGCTTCTGGGTGAAGGTGGCTTTTGCCTCAATGTTGATGGTGCGAGCAAGGAACTCCAACTCGTCGAGGTATTCACGGGTCTGATCCTCGTTTTGCAGTTGGGTAACGACCGCTACTAACACGGCGGTTTCCTTTTGCTCTTGAAGCTTAATGAGATCGTGCATTTCAGTTAACAGTTAACAGTTATCATGTGTAGAAACAAAAATGCAGTTAACAGATATCAAGCATGACTGTTGATAACTGTTAACTGCTCACTGATAACTGATCAGAAAGGTTTTTGTGTGGCGAGAAGGTAAGCTGCCAAAAGAAGCAGGAGGGAAAGCCCTGCTAAGAATTTGTTTTCTTTTTTCATGCCAACAATACCCAATGGGATAGCGGCCAAGAAAAGGAGAATTTTTGCTTCCAGCCAATGTGGGTGATACATGCTATCGCCAGAGCGCTGAACAATCAGGTAGATGCCAGAAGCAAGAATCAGAGTTCCAAGAATCATATCCACCACTTTGGTTTTGTCGCGGACCTTGCGGAGCATTTCCACGTTCATGAAAAGCAAAGTGGTTTTGAAAATGAAGAAACCTAAGAAGAGGTAGATGATGCCTTCGTGGGCTTTGATTAAAGTATGCGGATCCATAGGGTCGGGCTTTTTTCCGTAAATTTAGGGGATTTGGAAGACATTAGAGGTTAGACTTTATAGTTTAGCTTTTTCCTGCTCGCCAGAGCTAATGTCTAAAAGCATAGCGGTCTAACATCTAACGTCTCTTATTTGTGCGTATAGCCATCGTTATAAATACCTCTTGGAACATCTTCAACTTTCGCATGGGTTTGATTAAGGCCTTGCAAAAGGAGGGGCATGAGGTGGTAGCCATTGCTCCAAAGGATGACTACTCGAAGCAGCTGGAAGAGGCGGGCTGCGTCTATGAAGAGCTTCCGATGGATAACAAGGGAGCAAACCCATTAAATGACTTGCGCCTTTTTTTCCGCTTTTGGCGCATCTATCGCCGAGTCCAGCCGGATGTAGTGCTCCAATACACCGTAAAGCCCAATGTATATGGCACGTTTGCGGCGAAAGTGGTTGGCATTCCTTCCTTGAATAATGTTTCTGGTTTGGGGACGCTGTTCATTCGGAGAAACTTGGTTTCTAAGGTTGGTTTAGCGCTTTATAAATGGGCTTTTCGCTATCCGGAAACCGTCTTTTTCCAGAATAATGATGATAAGGAGCTCTTTGTTCGCACCAAGTTGGTTCGAAGAGAGCTGACTGGGCTTTTGCCGGGTTCTGGGGTTGATTTGGACCGCTTTCAGCCTGTTAAGTCTGAGGAGAATAACATTTTTACTTTTTTGTTGGTAGCAAGACTACTTCAAGATAAGGGTGTTCGTGAGTATGCGGAGGCTGCCAAACAACTGAAAAATAAAGGGTTGGAGGTTCGCTTTCAGCTCTGTGGCTTTTTTGATGAAGCTGCTGGTTTAGGAATTAGTAAAGACGAGGTGCAGGCATGGGTTGATGAGGGGAGTGTAGAATATTTGGGGGGGACGGATAATGTGGAGAATGTAATGGCTGGTGTTGATGTTGTGGTTCTGCCTTCCTATCGAGAAGGTACGCCTAAGACGTTGTTAGAGGCGGCAGCAATGGCAAAACCTTTAGTGACTACGAATGTTCCTGGATGTAGGGAAGTCGTGGTTGAAGGGGTGAATGGTTTTTTGTGCAGGGCTAAGGACGCCAATCATTTAGCAGATAGAATGTTGGAAATTCTTTCCCTACCAAAGGATGAATTACAGGCCATGGGACGTGAGAGTCGTCAATTGGCCGAGGAAAAATTTGACCAAAAATTGGTCATTAAGAAGTACCTTGAGAAGATAACCAATGTTGGTGTTAGGGCGTAGAGATTAGAAGGCCCTTAGGTGTTACTTGCGGTTATAAAATCTGCTTTGAATTAGCGTCCTATGGAATTTATTGAAACTGGTATTGAAGGTGTTTGGGAGATTGTGCCACGTGTCTTCGGAGATAAGCGTGGTTACTTCTTGGAAACTTTCAAGCAGTCTGAGTTTGAGGAATACATACCAAATGTATCCTTTGTGCAAGATAATCAGTCGTTTTCCACGGCTGGAGTATTGCGGGGATTGCATTTCCAGAAAGGAGAGCACGCCCAAGGGAAATTGGTGAGGGTGCTTTCGGGAAAAGTGTTGGATGTGGCTGTAGATTTAAGGGATGGTTCACCCACTTTTGGGCAGCATGTGAAAGTGGTGCTGGATGCAGAGCGTCATAATATGTTGTATGTCCCTGAGGGGTTTGCTCATGGCTTTTACACGATAGAAGATGCTACATTCTCCTATAAGTGTACCAACTATTATAATAAGGAGTCAGAAGGTGGATTACTATGGAACGATGCTGACTTGGCGATTGACTGGGGGGCTGAAAACCCGCTGGTTTCCGAGAAAGATGAGCAGCTTGGCAGCTTGGCTGATTTTAGAGCAGGAAAAGTCGAAGTCTGATTCTTATTGAGTAGAAATAAGTATTGATAAATCCCCAGCAGCCGTATGATTGTTGGGGATTTTTTGTGTCTACACGTTGTGAATTTTGTGCAAGAGGTGAGTTCTTCTGTATTAATGGTTTACGGGAGTAGTTGTACGGAGGGGCGAAAGGAGGGCCAAGTCGTGAAAGGATTCGTCAAAAATTGTTAATTTTAGGCGTATTGCCTTGCCTTAAAAAATAGGGGAGGCGTTTCCCCAATCTCCTTTTTGTGTCTTGCGGAGTTGTGTATGTGCTTTGAGTTAATTCGTCCTTTTCGCCTTTTTATTCTTCTTCTTCCCTTCTTGTTGGGTTCATGTGCTGCATACAAGCAGAATATCATGTTCCAGACAGATGATCAGGGTGATTTGGAAGCTTTGGCCGCCGCAGCGGCACAAGCCCAAAATGGCTATGTTATTCAATCATTTGACCGGTTAAGTCTACATGTCTATACCAATGAAGGAGAGCTGATTTTGGATCCGGATTTCGAGTTGAGGAAAGAAATGCCTCGTGGAAGTGGACAGATTGAGCGACCAAGTTATGTAGTCCAGCAAGATGGTATTGCAAAACTACCAATGGTGGGTGAGCAACCTTTGGCTGGCATGACCCTTTATCAAGCGAATGCTTATTTGGGTCAGAAGTATGATGAATTCTACAAGGGGAGCTATGTTGTAGTCAATGTGCAGAACCGGAGAGTGGTCGTTTTGGGTCCATTGGGTGGTAAAGTTGTCCCTTTGGATAATGAGGGAATGAACTTAGTTGAGGTTTTGGCGATTTATGGAGGGTTGGATAATAGGTCAAAGGCACATAACATTCGACTTATTCGAGGCGATTTGAAAAATCCTACTGTGGTGATTATTGACCTTTCCACGATTGAGGGCATGCGTCAGGCTAACCTACAAATGATGCCCAATGATATTGTTTATGTGGAGCCAGTGCGAAAGGTAGTGTCCGAGTCTATTCGTGATATTAGCCCCGTGATTTCGCTCTTTACCTCAGTAGTTACATTGGTGGTGTTGATAGTTGGTGTATCAAATGGATTCTAATAGCAAACTAAGGCAGGATCTTTCGATTCCGGTAATGCCGGAGATTGAAAATGTTAGCGAGGGAAGTGGTCTGGACATCCCCCGACTTTTGCTTGTGTTCCGCAAAAGCTGGTTGTTCCTACTCATTCTTTTGATCCTTCCTTTGGTAGGAAGTTACCTATACCTCCGGTGGACAAAAGATGTTTTTGAGTCATCAGCAGTGCTAAAAATGAACGTCAAGACCGATGCCGGAGATATTGGCTTGGATTTGATGGGCAATGGCATGACCAAGAGCATCATGAACCTTTCGGGTGAAATTGAAATTCTGAATTCAGAATACATCCGAGAGGCTGTCATCAAAAGAGTGGGGTTGGATGTCAGTTTTTACACGCAGGGCAATGTGCTTAACGATGAGAAGTATGGCAACAGCCCTTTTTTATTGCGTTTTGATGACAGAAAAACAGATGTGCTCTATGATTGTCCCATTTATTTTTCGGCAATCGATCAAAAAACTTTTAACTGTGGATTAGCATCTCAGAAAGAATGGGGAGCTGACGAACAGGTGTATCAATTTGGGGATACGGTATCCATTGCTGGATTTTCGTTTGTGGTTGAAAAAACAAACAAGCTAACAGAGGAGTTTTTTGATGAGGAGTTCTTCTGCTTGGTCCACAGTCCGGAAACCTTACGCAATTATTTTAAGGAAAATCTGTTGGTAGAGATTCTAAATCTCAATGCAAATACCATCAAAGTTTCCTTTAAGGATCACAATAGATTTAAGGCTCGTGATATTGTAAATGCCGTTAACGAGGTCTACCTACAAAAGACCATAGAGGCAAAACAAGAAGTCCAAGAGCAAATGATTGCCTTTATCAACGGGCAGTTAGACACAGCTTCACGCAAGTTATTTGATGCTGAAATGAGGCTGGAGAATTTTGTTCGTAGGGAAGGGACAGTGAGCCCTACGGGAGATTTGCCTAAGGTCCAAGAGGAGATTGCTTCGGTAGAGAAGGAAAAAGAGGAGTTGCGTGCATATATCCACTTATTGGATGACTTGCAGGATTTTGTGCAGAGTGGCAAGGCCATCGAACAATCTATTCCTGTGGTGAGTGGTGTTGAAAACCATCAGCTGACAGAGGAGATTGGCCGTCTAAATGAGCTCTATAAGGAGATGGTCAAGTTGGAGGCTACGACAGCGTCTAAGAGTCTTCTTTCATATCAAAAGAAGCAGGCGGAAATAGAAGTGCTCCAGAAAAGTGTTTTGGGGTATATCGAGAAGGATCGCATTTTGTCCACTCAGCAATTGGCGATTTTGTCCCTCAAGCGAAAGGAGCTTGATAAAATGTTGCAAGGCTTGCCTTCAAAAGAAACAGAGCTTACTCGCATCAAGAGGTTGTATGATCTTTATGAGAAATATTACTTGATGCTGATTGAGAAGCGGGTTGAGTTCGGAATCCAAAAGGCGGGGACAGTCCCTGAGTTTGTAACCTTGGCTACTGCCAGTTTGCCAAAGGCTTCGATTTATCCTATTCGAAATATTGTTTATGGTATAGGCCTCCTCTTGGGGATGATTTTTAGTGTGTTGTTTGTTGTGGTGAGGTATTTCCTTCAGGATACTGTATTGACTCAAAAAGACTTGGAGCGCATGACCTCAGCACCAGTGTTGGGGGCGATTCCAAAGTATGTCAAAGAGGAACTGGATGTTTCTCGCCTAGTGGTCAACAAGAATCCGAAGTCAGCCTTGAGTGAAGCGATTCGTTCTTTGCGGACTAACATTGACTTCATGGCCCCGAAAAAGAAGGACCGTTTGATTTCGGTGACTTCTACGATTAGTGGTGAGGGTAAAACCTTTGTGGCCATCAACTTGGCGGGTGTAAAAGCAATGTCCAGCCTCAAGGTGGTGTTGTTGGATTTGGATATGCGTAAGCCAAAAGTACACATGGCCTTCCAAGCGCCCAATCTGAAAGGAATGAGCACCTATTTGATTGGTCAACATTCACTTGATGAATGTATTCAGGGTACACCATTAGATAATTTTGACTTTATTCCTGCGGGACCAACTCCGCCAAACCCTTCGGAATTGATTCTCCGTCCGGAGTTTGATGAATTGTTGGAGCGCTTATTTGAACGCTATGATTTGGTGGTGGTGGATACTCCGCCTGTGGGACTTGTGACCGATGGCCTTTTGGTGATGAAGAGAGCAGATGTGCCGATTTATGTGGTTCGTTCAGGTTATTCGAAGCGTAATGTGGCGCGGAACATCAATAATTTGCTAAGGTCCAAACGCTATCAAAACCTTTCAGTAGTACTCAACTCCGTAGATGCCATGCAGGGCTACGGAGCTTATGGAAAGTATGGCTATGGTTACGGCTATGGCTATTACGAAGAGGATGCCAAGGCAGTCCCTTTTTACGCTAAACTGTTCAGGTAATTGTGGGCTTGCTAAGTAAACTCTTCGGGAAGAAGGATGTCCAATTAGAGCCTTTGAGGGTGGATATGCACTCACATTTGTTGCCTGCATTGGACGATGGGGCTGAGGATTTAGAACAGTCTCTCACGCTTGTGCGGAAACTTTCTGATATGGGGTATCAGAAGTTTATCATGACTCCCCATATCATGGGGGATTTTTATAAAAATACTCCAGAAGGGATTTTAGGAAAGCTGGATGTCTTGCGACAAGCGGTAAAGGAAGAAGGGATTGACGTTACTTTGGAGGCTGCCGCAGAGTACTATTTGGATGAGTGGTTTGTGGAAAGGCTGGAAAAGGGTGAGAAGTTGTTGACCTTTGGGGATAACTACCTATTATTTGAGACTTCCTATATCAACAGACCGCATCTATTACATGATGTAATTTTCCAGTTGAAATCCTTGGGTTACGTTCCAGTCCTCGCGCATCCTGAGCGATATACCTATCTCTATGAAAGTTTTGAGGAGTTTAAGAAGATCTATGAGTTGGGAGCGCTTTTCCAGCTAAATCTAAACTCCATCACTGGATATTATTCAGGGGCGGCGAAGAAATATGCCCAAAAACTTATTGACCATAAAATGGTTGATTTTGTTGGTACCGATTGCCACGCTGAGCGGCATGTCAAGGTGCTAAAAAAAGTGCATAAAGACAGTTACTACGCCAAGGTGTTGGAACTTCCTTTGAAGAATAGGGAGTTGATATAGTCAAGGACTCTTGAATCAAGCATAAGCAAAATGGTATTTGTCACGGGAGGTACAGGATTGATTGGCAGTTTTATCACACGCCGTCTTTTGGAAGAAGGCTACAAGGTTCGCGCCTTGCGTCGTGCGGACTGTGACATGAATTTGGTTGCTGATTTTGAAGGAGATGTTGAGTGGATAGAGGGGGATGTGTTGGATGTGGAGGGCTTGGTAGAAGCTATGAAAGGTGCAGAAATGGTTGTTCACAATGCCGCCATTGTTTCCTTTTACCAGCAAGATGCTGACCGAATGCGCCTCATTAATGTGGAGGGTACGGCCAATGTGGTGAATGCCTGTCTGGATTTGGGCGTGAAAAAGCTTTGCCATATCAGTTCAGTGGCAGCTCTTGGCAGGAGTGAGAGCAACAAGCCTTTGGATGAAAAAACCAAATGGGAAGAGTCTGAGTTTAATACGGCTTATGCTCGTTCGAAATACCTTTCGGAACTTCAAGTTTGGAGAGGCGTGGAGGAAGGGCTCAATGCCGTTGTCTTGAATCCATCCATCGTTCTTGGCCCCGGTGATTGGGATAAAAGTAGTACAAAGCTGTTCCAACAGGTCTGGAAAAACTCCAAGTACTATGTGGACGGCTACCTGAATTACGTGGATGTTCGAGATATCACTAAAGCAGTGGTAAAGGCATTTTCCAGTGATATTTCAGGGGAGCGTTTCGTGTTGAATGGTGGCCGCGTGAGTTACTATGACTTCTACAAAGAAGTGGCGGAGAACTTTGGTCGCAAGGCTCCAGATTTTAAGGTAAGCTCGTGGTTGCTCAAGAGTTTGGCCCGTTTGGGTGGAATGATGAGTGTTTTTACAGGTAAGAGCCATTTGGTAAGCAAAGAAACTGTTCGTCTGTTGCAACATCCTTCACAGTACGATAGCTCTAAGGCTGAGCGCTTACTCGACCTCAAGTATACCTCCTTTGAGGAGTCTATTAGCTGGTCCTGTAAAGGGCTATCGCAGCGTTACGGGCTATAATCCACCCGAACACTGTTTTTAAAAGTGCTGTTAAAGAGGTATCTTATTTTGCTAGCGAAAGTGAAATAATAAACTGGTCTACTAAGGCACAGTTATTTTGTTCGTTGTCCGTAGCAAGTTGATGCAGAGATAGCCGTAGCTATCGCAAATCAACTTGCTACGGACAACGAACAAAAGAACAAGACGACTGGGGCAGCTTATTGTTTTTCTTTTGCCTACAGCCTACGGGACCTTGTGGTATTAACTGTTAACCGTGAACTGAATATCTGTTTTGGAAAAATACTTCGAAAATACAGGAGAAGGGCAAGACACGGTAAAGCGCTTTGAGGAGATGATAAGCAGGGACGAGAATCATTTTTTTGATAGCTCGACCTTTGAATTTGTCATCCATCATTACATTACCAACAATGCCTTCGAGAAGGCCGAAAGGGCTTGTCGTCTTGGCATGCGTCTTTATCCCTATTCAGTGGAGCTAATGCTTTCTTTAATTGACTGTCTTATGGAGACGGGTCGCTTTGAGGAGGCGTTGGACACTGTAGCCTTGGCTGAGACTTATCAGCCGGGTGACAATGAGTTGATATTGATGAAGGGGGCGGTGTTGCAGAATTTGAATGAGCACGAGGCCAGTTTGGAGTGCTTTGAGCGCGGGATGGCCTTGGCTGATGATAAGGCGCAAGTCTATCACCAGATGGGCTTGTCTTTTGTTGGGTTGGGCGAATTGGAAGAAGCCATTTCTTGCTTTAAGGAGGCTGTAAGTCTCAATTCGACTTTCCAGGATGCGCTGTTCGAATTGGGGAGTTGCTTGGAACGCACGGGACAGCTGGAAGAAAGTTTAGACTTCTATCAGCAGTTTATCGACCAAGATCCTTTTGCGGCATCAGCTTGGTATAACTTGGGTATTGTCTATGACAAGCTGGAGCGTTATGATGACGCTCTCTTCGCATATGACTATGCCTTGGTGTTGGATGAGGAGTTTTCATCGGCCTATTATAATATGGCTGGTGTACATTTGGCCAAGGAGGATTATCTGGAAGCCATTAAGTTTTATAAGAAGGCCCAAGAACTGGATGGTTGGGAAGATGTCAATGTCCAAATTTCTCTTGGGCGTTGTTATTTCCAGTTGAAGGAAGATGACAGTGCCATTCGCCATTTTCAAAAGGCGTTGGAACTTGATTCTGCCAATGATTTGGCCTGCTACGGCATGGGGGAGGCGTTGGACCGTTGTGAGCGATGGTTGCAAGCCCTTCACTATTTTGCCAAAGCCGTAGAGATCAATCCTGCCAACCAAGTGTACTGGTTGGCCAAGGCTGAATGCGAATACAAGCTTGGAAATATAGCCTCCTGTGTGGATGCCTTTCAGCACGCTGTGTTGTTGGATCCTACGATTGAAGGCGTTTGGCTCGACTGGTCATTGGTCTACTTCAAGGCCGATGATTATGCCAAGGCTATGGAGGTTTTGATTGAAGGAATTGGGAATATCCCAGAGGGCGCGGAGCTCCAATATCGCATGGTTGTCTATCAGATTCATGCAGGAGACTTCCGTGAGGCCTTTAAATATTTAGAAAATGCCTTAATTTTGGACTTTGACTTGCATGTCGTATTGTTCGACTTCTTCAAGGATTTGGACAAGCAAAAGGCATTAATGAGAATTATTGACCAATTCAAGGAAGGGGATGTACGGTAATTATACGCTGAGCAACGTTCCGGAGAGGACCGCCAAACCAAGGGAGGCGGGTTGCACGATGGTGATGGACAAAGGACTCAGCATGAGGGAGGTTGAGGATATGCTTGACCGGTCTGCACCGTTTATAGATGTTGTTAAATTAGGATGGGCCACTTCCTTTGTAACGCCTAATCTTCGGGAGAAGTTAGCGCTTTATAAATCAGCAGGTATTCCGGCTTATTTGGGCGGAACCTTGTTCGAGGCTTTTGTGATTCGAGGTCAGTTTGAGGACTACCTCAGGTTGTTGGATGATTTTTCCTTGGAGCTTGCCGAGGTATCTGACGGCTCCATCGAGTTAGACCACGGTTTAAAATGCGAGTATATCTCTCGTATGGCTGAACATGTGACGGTTTTCTCTGAGGTGGGATCCAAGGATGCCCAAAAAATCATTCCTCCATATAAGTGGATTAAGCTGATGCGCGCAGAGCTTGAGGCTGGTGCGTGGAAAGTGATTGGCGAAGCCCGCGAGGCTGGAAATGTCGGATTGTTCCGCGCTTCTGGTGAGGTTCGTTCCGGCCTTGTGGAAGAAATCTTGACTGAGATTCCTGCCGATAAAATCATTTGGGAAGCACCACAGAAGGAGCAGCAAGTCTTCTTCGTGAAGACTTGTGGCGCAAATGTCAATCTTGGCAATATTGCACCGAACGAAGTCATTCCTTTGGAAACCATTCGTTTGGGACTACGAAGTGATACCTTCCACGATTACCTTAAGCCATGTGAGCTCACGCCTGTGATTAAGTGATATGGAAATCGGGTTGAAAAACTTTAATTTTGAAGGCTTTCAGAAGTGAATCTGAAAGCCTTTTTTCTTGCAAAGCATTTGAGGGCTTAGGCCCATTATTTTGATGAAAAATTATCTTCTTCTCTTTTTAAAAGGGGTGGCTATGGGCGCTGCCAATGTGATTCCAGGTGTGTCTGGAGGTACTATTGCGTTCATTACAGGTATTTACGAAGAGCTTATCAATAGCCTCAAGTCCTTTGATGTCGAGGCCATTAAGTTGTTAACGTCTTTTCGGTTCAAGGCTTTTGCGCAGCACATCAATCTACCCTTCTTGGTAGTGCTGTTTGCCGGAGTAGGTGTGAGCCTAGTGACTTTGGGCAAGGCGCTGAAATTTCTCTTTGAAAACTACGAGGTTCCTGTTTGGGCCTTCTTTTTCGGGTTGATTATCGCCTCAGTCTATTTTGTTGGTAAAACCATTAAGCAATGGTCGCTTCCTACAATTCTTATGACTTTGCTTGGAACCGCCATTGCCGTAGCCTTGGCCTTCATCAAACCAGCTCAAGAGAACACGGCTTATTGGTACCTGTTTATCTGCGGTGTGGTAGCCATGGCAAGTATGCTTTTGCCGGGTTTGTCGGGTTCATTTGTGTTGATTTTGATGGGCAACTATGCGTTCATCATGTTGGAGGCCATTCCTAACCACAATATTCCTGTGATTGCGAGTGTAGGCGTAGGTGCCGTGGTAGGTTTTATTATTCTATCACGAGTGATTTCTTTCCTGATGGGAAGCTATGAAAGCCAAACCATTGGTGCATTGACCGGCTTTATTTTCGGGTCGTTGCTGATTATTTGGCCATGGAAAAACAAGATTTTGTTGCTGGATCAGGCTGGAAACCCAATTGTAAGAAAGGGAAAAGAAGTGGTCATGGGTTATGATTGGCTTGCTCCAGATTTCTCCCATTCACAGACTATGATTGCCTTCGCCCTGATGGTGCTGGGAGCTATCTTGGTTTGGGGTGTGGAGTTCTTGGGGAGCAAGGCAACCAAAGAGGAGGTTTCGAGTGTTGATGCTTAATTGAAAATCAACAGCCATTCACCATACGTCTTTTCGAAAAGACCAATAATTTTGTAGGCCGTTCCGTGAGGGACGGCTTTTTTGTTGTACTAAATAGTACAGAGTATTGAGTACGGAGTACTGAGCCCCAAATATTGGAAAAGCTTGGTACTTGGTACTCCGTACTTGGTACTCCCAATAATGAAACAATACGGACTCATCGGATTTCCCCTTTCCCATTCCTTTTCCAAAAAGTATTTCGGCGATAAGTTCCAGCGGGAAGGCATCGAGGGATGTGCCTATGACCTTTTCGAGATTGAGGACATCAAGGGCTTTCCACAGTTGGTACAAGGTAAATTACCAGAACTGAAAGGCTTGAACGTCACCATTCCACATAAGGAAAATGTGATTCCATTTATGGATGAGATGGATCCAGCAGCCAAGGAAATTGGAGCGGTCAATGTCATTAAGGTGATGGCTGGTGGAAAGCTGAAAGGGTACAACTCTGATTACTACGGTTTCCGTCAATCGTTGGAAAACTTTGCCGGAGCCGATTTGAAAGGCATAAAAGCTTTGGTATTGGGAACGGGAGGCGCCTCAAAAGCTGTTAAACAAGCACTGAGGGATTTGGGCATTGACTTCCAGTCCGTTTCCCGTAAAGCCTCTGAGCATAGCATCGCTTACTCGGATTTGACCCCAGAGATGGTAGCCGATCACAAGCTCATCATCAATTCCACACCGTTGGGCATGCATCCTAAGGTAGACACCTGTCCTGATTTGCCTTATGAGGTCATTGGCGAAGGCCACTACCTCTACGATTTGGTGTATAACCCAGAGGAAACCCTCTTTATGAAAAAGGGTCGTGACAATGGCGCCAAAGCCATTCACGGATTGGAGATGTTGGAGCTTCAGGCGGAGAAAGCTTGGGAGATTTGGAACGAAGATCAGTTAACAGTTAACGGTTAACAGTTATCTACTGTACTGCTTCAGTCACCCTTTCCCACTATTGCTATTACCAGTCATATGATAGTTAACTGATAACTGCTCACTGTTAACTGTATTTAATAGCTGCTCACTGATAACTGTTTAGGATGGATTTTAACCTGCACTCGGATTTTGACCCCATGGGGGATCAGCCTCAGGCGATTGATAAAATTGTCAATGCCATTAATGGAGGGGCTGATGCCCAAGTGTTGTTGGGGGTGACCGGATCGGGAAAGACCTTTACGGCGGCCAATGTTATTCAGCAATTGAACAGGCCAACCTTGATTTTGAGCCACAACAAGACCTTGGCCGCCCAGCTTTACGGAGAGTTTAAGCAGTTCTTTCCGGAGAATGCAGTAGAGTATTTCGTTTCCTACTACGATTATTATCAGCCGGAGGCCTACATCCCGACCACCGAGGTTTTCATCGAGAAGGATTTGGCCATCAACGAGGAGATTGAAAAACTGCGTCTGAGTGCAACCTCAGCTTTGATGTCTGGAAGGAGGGATGTGATCGTGGTTTCCTCGGTGTCCTGTATTTACGGTATGGGTAATCCAGAGGACTTCAATGCAAGCATTTTGCCTTTGAAGGTTGGCGATTTTATCCCTCGAAACCAGTTCCTATTCAGGTTGGTGGATATCCTCTATGCACGGACTGAAACAGAATTCAAACGAGGAACCTTTCGGGTAAAGGGGGACACGGTAGACGTGTATCCAGCTTATGCTGATTTTGCCTATCGTATCATTTTTTGGGGTGATGAGGTGGAGGCTATTCAGGTAATTGACCCTCTTTCCGGGAAGCGCATCCACGATGAAAGCGCTATTTCCATCTTCCCTGCCAATCTATTTGTAACAGGAAAAGATGCTGCACAGCAGGCCATTCATGAGATTCAGGATGACTTGGTGAAACAGCTTCGTTTTTTGGAAGAAGAGGGAAAAGTATCCGAGGCCAAGCGCTTGAAGGAGCGCACGGAATACGACCTTGAAATGATTCGTGAGTTGGGTTATTGTTCCGGTATCGAGAACTATTCCCGTTATTTCGATCGAAGAAAGCCTGGAGCGAGGCCTTTCTGTTTGTTGGATTATTTCCCCGAGGATTTCCTCTTGATGATTGACGAGAGCCATGTAACGCTCCCACAGGTGAGGGCAATGTATGGCGGCGACCGTTCTCGGAAGGTGAATTTGGTGGAATACGGATTCCGCTTGCCCGCGGCCATGGATAACCGGCCGTTGAAGTTTGATGAGTTTGAAACCGTTACCGGCCAGACACTCTACATTTCTGCCACACCAGGGGATTACGAGTTGGAGGCTTCAGGCGGAGAAATTGTCGAGCAGATTATTCGACCAACTGGTCTTTTGGATCCGAAGATTGACGTCCGTCCGAGTGCCAACCAAATTGATGATCTCTTGGAGGAAATCGACAAGACTCTGGCTGCAGGTGAGCGCGTGTTAATCACGACGCTGACTAAACGGATGGCTGAGGAGCTATCCAAATATTTGGATAACCTCAATGTCAAAACCCGTTACATCCATTCTGAGATTAAAGCCTTGGAGCGTGTGGAAATCCTTAGGGATTTGCGTCTTGGGCATTTTGATGTCTTGGTAGGAGTAAACCTCTTGAGAGAGGGGCTTGATCTGCCGGAAGTGTCTTTGGTGGTCATTTTTGATGCCGACAAAGAAGGCTTCTTGCGGAATGTCCGTTCCATGGTTCAGACCATCGGCCGTGCCGCTCGTAACGCCAATGGCCGTGTTATCATGTATGCTGATAAGGTGACCAAGTCCATGCGACAGGCCATTGATGAAACTGCCCGTCGTCGTGAGATTCAGATGCAATACAACGAGGAGCATGGCATTGAGCCGAAAACTGTGTTGAAATCTAAGGAAGCCATTCTCAAGCAAACGTCAGTGGCAGAGGGGTCAATGGCGGCCATAAAATACAGTTTGAAAGAGCAAGAAGGGCATAAGGAGGAGGCCGCTATGGCAGCTGACCCTGTGGTCAAATACCTCAGCAAGGACCAATTGCAGAAAATGGCCAACGATTTACAAAAGCGGATGGAGGAGGCCGCCCAAAAGCTGGATTTCGTAGAGGCTGCCAAGTTGCGAGATGAGCTGTTCGCAGTTCAGGAGAAGCTCGGTAAGAAGTAATTTTTTAGGTACGCCATTATCAAGACACAAGTAGCAAGACTCCCGTATTTGGCGTCTTGCTACGTGTATCTTTTTTAGAAAGCTGAAAACTTGAGGCGAGGAGGTGGGGCTCCCCCTCGTAATGCCTCAAGCCTCTTTCAACCAGCTATGGAATTAGAGGGAATTGGGGTTACCCTCTGTCTTCTTGTACGGGGCTGTAAGAAACAGGGCTTATTCGGTTGAAATTTGTTCGGTAAATAAGGTCTTTTTGAAGGTGAATCCTTCGCTATTGTCTTTGTTTTATCGAGGGAAAGGTTGGTTTATTTCTAAGGATTTTGAGTAAAGTATTCAGGGATTTTGGAATTCCTTACACGCTGTGAATTAGCATCTTATTATTGGTTGAAACACGTAGCAGGACACAAGTATCAAGACTCCCATATTGGGCTTCTTGCTTCTTGTGTCCTGCTACGTGTGTCTTTTTTTAAAGCTGAAAACTTGAGGCGAAGGGTGGGGTGCCCTTCGTAATGCCTCAAGCCTCTTTCAACCAGCTATGGAAATAGAGGGGTTTGGGGTTACCCTCTGTCTTCTTGTACGGGCTTGTAAGAAACAAGTCCAATGCTCTTAGTTTTGCTTCGGTGGATGGCTGTTTATCGTGGATGAAAGTCGAGATGCCATCGTTGTTTTTGGGGAGTTGGTTTTTTCCTGATTCTAAAAATTTGGGCTGAAAATGCGTTGAGTCCCGTAATTCCTTACAGTTTGTAGTGACGGGCTTTTCATTAAGGATGCCAGTATCAAGACACAAGTCTCAAGACTACCATATTGGGCTTCTTGCTACTTGTGTCCTGCTACGTGTGTTTTTTTTAGAAAGCTGAAAACTTGAGGCGAGGAGGTGGGGCTCCCCCTCGTAATGCCTCAAGCCTCTTTCAACCAGCTATGGAATAGAGAGAATTGGGGTTACTCTCTGTCTTCTTGTACGGAGGTGTAAGAAAATGAGATAACTGTTAGGGTTACTAATCGCTTAACCCTCTTTATTCTGCGATAAATGGCCTTTATTGTAAGTTTAGTAGTGGAAGCTGGTGTTGGAAATTTCCTAAGTAGTAAAGAATGGTGAGGGGTTTTTACTTAAATGGTGAATGGCATTACCTATCCGTATATTAAACTTCAAATAGGTAAAGGGTTTTGTGGATTTTTCTGCTTTATGTTTCTTGGGAAAGAATTCAAGGAAGAAATTATGAATAGAATAATCACGCTATGGTTAATCTTGGTTGTTTCAAAATCTTTTGGGCAATCACCTGAGCCTGTTCAGATAGAGTGGAATGGGAAGATGTATTGGAGGTATGAATCAGTGATAAATGAAAGCTACAATGGTCCATTTAATTATGATTATGGGATTGAAATGATCAGGGAATTTCCAAAGGATGGGGATTGGATTAGTTTTTATGAAGATGACTCTTCAAAGGTTGCCAGTGTTTTTAAAGTTAAAAGAGGTTTTTTAGATGGGTTTTCTGTTCAGTATTACTTAAATGGACAAAAACTGAGTGAATATGAGTTTTTGTCTGGAGTAGAAAATGGATGTACTAGACATTGGAGTAGAGAAGGTGTACTGACTTATACAGGATGTTTTGTTATTGATAGTAGTATGCAATATTCACATATGGAAGGTGAATTTATGTCTTGGGATTCAGAGGGTAATTTGATGTATTGTACAAATTATAAGGGTGATAGATTACATGGGAAGCAAATGAGTTTTTATAAAAATGGTCAAGTGAAAGAAGAGGTGGTTTTTGTCGAAGGAGAGAAGGATAGCATTTTTACCATGTATTATCCAAATGGTCAAATTTTTAAGCAGCTTGAGTATCGGAGAGGAGTGTTTGTTGATTCTGTATATAAGGAATTTTATCCTAATGGAATATTAAGTGGAGAAGGTCAAAAGGTGGATAATATGAGATATGGGAAATGGGTTTTTTATTATGAGGATGGTGAAAAGTTTGCGGAAGGGGAATATGTGATTGATGTGCTATTGGGGCATCATACGGGTGATTATGATTTGTTTGCCAGTAAAAGAGGTGAATGGAAGTATTGGTATCCTAACGGGTATCTTAAATTTATAGCAACTTATACTAATGAGAGTAGAAAGGAGGATTGGCAATTTTTCAATGAATTTGGTCGTAGCATTCCTTTTGAGGAATTTATTGATAGCGGGGCTGTTATCGATGACTTTTATTATTTTCCTGGGATTTTTAAGGATAATAGTGTGTGGGAGTAGGTAATTGGATAATTGTTTAAAAAGTAAAACCCCAAGCCAATCAGCTTGGGGTTTCACTTTTTAAAGCCTTTTATTCTCAACGCTTAAACGTCAATCGCTCACCTTTTTTCTCTTCAAAGAACTCGCCATTGGCGTAGGCCAAATGCCCAGAAACGATGGTGTGAGTTACGGTGTTGTTGAAGGTTGTGCCCTCGAATGGGGAATAACCACACTTGTAAAGGATGTTCGGCTTTTCAACTGTCCAAGACGCTTTTGGATCTACCAACACTAAGTCAGCCCAGTAGCCCTCACGGATATAACCACGGTCCTCAACGTGGAAACATTCTGCCACAGCGTGACACATTTTTTCTACTACACGCTCGATGGTAATTTTTCCTTGGTTCACAGCCTCCAACATGGCCACCAAAGAGTGCTGAACCAATGGTCCGCCTGATGGAGCATTCCAGTAGTTGTTCTGCTTTTCCTCCCAAGTGTGAGGGGCGTGGTCCGTGGCAATCACGTCAATGCGGTTATCCAAAAGGGCTTTCCAGATGCCGTCACGGTCAGAAGCGGACTTCACAGCAGGGTTCCACTTGATGAGTGTACCCTTTTCATCGTACTGTGAATCATCGAACCAAAGGTGGTGGATACAAGCCTCGGCAGTGATGCGCTTCTCGCTCAATGGAATGTCATTGCGGAAAAGCTCCGTTTCCTTGGCTGTGGAAATATGAAGAATGTGAAGACGCGTGTCGTGCTTTTTAGCCAACTCCACCGCCATGGAAGAGGAGAGGTAACAGGCCTCTACGCTACGGATTTCTGGGTGGTATTTGATTGGCATGTTTTCGCCGTACTTGGCAAGATACGCCTCAGAGTTGGCGCGGATGGTCGCCTCGTCTTCACAGTGGGTAGCGATCAGCATGTCCACCTTGCTGAAAATATTGTTCAGGGTCGTCTCATTGTCCACCAACATATTGCCAGTGGATGAACCCATAAACACCTTCACCCCACAAACATTTTTGTTGTTAGTTTTTAACACCTCCTCGATGTTGTCGTTGGAGGCGCCCATATAAAAGGAGTAGTTCGCCAAAGAGTTCTTGGCGCCAATCTGATATTTTTCCTCCAACAATTCCTGCGTCAAGGTCTGCGGATTCACGTTCGGCATCTCCATAAAGGAGGTGGTGCCACCAGCCACAGCCGAGCGGGCCTCGGTGTAAATATTCCCCTTGTGGGTAAGTCCAGGCTCGCGGAAGTGCACTTGGTCATCAATCACCCCAGGCAACAAATACTTGCCTTCGGCATCAATTTCTTTGGAGGCATTGGCGTCAATCGAAGGGGCGATTTTCGCGATTCTGCCGTTCTCAATAAGGAGGTCGGATGCGAAGACCCGTCCCTCGTTCACTATATTTGCATTCTTGATGAGGATGGATGACATAGCGTAGCTTGTTTTTCTTGCCACAAAGGTAAGGATTACACCAGAATTGTAGGGGCGGACCTGCGTGTCCGTCTTTTGCAGAATTTTCGTGGGCTTTCGAAAACGTTGGGTATAAAACCCAACGCTACGGAGACAGCAAATGCGAAGCATGCACGGTCCATAGCGGTAGGTTTTATACCTACCGACGCGAAAAATGCGCTAATCCCGTTTCCCCATCACCTCATTCCCTTCGCCTAAAATATTCCCCCATGAGCAGTTTCGAAGATTTCAAATTGAACCGTCAGTTCCTCAACGCCATTGAGGAGGCTGGATATACCCAGCCCACGCCCATTCAGGAGAAGGCCATTCCGTTGGCGATGGCTGGCCATGACCTTATCGGTATTGCTCAAACGGGAACAGGGAAGACCGCCTCCTTTGTCTTGCCACTTTTGATGAAGCTGAAATACGCTCAGGGCAAGGACCCTCGGGCGATTATTTTGGCGCCAACCAAGGAGTTGGTCATGCAGATTTCCGAAAACGTGGAGCAACTTTCTACTTACACCGATTTGCGCCATGTGGCCTTGTATGGTGGTGTGGGGCCGAAAACGCAATTGGAAAAAATCGAGGAGGGTGTGGATATCTTGGTGGCGACGCCAGGAAGGCTGATGGACATTTATTCCCGTGGGGGATTAGTGCTCAAGCATGTGAAAACCATGGTCATGGACGAGGCTGACCGTTTGATGGATATGGGCTTTATGCCTCAGATTCGAAGCATTCTAGAAGTTATTCCTTCGAAAAAACGTCAGAACCTGCTCTTCTCGGCGACCTTCCCACCAAAGGTGGAACATCTTTCTGAAGAATTTCTGGAATTTCCAGAAAGGGTGGAGGTAACGCCTCAGGCGACACCAGTAGAGACCGTGAAGCAGTTGATTTATGAGGTGCCCAACTTCAGGACCAAGGTGCATTTGTTGGAGCATTTACTTCAGGATGTGGAGCGCTTTAACCGTGTGATTGTCTTTGTGAACACACGGACCACAGCCGATAACATCTTCAAGTTTTTGGAACGAAAGGTGGAGGGCAATGCTCGGGTGATTCACGCCAACAAGGGCCAAAATTCCCGAATCAATGCCATTAAGGAATTTGGTGAGGGTAAAATCCGATTGCTTGTGGCCACTGACGTTACCGCTCGAGGTATTGATATCGATCAGGTAAGCCATGTGATCAACTTCGATGTACCCCATGTTTATGAGGATTATGTGCACCGCATTGGCCGAACTGGTCGGGCGTATAATGTGGGAGAGGCCATTGCCTTTGTCAACAAAGCAGAGAAGTACTATATCGAGGGAATTGAGGAATTAATTCGCATGCGAATTCCTGTGGAATCCATGCCATCCGAGGTGCCTGTGACCGATACCCCAAAGCAGGAAAACATTGACATGGAGCGCCTTATTGACAAGTTCAAGCGTAAGGCAGATCCGACTTTTAAGGGGGCGTTTCACGAAAAGAAAAAGAAACCTTCGTCTAAAAAGGTACAAGGAAAGGCGGGTGGCAAGAAGCGCAAAACAAAGCATTTTGGCCGTAGAATGGGCTGATAGGAAGCCTTTTGGGGCATGATTTCGCTTTTTGTTTCACAATTTCATTCAAGTCTTACTTGAAATAATGTAAAAAAAACTTTGCGAATTCATTAAGCTTATTACCTTTGTAAGTGAGCGCTCGGTCAGGAGCGTTTCACGGAAAAACATAACGTTAATTCACGTTTTCCATAGCTGGTTGATTGAGCCTGAGATCATGAAGTTCCCCGCTTCGATCTCAGGTTTTTCTTTTTTTTAGGAAACGATTTCTGGATATTTGCGTTACTCTGTTAATAATCAAAGGCTTTTAGCATGGGAACGTCATTGTCAAAGGTTGAGAAGAGGCCCAAGGGAGAGGGAAAGAAGAAAGGTGAGGGTTCCCTCCGAATTGCAGACTTTAACCCAAAGGTATTGTCAGCAAAAGAACTGGATGAGCTAAGGATTAAAGCTTATTCCTTTGTTGTCTAAGCATTGTTTTTTGAAAATATTGAGGTCGCCAGCATGCTGTCGGCCTTTTTTGATGCTCATTTTTAATGTTTGAGAGTAAATCCGCCTATTTTTTCGGCACGCCCCTGAGGAAAGAAACCAATCTTGAAGAGGGAATAGTTTGCGCCTATCATTATAAGGTGAAAACCAAATCAGGAAAACCATATTACATAAGGGTAGAGGAATACCCCAACACTGTATTTTTTCTGAAGTTCTATCCCAAATCACTGGAGCATTCTCCCAAGAAATTTCGCAATCGTTTTATGTATGAGAAGGATAGGGAGAGCCTGAGTCGCTTGGTGGCTACGTGCATTCAGTTGGCAAAAAGTATCAGAAGGCAAATACCTCAAGCAATTTTCGCCTTTTATGGTCAATGGGATGAGGTGGATGTTCAACGTGCTTCTTCAGTAAGTCAGCGGTTTCGAATTTATAGAAGGGTGGTATCATCGCTCTTTTCTGGTGAAACTTTTAAGCACCTTGTAGTTGATTCGTTGAATGTCTATGTTTTAATTCCCACAGAAGTTTATTCTGAATCTTTGCGTGTAATGCTGATGACACAGTTCGACGAAATTTTTGGAGATAGCTTAGTGAAACTTCAAGTCCCACAGAGATGATGACCCTTGATTCATTTACTACTTACTGCCTTGACAAAAAAGGAGTGGAATCCTGTTTCCCTTTTGATGATCGTACCTTGGTGTTCAAGGTGATGGGCAAGATGTTCGCCCTGACAAGCTTGGAGGGATACGACAAAAAGACGGATACCTTCACGCCAGCTTTCCAAAGCGTGAATCTCAAATGTGACCCTGAGCGCGCCGAAGAATTACGGGCGACTTATGAGGCTGTTCAGCCAGGTTATCACATGAGTAAAAAGCATTGGAACACGGTGTATATGGATGGTTCCTTTGATAATGAAGAGTTTTTGGAATGGGTGGACCACTCGTATGTATTGGTGGTGAAATCCCTGACGAAAAAGTTGAAGGAGGAGCTGGAAGGGATGGAATGAAAAAGACGTTGGACTTTAGACGTTAGACCTTAGCTCTACCAGTAATCGGGGAAGCTAAGGTCTAACGTCTAAAGTCCAACGTCTCAAATCTTACCTCAACAAAGCCTCCGCCGTTTTTCTCCAGTTCAAATCCTCTGGAATGCCTGGCTTGCGCTTGCCGAATAACTGCATAATTTGCTCGCCTTCGGCATTATAGAATTCCAAGGAAGTCACAATGCCGTCTTCGCTAGGTTTACGAACCAACCAAGTTTCCGAAATGTCGGATTCTTTAATGTGGAGGTTAAAGTCTGGGTCCAACACATTGTACCATGGGCCGTATTGCACCAATTTTTTCACTGGTCCCGTGTGGATCTGAATCATGCCACGGTTACCCACAAAGCACATGATTGGCAACTCCTGTTCGGAAGCTGATTCCAAAACGGTTTTCAAAGCCGAAGCCTCCAACTTGTGGGCGTAATTCTCAGGCGCCAAGCGCATGGCTTGTGGACGGGTAAGGCCGAATTTTTTTAGCAACCCAAAGTAGTGGTGCGTATCCTTTAACGCTTTCCAAGCATCTTGGAAACCCTCCACATCAATCTCGCTATCTGGCTTTTCCGCATCTGGGGCAGGAAGGTTCTCCAATTCCAATTCCTCGGATTGGTCCTCAGCTTTAAAGGCCTCTACAGTTTTATGGTAAGCCTCCAAATTGCTGTCCTCGGTCATGTAAATTTTGTGGACAGCTACACCCTCTTTGTCGAAGAATTGCAAGCTGTGACGGGCCTTGTCAGCCTCGCCTTCGGTCACAGCAAAGACGAACTTATAACAACCGAAGAAAATGCGAAGGTCAATATCCTCGCCTACAAAAAGGCCAACATGTGGGCTGTTAAGCTTTCCGTTGAGGTAAACGCCTTTGCGCTCGTGCACCACGGAGTCGTTGCGGGTGAGAGCCATGACTTTACCCATTTCCTCAATGGAGGAGAAGATTTCAGCCAATTCTGGGCGCAAACGCGTTACGCCGTTGCCAATATTTAAGGCAACCAATTGGGCTTCGCCAACACCAAGTTCTTGAGCGACATTGCGAATGCGAAGTTTTGGGTTTTCGGCTTTCAAAGCCTCCCATTTTTCACGGAGGGAAGTGGTGGATAGTGTAGTAGTCATGGGTTGGGTTGTTATAACAAAATGGGGTTCAAATTATGATTTTAGACAGGGCAATGCCCTGTCTCTACGATGGCAAAACAAACGGCGCTTTCGTCTCAGGATTCTGAATGATTTTCGTTTTCAAACGATAGACCGAGTCCAGCAGTTCCTCCGTCAAAACCTCGGTAGGAGAGCCCTCGGCCACCATCTTTCCTTTGTCCAAAAACACCATTTTATCAGCGTATTGCGAAGCCAAATTCAAGTCGTGCAAAACCGCCAACACGCAACAGCCTTTTTTTGCCAATGATTGGGCAATGCCCAGCAGTTGATGTTGATAATAGGGGTCGAGGTTGTTGGTAGGCTCATCCAAGAGCAGGATTTTATCCGACCAATCCGTTCCCCAAATCTGAGCGAGAATCCGTGCGAATTGCACGCGTTGGGCTTCACCACCAGATAGTTGCGAATAGGGCTTTTGGCAGAGATGCTCAATTCCAGTGAGGGCCAATACCTCATCGCAAGCCTCAAAATCCTCTTTCCTTGGACTGTCCTTGAAGTGTGGATAACGTCCCATCATCACAATTTCTTGCACCGAAAAGGGAAGGCTGATGCCAATACTTTGGGAAAGCACACCTCTTCTTTTCGCGAACTCTTTGGTGTCGATGTGCACCAAAGGGATGTTGTCCACCAAAACCTCACCTGAAGAAACGCGAAGGTCTCCCGCCAAGATATTGAGCAAGGTGGATTTTCCTGCGCCGTTTGGTCCCAAGAGGGCCGTGAATGCGCCTTCTTTTGCTTCCAAAGAAACATTGGAGAGCAGTTTTTTCCCTTTGATGGAAAAGCTGATGAGTTGGGCGGACAGGGTCATGGATAGACTTATTTTAGAGCTTGATGGAGATGATGACCACGGAGAACACAGAGGAAGGGAGGGAAGGAGGCGTGTTGAGCTTGAAGATTTCTTTCCCCATAATCTGCTCCTTTTCTCCCTTCCTCTGTGTTCTCCGTGGTAAAATTCACAATAGTGTCACCTCATTTTATTTTTTCACCAAGGAAAGGAAGAACGGCGTGCCCATCAATGAGGTCAGAATGCCAATCGGCAATTCAGTAGGCTGAACGATGGTTCTCGATAGCAAATCAGCGCCAATGATAATTACGGGACCGAGAAGCACAGAGCCCAAAAGCACGCTTTGGTGGTCTGCACCAAGCCATTTTCGGATGATGTGTGGGACAACCAATCCGACGAATCCAATCATGCCCGTCATGGAAATGGAGGCTCCAACGCAAAGTGCGGTGAGCAACAATACGCGGTTTTTCAACTGCTTTACATCCAATCCCAAGTAGGAGGCCTCGCGCTCGCCCAAGGCCAATAGGTTCAGGCCACGGATTAATTTTGGCAACATGAACAAGGCAATCAGGGCAAATGGAAGATAAACCAATACGGATTCCCAAGTGGAACCCCCAAGGCTTCCGAGCGTCCAGAAGGTCAGGCTTCGCAATTCGTCATCATCAGCCAAATAGGTCATTAGGCCAGTGCCCGCACCTGCCAAGGCATTGATGGCAATGCCGACCAACAGCATGGTTGTCACATCTACACGGCCACCTTTTCTGGAAAGGCGATAAACCAAAACCATGCATCCCAATGCGCCGAAGAAGGTGCAGAGGGACAAACCATAAGGAGCCAATGATTCTGGAAGGATTTTGTTGATGCCCAATACAATGGCCAAGGATGCACTCAACACGCCACCTGCCGATGTGCCTGTAAGTCCTGGGTCAGCCAATGGATTTCGGAAAAGGCCCTGCATGCAGGCGCCAGATACCGCTAAGCCTGCACCTACCATAGCGCCAAGCACTATGCGCGGAAGGCGGATATTCCAGAAAATATGGCTGATGGTGATGGAAGCTTTCCCCGTGAACAGTCTTTGAAAGTCCTCAAAGGAAAGCGTAACGGCGCCCAAACAAGCAGAGAGTGTTGCTCCGCCTATTAAAAGCGCCAAAAGAAGCCACATAGGACCCTTGGCCATGCCAAAGGTCCATGTGGTAGTCGTTGTAGTTGCTGGTTGGCTGGTGCTTACAGCTTGCATAGTTCTTTGTTCAAATTGCTGACCGCTTCGCCCAATCGTGGGGAGAAGCCCGTCAATAGTTGGCCATCCATTTCGATGACCACTTGGTTTTTACCAGCCTCTGTTTCGGCTACGCCAGGGATTTTCAATAGGCCTTCAATGCCACCAAGGCTTTCCAAACCGCTTGAGAAAAGTAAAAATGCATCAGGATTTTGTACCACCAAGGCCTCTGGAGTGAGGGGCTTGAATCCCTCAAAACCTTGACCTGCGTTCTTGCCTCCGGCCAATGCAATGATGTGTTCAACAGGCGTGTTTTCGCCAGCCACCATCAAGGTGCCAGGACCACGTGCGTAGATGAACAATACTTTAGCGCTGTCCTTCACAGGAGTAAGTTTGTCCAGTCCTGTTTCAAGTTGGTCAACCAAGCTATTTGCTTTGTTCTGGGCCTCAAAGTAGGTGCCCACTTCCTCGATTAATTTCTTGCTTCCGGCTACCGTCTTTTCATGTGGGAAAAGCTTGAAAGTGATGCCGGAGTTTTTGAATTGTTCCACCAAGCTCGGTTTGATTTCTCCTTCGATGCCGAGGACCATGGTTGGATTGAGGGAGAGGATGCCTTCGGCGGAAAGGTTCATACTGTGTCCCACCTTAGGCAATTTTTCCAAGGATGGTGGATAAGTGCTGGTCACGTCAACCCCCGCAATTTGGTTTTGGAGACCCAAGCCACAGATGATTTCTGTGAGGGTGCCGTTCAGGGAAACGATGCGGGTTTCCTGAGCAGTTTCTTTGTTGGCTTGCTCCTCTTGGGAAGAGGATTTGTCGTTTGAAGCCTGTTCTTGGTTGGTGCAAGCAAAGAGTGTTGCGAGCAATAAGGATAGGAAGGCGAATTTTTTCATGGGAAGGGGTGGGTTGTGAAGTAAGAATTTGCAGGAGTGAAGCCAATAACACCCCTGCAAATCATCTTAACTGAAGTTACGCAGGCTGTCACCTGCCAACAGCCAGAGGCTTTGGCAGTGTGATTTTTCCCCCAGAGCTGATTTTCATATCACACTGCCAAAGCTTTCCGCTGTTGGCAGGTGGTATGAATATCAACTCTGTGTAACAACTGTACTTAACATTAGAACTGTGCTGTGCCGTTTTCTTGGATGGAATAGCGGAAGGTGTAAACACGACCATCAGCGCCATTCTCCTCATAAGTAGGATTAGCAGGGGCACCTTTGTAGTAGCTAAGGATTTCAACCTTAGCATATTTCTCACCGTCAGCGGTTTTCAACACGATGGTACGTCCTGGGATTGGGGAAACGATGTGGGTAGATGGGTTGTAGTTGTACCATCCGTTGCCACTGCCTTTAGGCACTGCATTACCGCTTTCGCTGTCCATTGCATAGCCAGTTTCAGGAGCCTCAGTGATTTCGTCGAAGCTCAATTCAACAACTTGAGCCTCGCCCATACCAGGACCGCTGGTTCCGCTGTTAATCAAAATTGTGGTGCTGTAGAAAGCGATGTCCCACTTGTCAGAAGCAGAATCAGAGGCAGGGACGATTTCGTTACTGGACAAGTTGTAGTAAACGTAAGTTTCGCTGGCGTCCAAGTCCTTTACCGTGTTGGAAGAAACTTTTGATTCGTTTACTGGAGTCTCCTCTTCCTTGTCGCAAGAAGTAGTGAAGAGTACAGCGGTTGCCATCATGGCAACAAGTCCAAGTTTTTGTGTGAAGCGTTTCATGGTCGTTTGTTTGATTAATTGTTAAACTTTTAAAGCATTCGAAATCAGTTTCCCAGTCCAAGGCGCACCGTGGCGAAGAATATTCTTCCAGAAAGTCCCGGTTGGTATTGGGGAGCGGTGTACCCGAAAAGGTTTTCGATGCCAGCCTGTAGGCCGACGTTTTGGTTCAGTTTTTTGCTGATGGCCAAGTTCCAGAGCATAAAGCCTTCGGCGTATTCGCTCTCATCATCCAGAATGGCGTTGCCGTTGATGTCTTGGTAGCCATAGCGACTGCGGTAGATGCCCACAAGACTGCCACTCCATCCACCTTTGGGGTGGGTGTAGAACAGGCGCATGGTGGCCATGTGTTTGGAGCGGTTGAAGAGTCCGCCGTAGTTTTCAAGTTTGACCTTGGTGGAGATAAGCGTTTCATGGTCGCGGGTGTAGATGGTTCCGGCCTTGATGTCTTCGATGACTTGTTTGTCTCCCGTATTCAAGAATTGATAGCCCAATGAAAGCGCCCATCGGGTTGTCGGTCTCCAATCGATTTCCGCATCAAGGCCTTGGGTGAACACCTTATTGAGGTTCACATAGCTGAAGGCTTGCTGGCCGTTTGTTTTTGTAAGGATTGGAAGGGTCTCAATCATGTCCTTCACATCATTGTGGAAGGCGCCAAAGGAGAGAGAAAGTTTGGAGGACGGCTTGTAGCTCAGCCCGAATTGGCCCGACAGGGAGGATTCGGCCCTGATGGCTTCCATTTCGGATGGGTCAACCAGCATGCTCTGGATTTGTCCCTGTTCCTCCAAACGTTCTAACTCCTCGTCCAAGACCATCGAACCGAATACACTGTAGCCCACAGTAGGGTTGGTGAAGGACAAATAGAGCTGACGGAAATCTGGGGTTTTGAAACCCGTACCAACCGAGCCCTTCACTTTCCATTTTTTACCCAACCCCTTACTGATGGCAAGCTTTGGGCTCAGTTGGCCATTGGTGTATTCGGAGTGGGCGTCAAAACGTGCGCCCGGCAAAAAGACGAAGCCTTTGTATTTTAATTCGTATTGTCCGTAGGCGTATGCCGACTGGAAGGTGTGCTCGGTGCGGTATCGACTGGCGTCAACGCTTTCTTGGGCGACGCCAATTCCCGTTACAATCTTATGATTGTCCTTGAGGAAGGCGACAAACTGCTGTTCCACACGGGCGTAGTGCTGTTGGAAGTCACTGGAGTCATAAAGCGACCCATCATCCAAATGGGCGTAATCTGTAAAGGTTTTGTAGCCGGTGTAGTGCACACGGGTGTTGGAGCGCAAAGCCTTGCTGATTTTCCATCGTAGGATTAGCGAAACACTCCAGTCCGTTTGGTTGGCGGTTTCGTTCATCACCTCGTCGCCCTCATCGAAGGAGAAAGTGACCAAGTTTTCTTGGTCTTCGGTGAAATACCTGCCCTGCACACCAAAGCTCAATTTGTCCGAAATGCGGTAGTTCAATGAAGGTGCAACGGTGTAACTGCTGTGTGCTGGCGTGCTCTGTGAGATGGTGTTCGGCGTCAAATCAAAACCGTCGGTGCTGTATCGGTTCAAGTCCACACGTCCGCTGAGTTTTCCTTTGGAGAAACCACTTCCCACGTTCATGTTCCACGTGTTGTTGGTGGCGTATTTCAAATCCCCCGAAAGGGTAATCGGTTTCTTTGAGCCCTTTTTGGTGATGATGTTGATAACTCCGGCCATGGCTTCACTGCCGTAGATGGAGGAAGCAGGACCTTTGAGGATTTCAATGCGCTCCACATTTCCCAATGGGATTCGGCTCAAATCCAAGGTGCCCGCCGAACGGCCAACCATTGGTTCACCATCCATAAGGATGAGTACGTAGTCAGCTTCCAAGCCTTGGATTTGGATGCCCTGTCCATGGTCATTGGTGATTGAGAGGCCAGCCTGTTGGATAAGTACATCTTGCAAGCGGATGGAGGCCGTGCGTTCAATTTGCTCTTTGGTGATTACTGTGATGGGAACAGGCGCATCCTCTATGGAAGAAGGTGAGCGACTGATGGAAAGCACCGTGGTGGGCAATGAAAGCTGGGTAGCTTTCATGGAAATGGTTAGGCTGGTGTCTTTGGAAACAGTAAGTGGAACATAGGTCTCCTCATAACCCATAAAATGGATATGTAGCTCATGCGTTCCTGCACTAACATTTTTGAGCAGGAAATGGCCATCCATATCAGATGGGTTTCCAAGTGTGCTGTCCAAAGAAACGATTGCAAACGGCAGGGGTGCGCCTTGGTCATCGAGTACCGTTCCCGAGATGGTAAAGGCTCCAGCCGTCAAGGCGGATATCGACACGGCAATGAATAAGATGACCCTGCGTAACTGCATTGTTTATTTAGATTGATTAAAAACAATACAAAAGTAGGAGGGCGGTCTTGTTGGTACAATCGCCTTGTGTAGTGAAAATTTTTGGGTGAAATGTAGTGAGGCGAATCCCTAAGGGACGGTAGTATGAGGAGGAGAAAGAACTATGAATATTACTCCTATATTTCCGTTTGGGGTCATTAAAGCTATTTAGTATAGGTAGTCGAGTACCCTTTTGTGAGTAGGTGCTTATGGCTTTTAAAACCGTTTTGTATGGAAGAAGGAAAGCTGTTGACTGGTGAGGAGCTGAAGGAATTGACCAAATTAATTCCCAATTCCGCCACATTTAATCAGGGAATGGAGGTGTTGGCTTCAGGCAGGTTGGGCAATTATAAGGAGGAGGACAACCAAATGCTTTTGGGCCAGTTAATCACTTTGGCCCTTTTTTGTCCTTTGGAGGAAATCAGCCAACAGGCTCAATCGTATTTGGTGGAGCGTGTTTCCCCCGAGTTGGAGGGTATCCTTTCGTTGGTTGAAAAAAATGAACACAACCAAGGAAAGCAGGTGGACAAGATGTTCACTAAGGCTGGTAAACTTTTAGGCGTTGAGAGTGCGAATCTGGCCATCGAACTTTTTCGATACAGGCGAATGGGCATTCGCCATTTGCTCAAGAGTTCACGCTATGCTTTGGGGGTGATGGCCTCATTAACATCCTATGGAACCTTGGAGCTTTGGCGACAATCCTTGGAAAGTCTTCCTGATGAAATCGGAGAATTGAGCAATCTCACCTCACTTAAGCTTGATGATAATTTATTGAAGGAGCTTCCTGAAAGTATGGCCGAATTGGAAGGTTTAGAATCCTTAAATCTTCAGAACAATAAGTTGAAGTCAATTCCAGAAGTGGTGTTCAAACTCAAGTATTTGAAAGCACTTTTTCTTGGGGGAAATAAATCCATTGCCTTGAATCCTGAGTTGTTTCAAATGCAAGGTTTAAAGTATTTGAGTCTTGAAAATATTCGCTTGTCGGAGGTGCCTCAAGGCTTGGAAGGAATGAAAAATTTGGAATACCTCAACCTCAGCAAAAATCGCCTAAAGCAATTGCCTCATAGATTATTGGCGCTATCAAAGTTGGAGAATTTGCACATCGAGCGCTGTGGGCTGGAGCGTATTCCAGATTGGATTCGCCAGTTTCCAAAGTTGCAGGTCTTGTATGTTGGAAGCCAAAAGTTGAAACAGCAAGCCCGAAGCGTTGTCAGCCCTAACGTGGAAGTGTTTGTGGATTCCCAAGATGAATCCCACCATCGTTGGAATAACCGTTGAGCATAAAAAAGTCCCAAGCCAGTTATTTAACCAGCTTGGGACCGAAAGTCGTTTGCTTCTTTTTTAAGGTTTGAAGAAGAAAAAGAAGAAGATGCCTACGTTTTGTACGGAACTGACTTTGGCGTCATAGTAGCCAATGGTGGAACGGCTACCGTTCATCACCCGACCGTCTTTCACATAGCCGATGGTGCTTCGCGAGGCGTTTCTTACTGTGCCGTTGCTTTCGATGTAGCCAATGGTTTTGCGTGAGGCATCCATCACGCGACCGCTGTTGTCGATATAGCCGATGGTTTTATTGGAACCGTCTGTGATACGTCCCGAACGGATATAGCCAATGGTGGAGTTTGAGCCATTTTTCACACGACCATCTTTTTCAACATAGCCGACGGTGCTGTTGGAGCCATTGCGTACGCGTTGGCCAAAGGCAAGCGTGCCAAGGCAAAGAAGTAAGGCAAGGGTAAAAAGCTTTTTCATAAAAAGGGGTTTATGGTTAAATCGAATCCCTGTTGAAGATCATGCTGATTAGAGCTTGGAAAGGGTTTTCTGCTTTAGGGTTTCAGCCCTCTTTTGGTAGTAATGGTCTTTTAAGCCTAATGCCTCTGCTTTTTCGAGGTCCTTTAAGATGTCCTTGTAGCGGTTTGTCTTCAGGCCTTTCAAGGAAGGGATATAATTCATCATGGAATGCTCTTCCCTTAAAATCCGCTCTTTCAACTCTGCGCGAGTCAGGTAATTGAGCCCGCTATTCGGGTTTAGGGCCAATGCCTCATCCAAATCCTTCAGGTCGCTTTGAGGGAAAAAGAACATGTCCTTTTCAATGCCTGTTCTGCTTTTGAACAAAAGGGCCAAATGCTTGTCAATGGACGGTTTTTTGATTGCCTTTCTGAATTCAGAATCAGCGTCTGACCAGTTCTTTTCATCGAGGTACAAGCGCCCAGCAATGTAGTGTGGGATGGGAGCATTATTTCGTTCCGCTTTTTTGTAGAGGCCAAGCGCTTCGGAATACTTGCCCATGTGGTCGAGGCAAAGGCCTTTGAGGAGGAACACTTCTCCCTTGGAGGAACGTGGGTCGGCAATGGGTTCCAAGGTGGCCAAGGCTTTTTCAATCTCACCGTTCTCTTTCTGCATTTCCGCAATGAGGAGCGTGGCACGCCAAGGAATGTTTGGGAGGGATGCCAACACGGTGGCTTCTTTTCGTGCTTCATCAAGCTTATTCAACTTGAGGTAGCATTCCAGACGGGCCATTCGGTAGTCGACGTTTTTGGGGTCATTTTTCAGAACAAGATTCAAGTCGTGGATGGCTTCCCCATATTTTTTTTGCCCCATTTTGAATAAGGCTCTTATTGCGTAAAGGCTGGAGTCAAAAGGTGACAGCTGAATCGAATTATTGCAATGGGCTAATCCAGCTTTTAAATAGGTGTCTCTCCCAGATATATCGTTTCCAAAGGAGAGATCTAAGTAGGCTTCTGCCAACATGGTTGAGGCCTCAAGAAGGCTGTCATCTAATCGAATTGCTTTCTTTAAAGGGGGAAGTGCTCTGATATAATCTTGGTCTATGAAATAGGCCTTGCCCTCCATCAAATGTCCTTGAGGGTCCTCAGGTTTGAGTTTGGTGTACTCAGAAAAGGAGTTGAAATATGAACGTCCTCCTTCCTTTAATTCGATTTCACCTTTGAGCCAAAGGTATTTTGCACTGTTTTCAGCATCCTTCTCGATGACCCTGTCCAGAATTTCATAGGCTTGGTAGTAATCCTTTTTGTAGGCAAAGTATTTCGCTTTATTCACTAAGCCAACATAGTCATCTCCATATTTCCAGCCATAGTAATCAGCTATATGGTCAGCGCGGTTATAGCTGTTGCAGTAGACGTTCCAATAAAGTCCTGCTGCCGTCACAAGAACCAAAAGGCTTAGACCTATCGTTTTAAGGCGTTTCATTGGTGAAGTTGTACTCATAGAAAAACGGTTTGAAAGTGCGTAGGGCCAAAAATACAAAATCCGTTTTCTACGCCTTGTAAGCGTGGAAAACGGATTTGAATACTGGATGCTTTTTTAGTCTTCGTGGTGGAAGAAGAAAAAGAAGAAGAGCGCGGCTTGTTGGTAAGTGACGTTTTCCTCGTCGTAGAAGCCGATGGCGATTTTTCCTTTGTTCATTATTTTGCCATTCTGGGTATAGCCTAAGGTGTTGCCATCCTTGGTGGTGACACGCCCATCAGAGGTAGAGATAAAGCCCAAGGTCTTTTGGTACTTGTTGCGCACGGTTCCGCTTTTGTCAATATAACCAAGCGTTCTTCCGTTGGCGTCGGTGATTTTGCTCTTGGTGATCAGCCCCAAGGTATCGCCCTCGGCGCTAAACACGTAGCCGTCTTTTTGGATGCTGCCAAGGGAGTTTTGGTCTTTGTCTTTGATGTCTTGTGCGTGTGCGGCGCCAAAGAAAGTGAATGCGAGGAGGAGGAAAAGTAGCTTTTTCATGGTTTAAAGGTCTTTTGTTGAAGAATGGTAAACCCCTCTTCAAGCTTAATGCCAGAAGAGGGGATAAGTTGATTATTCGCTGTCTGTAGGCTGATCGCTATTCATTTCATTTAGGTAGCTAACGTCTAATGTCTAACCTCTAAAGTCAATATTTAGAGTTCCGTCTTCGGATACTGGTTCAAGTTAAAGCTACAGAATTTTTTGTCGTCCATTTTTCCGAGGTGGATGAAGTCAGCCTTGCCGTCCTTGTCGATGTCAAAGGAGTCGTACTTTTCAAATCCGAACAAGTCAAAGTCGTGGGTGTTCAAAGAGAAGTCGTTGTGTGGGTCAAAGCCTTCACCAGTGTTCACCAACAAGTTGACAATGGATTCCTCGCCTTTGTAATCGTGACGAATCAAAATGTCCTGTTTGCCATCGCCTGTAAAATCTTCAAGGTCGATGCCTCGCATAAAGCGGTTTTTGAGGGTCTTGTTCACTGAGTAGCTTTCAGTGCGGTCGAAGCCTACTTTTCCTTTTTCATTGGCATAGAACACCTCAATGTGGAGGTTCTCATATTGCCTCCAGAACATCACAAAATCCTCATTGCCATCTCCGTTCATATCGCCCCAGTCCATTTTGAGGTAGTCGGAAACGCTTTCTTCGGAATTGCTGTAGGAATTTCCTTGGTGGATAAAGCCGAGGAGGGCTTGAAGGAACGTTTGTTCTCCCGTAAGGGAAAAGTCTGTTTTTTGGGAGGCGAATGATTTCCCAGCTTGGTTTAGCGAATAAGCGAAGAACAGGTCCTCCTTTCCTGTATTGGATACTCGGTATTCTGAGAAAATGACGTCCGCATAGCCATCGCCGTTCACATCGGCCACATCAATCTTTGTCAGATTCGAGAACCAGCTGACCGTTACGGGAAGTGGGATGGAGGTCACTTCGTTGGAAAAATGGAGGAGCTCCTTGGTGCTATCAGCCCCTTCGGCCTTTTTATATTCCCCTTTGAATACCCTTACCTCATAGTTTTGACCGAAGACATCTTTGTCCTCGATTTCATACATGTCTTCGATGCCATCATTGTTAAAATCACCAAAACCACGTTTTTCAGCATAGGAAGCTGATTTTGGTAAAGGTAGTTTCGTAGGTTTTTTCTCGAAGGCTATCGGAGCTTTGTAAAGGGTGAATGAACGCTTGTGCTCCTTCAGGGCATTGAAAATCAGAATGCCTCCTACGCAAAAGAAGAAGAAAAACAGGGCTAATTTTTTAAAGCTTGATTCGGACATAATATTGGGCTTTCAGGTTCAAAGGAAAGAAAATAGGGACGCCAGTCCATTGTGGTTGGCGTCCCCAATGTTGGGATTTATTCTAATATCCCTTCGAGGAAATCCTTAGTTGTGGGCGGTTACAATCTTGTAGTTTCCACTTTCCTTTTCAGTCCATACCACCTGATATTTTCCGTCTTTGTAAATCAATTCAGGTGTGTCGCAGTTCAGATTATTGTCGCTGATATTTTTCTGCACAGTGGCGCTGATTGTACCATTATCAATAGTCACCTCGGAAAAGTAAATCTGCAAAGGAGCAGTTTGGGTCGCCCAAACCACACCATAGGTTTTGCCAGCCTCTTTGGTCACCACATCCAAATAAATAGAAGCCTCTAAGACATAAGGGTTTGAAATCAACAGGGAATTATCCGCAGGGTCGAAAATTTCTGCCGTACCTGTAAGCGTTTTTAGATTGCCTTTGTCATCAACTTGGGCGATACGAACGGATGGCGTTCCTTCCACAGGACCTGCGTCGCCAATTTCGATGGTGCGGAAATCCTCCCAAGCAATCACGAAACCGTCGCCGTCGGCAGAGATTTTTGGGAACTGCACTTGGATTTCATCGTCATCAAGGACAGTTTTTGCCTCTGTCACTACGTTGCCACTGGCATCCACTGTCAGGAAGTGAAGCTTTTTTGATTTGGCGGAGCCTGATTCATAAACCACCCCGAAAAGGTTAAGCTGGCTGTTCCAAGCGATGTCTGGGAAGAAAGAATCATCCATGCTGGCCGATGACACTTTGATGCCCGTTTGCTGACCACTCTCAGCGGTTGGCGAAACTGATGGTGTAGCGCCCGTAAGGTCAATGCTTTTGAAAAGGATATGGGAAGGGGTGGAACTGCTTGGGCTGGATTGGTAAATCATGCCCACTTTTCCATCACCAGCTTTTTCTAACACAGGGTATCCAGGGCGTTCATTGGCATAATTGTAAGGACCTTCCACTACGAATTCCATGTTATCCGTACCATCGACGGCATGGCCTACCAATTGGAAAATGTTCAGGATGCCATTTTTGTCTTGGCTTTGGCTCACGGTCACAAACTTGTCCGTGCCATAGCTTGCGGTGCCAA
>JAUIJC010000035.1 GCA_030431525.1 Bacteroidia bacterium | reverse complement strand
ACCACCAAGGTTTTTCCTGCTCCAGCAAATGTGCCATCTCCCATGTCCGCTTTGGAGGATTGTCCTTCGGCAAGGGTTACTCCATCCACAATTTGCAAGGAATCTTGAGTCGTGGCACTACCCTCTACCTGTGAAGAATCAGCAGGATCCTTTTTTGGAATTCGTTTAATCACATAACCATCGGAACTGATGGCCGTGGAAGATTCATTGAGTGTACTGTCCTCATGCGGAACGGTGCCTTCTACCTGCTCTTCAAAGGCGACTGGGTCAAAGCTTTTATCCCGAGTCGAGCCGAATTTTTCAAGGATTTTTCCTTCAGGTGTGGAAGGGTCAACCACTGGGGGAAGTTGGGAAGAATTTGTTTCAACAATTTCCTGTTGGTCTTCCGGCTCCAATTCGGCTTCAGCCATTGGTTCTTCCTTTGAAGGAATAATGAGCACAATCTCCACGCGACGGTTCAGTTGCATGCCCATGCTATCACCGTTCGAGGCTACTGGCCTCAGCTCACTCCAAGCGCTCTTTTGCATGCGACGATTGGGGATTTTCCATTTCCGCAGATACTGACGGACGGTCTCCATCCTTCGCTCCGAAAGGGCTTGGTTATAAGCCACTGAACCACGGCTGTCCGTATGTCCCCGCAAATCAAGGAAATAAGTCTTTTCAAGTTTTAGGCGAAGGGCCAGCTTATCCAATTTTGGAGCTTCTACACGTTTGAGGGAATCGGCCCCCGTATCGAAATAGATGTTGATGCGCGTGGTGTCGTACTGCGCTAAAAGTTGCTGAGACAGCGATAAAAAGGTCAAGGCCATTAAGACCCTAAAAACGGACTTCATGATATTTACTTCTTTTGATAAAAACGCACCGCCCCCTTTCCAAGGACAATGCCAAAGCAAGTTAGGTGTTTATGGGGATTTGATTGCTGTTACTCTTTACCGCGGGTTTCAACCCCACCTCTGTCCTCCCCTTTTCTAAAGGGAGGAGAATGTTTTACCGCTTAGTTTTTTTTACCACGGAGAAAAGGAGGAAAGGAGCAAGACATGACTCAGAGGAGTGAGGTGTTGTATTCTATTTTTCCCCAACACACCAATCATTTCATTATTGAACAATATTGAGTCTCCCTACCTCCCTTTCTCCGTGGTTAAAAACCTACTCTTCTTAAGTTGAAAACAATGGAGTAGCCCCACTCCTACATCCCTCATCGAATGCCACACAATTTATCCCCCACCCAAAACGTAGGTACTACCTAAGCAAAGCCCTGAGATTGCATGGTATTGCCCACCAACGAACCCGTACTCAACTATCGTCCACATTCCGAGGAGCGCATAGCCTTGGAAAAAGTGCTTATAGACTGCTACCGAAGCCATGTCAAAATCCCAATGTACATCGGGGGAAGACGGGTGCACACAGGCCAAAAACGGGAAATTCATCCACCCCATAACCATTCGCTCACCCTTGGAGAATATTCTCAAGGCAATAAGGAGCATGTGGAGCAGGCCATCAAAGAAGCGCTGAAAGCGCATAAGGCTTGGGCGGACAAACCGCAGTGGGAACGCAATGAGATTTTTATAAAAGCGGCAGACCTTTTGGCGACGAAATGGCGCATACCCATGAATGCGGCCACGATGGCTGGACAATCCAAAAACGCTTTTCAGGCGGAAATTGATGCGGCCTGTGAGCTGATTGACTTCTGGCGGTTCAATGCCCATTTTGCCAAGCATATCAACTTAATTCAACCCCTATCCCCTGAGGGCACTTCCAACAGGCTAGCCTATCGTCCGTTGGAGGGTTTTGTGTTCGCCCTTACGCCGTTCAACTTTACTTCCATCGCTGGCAACTTGCCAACGGCTCCCGCCTTGATGGGCAATGTGGTGGTGTGGAAACCTGCAGACAGCCAAATCTATTCGGCCCATATCATCATGGAAATTCTGTTGGAAGCTGGGCTCCCTGAGGGCGTCATTAACTTGGTGTATTGTGATGGCCCTGAGGCTGGAGAGGTCGTATTTAATCACCCTGAGTTTGCTGGCCTACATTTCACGGGAAGTACCAGCACTTTTAAACACCTGTGGAAAACCATCGGAGCCAATGTTGATATCTACCGTGATTACCCACGCATTGTCGGGGAAACGGGGGGCAAGGATTTTATTATCGCACACCCTTCAGCCGACCTTGAGGCACTTAATACGGCACTGGTACGAGGCGCCTTTGAGTTTCAAGGCCAGAAATGTTCGGCCGTGTCACGCGCATATCTCCCTGAGTCCATCTGGGAAAAACTGGAGTCGAAACTGATTAACACTACAGAATCCCTCAAAATGGGACCACCCGAGGATTTCCATTGTTTTGTAAATGCAGTGATTGACCAAAAGGCCTTTGATAAGATTACGGACTACATCGAAAAGGCAAAGGCCAGCGATAACTGCAAAGTGCTTTGCGGAGGAACCTACGACAACACCAAAGGCTATTTTGTTACTCCTACCATTCTGCTAACCTCCGACCCGCATTTTCTCACCATGGAAGAGGAAATTTTTGGTCCTGTCCTCACCATTTATGTGTATGAAGACCATGCCTTTGAGCAAACATTGGATTTGGTAAATAACACTTCGCCTTATGCACTAACAGGTGCCATTTTTAGCCGTTTAAAGGAACCTATTGAGCTTGCCCAAGACCGCTTGAAGTATTCCGCAGGCAACTTTTATATCAATGACAAACCGACTGGAGCCGTGGTGGGTCAACAGCCATTTGGCGGAGCAAGGGCCTCGGGCACCAATGATAAGGCAGGCGCTATTTTCAACTTAACCCGCTGGACGAACGTTCAAACGATTAAGACCAACCACTATCCTCCAAGGGATTATAGGTATCCCTTTATGGAATAAATAGCACAATGTAATGTGTCTTTGTACAATGTATCATGTATTACGTACAATGATTTCCCCGCCTGAATTCATTGTACGTAATACATAACACAACCCATCAACTTTTCTGACTCGGGGTAGTCCAATGAACAGATTCCTAACCCTATTTTTTGTAATGCTAAGCTCCTTGGCTTGGGCCCAAAAGCCTGAGAAAGCCATTTGGGGATTGTCAGGCATGGGCAAGGGTTTCGTGTTTGTGGCAAAAGACTCCTCCATGTCCACCACATTTCACCTTCGGACACAAGGACTTCTCAGCATCCAAGGCCCATTAAATGGAGGAGAAAAATGGACCACTGATGCCCTTATTCGCCGTTGGCGACTAAAATGGGCGGGATTTGCTCTCAATCCCCGATTAACTTACAAATTCGAACTAGGCCTAAGCAATCGAGATACAGGCAATGAAGTGGAGGAAGAATTCAATGACAACAGCACCCGAATCATACTTGACGCCAACGTCATTTACCAATTTCACGACCATTGGAAAATCTCCTTTGGGCAGGCAAAACTTCCCGGAAACCGTGAGCGGGTTATTTCATCTGGAAGATTGGAGCTTGTAGACCGGAGTTTGGTAAATGCCTACTTCAACATCGACCGAGACATGGGCTTTCAGCTCGTTGGTAGCTACAAAATTCGGGACATGCTTCTCTATCCAAAGTTTGCCATCAGCACCGGCGATGGCCGAAACATTTCAGAACAAAGTGCTATCGATGGTATAAGCGGATACTGTTACACCACCCATCTGGACTTTCTTCCATTTGGCAAATTCCTCAACAAAGGGGATTACTCAGAGGCTGATTTGGAAAGAGAGCCTAAACCAAAACTGGCGGTGGGACTCACTTATGACTTTAATGATGGAGCCGTCCGACAAGGTGGGCAATTGGGCGATTTTATAGTGGACCCAAACAATAACCTTGTTGGAAAAGACCTGCACTCCATCCTGTTTGATTTCCTTTATAAACACCAAGGATGGTCGGTCTTGGGAGAATTTGCTTATCGAAAAATGCCAACCAATCAGCTCCCTACTCCTGAAGACAGCCTGAGTGCTTTCTACCGGACAGGCCATGGATATGTAATCCAAGCGGGATATGTCTTTAAAAACAATATTCAACCTGTTTTCCGGTACACTTTTGTCAAGCCAGACAATGCTATCTCAGCCGTGATCCAAACCGATGAATTTACTTTTGGCCTCTCGAAATACTTTGTAAAGCATAGCCTAAAAACCCAACTGGACGCTACATGGCAGGACCCTAAGGTGGGTGAAGATCGCTTGCGGTTCCGGTTTCAGTTGGAATTGGAGATTTAGACCTTTTTCAGTTAAAACCCCCACAGCTTATTTTCGATCACCTCCAACATGTGACCATCAGGATCCTCAAAATAGACTGAGAGTTTTCCATTTCCCCACGTGATTTCCTTGAGCAATTCAATATCATTAGCTTTCAAGAAATCCTTCCAAGCCTCATACTCCCCTTCCTTGGCCTCAAAAGCGATATGTTGCTTGCCCTCGGCATAATGCCCGATAAGCTGATCCTTCTTGGTTGTTTCGGCAATGAAACAAAGGAGCACCGTATCCCCTGCCCGAAAAAACACATGCCTGTTCGGCACATGACTAATCACAGGAAAGCCCAATAAATCGTGATAAAAAGCCTTGCTCCTGTCAAGGTCCTTCACATAGAGGCCTACCTCCTTCACGGAGGTGATATCCAATGGCTTGCTCATAGCTTAAAAAATTCAAAAATGATGATGAGTGCACGCTTGGCTTGATGGCTTTTATCACCCCTCCACCGAAGTCACCACCAAGCTTTGTTCAATTTTATCCTTCAACCCTCGGTGTGCCTTCAAATCTCGCTCCGCTAAGGCATACCAATCTTTGGCGTTTAGCATGCCGTAAACAGGATGCTCGGTTTTCATTGTTTCCGCCTTCTTGGAATCATTGGAAATCAACACGGCACCCTCATTCATTTTCTTCAGGCAACGCAAGAGTTTGTCCTTGGCTTCCGACAATGTTGAAGGCTCGTTCGTGACTTTTTTATCCTCCTTGCGAATAAACATCATGCTCCCAAACATAAAGGCCAGCACACCTTTGAACGTCTTGCCTCCCTCCTGCTTTGCTCGGCCCTCCATGCAATCAAAAATGTTCTTTGAATAGACCTCCAAGATGTTTGTGGTCAAATATTCATAAAGCTCGGCCATGGACCAATCCTCTTTGCTGGGCTTGCGCTGAAAGGGTTTCTCATTGTACTTCTCCAACTCGCGAAGCCAAAACTTCGTCTCCTGCTCAAAACTTTTGTACTTATCTAACATATACTACAATGAGAACTATTTACTTATTCCTACGAATAATCAGGTATCAAGCATACCATAAGGGGTACCAGTTGCCAAGATTTATCGGCCAGCCAAACCCTTAATGGCTTAAAAATTGCCTTTCGCCACATGATGTAATTGCTCAAGATAAGCAGTAAGACCCATTTTTGGGAATTCCATTCATGAAATTAGACCCTTATCCATTACGCCTATGAAAACCAGCTCATATAATCCCAGCACGCTTGAAACCGCTTTCGCCAAGGCCTTAGAAAATTTGAAGGACGAAATACAGACCCAAGTCGGCGACATTACCATTACAGGCGTTGATTGCTTTGATATGGAAGACAACCCTCGCCTTATCTTCAAATTCCACGACAAGGACCAAGACAAGCACGAAATTGTAGTCAGAATCATCCAGCGGTCCGATGATGACCTTTGAAAAAAAAATCAATTCCAATTCCCCCGAACGGATAAAAATCGTCTCGGGGGTATTTTTTTGGGAAAAACCGAAAGGGTAACAGCCTCCAATTTTCCTCTTGCGTTCCAAGCAGTATGAAGGTGAAAAAAGGCCTGAAAATACTTCTGTGGGTATTCGTCTTTCTGGTGGCTGTGCGTTTGGCCCTACCCTATGGTATCAAATGGTACCTCAACAACAAGGTGCTCAACCATATGGAAGTCTATTGGGGGCATGTAGAGGATGTGAACATCTCGCTCTACAATGGTTCCTACCAGCTCGAGAAACTTCACATCGTAAAGAAAGACACCAAGCTCAAGGAGCCGTTTCTGTTGGTCGATCAGATAGATATCCGCCTCCAATGGAAAGCTCTTTTTGATGGGAAAATTGTCGGGGAATTTATATGCCACCGACCTGTGGTCCACTTTGCCTTTAGCGAGGACGAGAACGAATCCCAAACAGGGGTGGAAGAAGATTGGACGGCACTGCCCGAGGACATGATGCCCATCAGAATTAACCGCTTCTCGGTGGTTGACGGAAAGATTTACCTCTCCAACCTTTTGGTAAAATCAGACAACGAGGTCCCTCTTGATAATTTCAACCTTGAAATCACCAACATCCAAAATGTTGAACGGGCATCAGAAGACTCTCTTCCCACCACCATCAGCGCCTCTGGGACTTCAGGAAAAAACGGCAGTCTCAAATTCTCTTCTAAGGCTTATTTGCTGAAGCAAATGCCCGATTTCAACTACGATCTCAAGTTGGAAAACCTCAGCCTTACGAGCCTCAACCCTGCCGTTAAACACTATTTAAACATGGATTTCGAGGGAGGAACCATTAGCCTGTACAGCGAATTGGCCATGAAGGACAGCTCCTTTACGGGTTACATGAAGCCCATCATCAAGGACATGCGCATTTTCAACTGGAAGGAAGAAGACCGCAACCTTGGTGGCTGGTTCAAGGAGTTTTTCAGCGAAGGAGCCCAAGAGCTACTGGAAAACCAGAAAAGACAACAGTTCGCCACTCGGATTCCCGTTGAAGGGCGAATTGACGACCCAAAGACGGGAATCATGAAAGCCATTTTTAGTGCCTTCGAAAACGCTTATATCGAGGCTTTTGAATACAAACTGGACAAAGACGTTGAATACAAGGATGCGGGCCCCACTGAAAAGGAACAAGAGAAGCAGGAACGAAAAGAAGAAAAAAAGGAAAAGAAGGCGTTAAAAAAACAGGAGAAGGAAGAAAAAAGGGACGAGAAGAAGCATGAGAAAGAAGAAGAGTAACAACTCGTTAATCTTCTATTAGCTCAATTCACATGCTCCTCTTAAACTCATCTTTTAACAAAGACCCTAACCCTATTTTTTCCTCTCCACAGCCACCACCTTCCGCTTAAATGGAATCTGGTAGGAAATGTAATAGTTGAACCCAATGTTGACGGGCTCTCGCCTATGGCGACCAAATCCAGGAACGGGATGGTCATAGGCATACGGATCGTTGGTGGTATGAAGCATCAAATTCACGCGAGCACTTGCCCCCACAAACAGGTTTTTCACCACTTGGACTTTTAGGGAAACTACACCTTCCAGCCACATTGCAGTCTGACTAAGTGTATTTGGTCCACCCGAAAAAGAATCACCCCAGACTTCAGAAGGATTCGACGAAAACGTCCCAATGGTTCTGGTAAAAGAAGGACTCATGGCATATCGGGCGCCAAGGAAAACGCCATCATCACCTGTCATATCCAATAGGTCGTAATCCACTCCCAAGCGGAAAAACATCCCTTTAGCAGAATAGGTGGAGGGCACACTTTCAGTTACATAATCATAGCTCTCCCAACCAACAGACCCCGCCAAAAACAACCGCCTATAAACCCGTATATCAAAAATCCCTTCAAAGCCATTGCGAAGCGTATCGTTCAGTCCAATAATCGGACGAACCAAATCAACCCCCACACGCAAAGCCGTGGTGCGCTCCAAGGTATCGTTCACCACTTTTCGCTCCTCGTCTTGAGCTTGGGCATTTAACGCCACAAAAAAGAATAATGCAATCGAGAGTAAAGGTTTCAAACCTCCAAACAAAAGTCCTTTTCTCACTTGTTTGCTCCTTTTTCCCATCTCTTCCTTCTATCAATAAACCACCTTCAGGTTCTCCATCTCAATATCCACATCATCATCTACCAGCTCCTCCTCAATAAAGAGCTCAGGCTGAACCAATAGCGCTCGTTGAATTTCATTGGTGGAATAAGTTGCCGTGTCCATCTCATAAGTCATAATCAGAGCACAACCTGCCGACGGCGATTTTGGGAATCGCTGGAAAAACAGACTTATAGTGTCCGACTCACCATCCTTGATGAATACAAATTGAGCAGAGTCTACAGATAGTGGCAAGGCCAGTTCGACAGTGCTTATCGTCTGTTTGTTGACAATAGTGTCCACAGGGTCAGACAATGCGATGATGGAAATTGTATCTATCGCCGATGTAAACTCATCGTCTTTTGAATCAGTGGTGTCCTTATAAAACTGCACCTTCAAGGTTTTGTCGGTCAGCTCATGGCAAACCTCCAGCTCCGTGCAAGAAGGCAACAGCATGCCACCCAACGCAAACAAGGCGCCTGCAAAAAGCCACAAGCGCCCTGTTAACTGATTACCGATAACTGATAACTGATCAAACGTAGTCCTCAACATCCTTCTTTGTAATCGTGTCGCCAGACATGATGACCAATCGCTCGACGACGTTCCTCAACTCACGGACATTACCTGTCCAATCAAACTCCTGCAGTTTCTTCAAAGCGGCTGCATCAATGCCTTTTTCGGCGGCGCCATAATCTTTGGCGATGTCCCCCAAGAATTTCTCGACCAAGGCAGGAATATCCTCCTTGCGGTCCTTCAAAGGTGGCACGTTGATGACGATAACACTAAGGCGGTGATAAAGGTCCTCACGGAAATTCCCTTCCTCAATCTCCTTTTTCAAATCCTTGTTAGTCGCCGCCAATACGCGTACATCTACCTTGATTTTCTTGTCGCCACCCACACGGGAAATAATTCCCTCCTGCAATGCGCGCAATACCTTGGCTTGAGCTGATAGGCTCATATCGCCAATTTCGTCCAAGAAAATAGTACCACCATTGGCCTGTTCAAACTTGCCTTGACGCTGTTTGTTGGCAGAAGTAAAGGCGCCTTTCTCATGGCCGAACAGCTCACTTTCGATCAACTCAGCAGGAATGGCCGCGCAGTTCACCTCAATCATTGGCGCGCCTGCACGCTCACTCTTCTCGTGGATTTGCTGGGCGACAAGCTCCTTACCAGAACCGTTTGGACCAAGAATCATGACACGGGCATCCGTTGGCGCCACCTTGTCAATCATATCCTTCACCTTACCCAATGCGGCGGACTCACCCACTATTTCAAACTTCTTGGCCACGCGTTTTTTCAAACGCTTGGTCTCCACCACCAAATTGGATTTGTCCATGGCATTGCGGAGCGTTACCAACAAACGGTTCAAGTCTGGAGGCTTCGGGATGAAATCGAATGCGCCTTTTTTGGTCGCATCTACAGCCGTCTCAATGGTGCCGTGGGCAGAAATCATGATGAACTGGCCGTCCTTGCCAAGCTCCTTGCATTTTTCCAACACCTCAATGCCGTCCATTTTAGGCATCTTGATGTCGCAGAGCACGGCATCGTAGTCGTTCTTTTCGAACATCTGACAGCCCTCAAGGCCATCCTTGGCCTCGTCCACCTCAAAATTTTCGAACTCAAGAATCTCTTTGAGCGTGCCTCTGATGGCAGCCTCATCATCAATGATTAAAACCTTTGGCATGGGTCGTTTCGGTTAAAAAGTACTTAGTATGGGTAACAAGCACTAAGTAGCAAGTACCAAGTAGCTGGTTGAAAAGTGACTAACAACGCAATACTTGGTACTTGGTACTCAATACTTGGTACTCAATACTCGGTACCCACTAAAGTAAAAAGAAAGTACAGGCCAATAAGCCGGGTTCTGTTTCCGCCGGAGCGGATTTCTGTCATTTATCTAAATCTGCCGTCACCGACAGCCTCGAACGCCCTACCCACTGACATCGGACGGACCGCCCTACAGCGTCAGCCTATTTGGACTTTCACCTCGTGAGGTTTACCCAGCTACCCCAGTCACCTGAGGTACTGGTGGGCTCTTACCCCACCTTTTCACCCTTACCGGCCCATCAGAGATGGACGTAGGCGGTATAGCTTTCTGCGGCACTTTCTGTATCCGCCAGCTGGCAGACCCTTCCCGTTAGGAAGCACGATGTCCTATGGTGCCCGGACTTTCCTCTCCCTCATCTATGACGAGGCAGCGACAGAACGACCTGTACTCCATGCAAATTACAACATTTTTTGATGCCTGACACGAAGCTGTCCAGAACACAAATTCTCATCAAGAGAATCATTTCTTACATATGAAAAGTGATTTTTTCATCGAACCCTTCCCTTCATCCCTCCACATAAACCTTTTTTTCATCGAAAAACGTACTGAAGGAAGCCAATAAACCATGAACACGTAAGGTTTCACCCTCGTCTTAAACAATACAGAATCAATGCCCACAGGGCAGTTCGGAAATGCTATTCAACTCTTTTGAATTCTTAATCGGATTTTTACCCGTAACGATTCTCGTCTACTTCCTGCTGAACAAATGGAACTTGACGACAATGGCCAAAGGATGGCTGTTCGTCGCTTCTCTGTTTTTCTATAGCTGGTGGAACCCCATCTATTTACCGCTGATTTTAGGCTCGATGGGGCTGAACTACGGCTTGGGCAGGAAACTTGGCCAGTTGGAAGGCAAAGCCAAAAAAGCATTGCTGACATTGGGCATTGCCATCAATTTGGGAGCGTTGGGCTATTTCAAGTATGCCGACTTCTTCATTGAAAACATCAACGTACTGGTGCAGTCGGATTTCAATTTGCTGAATGTAGCGCTTCCGCTTGCAATCAGTTTCTTCACCTTCCAACAAATTGCCTACTTGGTGGACAGCTATCAGGGAGAAACCAAGGAGTATGGCTTTTTCAACTACGGTTTGTTCGTCACTTTCTTTCCCCAACTCATCGCCGGACCGATTGTCCACCACAGCGAAATGATGGGCCAATTCACCGAGGAGAAAAACAAGCTTGTAAACTATGACAACCTCATCAAGGGCATTTACATCTTCTTCATTGGGTTGGCCAAAAAAATCATCATCGCCGACACCTTTGCTAACCCCGCGAACACCGGCTATGAGTACAGCCAATTCCTTTCCATGCCCGAGGGTTGGATTACCTCCTTGAGTTACGCTTTCCAATTGTACTTTGACTTTAGTGGCTATTCGGACATGGCCATTGGTGTGGGCCTGATGTTCAACATTAAACTCCCTCTCAATTTCCATTCACCCTATCGGGCCTTAGACATTCAAGATTTTTGGAGAAGGTGGCACATCACACTCAGTCGTTTTCTGCGCGACTACCTCTATATCCCATTGGGTGGAAACCGCGGTGGGGAAACCAAGACTTTACGAAACTTAGTCCTGACCTTCCTTTTGGGAGGACTGTGGCATGGAGCAGGCTGGACCTTCGTGATTTGGGGGCTGATGCATGGCGTTGGCTTGGTCATTCACCGGCTTTGGTCAAAGACCGGAATTAGCCTGCCGAAAATCTTGGGATGGATAATCACCTTCAATTTCGTGAACGTGGCTTGGGTGTTCTTCAGGGCTCCCACCTTTGCCGACGCATCCAACATTCTTAAAGCCATGTTTGGCCTCGGCACCAACAGGAATTTTAACATCAACATTATCACCGAGCCTCATTCCCTTCCGCTGATACTTCTGGGAATTATCCTGTTGTTTGGCCCAAACACCATGGAACTTGGGGAACGATTCAAACCGAACAAAAAACATTTGGTCTATGTAACAGGGCTCATTTTGGTGGGCTTCCTGTTTATGAACTCCATTACCAGCAGTGACTTCTTGTATTTCGATTTCTAACCTGCCCGTTTTAGCAGACAAGCTTAGACGACTATGTATACCGCCAAAGCCTTTCTCTCTCGAGTTCTGGTCATTTCCCTTGGCTTAATGGCCCTGTTTGTGGGGGTAAACTACCAGTTGGACATCTATGGCCTCTTTGATAATAACACGGACGCGCAACTAAGGGTATACACGAATGAGCATACGAGCAAGTACCTGCTATCTCACCGGTATATCCCCAAAAACTACGAAGGCTTTATCCTTGGCCCTTCGCTTTCCGCAAACCTTAATCCCGATGCTATCCAGTCCTACAACACCTACAATGCGAGCATCATGGGCGCCAATATTTCTGAATTGAAACCATTGGCCATCAAAATTGCCGAGGAGGGAAACATGAAATTTGCGGTCCTATGCCTTTCTCCCTACATCACTAAAGACTACGGGAAGAAAAGCGCCCGCATCGACCCAAAGGAGTACTATGGGGCCTTGGGTTCAACCAACTTGCTTAAGACTTATGCTATTAAAACTTTGAGCCAAAAGGAGCTCCTGCCCCAACTGTTTCCGAAAAGCCTTATCGAAGCCAATGGGTGCAATAACTTCAACCTTGCCATGGACACTACCTTGTCCGAGGAGATTATCACACACAAGGTAGCCAACGGCGAAAAGGAAGCGACCTACATCGACCCTCGGGCGTATGAAGACCTCGCTGAGACCATTGCTCACTTGAGAAAAAACGGCATCCAGATTTTCGGGTATTACCCTCCAGTGCCCAAAAAGATTCTGGATTTAGACCCACAGAGCTACCGAGATTTCCAAGCCAAGATTGGGGAACTCTTCACTTCAAAAGACGTCCTCATTGATTTCAACACTCCTGAGCATCAAAACATAACAACTGACTTCAGCTGTTATATTGACCATGGTCATCTCAACCATAAAGGTCAGCAATTGGTCGCCAAAGAAATCAACAAGTGTATTCAGGAGCATTTGCCACCGAATGAACAGTTTGTAGATACCGAAAAGTAGAAAGGCGTGGCTAATGGCCACCAACAGCAAAGGGGAAAACTCCTCGCTGACAATCCTTAACTTAGGGACAAATTGTTACCTATGCCTTTTCGATTGTCGCTGTTGTTCGCATTTCTACTTTCCTTCTCTGCTTTTGGACAGGAGGATGACCCACGGATAAAAACCGTTCAGTTTTATCCAAAAACAGAAATCACGAACGAAACCATCTTCCCTCCCATTCTTTCCTTGGCGCAAAAAGTGCCTTTGGTGCTGGAATTTGATGTGGTCGGCAATGAGTCTGAAAACATGATTGCGCGCATTGAACACTGCAATGCGGATTGGACAAAATCATTCTTGCAACCATTGGATTACTTGGAGGATTACAATGAGTTTAACCTAAACAACTACGAGTTTTCCACCAGCACTCGCATCAATTTCACCCACTTCTCCTTCACCATTCCCAAGGTGACGGTTTCAGGCAATTACCTGCTTAAGGTGTATGACTTGAACGAAAAACTCCTGCTTACACGCAGGTTCTGCATTTTTGAGGAAGTGGCAGAAATTACTGTGGACCCTACCTTTTTGACCACGCCGGGACGGCCTTTCCAACGCATCAATTTTACTGTAAGTCATCCAAGCTTGGACATTTTCAATCCGACGGAAAATGTGAAAGTTGTCATCAGACAAAACGCCCGTTGGGACAATTGCATCCACAGCCTTCGCCCGAGCTTTATTCGCCCCAACGAGCACATTTTGGAGTACAAGCATTTCTCTGGGGAAATGAGCTTTTTGGCGGGAAATGAGTTTCGGGTGTTCGACATGCGTGCGCTTCGCTTCCGTGGCCTCAACGTACAGGCCATCAGCGACACCACGACTCCAAGACAAGTCCTGTTAGTGCCTGACGTTCCTCAAGCCAGAAATTATCTTTCAAGGCAGGATATCAACGGGCAATACATTATTGACAACTACGACTTTGGAAACGGCGCCTTGGAGAGTGATTATATCCTGACCCATTTCCATCTAAAAAGCCCAAAATTCAACAAGGGAAAGGTGTATGTGTTTGGTGCGCTAAGCGATTGGAAATTCAAGCCAGCGTTTCAGATGAAGTACGATGATGAGCATCAGGCTTATTATTGTTCCACCCTTTTGAAACAAGGATATTACAACTATCGCTATGTATTATTGGATGGCGATGGCTCGGATGAGTCAACGCTGGAGGGCAATCACTGGCAAACGAGCAATGCCTATGACATTTTGGTGTATTACAAAGCGCCAGAGGATCGCGCGGACCGACTGATTGCCTACAAGCCATTCACTGTGAACCAATGACAGCCCAACTGGGTTTATGGTTGGACTTAATGCTATGAAAAAGCCCTTTGCAATATTCTTCCTGACTTTTCTGTGCTGGACCTGTTTCAGCCTTCAGGGAATGGCACAACATTACCCCAATATCTCCTTTGGCATTGGGCCCGAGGCCCTTTCCTATCGAGGGGATTTGAATGAGAGCTATTCGCAATGGAATGCAGGTTTGCGGGCCAGCGTATTGTTCGCCAAAAAGAACCGCTTCAACAGTGAGCTGAGTTTGGGGATTGGAAAAATTGTAGGGCAAAACTCCAGTTACGTCTACGAAGGAGATGCTTCTGCTACTCCAGCGACCTTTGTGGCCACAAATTATGTGGATTTCTCCTACCGTCTTCGGCTGAACATTTTGGCTAAAAAACGATACCGCCTTTACATTGGACAAGGCATTGGGCTTATGCGTTTTTCTCCAAAGGACGAATCTGGAGAACAGCTCAAAGACCAGTTTGAAAGCCTTGATTTGGGAGAAAGCTATTCCGCCATTGCACTGATTCTCCCCACCCAACTTGGCTTTACCTATCAATTGCCAAACGATTTTGGTTTCTCAGCCCAAGCTTCCTTCCTCAATCCCATGACGGATTATTTGGACAACTTGGGTGAATGGGGAAATAGCGAGGGTAACGATAAGATTATTGCTTTTAATGTCATGTTTTGGGTGCCATTGAAAAGCCAGCAACAAATGGAAATCACCCCGCGGACTGGACATTGAAAAATTTAAACCACGGAGAGAAGGAGAAAGGGAGCGAATGATGGTTTAGAGAAAAAGCCTATGGAGAGAAGGGATTAACCGTCCTCTCCATAGGCTTTTCCTTTTCAACAATGCAGGCCTCCTTTCCTCCTTCTCTCCGTGGTTAAAAATCACCTCCCTTGCCTATAAACGACAAAGGCCTGACAGGATTAAACTCCTATCAGGCCTTTAATTTTTCCCAAAGGTGGGATTACTGAACAACGATTGAATCGTCGATTTCTTGGGCCCATGCAATGATGCCCCCCTCAAGGTTGTAGAGGTTCTCAAAACCAAACTGCTCCAAGAACATGATTGCATTGGCGCTACGCTGTCCGCTACGGCACTGCATCACCACCTGCTTTTCCTTGGAGATTTTCTCCACGTTCTGTGGAATAGTCTGAAGAGGAATCAATTCACCGCCCAAGTTCGCCGACTCATACTCAGCTGGCTCGCGCACGTCAATCAATTGAAAATCCTTGCCCTCATCCATTAGGGCCTTTAGTTCAGCTACGGTTATCGTTTTCATTGCTTATTCGTAGTTACTTTTTCAACTTATCATCCTCCCCCTCAGCCTTCATCACCTTAGTGATTTCATCCAATTTACGGACTCGATAATCAAAATCCGCCTTTAGGCCGTCCCGAATCCCCTTGAGGCGATTAGCCATCTCGGAGATATTATCTGGCAACACCTCTTCCAACATTTCGCGGATGCGCTTGCCCAAAGTTGGAGATTTCCCATTCGTGGAAACAGCGATTTTTAGGTCACCCTTTTGAATCACAGAGCCCAAATAGGCATCACACATATTAGGCGTATCCGCCACATTCACCAACACATTCCGCTTGTTAGCCTCAGCACAAACCTCCTCCTTGACATCCGCCAAGGACAAAGCCACCATGACCAACTTCTTTCCTTCTAAATCCTCTGGAACAAACTTGCGTTCCTTCAAAGTGATTTGGGAAGGATACTTTTTGGCCAATGCCCTGATTTCTTCGCAAATCTCTGGTGCCACCACGGTCACCACGGCATTGTCAGCATGCTTGAACATCAACTCAAGCTTCTCCCAAGCGATGCCCCAACCGCCTACAATCAGGGTTTCAAAAGCATCAAGACGAAGAAAAACTGGATATAATTGGTTCATGAACTTTTAACAAAAGTATTACGTACCATAGAGAAACCCCTACGTACATTCATGGTACTGACAAGGTTGCCTTTAACAACAACACCTCTAAGCTTTAAATAGTTTATGCGTAAGCTACTCTTGATCTCTGGAGCCTTGGCACTCGTGGCTTTCAATTTTTTCCTCAAGAATAAATTGGTGTCCAAAAGCGACCAACAACCAAAATTGAAACAATACGTCTGGCAGGTATTCCGATGAGGTTTAACCCTTATCCTCATTGCCCCAGCGCACCACCTCGCCAATCACAATCACCGCAGGGGCATCCATGCCTTTTTCCTTCACTTCCTCCACAATGGTATCCACCGTTCCGAAGGCTCTTTTTTCAGTCGGACGGCTTCCATTCTGAATAATCGCCACAGGCGTAGCTCCTTTTCCCTCCTGCTGAAAGATGGACACGATTTCCTCCAGCTTTCTCATGCCCATCAAAATCACTACCGTCGCCCGTGACTTGGACGCCAAGCGGACATCCTCGGACAGCTCATGGTTTCGGGTAGTCCCCGTAATCACCCAAAAACTTTCGTTATCCCCACGTCGGGTCAAGGGCACGCCCGCCAATTCAGGTACCGAATAACTGCTTGAGATGCCAGGCACCACTTCCACAGGAATGCCGTGGCTTTCCACAAACAACTTCTCTTCCTGTCCACGCCCAAACACAAAGGGATCACCGCCTTTTAGCCGAACCGCATGCCCATACTTTTGGGCGTATTCCACAATCAGCTTGTTGATATCCTCTTGCTTGAACTGGCAGGCTCCCACCCGTTTTCCCACATACAAAAGCTCTGCCTCCTTGGGCACATGCTCCAAAAGCGACTCATCCACCAAAGCGTCATACAGAACAGCATCAGCAGATTGCAGGGCTTTAACACCTTTCAGGGAAATCAAATCTGGATCGCCAGGACCGGCGCCAACCAGCGTTACACGGGGGGAAATACTCATGGGCACAAAGGTAAGGCTTAAGGTTGAAACCTTTGTTTTATCCTTTAAAACGAAAAGCCCCAATACTTCTTGATGAACTATTGGGGCTTTTCGTTTCTAAACATTGATAATCTACTCCATCGCCAATGTCAAGAACTGATAGTTTTTAGCTGAGGCACAACCCAAAAACATGATTCGTTCATTATCTCGTTTGAACACCCCAATGGGGCGAAATGCCAAGTTTTCCTTGTCGTGCAAATAAACCACTCCGCGTTTAGTTTTTCCTTGTGCAGAAAATGACTGATAGCATAGCGCTTTATTGCCCCTTCCCCGGGCTGGAGGATACACCAAAGGACTTCCCTTCACATAGGCTCCTTGGCTGGAATAACTTCCCCCATTATCATTAAAAATCACATAGAATTTCCCATTGTTCAAATAAGTGGAATAGCCCAAGCCATTCCCTGAGGAATTCTGTTGGAACTTCCTGACAACATCCTCAAAATACAGTTTGCCCTCACTTGAAAAATGGCTCACCAACACCTCATTGTGGATATAATAGGAATTGACCTTCACTTGGCCATCCACCATATAACGATGGTACCATCTCTTTGAAAACTCGGTGGTCAGATAAAAACTGCCATCCTCCGCAAAGACCAATTTCTTCATCGGGAAGGTCTCCACATCGGAACTCAGGTCAGCATCTTGAGCAAGGCCGAGGAAGCTGGTCAAGATTTCCACTACTGTACCAGTGATGGTGTAGGTTTCTCGGTCATAGAAAAACTCCTTGAGGATAGATTCCCTACAAGGCACCATCCTCCGCCAGTCCACCTCCTTTCGTTCCCCATCAAAAGCCCAAATAAAATAGCCATCCACCGAGTTAGCTGGGTTATCTGGTTTGGTGCCATGAAGCCCCACCACATACGGAAATCCTTGTGGACTCATGCTCAGGTTAAGACTGAAAACGCCATCCTCCAACAGGTTTTCCTTCTCATAGCTCACCACATAGTCCTTGGATTTTTCCTTGGTTTCCAGGTGAAGCTTCACCTTTCCCGTCTCCTGATTCTGAGACAGGAAAAAGACTTCTCCTTTGTTGTTAATGCTAAAATCTGACAAAGTGTGCTCAAAACAGGTCTTCTGCCAAAGTACGTTCCTGTTCTTATCCATATGCATCACAATCGTCCCCAAAGCCTTGGCCTTCTTTTTATACTTGCTGTATTTATGGACCAATAAAATTTGGGAAGAGTCCGGCGAGTAATATTCATAGAAACCATCTCGATACGAACGCTTTGGCAAGGGCACCGACGTAATTTCCCTCAGTTCCTTCAAGGAGAAGTCATTTTTATCAATTTCCTGACTCCAATACTTATAGGTTTTCTCCTCTCGCTGGGAAACCATGGCACAAAGCCTTCCATCATCGGTCAATACCAAGTCCTCAAAAAACCGTTCAAAGTTTATTTTCTTGTGGCCAATGAAGTTGAAGTCCTTGTCGAATTTTTGAATGATTGGATTGTAGGTTCCCCACGCCTGCAAACTGAATCCATAATAATGCTCTCCGTCCCAAACAAACTTGTCACGGAGGTCGAACAAGTAGCCAAAATTCACTTGCTCCTTGCCATGTGGATTAATATCAGCAGAAGTCTTTTCCACCAACTTGACTTGCCCAAAAGTCACTGGAAAAAAAAGAGTTACACTAAAAAGAATAGATAAAAGATGCCTTATCATATCTATTTTTAAGGTTTAAACATTCGATTGTCAATATGGAAAGGCGCTATTATGTAACCTGAAAGGCATTCTATTATTTCAATTTTAAGGGTTGTTTAGACCTGACAGGTTTCCAAAACCTGTCAGGTCTAAACAACCCTTAAAACACTATTCCTTGAATTTGTGCACCCCGTAAGCCTCCTTCAACATCATGATAAATGGTATCCACCAAATGGCATCATTGAAGAATGAGACTGCCATAAACCATGGGGATAAATCCTCAAGAATCAGCACATGATGAAGAATACCAATTGGCCCAAAAACCTTCCCTAAAAAACCGACCATCACAATCGGCCAGTGACGCACATAATCTCTGGAAGCCCACCAATAGCCCAGTCCATAAACGCCGACGACCATCCCAACGCTCTGCCAAATCATATCGTAGCGTGGCAACTCCAGACCTGTCCATTCAAATAATGAATTGGGAAGTGCAATTACCCAAATCCCCCAGAGCAGGTTATAGATTCCGGCAATTTTTAGCGTGGTTTGTAGGTTCTTGTTCATTCGGTGTACAATGTATTAAGTATTATGTACAATGACATGTTAGTTCAGTCAACTGACAAAACCGAAAGGTTGGGCAGTCTGTACAACAAAGAAAGCTGATGTTGTCAAAACACACTGCCAAAGCCTACGGCTATTTGCGGCTGTTCTGACAACATCAGCTTTCATAATACATGATACATTGTACATAATACTTCATTCTCCCCATGGCCACTGGCAAAGAGAAAATACCATCCTATAGTCTTGACACCTTTGACAAAAGGCAGGAGAAAAAACCGTATCAGGTGGAGGTGTTTGATGCGCACCGCCATTTTCAGGTGACTTATCCACACCGTCACCACGACTTTTATGAAATCCTGTTTTTGACCAAAGGAAGTGGATTGCACGTCATCGACTTTAAGGCACACGACATCCGTCCAAACAGCCTGTTCTTCCTTTCGCCTGGGCAGGTACACAATCTGGATTTATCTAAAGATGTGGAGGGTTACATCTTCCTATTCCGCTCTGAATTTTACCAGCTGAACAAGTCGAACAAGAACAAGCTGTTGGAATTCCCCTTCTTCCACGGGCTGGAAACTCAGGCCTCTCCCCTTTATCTGGACTCTGACACGGATGCCGAGCGCATCAAAAAAATCTTTGTGTCGGGCTGTGATGAAATCATGGCTAACCAGCCAGATGAATCGGAAATGGTTAGTGTTCTACTCGATTTATTGTTGTTGGAATGTCGTCGGCTTTACCCACAAAATTTACCTAGCTCGACAATTCCCAAGGGCACCCTTTTGGTCAAGCGTTTCAAGCAATTGATTGATGAGCATTATTTGGAGAATCTTTCTGTTCGGGATTATGCCGAAAAACTTTCCATCACCCCAAGCCACCTGACAGAAACTGTGCGGGAACTGACTGGAAAAACGTCCAATGAGCTTATCAAACAAAAGGTTATCCTTGAAGCGAAGCGCCTTTTGGTGTATTCTGAAATGACGGTGACGGAAATCGCCCACCAACTGAATTTCAAAGACCAGTCATACTTTACCAGACTTTTCCGCCAGACCACCAAGCTTACCCCTCTCCAATTCCGAGAGAAACAGAATCCATAAAAAGTACCTAAAAAAACACGTTTCGGATATGCCTTGTTTTTGGAAAGTTTCTCAGCTTTGTAGTTGAATGGAGGACTTTAGACTTTGGACGTTAGACTTTAGCTTTCATTATCGGGGCTAAGGTCTAATTTCTAACGTCTAATATCTCCTTTGACACGTAAAAACTTCCATTACAATGGCTAACTATTTCAACACCCTCGCTTTGCGCGAGAAGCTCAACCAGTTGGGCGTTTGTGAGTTCATGGACCGCACTGAGTTCCCTGACGGCGTTAAGAAACTCGAAGGCAAAAAGATTGTTATCGTAGGTTGTGGTGCCCAAGGTTTGAACCAAGGCTTGAACCTTCGCGACTCTGGTCTTGATGTATCTTTCGCATTGCGTCAAGGTGCTATCGACGAGAAGCGTCAGTCTTACTTGAACGCTACTGAGAACGGCTTCACTGCTGGCACTTACGAGGAGTTGATTCCTTCTGCTGACTTCGTGATGAACCTTACTCCAGACAAGCAACACACTCCTGTTGTTACTGAAGTAATGCCTCACATGAAGAAAGGCGCTACTTTGGCTTACTCACACGGTTTCAACATCGTTGAGGAAGGCATGCAGGTTCGTAAGGACTTGACTGTTGTTATGGTGGCTCCTAAGTCTCCAGGTTCTGAGGTGCGCGAGGAGTACAAGCGTGGCTTCGGTGTTCCTACTTTGATCGCCGTTCACCCTGAGAACGACCCGAACGGTGACGGTCTTGAAATCGCTAAGGCTTACTGTGTAGGTACTGGTGGTGACCGCGCTGGTGTATTGTTGTCTTCCTTCGTTGCTGAGGTGAAGTCTGACTTGATGGGTGAGCAAACTATCCTTTGTGGATTGTTGCAGACTGGCTCTATCCTCGGTTTCGAGAAAATGGTAGAGAAAGGTGTTGACCCAGGTTACGCCGCTAAGTTCATCCAGTACGGTTGGGAAGTGATCACTGAGGCGTTGAAGTACGGTGGTATCACCAACATGATGGACCGCTTGAGCAACCCTGCTAAGGTGAAGGCTTATGAGGTTTCTGAAGTATTGAAAGAAATCATGCGTCCGTTGTTCCAGAAGCACATGGACGACATCATGGACGGTACTTTCTCCAGCACTATGATGGCTGACTGGGCTGAAGGCGACAAAAACTTGTTGTCTTGGCGTGCAGCCACTGAGGACACGGCTTTCGAAAAGCAAACTGCTGGCGACGTTGAGATCACTGAGCAAGAGTTCTTCGACAACGGTTTGTTGATGGTTGCTATGGTGAAGGCTGGTGTTGAGTTGGCTTTCGAAACTATGGTTGAAGCTGGCATCAAAGAAGAGTCTGCTTACTACGAATCACTCCACGAGACTCCATTGATCGCTAACACTATCGCTCGTAAGAAGTTGTTCGAGATGAACCGCATCATCTCCGACACTGCTGAGTACGGTTGTTACTTGTTCGACCACGCTTGTAAGCCTCTCTTGACTGACTTCATGAAGACCGTTGAGACTGACATCCTCGGTAAGAACTTCAACGAAGGTAAAGACGCTGGCGTTGACAATAAGTTGCTCATCGACATCAACGAGGCTATCCGTTTCCACCCAATTGAATTGGTTGGTGCTGAGCTTCGTGAGGCGATGACTGACATGAAGAAAATTGTTTGATTATAACGGTACGGAGTAATGAGTACTAAGTACTGAGCTTCTCCGTATTATTTCAAAAGCCCCCTGTCGTTCGGCAGGGGGCTTTTTCATTTCTTTTCAGGTTTTTATTTTCAGTATTTTTTGAAACTTCCATTTTTTAAGACTAGGTTTGAGTCATCAAACAGAGACAAGTGCGCTCTTGTTGTTTCACTTTTTTCTGAATATTCACAATGAGCAACTACATTCAATATGGCATCTACCTCTCACTCTCCTCCTACCTTACCATCATTGTGGGGTTACAACTCTATCACCGTGGCCGTGTCTTTCTCCTGATGGTCTTTTCAAATGATGAAAAACTAACAGACACCACCAATCGGCTGTTGTTTACTGGCTACCTCCTTCTCAACCTAGGCTATGTTTTCACCATGATATCAACGAATGATTGGGGAAGCTCGACCGCTGAATTCATTGAAGTTTGCTCTTCCAAACTCTGCATCATATGCCTTACCCTAGGCAGTATCCATTGCTCCAACTTGATTCTTTTCAACACCTACTACTTCGTGAAGAATAGAACCAACATCGCTTAAAACCTTAGCTACAAACCAAACCTCCTACCATGGAAAACCAACTCTACCTAAAAGCCTATCTCATCTACCTTCCATTAGCATTAGGTCTCGTCATCTTTGTGGCAAAAATGCTTTTCAAGAACAGCCTTGTCTTTATGAAGGATATCTTCAGAGGACGGGACGAAATCGCAAATTCCACCAACAAACTATTTGAAACAGGATTCTACCTCCTTGGCATCGGCACTGCCTTTAGTTGGCTCAAAATATACCAACTCAGTGACCACCGTGACATCGTGGAAACGCTCAGTGATCGACTGGGAAACTTTGCCATTTTCTTAGGGGCAATTCTCCTGGTTTTTCTTTTGCTTCTCTTTATCGGCAAAGTGATGAGCGGACGATTTTTTGAACACAAAAACGATGTGGCCTCATGAGCTTCCTCACTGCAGAATGGCGAAAACTCGCCCTTGTCAACTACGAAGTCCCACCTGAACTTTTAACTGACCTTGTCCCCCACGGCACGGAACTCGATCTCTGGGAAGGAAAATGCATGATCAGTTTGGTGGGCTTCCTTTTCACTAACACAAAGCTCTTAGGCATAAGTGTTCCCTTCCATACCACTTTTGAGGAAGTCAACCTTCGCTTTTATGTGAAGCGGTTTGATGGAAAGGAATGGAAACGCGGAGTGTCTTTTATCAAAGAAATCGTTCCCAAACCTGCCCTCAGCTTAATGGCTAATACCATCTACAAGGAGCATTACGTCACCCACCCAATGCGCCACCAATGGAAAACGGAGGCAGACAAGCTTCATGTGAGCTATGAGTGGAGAACCAAAGGACAATGGCAGTCACTTCAGGTGGAGGCTCAAAACAGGCTCAGATGTATCGAGGAAGGCTCAGAAGAGGAGTTTATCACTGAACACTACTGGGGCTACTCCAAAGTGAATGAAACCAAAACCAATGAATACGAAGTCAAGCACCCACGTTGGGAGCAATACCCTGTCCTGAACTGTGAGGTGAATTTGGATTTTGGAAAGGCCTACGGTCCTCAATTCGCTTTTTTGGATCAATTGATTCCCTCTTCGGTCATCCTAGCCGAAGGGTCTGAAATCTCTGTGGAGAAGAAAATGACACTTTAAAAATAATCTTCGAAAACGTAATCCGCCACCTGGCGGACTACGCTAAGGAGACACCACGCACCATCCATAGCGGTAGGTTTTATACCTACCGAATAAATAAGATACCCCCATCAAACCCACAAACCATGAATAATCAAAAAATCATCCTCGCCGGCGGATCAGGCTACCTCGGCCAAACCCTTGCAAACTACTTCAATCATAAGGGTTTTGAGATCATCATCCTTTCACGGAAACTACCAAAACACAAACAGCCCTACACTTATCTTCTCTGGGATGGTAAAACTATAGGTGCTTGGCAAGATGCGTTAGAAGGAAGCCTTGCTGTCATCAACTTGGCTGGCAAGTCTGTAAACTGCCGTTACAACGAAGAAAATAAAAAGGCCATCTATGCCTCTCGCCAAGACTCAACAAGGGTTTTGGGAAAAGCCATCCAAGAATGTGAGCATCCTCCAAAAGTATGGTTGAATTCATCCTCGGCCACTATCTATCGCCATGCCGAAGACCGACCAATGGATGAATTTACAGGGGACATTGGAAAAGGGTTTTCGGTGGATGTCTGTCAAAAATGGGAACAGGCATTTGAGGAAATGGTAACACCTTCAACTCGAAAAGTCGTACTTCGAACCAGCCTTGTCCTTGGCAAAGGTGGTGGAGTCTACCCTACCCTTGCACAGCTTGCCAAAATTGGTTTGGGAGGGACACAAGGTTCTGGAAAACAAATGGTCAGTTGGATTGCCGAACAGGACTTTCTTCTGGCTGTAGACTTTCTAATTCAAAGAGAAAGCTTGGCAGGTGTATTCAATCTTGCAAGCCCAAATCCCATTCCCAACCAATTATTTACCAAGGCCATCAGAAAATCCGTTAAATGCCCTCTTGGCATTCCACTTAAAACATGGATGGTTACATTGGGCACTTTCGCAATGGGAACAGAGAATGAACTGGTTCTAAAAAGCCGTTGGGTAGTTCCTACAAGACTTCTAAACGAAGGTTTTGAGTTCCTCTACCCTGAAGTAAAAATGGCACTGGAAAAGCTTTAGCAAAAGAAAAACAATAGACTGACCCAGTCGGCTTGTTCTTTTGCCCGCTGTTCAAATCAACTTGATTTACGATAGCTAAGGCTATCCCTGCATCAACTTGCCACAAACAGCCAACAAAATAACTGCGCTTTAGTGGGCCAGTTTATGATTTCACTTTCGCTTAATTTAAAGCCCTACCTGATTTTTTCGAGAAACCTCACCGTGGACAAAGGAGATGGTAATAATTTTAAAACCACTTTTCCATGATACCACCTCTCCACTCCTTGTATTCGTCGTATTGGATTGACCTTGACCCAGAATCTGTTCCACTTGCTCCTTAGTCATTCCCTGTCTTACTAATTCAAAGTTATCTCGATTAAGTTTTTCACCTCCACAAGACGTTAGCACTCCAAGTAAAAGGAATGATGAAAAAAGCCTTTTCATAAAAATGACAAAAAGTTATTGACCTATTTTTCAATCAGTTAACTACTATAAATGTAAGAACAAGAAAATCTATTCCCAGCGAATAGCATCAAAAATTCATTCCTAAAACAAAAAAACCCGACGAGCATTGCCCGTCGGGTTCCTATGTTTTGAAGAATTGATTAACAAGTAATCAATAGACTCCTAAACTTATTTAACGATAACCTTGCGAGTTTCTACAACTACACCCTCAGCAGTAGTGATAGTAGCAACGTAGATACCAGCTTGCAAGTCGTTTACAGTCAAGTTCTCAGTGCCAGCAGCAACCTCAGCGCCAACCATGTCACGGATAACGATAGACTGACCAGCTTCAGCCTCAACGTTTACAACACCAGTAGATGGGTTAGGGAAGATGTTAACGTTAGATACAACAGCTTCTTCGTTAGAAGTAATTACACCATCACCGAAAGTGATATAATCAATCTCGATAGTACCTTGTGGGTTATCTGTAGCACCGTTTACTGCTTTGAAACCAAAACCAATAGCCTGGCTCAAATCCAAAACAACACCATCAGGTTCAGTTGCACTCCACTGCTTAGTACCACCTTCCAAAGTAAGCTCTTGCCACTCATTATCACCTGTCAATGCAACTGATGTTGCATCAAAATCAGCATAGACTACTTGGTCATTGCTCAAAATAGCAACGATGATACGGAAATCTGCAACATCAACGTCAGAACGAAGACGAACTTTAACTTGAGTAGCATCTGTACCAGACAAATCGATTGGATTTGCAATTACATTAGCACAATTATCCTCTGTAAAACGAACGTTTGGTACAGAAAACTCTCCTTGAGAACCATCAAGATCAATTAACAAAGACCCCTCACCAGTCCCGAAACTATAACCAGCGCGATTCTCTGTATTCCAAACAGTTGGATTACCAGAAGTTGGATCTACCTCATTTAGGCACTGAACATCATCATTCTCGTCAGATGTTTCAAACGGTGTGTTGAACTCATAAGTGTAACCTGTACGTCCAGCAGATGGTTGGTTACCTGATTGGTCTGAGTTTGTTTCATTTTGAGCGAAAGCCATAGAAGCGGCCGCGAACAAGCCCATTCCGAAGAGTACTGATTTTTTCATGGGTAGTGAATTGTTTAGGTGTGAACAATTAGTGTAAAAAACCTTTCACAAGATACAAACTTGTAATCTTCTCCAAAACAATGTGGCAAATTTATTCCTAAAAGATTGAAGCTCCTTAAACAAAAAATCACCTTCAACGGATAGCCCATGAAGGTGATTTGAATCAAATGACAATAGAAATTATAACCCTATTTATGGAATGGCCTTTATTTCTTCAATGATCAAGGTCCCTGTATAAGGTTGGTAAGCTGGATTTGGATAGATCCGTACTCCAGAAATTCTCTTTACATCCAAAGCAGCCATTGGATAAGACTGCTCCAGACGCCCTTCAAAGTCAAATACCAACTCCTGCATTTCAGAAGAAGGATTTAAGCGAACAATCACAGGAAGATAGTTTGTAGCCACTCCATTTGCATCAACCAAATCCATTCGCAAGAACAATGGCTTCTCCCCTGCAACTTTAGCTTTTACAGTAAACTTTTTAGCATTCTGAACATTCACCGTTTCAACCTCTCCTTCAAAGCTTTCATGAGAAGGGCCTACTTCATTCATCTCAACCCTAAGATGTCCCGAACCTGGCAATAAGGAAATGTTCTTCTTATTTGAGGTCCAAGAAGACGATTTCATAAAGTCCTCTACAACTCCTCCATCTTTTCCTTCAGGACCTTTTCCTTCATGAACAATCTGGGCACCGTAAATCACCTTAATTTCCTCAAGATGGATGTTCCCTGTAAACTCATCACCTTTAGGATTCACATAAAGGTTAATTCGACGAATACGTTTTCCATCCACATCAGCAATCTCTGGATGTAGTTGTACAAAGGCACCATTTAGGTTAAAGAAATACTCATTTGAAATCTCTCCTTGAGCCAATTCCAGCTCCATGTCCTTTTCATTGGTCACGTAGCCATTCTCATCCACCAACTCCAATTTCAACGTTGGAGCCACACTACCTTCAGAACGCCCAACAACACGGATACCCAATCCACCATTAAAACTTAAAGGGCGATCAAACTCACGAGTGAGTAACGCTTCACGATTTCCAGCTTCTTTAGCCCTGATAGCATAACCTCCTTCAGACTTTATTAAAGTGAGGTTTCCCACAGCCTTCCAATCCTCAGCCATCAAATCACCTTCTTGGTATTGCAAGGCAGCAACTGATTTTTGATTCTTGGTTTTCTCCTTATTTCCTGTTCTCCCTGATACGGCATTACCATCCAAGTCAATGGTCTGAACGCTGACACATTGACTAAATAGTAAGCCCACCAAGGAAACAACTGCTATAACTGATTTTTTCATTGTCTTTAGTCGTTTGTAGAACCTGTGACTCTACATTAATACCTTGATGGATCGAAAGGCTGATTAATCGTGAAAAACGGATAATCAACGACTACCTTTGCACTTCCTCCTTGTGAAGTCGCTTGCAGAGCAATGTCAATCAAAGCAATTTTATGAGGCTCATGAATCTTATTACCGCTACCCCCACCAGGTGCATAGGTACTAAAAGGCAAATCACTGTACTTATAGCTTAATAGCTTCCAACCCTTATGAGATGGAACAATTTTTAGCTGTACTGCATCATCAGTTTTCGCATTACTCCCCACATGATCTCCATCAGCCTCATAGAAGTTAAAATACAATTCTGAGTCTGTATCCCCTGTCCCATAAACATATATATTAAAATACAATTGTGAAGGATCAGAAGAGAGTGGATCACCATTCATTTGCTTGATATAGGGACCATTCCATCCACCATAAGAAGCACCACCAACATATACGCTATTAGATGGAGCTGTTCCCTCCATCACCAAATACTGATCATCAATTTTTGGCAGGGAACTATCTTCCAAATCACCAACTCCAGCTTTTATCCACCAGGTAAAGGTAGATGCACTTCCTGGATCAAAATTCAGATTTGCCCCTTTCATGTCAGTTGAAATATCGGCAAAAGCTTGAGCTTTTTCTATCACAATTGTATCATAATAGACATCACTCGTACCATAAGCTTCTAATTTCACAACCACCTTTTCTCCTTCTTTAAAAAAAGTAGAAACTGGTTCATCTTGCCCCCCCTTCCAAGTAGTATTAGAACTGGTCAATTGTGAAGCAGTATTAACAAACTGCTTCTGAGCCTTTGACTCCAACCCTTCTATCGTCAATACACTTGTAATCTCTTCGCCAAAATCAACATCCAAGTGAAAAGCTGTTGAAATATCAGTAAAATCAAAAGATTTTGCCGCCAACTGAACTTCGTGATTTTCCCACTTAAAATCAGAAGACACAGGTTTAACCCCTGTCCCCAGGATTTCCTCTTCTCCGGAACAACCCAAAGCCCCTAACAAAAGGGAAATTAGACTATATCCGAGTACATTATTGAGCATCTTTGTTTTCATACCCGTATCGGAATTTTTTTAACAGAATTTATTAAGGAGTTGGAACCCCTTTAATTGTCAAAGTATCTGTATATACTTGGTCCCATGCAAAAAATGAAATCTGAACAATTAGATTATCATCTTTCTCAAAGGGAACATTATTATCAGAATACCCAGACCACTGATAATTTGAGCTATCCAGGACGGAAGCATCATAAATGAACGACTCACTTATTGCGCTATTTTCTAATGTAGTTGTACGGATTTTTGCCGTTACATTTTCATTAAAAACAGCCTTAACAACAAGCTTTTCATTATTAAGATATATTCTATCTCCCGTCTCTAATGGCTGTAAGCTACCATTCCTTATTTTAAATAGCTGAAAGCTATCAACCTTAAAACCAGGACTTGGCGTCTTCACATTTGTACCGAAGATATCTTGATCCTGCTCCTCATCACAAGAAGCCAATACTCCCACAGCAAACACACCAACCATCAGGGGGAGGTATTTTTTCAATAAATTCCTCATAATCTGTGAAGGTTTAGATTAAAACTTCTGCGTGTAGTTGAAGTAGAACTGGGTGATGTTGTAGTCCTGCAAGGTTTCACCAGTAGGAACAGCAGATTCATCTTGACCCGCTACAAACTGATCAACTTGGAAGTTGAAGAAGGTGTTCTCGCTGAAATTGTATTTCAAACCAGCAGCCAAAATTCCTTGAGTGAAATCGTAATCATGACGAACTACCAATCCATCTGTTGGATATTGGTTAAGATCATCACGCTCCTGCAAGTACTCATTACCCTTAGCCGTCAACATCTTGTAGCCAGCCAAAAGGTGGAGACGTGGAATCACTTCCAAATCGATACCGGCATTGATAATGTTTGAAGAAAGATCAATGCTCAACTCATCACGCTTTGTACTTTCCATACGGACACCACCATGTAAGGTAACCTCCTTCTTCCAGCCGATGAAGTTATTAACGTGAAGAGCAAGACCACCTTTCAAGGAAGTAAACTGACGAGTTTCAGCCACGTTTACACCCACAATCTCGCTCAACATGTCGTAAATCAACTCAGCCTCTAAACGGTCCTTTTTGTCTTCATAAGTAGCGTTCAAGGTCAAACCTTGACGGTTTGGAGTAGCAACGCCATATGGAGTAACATTGCTGAATGCTGGGTTATAAGCCATCAACACAGTGGAAATCTCACTGTTCAACAAGGTTGGGGTAAAACGGTCGTACAACAAATAGTTACGCGTACCTCCGTTAACCGAGGCTAGGCTTCCCTCGGCATCCATGGCTCCGAAGGCAGAGAACATACGGCTCTGAGCTGCTGGAGAAATGTAGTTAATACCAACGCGACGGTAAGAACCACGAACTTTCAAGCCCATATCCTTAAAGTCAGCTCCCAAACCGATATCCATGAAGCCATCCTTGTAATCCAAGGTATCCATTTCAGTACCTGAACCGAGCACATCTGAGTGCTGAGAACGACCCAACTCACCAGTAAGTTCCAAATCAATCTTACCCATTGGGTAAGCAATACGGAAATCTGTAGTAGTTACCAAGTTGCGATACTGGTAATCCTCTGAACCAATTGATCCAGCGATATCGTGGATAGCTACAGCATTCACACCAATCTGGAAATACTTGCTTTGTACCAATCCTGCACGACCACCAAACAACAAACGGTCTGGCTGACCAGAAGTCTTATCAGCACCAATCAAGCGGTTACCAAATCCACGAAGGAAAAGGCTTTCAACACCAGATTTGAAATTCAACGTAGTAAAGAGATTCACACCCTGCATACGACGAGTGTGCTCGTCTGTCACAAAGCCCTCATAGTTGACAACATCACGACGGATTCCGAAAAGCTCGGATTCAAAACCGTTATAAATGTCATCCTCAAAATGAATGGTATATGGTGTCAAGGCAACATCCAAGTCACCAATCTCATACTTGACTTTTTTACCAATCAAGCCCTCCAATCGAAGCTGACGGAATGTAAAGTCAACGGCATCACCGTCGAAGCTACCAAATCCGTTTACCACACGAAGGATGGCACTTGCACGAAGAATATCTCCGCGGCTTACTTGGATGCCAAGGTCCATCAAAACCTTACCACCTGTAGTTTTATCCGTAGAAGCAGAAGTCGTGTCATTCAGCTGGTTGTTCTCAACCTCGGCACGTCCCAATCCACCAAACTCAACTTTTTGCGCGGTCGCCGTCAACATCGAGGCGATGAACAAAGGCGCAGCGAGTAGAAGTTTCTTAGTCATATCTGTAGGATTCAAATGCTTTATCAAAAAGCAGCTAACCTCTTTTGAAATATGTTAACTGCTAACTGTTAATGTTAACTGCTTAGAAGAAAATTTTAAGCTCGCAGGTCACTTCCTGCCCTTGGAATTTGTCATTTGTGAAATGCTTGTCTTCGTGCTTGTACCAACGGTAGCGAACATCTAAGCACGCATTGTTAGCAAAGTCGTAGTCAAGACCAATACCAAGACCTAAACCATTCTGCTTGATGGCCTTACCACCATCTACCAAGATAGGCTTTCCATTGGCATCTACAGCAGGCGCATCCGTATCAGGATCCCACTGCTCAGTACGTTCATTATTACCACGTACTTGCTCAGTAGCCACCAAACCAATCAAAGTTACCTTGCGGTGAATATTATAGAAAAGCATCAACTCCTCGTACCACTGTGTCAAGAAAGTATGATCGCCTTGAGCATTAAAGGAAGGAATTGGGGAAAGACGATCACCAACAGAGTTAGCACGTCCAAAACCTGTAATAATCAGCCCTCTACCTAAGAAATTAACCTTGTACTTCAAGCTAAGTTCCAATGTATTGAAGGACTTTCTGTAGTCAACCACAGTATCCAAAATGGCCACATTTTGCCAAGTACGACGGTAGTCATACAACAACCTCTGGTTAGGACCATTAAAACGTTGGTTATAACTGAAGCGGGAACGTTGGTACTGGTTGACAATGTGAGAAAATGAAATCACGTTGCGGGTTCCGTCCAAATAATAGTTCCCACTTGACTCAAGGATGTTGCTTTGATCTGGGGCGGTATATGACTTACCAAATATACCGTTCAACATATCCTCTTTGCGCTCAGTCGTACCGTGGTTAACAACTTCTTGGTTCATGGCCCAAGACGCCTCTACGATGAGTTTACCATGCTCACGTTTGTGAGTCATTTCTGCACCCCAACGGTTATTAGTCAACTGACCAATTTCCGTAATCATGCCATCATAGAAGATATTGTTCCATTTGGCCTCACCTTCATAATTAGAGGTGTTGGCACCTTTCAACACCTCTTCAATGGAAGAGTTCAAAAATGTCGATTGGTTGTTTACCGCATGTTGACCAATAGCATAACCCGCTACTTTCCATCGACCTCGCAACAACGGCTTTTTAATTGCCGCTTCCATGTAAGCCAATGGAGACCACTGACGCTTGAAGCCATCGAAGACCTGACCATCTTCAGCACCTTCAAACATGGTCCAATCATAGTAGGTTCTGCTCAAATACGACCCTGCACCAAACTCACCATAAAAGCGGGCAAAATTGGTATTAAGAGATGCATCACCAGTAATCACTGTTTGAGCATTCCTGTTGTAATTCTCTATCGTAAAGGTTTTTGCTGCATCCTCATCAGACAACAAGGAACCATAGATTGTTGAGTAGTTATCCCTTGTAATGGACTGAGTCTCATCAAAACCAAAACTATTATAATAGTTACCTCCGACATTCAAGCGTCCAAACTGACGACTAACACGTGCGCCAAGCATCGACTGAGGAATACCATTAGACCAGTTTTGGTCACCTCCAGAATCTCGTGTTTTACCATAGAGAAGCTTAGCTTCCAAGCCCAATGGCAAATCAGTGGCGTTCAACACGAATCCCTGCATACCTCGGTTACCCCAACGTTGGTCACGAGGAATATCACCAGTATTATAGTACCACTCATAACGCCTCCAGTTCAATCCTGCTGGATCCCATGGATAGCGCTCAAACATGTCATCGCGGTACTGGAAGTTCCAAAGCGTCATCGGGCTCATTTTCTCCCAAATGGAACCCGCACCAGCTGTCAACTCAAAACGACCATAATCGGTCACTGTGGCACCTTTCAACCAAAAGCCAGCAAAAATATTTGCCCAGCGACCTTGATCAGTTTCATCAGGAATACCTGTATGGTTTCCTAACAAATAGTTGTTCAAACTCGCTTCAATCTGAAAAGATGTTTTGGCAGTTGGGTTACCTTCAATCCGAAGCATCAACAACGGTTGAGTAGACCCATCATCCAACGAAAGATTGACAGGAAGAGTCAATCCCTTTGAGTTGTTGATATTATCGCTGTCCTGATAGAAATTACCATCAGCCATTGCGCGATAAAGCGTAAAGATTCGAGCATAACCCGAAAATCGCAGCCCCAAGCCACTGGCAATGCTCTTAGCGCCCTTAAACTTGGCTGTGCGCTCCGGAGCAACAGCATCTCCCTCTTGCTTCTGGAGAAGGACCGTTTCCTCTCCGGAAGGTCCGTCGGTCGTTGCCTTGGCCTCGCCCCAGCTCATAAAGGCTGCGACAACGGCGGCAGTAAGTAACGATTTTTTCAAAGCCTCCCTTTTTATGGTGTAACCATTCAAAGACTCCCAAATTGGAGTATTTGTAACAATGTTGGTACAAAACGAATTTTTAATTTACGAACATCCGCTGATTTTCCCAAAATCATACATCAAGAGAAAATCACCAAATCAACCGAAATCGCACTCAATACCAAGACCTTAGATAAGGTTTGCGGGAAACTTCGAATTCCTAAAAAAGGTTCCAACCCAAAAAATAAATCAAACTTTTGCCACCGATCCCTCCCCCACTTTATGGGTTCCATCGTGAAGCGAGTTTTCAGCATCAACACCGCCTTCGATCTGCTCTTGAGCCAAGGCAGCTGCCACTACTCCGAAGGACGTTGCAAAAAATGTCCCCAACACCGGCACCAATAAACTCAACATGAATACCGCCCCATTCCCAAGCACAAGCCCCCTGTGCGCCCGTACATACTTCTTACTTTCCTTCCTGCTCAACCCATTCAACTCATTCCTATAATCCACCATGGCATAACCCACAAAATAGGCTGCCACAATAAAACTCAGCACTGGCAACAGCACCGCTAATGGAGTAACCACAAGGCATAACACATAAATAAAGAGCAAACAGAGTAACTCCAAAAAAAGATTTCGGACAGCAGTTACCACCCCACGTGAAATCCCTTTCCACAAACCAGCCCATGAAAATTCAGGCACCGAATACCCAAGACGCTCATGAACCTTCTCCGCCTGATAAGCGAATAATGGAGCAAGTAGAATCAACGAAATAAACTGAAAGCCATAAAAAACGATTCCCAAAAACACCACTAACGTAATAAAACCTACAATCCACTGACCCCAGCCCTCCATAAAGGAAAAGGTGGTACTTAAATACTCATTCAGCGAAGCACCTCCCCATGACAGCAGGCCAAACAACAAAAAACACAACAATACATTCGCAACCACTGGCGCCACATAAAAGCCCTTCCACCCCCTCACAAACCCGAACACCTTAAAGTAACTTCCTGCCGCCAAAACAAACTCTTTGAAAAAGCCCATCACATTATGTTTTTGTTCGATTTTAAAAAAATCCTTTCCTTGTGGTTTTTAAACAAGCATTTAAAATGACCGCCATAAAACTAAGGCTTCTCCCCCTATTTTTTTTGACATTCTTAATTGTCTCTTGCTCGAAGAAGCATCACGCCTCAACTCAAAACCCAAAAGATCTGAGTGCAGTTTACGAGGACAAATTCCACGATTCCACCCGAAAAGCGCTGGAAACAAAACTTCATCAATGGATGCTAAAGGACAGCGCTCTGGCAAAACACTTTGTATTTACTAATGACGGTCTCCTCTTCTATGCACCCGACCAAACCCCAGGACCAGACACCCACCCAAAATTCATTATTCCATTCAACTACCTCGGCGAAGCCATACACACCTTAGAACAAGACCCAAGTGGTGAGCACTTCGCAAAAGCCTTTACCCTTCCTTTCAAAACCGAACCCATCACGCCCATCACGGGACCCCTCGAACCACACTTCAACCCCTCAGACTCCTTACCACTACGCGGTTTGCGAGTAGCCTTGGACCCAGGGCATCTCGCTCCTAATTTTTCCTTTGCCAAAGGCATCGAAAAAAAATTCATCGACCTCCACGAAGGAACGGACTCCGCCACCCAAATCTTTGAATCGGAACTTACCTTAGCCACCACTTATCTTCTCAAAGAACAATTGGAAGAGGCTGGTGCCACAGTCCTCTTGACGCATACCGATCTAAACACCCCTCCAATTGGGACTTCTTTTTATAAATGGATAAATGAACGCTTCTATTCAGATCTGAACAGCGCCTTTCAAACAGGAATGATTGACTCAGTCCAAAAAGCGGCACTTGAGGAGCAGCATAAAAAAATCCCATCCGAAAAAGCATATGCCTATATCTTCAAAAAACTTTACAACCCATTAGACTTTAATGCACGAGCGTCCCTCATCAATGATTTCGACCCTGACATCACCGTGATACTCCATTATAATGTAGACGTTTACAATAAGCCATGGACACAAGCCACAACAGCCAACATGAGCATGGTGTTCGCCGCAGGGAGTTTCATGGAGGGAGAGATTGACAAACAGCAAGACCAAACCGACTTCCTTCGCCTGTTATTAAATAAAGACATTGAAAACTCCATCGAATTCTGCAATGAGGTCCAAAAGGCGTTTGAACAACAGTTGAAGATCCCAGCTGCCACCCCCCAAGACTCCCTGTATTATTTGGAGCGATACTGCATAAAAACCTCAAAGAATGGTGTATATTTGAGAAACCTGTCACTGACTCGAAAGATTCACGGAACGCTTTGTTATGGTGAACCTCTCTATCAGGACAATGTTCATGAATACAAAAAGCTAACGCACTCCAATTTTACCGATGCGATGGCTCTTCCACGTATTCGAGAGGTGGCAAACGCTTATTTTTCAGCCATTTTAACTTACTCAAAAAGACAACTCCATTAAACTATGCTAAGCGAAGTGGGCACAAAAATCAATTTTGCCGAGCTCAAGGCTCGGGGGATTAGCACTGAGCAGATTGAAACGCAACTGGAGAATTTCCGCAAAGGATTCCCCTTCATGCCTCTTACGGCTGCAGCTACTCCAAACAAGGGCATCCTCCAGCTTGAGGAGAAGGAACTTGACCAATACATCCAATACTTTGAGCAAGAAGCCTCCGAAAAGAGCCTTCTAAAATTCGTGCCTGCCTCTGGGGCGGCAAGCCGGATGTTCAAGGAGCTCTTTGATTTCGCCCAAAACCCATCCGAGGGTCATAAGGCGCTTGAGCTGTTGCGAAACTATAAGCAATTAGCTTTCGCACAGGATATTGAGGAATTCCTTGAGGAAGAAAACATTGACAGCAACAAGCTCTCCATTGAGAACTACGCTGACATTGCCTCCTTTATCTTAGAAGCTGATGGCTTAAACTACGGCCACCTACCCAAGGGACTCATCAAATTCCACAAGTATAACGGCAATAGCCGCACTGCTTTCGAGGAACATTTGGTAGAGGCTGCTAATTATGTGAAAACTGGCGACGCTGCTCGCATCCATTTCACGGTCTCACCTGAACACGAAGATGAGATTCGCGGCCACATTGATGATGTACTGCCTAAATACGAACAGGCTTTTGGCATCAAATACGACATCAACTACTCTACGCAGAAACCTTCCACGGACACCATCGCAGTGGACTTGGACAATGAGCCTTTCTTGGAAGATGGAAAACCATTGTTCCGCCCAGGTGGACACGGCGCGCTAATTGAAAACCTCAATGAGGTAGAAGGAGATGTTGTTTTTATCAAGAACATCGACAATGTTGTTCCTGACCGCCTAAAAGACAACACCTACCAATACAAGAAAGCTTTAGGTGGCTACCTACTTTCTTTACAGGAAAAGGCATTTTCTTTCTTGAAGCAGCTTTCCACTGGGAATGTTTCAGAGGAAGAACTAAAAACTATTGAAAACTTTTGTCAGGTTTTGGGCATTAAGGCTCCGGCAGGTGCAGATAAGAAAGAGTATTTCCTTTCAGCCTTGAACCGCCCAATCCGCGTTTGTGGCATGGTGAAAAACGAAGGCGAACCAGGTGGCGGACCTTTCTGGGTGAAAGAGCATGATGGAACCAACTCTCTTCAAATCGTAGAGTCTTCTCAAATTGACATGGACAACGAGGCTCAAAAAGCCATCGTTGCGGAAGCAACCCACTTCAATCCAGTAGATTTGATTTGTGGCATCAAAGACTTTGAAGGAAATCCATTTAACCTCAAAGATTTTGTAAATCCAGAGACTGGATTCATCAGCCAGAAGTCAAAAAATGGTCGCGACCTGAAAGCCCAGGAATTGCCAGGACTTTGGAATGGCGCCATGCATAACTGGATCACTCTCTTTGTGGAAGTTCCAGTAATCACTTTCAACCCTGTAAAAACAGTCAACGACCTGTTGAGGGAACAACATCAAAACTGATGTCTAAAAAATCAAGCATAAAAAAAGGGAGGCTATTCAGCCTCCCTTTTTTTATGCTTAAAATCAAACCCAAGCTTACTTGGCAGCTTTCAACTTGATTTCCAACTCCATCTCGTCATTGATGATTTTATCCTGAGTCAACTCCTTAAAGATGTTGCCAGAACCGTATTTCACATCAAAAGCAGTACGGTCAATCACCAACGTTCCCTGACCCATCAAAGAATCGCCTTCCATGGAAACAGAAACAGGAATGGCAACAGGATTGGTTTTATCACGGATAGTCAAATCACCTTTCAAAGTATCGTTCTCCAAAGAAGCAATAACCAACTTAGCCTCTGGATACTTTTCAGCATTAAAGAAGTCATCACTCTTCAAGTGACCTTCCAACTTGCCTTTCTTCTCATCTCCTTCTTCAAAGTCCGTAGTCTCCAAGCTTGTCATATCAACAACAAACTCACCGCCTACAATCTTATCCTCAGCCACCTCAAGCGTACCGCTCGAAAGTTTAATGGTACCTGCATGGCCATCACCAATCTTCTTGGTGCCCTTCCAGATTAACTCACTGGCTTCAACATCGGCGGTATAAACCTCCTTATCTCCCATGTTTGCCGTAGTGTCCTCCTCAGAAGCGGAAGTCATTGTTGAATCGGTTTTGCCGTGGTCAGCGTCACCAGAAGGCTTGTCACCGCTTCCACAGGACCAAAGTCCCAACCCCAAAGCCAGCGCAATTGTTAGTGTACGAAGTTTCATAAACTGATCGATTTTTTGTGTGAATGAAAAATTGGGTTAAAATGGTAGTTACCTACACAACAAAACAGCCACATTCACACCGCTTTTGCAAGAAAAAAAATCTATATTAGTTGCCGTTTGGGAAATTATTTTTGCGTGACTTGTGTTGAACGCTTTGTATCCCAAACTCCGAGCAGATTTGACAATTGCCTAAAATGAAAAAACGATACTCTCTTTTACTTGGCCTGACACTGTCAATGGGCCTTTCGGCTCAGGCTCAGAACTCAATGAGCTCTGACAAATTTGAAGCTACTTGGAAAAAAGCACAAGAGCATTTGGAATACGACGAGTATGACCAAGCGCTCAAGCATCTCCAGCGCCTTAACGAGTCTGACAAAAACAGTCCCGAAATCGAGTATCATCTCGGCATCTGTTACCTTCACTCCATCCACAACGAGAAGGCGCTTAAGCATCTCCAAAATGCTGAAGAGGCGAACTTCACCCTCAAAGAAGCTGGAGATGATGTGACCTTGGAGTTTGACGAAGAGCACAACGACTATGTTTCCGAGGACTTGGATTACAACTTGGGACGTGCCTATCAACTTCATATGGAGTTTGATAAAGCCATTGCTCATTACGAAGCTTTCCGCAAAAAACTGAGCAAAACCAAGCACAAGCATACCAAGAAGGAGGTAAAGGAGCAGGAATTGAAGGTCATTAGCCATTTCATTGAAACTGCTCAAAATGGCAAGGAACTGGTAGTTAATCCTGTTGAAGGGGTGACCATCATCAACATGGGGTCAGAAATCAACAGTGAATATGAGGACATTGCTCCTCTAATCACTGCGGATGAAAACACCATGATTTTCACTTCCCGCAGGGAAAATACCACTGGCGGAAAAATCCACCACGACGGAAAATACATGGAGGATATTTATATCGCCCATAAAAAATCCGACGGAAAATGGAGTAAAGCCCAGAAAATCAGCAACAAAATCAACACCGAGGACCAGGATGCAGCCGTTGCTATTTCTCCTGACGGGCAAAGCCTTCTTCTTTACCGCAATAACCACCACGGAACTGGTGATTTATACTACAGCTCCTTGGAACGATATGGCTGGACTACTCCTGAAAAACTTGAGGGAGGAGTAAATACCCGTCACTGGGAAAACAGCGCTTCCATTTCCTTAGATAAAAAGACAATTATCTTCACCAGTAACCGTCCAGGTGGCAAAGGTGGCGAAGACCTCTACACTGCTCACCGTCTTGAAAACGGAACTTGGAGCGAAGCGCAAATCCTTGGCGACAACATCAACACCGAATGGGATGAAGATGCACCGTTCCTTCATCCTGACGGAAAGCACCTTTACTTCAGCTCCAAGGGTCACAACTCGATGGGTGGTTACGACATCTTCCGCTCTGAATGGGATGAGGAAGCCAAAGAATGGGGAAAACCAAAAAACATGGGCTATCCAATTAACAGCCCTGAGAATGACATCTTCTTCGTTTGGTCTCCAGATGGAACCCGCGCCTATTTCTCCTCCCACCATGAGGACAGCTATGGTGACCAAGACATCTATATGATGACCTTGCCAAGCAATGCTAAGGAAGTCATCTTGGTAAAAGGCACAATTACCGACGAACTTACTGGAAAGCCTTTGCATGCTCACATCATGATTCGTGAGGAAGGCTCCAATGAAGAAGTGGCCTCTGCCTATTCCAACCCACACAGCGGAGAGTACACCATTGTCCTACCAGCAGATAAACACTACACCATTCAGGTGGACAAACCTGCTTATTTCTCCCAAAAGAATGAGTTTGATCTCCCCCATCTAAACAAATACTACGAACAAGAGGAGAACTTCAAACTTGGACGAGATGTAGAGAAAATTGTTTATGAGCTCGAGCAACTCTTCTTCGAGAACAACCAAGCTGAGCTAAATGAAGCCGCTTACCTTGAAATTGACCGCTTCGTCGAAATGGTCAAGGAAAACCCAAGCCTTGAAATTGAAATCGCAGGTCACACGGAATTAGGAGGTGTTCGTGAAACCAACGTTGAGCTTTCCCTTCGCCGTTCTGAAGCCATCCGCGACTACCTTCTAAGCCAAGGCATTCCTAAGAAAAGCGTTCGTGCATTTGGTTATGGCGACCGTTTCCCAAAAACAAAAGGAACTACAGAATCTGAAAAGAAAATGAACCGTCGTACGGAAATCATTATCCACGATACAGAAAAAGAAGGAAAGGACTGGAACCCTTATTACGAAAGGTAATTTCAGCTCTTCCAAATAATTTAAAATCCTCGGCAGTAATGTCGGGGATTTTTTGGTTAAAACCCTACCTATCAGCTTTTTACCCCAAAACTGCTTTTACTATAAAACATTCTATAAATACATTGTTGGAATTACATACTTAGTTACAACAACGAATCATGGTTTCCGTATGATTGAGTAGGATTTACTCCCTCGAAACCATGAAGACATTCTCCTCTACCTCTATTTTCAAGTTCACTGATACCTTCAAAACGGACGATGATTGCCTCCGTTACCTGTACCATTTCAGATGGAAAAGTGGATTTACGTGTCCACGTTGCGGGCACCAAAAGGCTTATAATTGTTCGAAGCCCTACACAAAGGTCTGTAAAGGGTGTCGTTACAACATATCCGCAACAAATGGTACCATTTTCCACAAGGTACTCTTTGGGTTGAGGAAAGCCTTCTACATCTATTTCTTGGAAACAGCCAAAACGAAATCCATGTCCTCGCTCCAAGTTTCAAGGGAGCTGGAAATTACTCAAAAGACTGCTTGGGGCTTCATGTCTAAGGTTAGGAGAACCTTAGAAGAAAAGAATCCTATGAAGTTGGGTGACAATATTGGGAAGGGTGAGAATGTCGTTTTTGTGGATGAATTTGTTGTCGGAGGATATGAGGTAAACAAGGTTGGAAGAAGTTCCAAATCAAAGAAACGGAAGGTAGCCATTGCGGTGGAGGCTGAGTTAGACCCGAAAGAGAAGGACATGACCAAGGCGTTCAAACTCAAACGGGTTTTCGCTCAAAAGATTAAGAACTACTCAGCCAAGACACTTGGTGTATTCATGGAAAAGTATGTTTCTAAGACTACGCTTGTGGTTACAGATGGATGGAAAGGTTACAAGCCACACATAGAGACCTTTAATATTACACAGGATAGTGGTGTGATGAAGACCCCATTCAATCCTTTGAACAGGATGTGTCAACAATTCAAGTCATGGGTTAGAGGTATCCATCACCACTGTTCACACCAACACATAAGTGCCTACATCAACGGGTTCTGTTTCCGAATCAACCGTAGTCTTTGGAAAGAAGAGAGGTTCCATGACGCAATCTTGATGGGAATAGAATATGGTAAACTGTTCCTCAAGGAACTTCCAACTAAGTATCAATATAGCTGACCAACCATGTAATATTGGAGCTGTGGTATTTGAGTATATAATTCCATACATTGTTAACATTTAATAAACCTTAAAAACACAACAGCTCTCTACTTTTGTAACAAATATCACACAATCGGCATATTCAGTACATTAGCTTTAGTGAGAGGATCCCTCATTGGTTTAGACTTTTAATACATTTTCCCGATGACTCAAAAGTTGTTTCTCCTTGTTCTCTTGGCAATCCATGGGCATTTAGCCTCCGCCCAATTCAACTTCATTGGCAATGGTTCCCTTTTGTCAGAGAATTGCGTGGAACTTACCCCTGATCAAAACTATCAGCAGGGATGGATGTTTTCCACAGAAAAGTTCGACCTATCCACAAAGGACAGCTTAGAGTTTGACATTTTTTTAGGCGATAACAACAACGGCGCTGATGGCATGGCCTTTATCTTACATAATGACCCAAGAGGCCTCAAAGCCCAAGGATGTATTGGGGAAACTATGGGGTATGGCAATCACCCTGCGGGCCCTAACAGCCGACCTTGTAACTACGGTGAATGGTACGCCATCACCCCTTCAATTGCCATAGAATTCGACACCTACCTTAATACTGTCCAGGGAGACCCATTCAAAGGCGGAGGAAGAAACAGACGTGAAATTGACCATATCGCCTACCTTGAAAATGGCGTGGTGAACCATGGCACTGACCATGTACAAATGGCAAACCTTGAGGACAACCTAACCCATGCATTCAAGATGGTTTGGGACCCAAGTATTCCACGTTTGGACATTTACTTTGATGGAGCACTGCTCATTCAAAAGGATAAGGATTTAGTAAACGACATTTTTAATGGCACCACGCAGGTTTACTGGGGATTTTCTGCTTCTACGGGCGGAGCTTCAAACCAACACTATGCATGCCTCATTGACAACACCCCAATCGTATTGGGTAATAATTTGACCATCCAAACTGGAACCTACCACGATCCAGACACTTGGCTGTTTGGCGTTCCTGCCAATGACGAAATAGCCCTAATTCAGGATGACCATTCCGTTTTTTGCACCGAGGACGTGATTGCAAAATCTGTCGTGGTTGAGCCACAAGCCAGCATCAATTTTAATGGGCAGAATATTGAATTGACTGAACAGGGACTGAATGGTCAGGGAACAATTGTTGGGGCTAACGCAAACCTGACGCTACTTGGAACGGACCCAAAAATCTCTCTTTCCAACAACCTTCAGTTGAACAACCTCACCATCGAGGACGGACTGATGATCGAAGGGGACACTGTAGAAGCAAGCGGAACGGTGGAAGTACGCAATGGCACCTTAGTCACCAATAACCTGCTTCGTCTAAAATCTAACCCAATCCAATCGGGTAGAATCAGCACCCTTTCAGGTACGGCCTCCATTCAAGGAGAAATCAGCATGGAGCGTTACCTACGCTCTGAACGACGCATTTGGCGATACCTCTCCTCCCCTGTCCAAAACGCCACCGTGGCAGACATGCAAGAGGAAACTCCT
>JAUIJC010000034.1 GCA_030431525.1 Bacteroidia bacterium | reverse complement strand
CAAGTTCACTCCAATGTTATTACCAAAAGCAACGGAACCAGTGATGTCCGTACCGATGTAGTTTCCTTCAATGGTAACACTATCAGTATTGGTCATGTAAACACCACTTGGGTAACCTGCAATGACATTTCTATCTTCAGGGTTTGAACCTCCAATTTTTATCCGGTTAGGGCCCTCCTCAGAAGACGTTCCATAAAAATAAATTCCTTGTAAAGCTCCTGTAATTGGGACCAATGCATCTCCAGTAGGATTCGTACCAATAAAATTCCCTCTAACAGTGATACTATCTGCACCTTTTTTTAGATAAATGCCGTATTGAGCTGTAATAATATTTTTGCTTATGGTTGTAGAATCTCCTCCAAGATAAACTCCATACTTAGTTGAAGCATAATCACCACTAATAGGATACTGCCCTATTAAATTTTCAGTAATCAAATTTTGTTTACCTGAAACAGAAATCCCATAATGGGGTTGAATATTTCCAATAACATTGGATTTAAATGTATTGTTATCACCTCCTATTGCACATCCTATCGCTAAACCGGAAAGTGGACTATCATTATCACCTATTCCAAAATAATTGTTAATTACTTTATTATTATCCCCATTTCCATAAATACCTCTATACATTCCACCACCAGCAAAATAATTTCGGTCATTTATATCTTCACCCCCTATAATATTCCCCGAACATCCACCACAATAAATTGCTTGAGGGTTACCTACATCATTACCAATGTTGGCAACAGCGTTTCTATCTGTACCGAAATAATTATTTCGAATAGTTGCACTATCGGATGAACTAAGGTAGATGCCTGTATGTCTAACTTCAACAAAAACACAGTTTTCAATTGTAACTCCCGACCTTCCACTACTTATTTGAACTCCTTTATGAATGGAATAAAAGTCACCAACTGGATCCATTCCAAATGTGCAGTCCCTAATAATCCCATCAGTAGAAATATTAATTCCCATTTGAATTTTTGGGCAATCATAGATATAACAATTCTCTATTAACACTCCTATCGTGGATTCCAAGTTCATAGTTAAGCCAGAAGTAATTCCTATCTGAAATCCTTTAACTTCTAATCCTCTAACCTCATCTCCTTTCCTTTGTAGGTTTAACCCTATTCCAAGCTCTGTATCACTATTTAAAATGACCCTGTAGTTTTCACCTGATCCATTAAACACAGCTTGAGAAGAACCATCAATAATAATTTTTTGGTTGTTGACATTCTTTACATAAGGTAACTGGCTGACTAAAGTAATAAAATGAGGTCCAGCACCTGGAATCGCGAAGCTTATTGTCGTAGCCTCCGTAGCACTATTTGCACAGTTAATAGCCTCCCTTAATGATCCCGCTCCTGAGTCATTGGTATTGGTTACGGCACAGACATTAATCGTTGATGAAACAGTGTGAAGGCTGGAAAGCTGTGAAGTATTTGACTGATCATCCGTAGCTGTTGCGTTGATGTAGTGGTCCCCAGTCAACACCCAACTCTCTGGCAAAGGAATGGTTCCGCTCCAAGAACTTGCAGAGGCCGTTAGAGTCCCCAAGTATTCATGGGCATGCTGCTCTACGCCATCTTCTGAAAGAAAAATCTCTACTGCATCTCCCGCTACTGCATTATCTCCAGAAACCGTGAGTTGGTTGTTGTTGTAATCGATGGTGGCGGAAGTGATGGATGGGACGGCTTTTAGGTTGTTGCCATTTGCTCCTAAATAGATTGCCCTGCTTGAATTATTGTAAAACTTATTCCTTGTGATTAGGACATTTGTTGCCGTGTTGACAACAATCCCATCTTCGTTTCCACAAAAAATATTGGCCAAATTCTCTGTGCTACCTCCAATCTGGACACCAGAATTAAAACAATACATCCCTGTTCCATTCCCAAGTCCAGTTTCAGTCGTTGGTGTACAACCAAAATAGTTACCATAGAAATATTGTTTTTCTGCAGCCTGCTTTTCAGAGAAATATACTCCATAGGTATTCCCAGAGATAATGTTACCGTAAGTAGCCCGATCACCCCCAACAATCCAATTTGTTGATTTTCTATTAGGCCTTAACCCCTTATTATTACCCGCTTTATCAGTCATGTCAGCGGTTAATCCAATAACATTACCTCGAATAAAAATACTATCGCTGACATCAGTATTATTAGAAGATATCCCCAGAAGACATCCAGAAATCACATTTCCTTCACCTAAACTACGATTTCCACCAATTAATAAATTTGAGCAATTTAGACCTACGCTGATTCCATAACTACTGGTAAAAGTTCCCTCTGGTTTATATATAGTGATTCCATCAATGCCTACACCAATATAGTTTCCTTGAACAACTGCGTCAGTAGCACCATACATTGGTACATTATTGCCATTAGCTGCAATGATATTCCTATCTCCAGGCAAACTCCCTCCTACCTTTGCATTCTTTGATCGAATATATAAGCCTCTACCATTACCAGCTTCCGTAAGGCCATCTGCCATCAAGCCAATTATATTACCTTTTACCTCAGTATTAGCACCATAAAAAACAATCCCATCTGTAGAGTTAGCAGATACAATATTGTCTTTAATCAATACGTTTTGAGCACTCGATCTTATACCTGTGTCATTACCAACTTCTTGGTTTCCATCAGCACTCAAACCAATAATATTCGCAATTATTTTATTACCTTCTTTCGGAGAACCACCGAAGTTTAAACCTGTACCATAGGAACCAGAAACCACATTATTTAAGATTTCCACATTTCCACGTTGGCCACCAACATAAATACCATAGTGGCTAATTTCATTAGGTGGTACTGTAACCCCATCAGCCAATATTCCCAAAAAGTTATTCTGAATGGTTACACCTGTTTCTTCAACACCCTCTACACCATCATAGATATAAATACCATACTTAATATTTCCAGGGATAATGTTTTTATCCCCCTCATCTTCACCACCAACTAACACATCATTCAAAACCCCATTTAATTTCACGCCATAATCAGCTGTCCCTAGTGGATTTATTCCAGTTAAATCCGTTTGGAACAAATTACCACCTATAACCACGGAGTCTAGATTAGTTCCATTTATAGCTATGTTAGAAGCACATATCACATTATTCTTTAAAGAAGCTCGTGAATTGTGATTCAATAGTTGAATACCATTGCTACAACCAAATTCAAGTGCACCAGAAATATCTGTGCCTATGAAATTGCCGTAAACAATAGAGCTATCTGTATAACTTAATAGAATAGGGTTTTTATACCCTCCAAAAATATTTCTATCACTTGGGTCGACACCACCGATTGAAACACCACTGATAGGATTATCTTGATTAGATCCTGATACATCAATGGCCTTACTCCCACTTCCAGGCTCAACCATTATTTCACCTGTTATATCCGTTCCAAATTTATTACCAATAATTTTCACATCATCGGCTGCCAAACTCAGCTTTATGCCTCTAATTGTTGCTGCAACGGTATTGTTTTTCACTAAAACATCTGGCGCTTGAATACTCATACCAGTTTGTACTGGCATTAAATCTAAACCATTAGGAGCCAAACCAACGATGTTATCCTCAACAGTAACATTCCTTGCACCTCCATATATATTGATACCATTTACACAATTTCCGATTACGTTTCCTTTAAGAGAGACGCTATCTGGAGAATAGTATATAAACATTGCCGTAACCAATCCGGAAAGCTCTTGATCGTTCGATCCTACTCCAAAATAGTTACCCTCAATCGTATTATTAACAGTATTTATTGCCGTATAAACACCATTGCTTACTCCCCCAAAATAGTTACGATCTTCTTCAAGAGGTCCACCTATTGTAACATTTGATCCCAAGTAAACACCTGTTGGTTGAGTTCCCAAAGAGGCTGTTCCAGCAATGTTTGTCCCAAACTTACAACCTCTAATAATCATGTTTCCTCCTCTTACACCTTTATTGGCATTTCCGGTAATCACACAATTTTCAATCAAGAGATTAGAACCAAACACACCATTTCCATTACCATCCACAACATCATCCCTTCGAATACCAAGGAAGCAGTTTTTAATGTTTACATCCTTACCAGTTGAGTTGTGAACACCCATACCTGTATTTCCATAAATGGCACAGTTTTCAACAAGAGTCCCCTCTGTGTTTTCAGTGTTATACAAATCTCTGAGGTAAAGAGCATCATCAAAACCAGTGATGTCGAGGCCTTTTATCTTTGCTCCCCTTTGATCGATATACAGACCATAATTTATAGTATTGTTACTACCATCGATAACGATACTCTGACTACCACTTCCTACCCCACTTATAGCTTGAGTGGAACCATCAATAGTAATTTGAAAATTATTAGCATTCTTAACAGTTGGCAGTTGAGTGGTTGGGTTAATGAAATATGACCCCTCCCCTGGAATAGAAAAAGAAACAGTCGCATCAGCTGTTGCAGCATTTGCATTGGTAATAGCCCTACGCAAGGAACCATAACCATCATCATAGGTTGTGGTTACCAAATAAGAGTTTGAATCTCCAGAATAGAGGGAGCTTACAGAGGCTTCGGTGAGAACGTAATCACAAACACGGATATCATCAATAGCTCCATCGAAATACAACTGCCCATTTCCAGTATATTCACCTATTTGCAAAGGATAGGTAGAGTCCATATTATATCCATCGGAGTCACTTATATCTACCTCATCTAATTTCACTCCATCTAAAAATAGCTTCAACATCCCATCCCTGTCGTATGTTACACAGGCGAAATGCCAAGCACCATCCACTACAGACACGTAGCTCCTTGCACTCTTCGAACCTTGATTGTAATCTAAGCCTCCGACTAACTCACCTCCTCCGTTGACATAGAGATAAATTCTATTTGGGTTTGTCGTAATGTATGCTGTCTTATTCAGAATTGCATATAATGGGCCCAGACTTCCATCTACACGAAACCATAGGGCCACAGATCTGTCTTCTGTCCCCATATCCAACACATCGCCAAGTGCTATTTGATCATTGCCATCAAAGGAATACGCACTATTGGGATTACCATGGCGGTCCGCTACCAAGGTAGCTCCGGTTACAGTGCCATTATACCCGTTGCCAGACATATCATTGGCATTGCCATCAAAACTCCAGTAGGCCTCATTGCCCTGTGAAAAGGCAACAGATAGAGTTAAAAAGTATAGAACTGAAAGAAGTAAGTTTTTACGCTTCATTATCAATTTCCTCAGACAAATGAAGCTGCAAAATTAGACCGTACACGTAAGATTTCAAACCTTTTACCAACAAAGACTAACCGCTAATACTCTACAAATACCAATACACCTAATTTATTACACTTATTAATATCACCCTGATATTAGTCAAAACTCCTGAAGAGGTTTTTTTGCGATTAAAAAAATCACTTTTTCATGTATTTATTACATTTCGTTTCCCCAAATACAATTATCCAGTTTTAACAACACAATCATCATATAACAAAAACAGCCCAAATAGATAGAAAAACTTACACTTATTAAACACAAAAAAAGATGGGCTAAAAAAACCCATCTCATAATGCAAAAAACCAATTGTTATCTCGGTCAAAGCATTTCTTCCAAAAGAACCCTACGCCTCCACTCCTTCCACTCATTTTTATCTGGCATTACATTAATATGAGCTTCACGCTCTTTATTAGCTGTAAGAAACCCAACTCCTTTCAAACTTTCCTGACCCCAAAACTCTTCCACTTCCTTAGCACTCTTCTCTGGTGCTAAAAACAGAAAGTAGTCAAAGTATTTTCTGAGACCGACCAAGGATAATCGCTCTTTTAATTCGTTGGCATCTTTGATGTGCTGAACCCCGATTAACACACTTGGCTCTCCTTTTTTTCGATTAGCCCGCAAATAGTAAACCTGGTCTACTGTACCTAACACAGCCTCACCTTGCGGTGAATCTGGTAAAGAAACTGAGGAGAAAACTTTGTGGGCGTCTTTACGGTTTGTGAATGATGAGTGCCATGCTTTTTTCAACGAAATAACAGTATCCTTTTTAGAGGGCTGCTGCACCTTAATTTCTCGTTGACCTAAGGCCTTTTCCAGCTCTTCAATGCTTCCAAGTTTATTGGGAAGTTCTATGCTGGCTAAGGCTTCAATATCACTCTTCTTGATCTTGGTGTTTCCAGCCAAAATCTCAGCCTTCACTTCAGGGTTAGCCTTCCCTATTTTCTCCAGTCCTTTGGCAAAATTCCCATCCCTCTTGATGGTCGCCGGGCTCACCTTCGTTTCTTCAGCAATCTCCTTTACAGACTTGGAAGAGCTACTTTTCAAGAGCTCATTTTGAGCTCTTGACCCATCGCCTTCAGGTTGCTCATCTTTCAAGGGCTCATTTTGAGCTCTTGATTTGCGATCCCCTCCATGCTCCTGTTTGACGGTATTATACAGCAAGCCACGCAAATACGAAGCCTGCATAGGCGAGAGGTTTCTTCGACCAAGTTGATTGAAAATCATCCAATCCTTGGCCTCCTCCATGTCGGAGAAGCTGACCTTGGAAAACGGGAATTGCAGATTATTTTTCTGAGCGACAGAATACCTGTTGTGCCCATCCACAATCGCATACTTGCCAGGCTCAAATTCCCAAATCAAAATAGGCTCCCGAATACCTTTTGGGTCTTCAAGAATGTTCTGCTCCAATTGACCAAATTCCTCTTGGGCTAAGGGAGGAATCAAATCCCGCAATTCAGGAATAATGGTAATATTATCCCGAATGGCCTTTTCAATATCAAGACCAGCACCGGTCTTCTTAAGTGAACCCGAGCTTTTGAAAATGTTCTTCTTGGCCATAATCAATTATCGCTTGTGTTCTTCAAAATTTCCTTTGCTAAAGCCAAATGGTCTTCTGCACCATTTGATTTAGGGCTATGCTGGAAAATATCCATATCCATGGTGCCAGCTTCCGAAACAGAAATGGACTCCCTAATACTGGTATTAAAAATCTTCACCTCGCCGTATTCCTCCTTGATTTGCTCAGTATAAAAATTATGCAAGGCAGTATTTCCCTTCACGCGAGTAAACACAATCCCTTCGATAGTGAGCTTATCATTCAACTGAACACAATCTTCCATCAATCGGAAGATTCCAGCCAATCCCTTAATGGCACCTTTCTCTGGAACAACAGGAACCAAAACTGAATCAGAAGCAATCAAAGCATTAGAGACAATCATCCCTTTCACACTGGGAGGGCAGTCCAAGAGAACAAAATCGTAATTATCCTTTTGTGACTCCAACACCTGACCAAGCTTACGGTACCCTGTAACACCCGCATTCCGCAAATGCTCATCCGCATAGTCCAACTCCAAATCGGATGGGACAATATCAAGGTTCTCTCGGATATTAAATACAGGAAGCTCTCCGCCCTCCAAGGCCGTTGCCAAAGATTGGTCAGTCTCCTCAAAACCTGTGTTCTGCGATAAGTTACCTTGAGCATCAAGGTCAACCATCAAAACTCGTTTACCTAAGGAAGCCAAAGCTGCTCCTAGATTATGGGTGGTTGCTGTCTTGGCAACACCACCTTTGTGATTTGCAATTGCGATAACCTTCGCCATTGAGTCAGTCATTTTTAGATTCCGTCTTTTTCTTGGCTTGCTCTTCCAGATGTGTTTCTAACAGTACCTCCACATAATTGTTAAGGCTACGATTATCCTGTTCGGCAAGCTTCTTCAACTCCTCTACAATCTCCTCCTTAAGACGGAAAGCCGTTTGTTTTCGGGCCATGGAAGAATAAAGTGTTTATTCAAAGGTAGGAAAAGAGTGTTATACTTTTGGTATACCCTTAAGACTAAAAATAGCTACTTATTTTTTATGAAAAACATGATTCTTTAAAGAATTAAGGGATGATACTTTATTGTTTCAGGCGTTTAAAGCCTTAGCTAACCCCAAGGCTCTTCCTAATTCTATTTATCAAGTCCTGGTGTGCTGGATACTCGTTATGAATTTTATAGATCGTTGGAAAGTCATGCAAAAGGAGTCTTCTCGGTGGTTTTAAGTAGAAAACTGCTTCAAATGAGATTTTGTCGTGTTGCCAACACGAAACATTACATTAGAAAATCAAAAGTGAATTTTTAGACCATACCTAAGAGTTGTCAACAGATTTTTTTAAAAACTATAGATTTATGCGATCTTCTATTTACGTGTTATATAATTGTCTTTTTTTGTAAAAAAAACTACTCACCTCCACAAAAACGTCATATAAGCTTTTAAGACTTACGTAAGTAGATTATCTTTGTATGATTATTCTCATGCTTTATGTTTTCACTGCAAGTAATGTTTATTCTTTCATTGAAAATATTGATAGAGTACTGAGGAATAAGTCAGTACTACCTATATCACTTTAACTGCATAGTTAACGGGTTTTTTAGGTGTTGATACAATTAGAGTAGGCGTTGATAAAAATGATGCGATTTAATGAATTTCTAGATGGAAGAAATGTTTTGTTGCTTCTCGTAACATTTTTTTCTTTCTATAATGTTTTTGGGCAATCAATTGACCCAATTGCTTTTTTTCCATTGAATGGTGATGCACAGGATTATAGTGGTCATCTTAATCATGGTACAATGAATGGTACGACTCCTACTACAGACCGATTTGGTCGTTCAGGAGGAGCGATGAATTTCAATGACTATTCTCAAAACTATATCGACTGGGGTGATAAGTTTGATATGCGCAATGGGGATTTTTCCTATTCCATTTGGTTCAATTGTACAGGAGGGACAAACCCAACGATAATTGCAAAACATCGGCTGTCTTCAGATGACCAGACATATAACTCTTATATGTTAACTAATGGAACACTCTATAGTACGATTTACGATCCTTCAATTAGTAAGCCTTCTATCGTGACAACTACAGATATGAGTGATAACCTATGGCATCACCTCTGTGTAACGATAGATCGAGATGGTATGATGAGTATGTATATCGATAATGCTCTTTATCAGCAAGTCGATATTAGTTCACACAAGGATGTAGATTATGATTCTCCATTCCCTTTTCGATTAGGTGCCTTTGCTAGTAATGACGCTGGTTATACCCCAACGCGTTTTTTCAGAGGAGCAATGGATGACTTGTATTTATTTGATAGAGTCTTAAGTACTCAAGAGGTAGGACAGTTGTATTCTAACTCATTTCAGTTCACTAATCCAATTGCGTTTTTCCCATTGGATGGAGATGCTCATGACCATAGTGGTCATCTTAATCATGGTACGATGAATGGGACGACTCCTACTACAGACCGGTTTGGTCGTTCAGGGGGAGCAATGAATTTCAATGACTATTCTCAAAACTATATTGACTGGGGTGATAAGTTTGATATGCGTTATGGTGATTTCTCCTATTCCATTTGGTTCAACGGCACTGGGGGCACAAACCCTGTGATTATTTCGAAACACCGAATGTCCTCAGATGATCAGACATATTACTCTTATATGTTAACCAACGGGACATTACGAAGTGCGATGTATGATCCACCCACAGGAAATCCCTATGCGGCAAAATTGACTGACATGAGTGACAGTCAATGGCACCACCTCTGTGTAACGATGGATAGGGATGGGATGTTGACAATGTATATAGACAATGTCCTTCATCAACAGGTTGATATTAGCGCTCATGAGAATATAGATTATGATTCTCCATTCCCTTTCCGATTAGGCGCTTTTGCAAATAATGATGCTGGGTATACCCCAACACGTTTTTTCAGAGGAGCAATGGATGACTTGTATTTATTTAATAGAGTACTAAGTCCTCAGGAGGTAGGTCAGTTGTATACTAATTCATTCCCTAGTCAAGATGTCTGTTCGGTAATTAATACGAATGATGACAATAATCCCGGTTCGCTGAGATATGCTATCAATTATGCGAATAGCGCCTTACATGAAGTGGATGTTAATTTTGCCATTTCAGGAGCAGGCCCTTATGTGATTAATGTTTCATCACAGCTGCCAAATATCAATAACACCAATGGACATAAGGTAGATATTGATGGTAAGAGTCAATCTTTAAGTGGGGTGGGTACTGGTAGTCAGGAAATAATTATTGATGGTCAAGATGCTGGGATAACTTATGGGTTGCCAGTATATCAAGAGGGAGCTGAGATTAATAACATTGATGTTACTGGGTTTGATAACGGTATTTACTCCAGTGCTGCAGATGTGGTTATTGACAATTGTGCTGCTTATGGAAATACTACTTATGGGGTAAGAAATGATGGTATTGATGTTACCATTAAAAACTCTTTTGTTGGGATTAAAAGGGATGATACTCCAGAAGGTAATTCAACAGGTATTTTTGGTTCCAATATGAGTATTGAAGACTGTGTGGTTTCTGATAACACCAGTAGAGGGATACGTGGAGGTAATTTGATTATCAAGGGGTGTAAATTTGGGACAAACATAGCAGGGACAACATCATTAGGTAGCCAGCAAACAGGTGTTTATTTAGGTTCAGAGGTTACAATTGGAGGTCCTAATGAAGAGGACCGAAATTATTTTGGTGGTCATAGCTACGGTATCTATACAGGCATTAATACGGTTAACAATACTGTTCAAGGAAATTATTTCGGTGTTGGGCCAAATAGTGAAGTACTCTCAGGTTTGACAAACGGTATGTTTCTTTATTATTCACCTGACACAGTGAATATTAAGAGTAATGTTGTTGCCAATTGTTCAAGGGGTATTTGGACTTTTTCTGGAGTTAAGAATTTGTCGATTGAAGACAATTTAATTGGTTTGGCACCAAATGGTATGGATCCTATGCCCTCAACCACAGGCATAAGTTTGCAAACGCCAGATGCTACGATTAAGAATAACACTGTGGTTTCCTCTTCAGTAGGTATAAACTTGAGTTCTACAGCCCAAGATTCTGAAATTAAGGGTAATAGATTCGGTACAGATATTACAGGTTCTACTCCTGTTGTAGTAAGTGGGGCTAGCAAAGCTATTCAGCTTTCAGGAACATCTGGCTCCGCATTATCTAATGTGACAATAGGTGGAGAAAATACAGAGGACCGCAACATTATTTCCAGTTTTTCCAGCGGAATTTACATGACCAATACTGATAGTGTTACCATTGAAGGAAACTACATCGGTACGGACATCACTGGTTCCGTTGCTTTTGGTAATAACATTGGAGTGAACTTGGTGTCCAACAACTCCAATACAACCATCAAGAATAATCTGATTTCGGGCAATGATGCTGCTGGTATTGACCTTAATGATCTCCTTGATACCATCAATATTCAGGGTAACCTGATTGGCTTGAAGAGTAACGGAACAGAAGTTTTAGGGAATGGAAGTTCTGGAATCTCAACTGACGGTACGGGTAAGGTAACTATTGGAGGAGAGTCAGTGGAAGCGCGAAATATCATTTCGGGCAATGTGAAGGCTGTTTATCTCGAAATGGATACAGATGTTGACTATCAGGTCATCGGCAATTACATCGGAACGGACGTTTCAGGTACAATTCCTTTGGAAAACACCAACCGCAGCATTGTTGTACGCGGTGGAGGAACCAAACTGATTAAAGGCAATCTGATAGGTGGGATTGATACAGAAGGCATCCGGGTGGAGCATACAACCACACCAACTTTGGTGCAAGGTAATACGATAGGCCTTTCCTCAGATGGGACTACAGTTCTGGATACAGCATTAGCAGGTATTGGCATTACGCTTTATAATGATTTTGAGACTACGGTAGGCGGCCCCAATCCAGGTGATGGCAACGTCATTGGCGGGCTCAAGCAGGGTGTTTACGTGCTGAACACATCTACGGACTCCAAGATCCAGGGCAACTATTTCGGCGTTGCCGCGAATGGCCAGACGGCCGCTCCTTTTCTTGAAAAGGCGGTTTATGTGAATTCGACTGCTACGGGTGTAGACATCGTTGGCCTTGAGGTCTCCGAAAACTATGTGTGCGGTTATCCGTCCAATGGCTATGGTATCGAGCTAAATTCCGACGAGGGCGGAGTGACGGTCTCGGACAACGTGATTGGGATCACGCCGTCCGGTGATTTTGCAGGCGGTTCCTACGGGATTTACTGCACGGCTCCAGGCTGCACGCTATCGGGCAACCTTGTTGGGGGCAACGCTATCGGGGTATATGTAAACTCGACAACCTCGACGGGTACGGTGACTGACAACGAGATTATCAACAACAGCTCAGAGGGTCTGAAGGTAGAGGGCTCTACGGGAACAGTAGAGAACAACCAAATCAGCGGCAACGGCTCGGTGAGCAAGATCACTTTTGATTGATAGAGGAGAATCGGACTGCGGGAAAAAAGAAATTCAGATAATATGTTGAAGACAGTATTGGTCAGCCTTGCGGTATCGCTTGGCGTGGTTGCGGGCGGCCTATGGCTTTACTCCTCGGTATTGGAGGACAAGATCGGTTACGTGCGCAACGGCAAGGTGGTGGCAGACTACACTTACATGCAGGCGCTCAACGAGGAGTTCGAGCAGGAGCGCAAGGTGGTCCAGGCGAACGTGGATACGCTCCAGGCACGCTACCGCCGCCTGAAGGACCAGGAGCAGGCGGTATCCGGGGAGGCCAGCGCCGAGCTTGTCCGCGACATCAGCATCGCCGAGAACAACTTTGTCAAGTACAGTCAGCAGGCCGAGCGGGAGCTGCAGGCCAAGCAGGCCGAGATGACGTCCAAGGCGGTAGGCAAGATCAACGCCTACATCAAAAAATACGCCGAGGAGCATGGCTACGGCTATGTGCTCGGCACGACCTCTGACGGTAGCATCTTGCACGCCAATGAGGAGAATGACTTGACCGACAAGATCCTTGAGGGGCTGAACAGGGAATATGAGGGGTCGAAGAGCAAATAAGCTTCTGTCCTTGCTAGCTTTCGGTGCTGTGCTGCTCCTACTGGCCTCCTGCAGGGACCGTGTGACGGCCTCCGAGCTTCTGGCGCAGGTCGCCAGTGACGAGGGGCTTAGGTCGGTCGTGGAAGAGGGGGGCTACCACTATACCTGCCATTACCTTCCCAAGGAGGCGATGGTGGCCAGGGAGGCGCTGCGGTCGAAAAAGACAAGTTTTCCCAAGGGTTGGGCGGACTCGGTAGGCAGGGGCTACAATACAGCCCTCTATTTCGAGCTGCGGGTGTCGGCCAAGGACGGCAGGGATTTGCTGCAGTCAGGTTCCAACGGTCTTCATGACTATGTCCGCCGGATGACCATGCTCGAGACGGGTATGGCCAGCCACGCCTATGGCCTGACAGACAGGGGGGACACGGTGCGCCTGATGGCCAACCAGTACGAGCGGACCTACGGGATGAGCCCGGATGTCCGCATGCTGCTGCTGTTTCCCAAAAGCCTTTTGGAGGATGAAACCCCCGACATTTACGTGAACACCTTTCCCTTTACCGGCACGCCGGGCAGGGTGCGCTTCAGCTACGAAGCAAAAGAATTGACAAAAGAATTACCAGAGATAAAAGAGTTGCGATAAGATGGGGATGTACAGGAATCGCTTTTTGCTACGCTTTTTGGCGGCGTTCACCTTGGTGTCCGTAGCCAACCAGATTTTCTTTCCAACGGTGTCCTACGCGCTGACGGGCGGGCCCACCCAAATAGAGGTGTCGGGCTACCAGTCCCCGGGAGCGACGGACAACGTGAACATCGCCTCGGGCGCCTTCAACTACACGGTTCCGATCGCCTCTGTTCCGCAGTACCCGCTGGGCTACGGCTATCGCCCGGGAATGGGCATGGAGGCTGAGGCGAGCGCCTTCGGCTTCAACGGCAATTCCTATTCAGGTGCAATCACCCGGGGGCTTGTCGGCTTGCCTGACGATTTGAACGGCGGAGGCCTGAAATACAGGAACGACAACCAAGTGAGGCAGTCGGGCGACCTTGGTGCCACCCTAGGTATAGGCGCAGGCCTGCCCTTGGGCGGCGTGCTAGAAGGGTTGGCAGTAGGCGTAGGGGCCAGTATAGGCCTGACGCTGGGTTATGACAACTATTCTGGTGCCTACGGGAGTATAAGCTTCGGTGTCGGCCTTGGCCTTGGCAATGGCGGCGACGAGGATAGGGTTACGAGCATTCTGGAGAAGTCGGGTTTGAGTGAATCGGGTGTTGGCCTTGGCGCGGGAGTCGTGTTCGACTCACGCCAGAGAAAGGCTGTCGGCGACATCGGCTACAGCGTCAGCATTGGCGAGAGCTATAATGACGGCGCTCTCTCATGGGGTGTAGGATACGGCGGAAGCCTGATTTCCGGCCAGCACGGGGCGTTCGTCTCGGGTGGCGTCGGTCTTCCAGGTGGTGTCGGCGTAACATCAACTGCTAACTTTATCAAGGTCACTGATGAGGACCTTGCCAAGACCATTCCCAACAGTTATGCCTCGTCATTCAGTCTAACCATCCCCATTCCGGTTCCCCAACCGATGAGCCTTAGCGTAACGGGCAGCTACTCGCGGTTCGAGATGTTCAATGAAAACCAGGACTATACGGTCTTCGGAATGATGCACCTAAAAGGCTATGACCGCTCACAAGCGGCCCATATGGCCGACTTTTACGTAGAGCGTGAGGATAGCTGGTCCGACACGCTTAGACACAGGCTCAATCCTTCCTTCCTACAGAAGGACCACTTCAATATTTCCGCTGGCGGGGTCGGAGGGACGATGAGTCTCCAACTGCCCAAACACGGGGTAGTGTCCAGGCAAGAGTCCTATTCCAACCAGAAGGACGTCTCGGCCTTGATGTCAAAATATGATCGCCGCAGGGTGGAGTCCTGGGACAAGGCTGAGAAGGCAGTCTTCAAAAAGGAGCTCAACCTTATCGAGCTCCTAAGGAACGCTACAGGCATTAATGCTGGCAGGGGGCTGTTCGATAAGGAATACAATGTACTCGACGACTACTTTGATAAGGGAACAATTGAGAACCTGAACACGTCCGAGACCAGGTTCAGTCAAGACATCTCTCCAGAATTCAAGCTCAGAGGCGACATGGGCGGCAGCTACCGCATCACCTCTAACAAGGGAAGCCTGGCCCCCAACCCGGTCAGCCTCCAGGAAATCACGCAAAGCGGCAACAAGGTCAAACTGAAGCTTTTCGCCCTGGAGAACAGGATTCCAGTCTATAAGCCATCCTCCCAGGAAGCCTTCGGCCAACAGGAGCCTGTGGGCAGCCTGCAGGCCAGCAGCCAGATCACCTACGACAAGGTCGGCGACATCCTGTCGGCGGCAGCTGGAGAGGACTATTTCACCAAAGGAGACAACCTTTCAGGTGCAGACCTTGACAACTACTTCACACACGTGAAGGTCGACAAGTCGGGCATCACAAAGAACGGTGTCCACCGCATGAACGACCATCTGTCTCCGATGAACAGTCTTTCTGCGCTGCAGGCTATGACTGATGCCCACCCCGAGGTGTCCGACCAGATTGGTGGCATATCGATGGTGACTGCCTCGGGTATGAAATACGTGTTCAACCTTCCGGTGTTCGCCAAGGAGTCACGCTCCCTGTCCCTGAAGGGCAAGGGCAAGAATCCTCCATACTGGCGCAATGGCGACTACTATTCGACGAATAAAGAGAAGCAGGTCTTCCTGAAGCGCTCCGAGGAGAAAAACTTTGTATACCCCTACGCCTGGAATCTAACGGCTGTCGTAGGGCCCGACTACATCGACTTTGATGACGTTCCCGGCCCGAGTGACGGTGACATCGGTTATTGGGTGAAGTTCAAGTACGTGAAGGCCGAGGATGACTACCGCTGGCGTACCCCGTTCGAAGGGATGGAGCACCATGAGGGCGCCCCACTAAACTTCCGTGATGACATGTACACGGTACGCTCTGGCACCAAGGAGATTTATTACCTCCACCAGGTGGAATCCTCGACCCATGTAAGTGAGTATACCTACCACACGCGCCTGGATGCTAGGAGCGCCGCAGGGTTTGGCAACGGCCACCCGGTAAACAAGATCACAAAACAGAAAAGCGAGCACGCCTCGACGTGGCAGGCCGACCTGACAGGGGAGGAGTACCAGTACGCAGCCACGGAGGTCGCCGTCTACAAGAAACACTATCAGGCGAATAACTCTGCCTACCGCCCAATCTCTCAGTCCAAGGGCCGAAAGATCCGTTCAACGAAGTTCTTTTACGACTACTCCATCTGTCCGGACGTTCCGAACAGCTACCAGAAGGAGCTGGAGCGCAAGGGTTCGGCCCTGATCAAGAAGAGCGCCCTGCCATACCACTACGCCCCGAGCGCAGAGGATGCCGGAACGGGCAAGCTAACGCTCCGCAGGATTCAGAACTTCACCTATGCCTACGGCTCGGATGGGTCGCAGAGCTCAGCAGCCCTGCCACCCTATGACTTCACCTACACGTTCGATGAGCAGGGCAACGATTACAACCCATCCTACGACCCGAAGTGCGTGGACTACTGGGGTAACTACTCCAAGAACGCCAAGAAGACGGTCACCCAAACGGGAATCTATAACTTCTCTTCTGGCCAAAGTGGCCAGACGGAGGAATATGACGTGTACCAACACTACACGGAGCTGAGCAAGACTATGGCCGACCAGAACGCTGGGGTCTACCTGCTCAAGCGCGTAGGCCTGCCATCTGGCGGAGAGGTCGAGGTCGACTACGAGGCGCGTAGCTACTCCTATGTCGAGGACAAGGTTCCTTACGTGGCGCGCCACATCGAGGCCATCGAGTATGTCGCTGGCGACGACTCTAAGGCCAGGCTCAAGGTGGAGATTACCGAGCTTGTGGGCAACCGCTGCCCCGAGGGTGGCAGCTGCGCGCAGGACCTGCTTTCAGGCTTTAGCTTCGAGGGCTACAAGCTCCTGGAGAAGGATAAGCCGCTGGTGGGCACGATCGCCTTTTACCAGGGCACCGCAAGAAAGGGCCACCGGGACATCCAGGTGGTTGCCGACACGGTGACCTTCAAGGGAATATACGGAGCTGCCTTTGAGGAGCAGGGCCGCTATTTCGCCCTTGCCGAGGTGCAGAAGGCCGACGGGACAACACCCTTCAAACAAAAGCTCAAGACCTTCATCATGAGTGAATCGCCCTATATGAAGGCGCTCATGGACCTGGTTGTCAGCGACTACTGCGGCGATGAGCTCGACGACAACGTCAACGACATCGACGATGCCAAACGGACCCAGTTCGGCCTCGACCTGGTTAAGGAGATGGCTGCCAACTTCAAGCGGACCTTCGTGAGCGACAACAACTATATGGGGGAGTACGAGTCGTGCTCCAAGCTCGGGGAGATTGGCAAGGAGATGCTGCCCCACCTTTCCTTCGTGCGCACTCGCATCGACAAGGAAAAGTATACAGGCTACCGCGTGCGCAAGATGACCTACCGGGACAACTTCCAGTACGCTACGACCTCGGAGCAGGGTCCTGACCAGGAATACCTTGCGGGAAAAGACGTCAACGAGTACTCCACGGTATACGCCTATGACCGGGAAGACCTTTCCATTAACCCGAAAGGGAGGACGGTATCCTCAGGGGTGGCTACCATCGAGCCCGGCGCGGGCATCGATATCGTGACCAATGCAAGCCGTAGGCTGGGCAATGGGTTCGCCTCCGCACCTGCTATCTTCAATGCGAGGACCACTGTCGCCCTCGACTACAGCCAAGGGGTCAATTCCCGTGAGAAGGGAATGACCGAGTACCAGTTCTTCACCCCGGGCACGAAGTTTAACAAGGCCTACGACAATACGCAGTACGACCTATCCTATGAGGGCAACTTCAAGCACGAGAGCGCCCAGGTCGACAAGGTGAACGGATCGTTTACCATCGTCCCAGGACTTTTCTCCTGGGTCAAGATCAAGGTGAAGATCCCGTTCGTCGGCAAGGTAAAGATCCCGTTCCTCATGTTCACGGCTGTGACGCTCCGCTGGAACCGCCGCGACTACAACTTCGCCAAGTCTTACGCTTACAGGGACGTCTCGGATATGTATGGAAAGCTCAAGTCGGTCCGACAGCTCGGTGCCGAGAACTCCTCGGGGGTACGCGAGGTGGTCTCCTCTAGCGAGTACTCCTACTTCCACCCAGAGGATGATTTCGGCAAGATCCCGACGCTCAAACCCAACCCTTCTGACTGGAAAAACGGCCAGGAGGTCAAAAAGGACTGGCCAGGCATGGTGGAGCAGAGCTGGGGCGAGTCCTACATGACCACCCACGACAATGTCCACCGCATCGCAAGCATCGTGATCCTGGGCACCACGCGCCGCAGGTTCCATTACATCGACCAGCGGGAGGTCTACCTACCACCGATCCTCAAATCGGTCAAGTCGACCTACCGCTCGGAATCCAAGGAGGCTGAGAACAAGTCCTTCGACTTCTATACGGGTGCCGTATTGGAGAGCGAGGGCGAGAACGAGAACGGAGACAAGATCATCAACACCTCCGTACCGGCCTATTGGAAGCACGCCGACTTGGGCGTGAATGGCAAAAACATCCTCGGGCCAACTATCCTGGCCAAGCAGTACCTCGGGAGCAAGGACGACGACAACCTGCTTGGTGTGAGCCAGGGGTACTGGTCAGAGCTCTCCCAGGGCGAATACGCCCTAAAAGATAGCTACTTGCCAATCAAGGAATACGACGGCAACGGCCAGTTCCGATACACTTATAAGAGCCACAGCGGCACCTCGCTGGCTGCGGCCTATGACGGCTCTTCAAATACGGCGCTCCACTTTGAACGTCCGAACAAGGTGTACCGCCCGAACCGCTCTTATGTGTACAAGACCGACCTGGACGCCGATGGCACCTACCTGAACGGCAACTACACGGACGACTTGTCCGACTACCGTTGGGAGCAGGTCAGCCAGGTGACGCTCTACGACGTTGATGGTACCGGCCTCGAGGTGAAGGACATCCTGAACAAGTACGCGGCCAGCCGTCTGGGCTACAACTACAACTATAACGTGACCTCCATGGTGAACGCCCGCGAGTCGGCTACCGCCTTCGAGAGCGGGGAAAACAGCTATGTGGACGCGGTAGATAATACCAAGGTCCTCTTGGACGACAAGAGCGTTGTCCTGGGGTCCGCCAAGATCGTAACCCCAGGCTGCCAGTATGAGACCAGGACGATCAGCTACGCACAGGTCGTCGACCAGAAGAATAGCCTGATGCTGTACATCACGCTCCCTTCCTCATCAATATCCCCCAACACGCCGTTCGCCCTGCTCAGAGTCAGGGACAAGGCGACAGGTCTTAGAAGAACGCTCTTCATCAGCGAGAACGCCAACAGAAAGCTTGAGATGGTGTCGAGTGCAGGGGACTACTTCAAGGGCTTCTTCTCGATCGACGCCTCGGAGACGGACCGCAAGGTCTTCTTCAGCGACGAGGAGTTTGACGAGTTCACCATAGAGATCTTGGACAACAGCTACAGGGTGGTTGAGCTGGATCCCGAGAGCGTTGACGAACAGTATTCCGGTTGTGTGCCGTCCATCAGCTACGGCGTGCCGATCATGGACTGCGTCCCTGACGTGCACGCAGGTAAGTACGCCTTTAAGCTCGAGCCGCTCGAGGAAGGCACCGTAGTGAGCTTGGACCGCACGGCCATGGAGCAAGGGCAGAACCTGGTCAAGGAGGACTCACAGTTCGACAGAAAATACAAGGCCATGGTATGGGTACATGCCTCCAGCTCGGAGGAGACCACATTGAAGGCTGAAGTGTTGGACGGGAGCGGAAACGTACTGCAGACAGTGTCCGCAAACAAGTCCCAGCCATACGCAACGGCGGGAGACTGGTCGCTGCTTCGGGTAGACGTTGACAAGGCCTACATGGAGCAGGGAAGCTCCCTGCGTGTGAAGGTGGTGAACGCCTCGAACAGCAACACCAGCCTTTATGATGACATCAAGGTGGCCCCATATCATTCGGTGATGACCTCGACAATCTACGAGCATACCTTCGGCAGGGTGCTGGCCACATTGGACGATGACCACTTCGCCACACGCTACACCTATGACGAGCGGGGAAGGCTGGTGCAGGTAGAGTCCGAGGTGGACGGTATCGGCCAAACGGTTCTCAAGCAGTACAAGTACAACGAGCAGAAGCAGTAAGCCATGAGAAGAGCGCTCTTACAACTGGTATTCGCCCTGACCTCCTTGGGGGCATGGGCACAGCCACCCACGGGCACAGAGGTGATCGGGGGGGCCTTCAAGGACCTCGACCTAGAGAAGGGGTTCGCCATGTACTTCCATAAAATTGCCTACGGCCTGTCGAGTCCCGAGCAGCTGTTCTCTGCTCCTGCTGGACAAGTGCTCAACGATGGCCACGTGATCTGCCAGGGGGACAAGTTTGACGTGAAGGCCGGCTTCATGCAGGGCATCTCCAACGGGGAGATCTACCTGGTGGTCAACGAGCTAGAGCGCATGGTGATCGTCGACTCTGTCCACTATGAGGTGCACCAGACCGACACCCTCCGCCAAGCCTTTATGCAGTTCCTCGAGCAGTCCATGCCCGATGATGCCATCAAGCTCGAAGGGGAGAAAGTGGTGGCGGGCGACCTCTGCCACGTGGTGCGCTCGGACATGACCTTCGAGGGGGAGGCCACCCACGTCTACTACTATGTGCGCAAGTCGGACCTCAAGCTGGTCCTCTTCGCCGAGTACGACGGTCAGATGTACACCTCCTACCTGGTGAAGAAAATAGGCCCCGCCCCGAAAAGGCATGACTACAGCTTCACCTTCCCCGAGGAGGAACAGACCGAGTTCATGGGCTACAAGGTGTTCGACTTCAGGTACGCCAACTTCCCAAAGGAGCATCGATAAGATCGCCCAAGCCAAGCAAAAGACTTTATCCGATAAATAGTTTACGATAATGCGGATTCGTAATACATTCTTTTTCACTCTTTTAGTATCTCTGCTCGCCACGCCGATGGCCTGGGCGCAGAACCCTGACGCCCAAGGGCAGTACACCGTGAGCTCATCGCTGGCCTCTGGGGCAAACACCCTGCAGGCCGCCGTGGACCTGGTGAACAGCGGCGGCGGGACGGTCAGCAAGATCGTCTTCGATCCCGCCGTCACCACCATCACGCTCTCCCAGGCGATCCAGCTCGACCACCCGGTCGAAATTTTAGGGGCGCAATCGGGTAATAGCTTTATACCAAACATTGACTTCCAGGGCCTTGCCGGCTCTGGCATCGTCGTCAACGCCGACGGCGTCACCTTGATGGACCTCACGGTCACAGGCGCCGAGGTTGGCGTCAGCCTCAAAGGCGACCAGGGCACCGTCGACAGGCTCACCATACAGTCCTCTACCGACGCCGCCATCGAGATCTCGGGCCAGCAGGCCACCGTCGTCAACTCCACACTCGAGGGGAGCGCCTCTGGCGACGGCATCCGCTTCGCCGAGTACGGCAGCTCGCCTTTTGATATCCTCATCAAGGACAACCAGATTCGCAACAACGGCGGGCACGGCATCGTATCGGACCTTGCAGGCACCTTCCACCCGGGCAAGGTGGCCATCAAGGACAACGTCATCTTTGGGAATACCGACACAGACATCCATTTTGAGAAGACCGACCACGACCGGGAGTCCTATACCCAGGAGGAGATCGACCCGGAGACGGGACAGCAAATCACAGTCACCTACTACACGACTGGCCTAGACATCCAGAGCAACCTCATCGGCCTGGACGAGGCCTATGCCGTATCCGGCACACAAACCCTGGCCATCTATATGGGCCACGCCCTGAACAGCTTCAACATCAGCGGCAACACCGTTTCCGGGGGAATCCAAGTGGACGTGAAGGACTGCGGCGGATGCGACGCCTACATGACTGTCGCCAACAACACTATAGGCTACGCCGTGGAAACCGTCGAGGTCTCCCAGGGTGTGTTCGACAAGACCCTCCACCAGCTTGGCGGAGCGGCCGACGGCATCGCCGTCACACTCTCCGAGGCCTACTCATGGCCTGGGTCCCTCTACATCAAAGACAACAAGGTGGCTGGCACGGCCGACGGCATATCGCTGGACCTTTCCAACATCACCGACAAGGAGACCGTGGTCGTGGAATACAACCAGGTTGGATTGGATTATTCAGACGGCTACGACGGAGAGAATATTAAAATCGGCGCCACGGGCGCAGGCATCTCCATCTCCGGGGGCAACAGCCTACTGCTCGTTAGGAACAATACGGTTAAGAATGCCTCCAAGGGTATTGAGGCCACCGGGCAGGACGGCTCGGTCTTCCAGTTCAACAACCTCACAGGAAACACCCTGTCGGGCCTAGAAATCAGTAACTCAACCGAGGTGGAGATTCTAGGTGGAGATTATTCGGGAAATGGTGCAGACGGCATCTACCTGGGACAGGTGGACAAATTCTTTATCGACCAGGCCAGCTGTGACAACAACCTCAGCGACGGCATCGAGGTGAACGGCTGTACCCCTCCGGTCAACGAGCACAGCAGCATCTTTAGGTCCAATGTGTCGAGCTCCGCAGGGGGCAAGGCCGTCAACCTGGTGAACTCCTCAAAGATCGAGGTCTCGCAGACCATCCTTCGGGGGACGGGCGTGTCCGGATCGGGCATCCACCTGAACAACGCCAACACGCCGCGCGTGAACCTGCCTTCGATCGCCGCATCGGCCGACCTGGACTACGACACCAAGACCAGGGAGGGAACTGTGACAGGAACCTCCGATTGCGCCGACTGTACCGTGGAGCTCTTCATCTCGGCGGGCGGACAGGACAACGCCGACATGTATGTCGCCCCGAAAGACCTGCTGGTCAAGACCGATGCCAACGGCGACTGGTCCTACACCTTCATCAAGCCGACGAACTCGGGCAGCTCTTGCTGGCACTCGCTGATGGCTACTGTCACCGACATCAGCCACAACACCTCGCCGCTGAGCCTCATCAAGGTCTACGACAAGAGGGAGACCTTCTTCGATTTCACGGCCGAGCAGTCGGCCTCTGGCCATACGATCACACTCACCTCGGGCCCCGAGAACGGCGTGCTCGACGGACCGAACGCCTACGTCTACTGGACGAGCCAGGTGTCGGGAACGACCACCTTCCAGGTGGCTCCGACCAAGAACACCCCGGAGGGCATTCGCCCGGACTGGGACAACGCCGCCGCGCTGAGCCCGTCGGGCAGTTCGGCCAACCTCTTTGATGCCTCCCTTCCGGCCTACGCGCCCTACAGGAACTACTACTACCGCGTGGCCGTCGAGGAGCAGCCAGGGCAGCTGGCCTACTCCGAGGTGCGCAAGTTCCAGGTCAGCCCGCAGGGCTCCTTCTACAAGGTGGACGTGAACTACCTGGACAACGACGAGCAGCACACCAATGACATCAACTGGGTCTACGAGGTGTCCTACCTCGAGAATGGCTTCTCCAGCCAGTCCATCACCTATATCGACGGCCTGGGCAAGGTCCGCCAGGTGCAGGGCCTTGCCAACTCGGTGGGCGTGATGTGCTCCGAGGTGGCCTATAGCGAGGAGGGCGGCGGTGCCGTGCGCTCCATGGCCGCCCCGCTGTTCAACACCGATGGGTCGTCCGTACAAAAATTCGGCTACAATCACCGCTTCTTCGACGTGGTCGACGCCACCACAGGCAAGCCGCGTGATTTCGGTACCGAGGACTTCGACCGCCAGCTGGCCGACGGCACGCCCGTGGTCGGCTCGCAGATCGAGGTCGACGTGAACAACAAGAAAGGCGTCGGCTTCTATTACAGCGATGTGAACGACCTGGAACCGATGGTCGATGACGCCGAGGGCTACACCTACGCCTACGGCCTGCGCAAGAAGGACCCGCTGGGCCTTCCGCTCTACGGCACCAGCGTGGGCAAGGACTTCCAGTTGGGAGGCGGCCACGAGAGCCTGGTCACCTACGACCAGATCTCCCGCGCCGAGAACTCCAAGGAGCTCAGGCGCATCTGGGGCGACAATGTCCCAGCTGAGGAGGTCTTCGTGACCACCACCCTCGACGCCAACCGCATGGGCTACATCACCTACACTGACGCCGCGGGCAAGGTGCTGGCCACTGCCCTGAACGGCTGCCAGTCCAACGGCCTTGAAAGGCTCGATGAGCACGGCATGGACAACTTCCTTGATGTCAAGGACGTGCTCAGCGGACGTACCTTCGACATCGGCACCATGGAGAGCGTGGCCCAGGAGACCTTCACGGTCGACTGCAACGACGCCACCGTATGGCTCGACTACACCATCGACGCCAAGACCTTCCCGATCATCGACCCGTCCTGCGCCTTCTGCGAGTACGAGATCGAGGTCACCGTCACCCGCGCCGAGACAGGCGAGGTGGTCAAAGAATATACCCACGAGCTGGCCAAGCCGGCCGGCTTCGATGGCGGGGCCTCCTGCCCGGACGTGACGTCCCAGAATGTCACGCTCATCGACAGCCAGACCGATGGCGAGCTCACCGCCCTCGATCCGGGGGAGTACGTCATCAAGCGCACCGTGCGACCGCTCACCGATCCGGTGACCGGTGAGAACGTGCTCGACAAGACCATCCGAGAGACCGTCGAGGGCATCATGAACGACGGAACACTCTATGACGAGTTTCTCACCGAAAACTACTCCAACGAGGACTTCTACCTCCTCAGGCAGAAGGAGACTGAGAAAAATCGGAATGTGAATATTGAATACTTCCCCGAGGAGCTCAAGACATTTAAAACACTCGACCACACCACGGCACATACGGGAGACTATTACTACCCAATGAGCCCAACCTTCTCAAGGGTGGCCGTGGACAACGACGGGAGCGTCTATTTTACACAGAACAATGTGTCGGGCGTCAAGGAGATCGTCAAGAAAAAGGATGGTATGGAGACCGTTGTCTACACCTTGGACCAAGACTGGTTCGTGTCGGCCATGGACGTGCGTGACGGAAGGATTGTGTTCGCTCAGTATGACATCTACAGGGAAAACCTGAAGATGGTCTCCATAGAGGCTGATGGAAATGTCTATATGATGATGGATGTGGGAGTGTTACAGGGAGCCAGTGTCCATCTCACCAAGCCCCTTGATGGAAATTTTTCGCAATTTAACTATCGTTATATCACAGCTATTGAAATTGGAGGGGATAAAAAGGTATATGTCCATACCCAGGTATGCTCTATTGAAATACTTGTAGTTATTTCTGAGAACAGTGATCCTGAGAACCAGAATTACTCAAATGAAAATGGTACAGCCTTAGTGAGGCATGGTCGAGAAAATGAAGTATACCAGCAGCTGAAGTTTGACCAAGAGAATAACCGATTATGGCTTTCTAACCATGAGGGGATAAGATATTTTGATTTACCACTTAATGACAATTGGCCAGGTGGCAATAACACAATTAACCAAATCATCAGCAAAACCGACTTCGAGGACTTTGCAGGCGTGGGCTCTTTCAGCGGCTCCTTCACCAAGATTGGCAACCGTCTTATTCTCGGTACCAAGGGACAGGGCCTTGTAGAGTATGATATTAATAAGGACAAGCTTACTTGGCTGGTCAACAGTTCGGGGGATCCTACCCAGGACGGCCCGTTGAGGGATGCTAATGTCAGCTCACAGTCCAACGCCTCTATGGATGTGGATGCGGAAGGCCGCATCTACTTTGAGTCCTCAACTGATGTGAACGGTGGCCTCAATGCCATCAGGTATATTGAGCCAGCCTATCAAAAGTTAATCGAAGGCTGCCCAGCCCAGCCTGCTCAGGCCGACCTCAAGCTCACCAAGGACAACCTGCCTGAGACCAACACCAATCCGGCGGACTATGAGTATGTGCTCAAGATGGATGGTGAGGTAGTCAATAAAGTAGAATCGGATGGGTTCTTTTATGATACTTGGATGCCGTTTGATTACGACGCGGACTTGGATGAGGGGCTTTTGGTGCACTTCCCGTTTGAGAACGGAACTGTTGAGGATTTGGGAAGCGAGCAGCAAGGATTTGTAAAGTCAGGTACGGACGTTTTTGTGGAGAACAGGTTCGGCGTGCAGAATGATGCATTCGATTTCCAGCTTGGAAACTATTCAAACATCAATTTGAATGATGGCTACCTTTCTGAGGAAATAAAGGGGTTGGCTTACTCTGTTTGGTTCAAGTCAGGGGATTTTGATTTTGAAAACCAAGCCATTTTAGGAAAATGGACAACTGCTGGTGCAGGCACAGAAATATTTATTGGTACAGATGGAAGATTGACATTCAGTTTGTATAACTCGATGAGTTCTGAAATTGCCTCTCATCAGAGATACCAGTGGGTGGATATGAAATCCAAGCGGGTGGATGACGACCAATGGCACCATTTGGTCATGAACGCTGGTAACGGAGTATTGGACTTTTATTTGGATGACCAAAAGGTCTCTTCATGGGAGATTGCCCCAGTAACCGAATATTACAAGGATCAATATGGTAACCGTCTTATGTTTACCAAAGATTTTATAGGGACTCATTCTGTTACAAGCAGCAGGTTTGATGGCGAGCTCGACGACTTCCGCATCTACGGTCGCAAGCTTTCACGCAAGGAGGTATCGACCCTCTACGACCCAGGCATGGTTCCGACCTTGACCTCCATCGTGGAGAACGCGAACACGACGAACCAGACGTGGACCTTTGATGCTGGCAACAGCGACGGGACCTCTGAGAATCTGAACCTGTTGAGCCAGGATGGTGGCAACTACGCGGCCGACAACGGCCACAAGTTCGAGCTGGTGGCGCGTGAGAAGGACAACCCTTCGAACGAGTACGTGCTGTACTCGGAGTGGAGCCACAGCGGGATGAACGAGGGCGAGTGCGAGCAGCTGCTCTGGCACGCCGACAAGGTGAGGATCGTTCCTTACGAGGGGACCAACCCTAACTATACCCACCAGGTGATCGACGCGGACGCCAAGTCCTACACCCGGGATGAAAGCAACAACATTGTCTGGGGAGAGGTCTCCGGGCTGGAGACCTATGGCTATGCCGGCTATGCTAACGAGGACCCTGAGAACGGGCTCGAGGACATCACAGCCAACTTTACGGCCCAGCAACTCCAGGACATTGAGAACAAGTTCCTCTACGCCCTTTCAAGGGACCAGTGGAAGGATCTGGACCCTGCCGACGTGAGCATTAATGTCTACAGCTTCGGGGTGGGCGACCTGACCACCAGCTTCATCCAGCCGGGCACGTCCGACGGCCTGGGCAGCATGCCGATGCTCACCGACGGGCAGACCCTTAAGCAGAACGGCAACTCCATTGAGAACGGCCTGTTCTACTTCTTGAAGGTGAGCTACCCGCCGCAGAGCTGTGACGACGAATGTTCGCGCAGCCGCGAGGATCTGAGCAGCTGCGAGGACAGGTGCCTTGAGCAGCGCCAGTACCTCATCGAGGACCTGGCCGAAAAGAAACAGGCTTTTGCCACGGACAACGCTTCCTTCACCTTGACGGGCCTTGGTTACAGCGGCGCCGACATCGTAGGGGCACAATACCCGCTCGGCATGGCCGACGAGGCCGCCCTGCTCCTGCAGGACGAGGGCATCTACGACGCCTATATCGATGTGAAAATCGCCGATGAGGCGGTCGAAGCCTACGAGATTGAGTCCTGCGTATATATTTGTGAGGGCAATACCATACCTCCTTGTGAGCTTTGTGCGGAGAACAACATCACCGAGCAATTGGACTTGGCCCGCAAGATCGACGAGGGGATTGACAAACTTGTTGCCCTGTGGGAGGCTAACGGGTCTTTCCCTTATGCGGATGTAGACTGGACCAACGATGCAGAGGTGGACGCGGTAAGCGAAGAGGTCGGTTCCATCATCGCTGCCTACCTCGCGAAGTATCATGCCGCAGGTACCACATCTACTGACCTGTCGATGTGGACAAGGATTTACCCTATTGAAGACTACACTCTGAAAACACCTGCCGACGCCGCAAACGGCTGTCAGGAAGGGGAAGAGAAATACGTATTCAAGGGAGAGGTCAAGAATCTAATGACCTTGATTTTCATAGATAAGATCTTCCTCTCGGAGATTGGCTATAACTACGAGGAGTCCTACGCGAACTGCCTGAACCAGTCGCCGGACAACTTCCCTCAGGCCAAGTGCCGCGAGAACCTGGAGAGCTGCGTGGGCACGCTCAACGATGAGAATGAGACGGCAACCTTCCCGCAGTATGAGACCATCGAGGTGGACGGCTATCCGCATGTGACCTACCTTGGCAGCACGGTGACAAGCTTCGACCCTGAGGGCATGTACGAGGTGGATCAGTCCACGCCAAGCGTGGCGGACATCGAGTCCTGCCTGGCCAAGTTCGACTGCAAGAACGCCTCGGACCCGATCGAGTACGACAAGCGCTACGAGATCGAGCGCGTGGTGCTACGCTTCTACAACACACGCCAGGAGATCGACGACGAGGTGGACCGCATCATGGCCCAACACGGCGACAAGGACTTTGGCGAGCTGATGATCTACTTGTCCGACTACGAGCTCCATAAGGAGTGCGTGAGCGAATGCGAGACTGGCCGCTGGCAGGAATTCAAGGACTGGCGCGATGACCTGATCCACGAGACAACCAACACCATCCGCGAGAACTACCTCAGCGCCTGCTTCTCGAACATGCAGGAGAGCTTCACGGTCAAGTACCAGAAGAATCGCTATCACTATACCCTGTTCAACTACGACAAGGCGGGCAACCTGCTGAGCACGGTGCCACCAGAGGGCGTGGACATCCTGTCGGACGCCGAGATGCTGGCCGACGGCACGAACACCCGCCAGCCGGACCACTGGATGCAGTCGGACTACGTCTACAACAGCCTTGGGGAGCTCCAGTTCTCCAACCACCCGGACCTGGGCGACGTGGAGCTCAAGAAGACCAATCCGGACCACGGCCGCACACGCTTCCTTTATGACGTGGCGGGCCGCGTGCGCTTCTCGCAGACCGAGGAGCAGCGCCGCAGAGGCACCCAGGATAACAAGGTCTACTTCTCTTATACGAAGTACGACGAGGAGACCGGACGCATCCTTGAGGTCGGGGAGTACGGGGCTGTATACAATAGCAATACAGGTTCTGTATCGGGCTTTGACCGTCAGGACGCCCCTGGCGTATCGCAGCAGGTCTTGTTCGCCTCTGATTTTGTCAATGACATTGCCTGGCCGCAACTTGGTAACTGGACCCACGAGGAGAGCTTCTTCCACTATGACGAGGCCATCACAGTCAACGGGAACCAGCAGACCTACATCGACCACCGCGTGTCGCACGTGGAGAACGAGCATGGCGCGACCTACTTCAGCTATGACGTGCACGGCCGTGTGAAGTGGAGTGTGCAGGAGGTGAAAGAACTTGCCGGCACGGGCCACCAGTACAAGAAGGTGGAATACGACTACGAGCCGATCAGCTCGCTCATCAAGAAGAGCTACTTCCAGAAGGGCGTGGCTGGCGAGCAGATGGTGCACCGCTTCACCTACGATGAGGATTTGCGCGTCAAGAAGGTCGAGCTCTCCAAGGACGACGTGAACTTCACGGCCGTCAGCCAAACTGAATACTACAAGCACGGCCCGGTCAAGAACGTCGTGATGGGCGAGGACCTGCAGCAGATCGACCTGGTCTACAACATCCAGGGCTGGCTCAAGGCCATCAACGACCCGACCGACAACAGCGCCCAGGGCTCAGTCGCCCCAGACGTGTTCTCCGAGGTTTTGCATTACTACAGCGCCCACGGCGGCGACTACAAGCGTACCGACGCCAGCGGCAACAAGTACTTCACCGAGGTGACGCCGGGCGCCAGCTCCTACCTGAAGGCCCCAGCGCCGACAGGACAGCAGGACATCGCGCCGGACCTGTTCAACGGCAACATCTCTGGTACGGTGACGGCCAACGGCTTCTCCATGGTGGGGCAGACCACCACCAAGGATGTGCTCGTACAGGGCTTCCGCTACGACGAGCTCAACCGCCTGGTGCGCTCACACGTGGAGACCTACGACCGTCCGACAACGGGCAACGCGCTGGCCTTCATGACCACCGCGCCTACCGAGAATCTCGACGACATCTTCTCTGTCGACATCAGCTACGACCCGAACGGCAACATCGAGTCACTCACGCGTAAGGCCGACAAGCTTACAGTGGCCGAGGATGGCAGCACCCAGCCTCGCAGCTTCACCAACGGCAACGGCGGAGCACTGGTGTCCGGTACCCAGATGGACGAGATGGTCTACAAGTACCTGACCGAGACGCATTCTGCCAGCGGGCGCGAGCGCAAGCGCAACAACCGCCTGCAGCACGTCATCGACACCTATGACGACCCGGAGCTTGAGGACATCAAGGGCGTGGCCAGCACCACCTACAGCGCCGACCGCCGCGAGACCCCGCAGCTGGGCCTCAAGGAGGGCAACGGCGTGATTGAGGTCACCATGGCCGGCATCACCTATTGGTTCAGGCCGACCTCCGAGGACTGGAAAGTGCAGTCCGTCAACCCGAACGAGCTGATCGTCGAGGGCGGTGTCTTCACCGTGGAGGGCACGGCGCTTCCGGGAATGCTGATCACGAACGACGTGGACCTCGTGCTCAACGGCACGGTGAGCGCCAACGCGCCGCTTATGGACCTGACCGACACCAGGGTGTTCGTCAACGGCGATTTGACCTTCCCGAGTACCATTAGCTCGAACCTGAACAACACCAACACGAGCTGGGAGGTCTATGGAAGCATTGACTTCACCTACGGCGTGGAATGCAGGGACGTCATGAGGGTCTACGGCGAGGTGACTTCCGGATCAACTTTCCATATCGTTTTGAACGATTTGGAGATGTACGAGTCATCCAGCCTGACGGCCAACACCGTAAGGGTGGACTACGCCCGTGTCATCGGTCGCGAGAATGGCGTCTACGCCACCATCACGGCCACAAACAGGACAGAGCTTTACAGCTCCGAGCTGACAGGTGCGCTGTACTTCGACACCCCGTTCTTCAACAACGTCTATGGCGGCAGCCAGATCGGCAGCCAGGTGAAGGTGAACGAGGCACCAGCCCAGAACAGCGGCACCTACGCCTACGACCCGGCCAACCCGGTGAGCCACAACTTCGCCTACGACTACGACGGCAACATCGTCCGCGATGCGGAGAACGACATCTCCAAGATCGAGTGGAACGCCATGGGCCTTGTTAAGGAGGTGATCCGCATGCCGGGCAGCGAGAAGCCGAACCTCTACTTCAAGTACGATGCAGGTGGCAACCGCCTGGTCAAGGAGGTGGTGTACACCAACGACCCGACGCGTAACAAGAAAAGCTACTACATCGGCGGCTCCATCTACACCGAAAAGTGGAGCGACGGCACCAACAGCTACGAGCTGAGCCTCGAGGAGCAATCTATAGTGGGAGGTACCTACAAGCACCTGGAGGGCAAGGACCTGTCCACCCTGCAGGCCGTCAACGAGCAGCTGCGCTATGAGCTGAAAGACCACTTGGGCAACGTGCGTGCGGTGATCATGGGCGCCAAGAACGCCCAGCAGGAGGTGCAGATCACCTATATGGCCGACTACTATCCGTTCGGCATGGTGATGCCGGGACGCGAGTACGTGGACGGCGAGGAGGCCTACCGCTATGGCTACAACGGGATGGAGCGCGACGAGGAGTTCAAGGGCTCGGGCAACTCCTACACCACGGCCTTCAGGCAGTATGACGCCCGATTGGGTAGATGGTTGAGTGTGGACCCTATTTATTCCCTATACCCTAGTTTAACTCCATATATGGGTATGAATGGGAATCCAGTCTTATTTACTGATAGACATGGCCTAAGTGTAGAAACAAAACAGAAAGGGGGAGGAAATAATCATCCCAATGGAAAAACTGACCCACCTTCTTCTATTAATTGGTCTTCTGATAATCCTTTAACCCAAAAGGAAAAGACTAGTATTGTTTACGGGTTAACTCCTTCCACATTTACATTGTGGTATCAACCTGTTAAAAAGGATGGCATGTACATAAAAATACTACCTGTGACAGACCCTACAGATCCAAATTACAATGAGAATTGGATAGGGGGTTATGGGTGGTATTATGTTGGAGATGCGCCAGATGGCTATACACCAGAAGATTTTAATGATCTAGGTATTTATAGTTTAAACCAAGTTGTCGAAGGTGAGTCAAAAATATTAGAAGCCTATAAGAAAGCGCTTGCTGAAGCAAAAAAAGCTCAACAAGTAAGGGAGTTATTAGAAGCAAGAAGACATTATGCATTGACTAGAAATATTTGGTACTTATATGCAAATTTTGGGAATCCAGTTTCTGGAGCTATTTTGGGCGTTAAGGATTCGTATGAACTATTTGAGGGTGGTCATACAGCACTAGCTGTTGTAAGTTTCATGGCTGTATTGGCAGACATGGACGAGGTTGCTAGGGGCTTAGCTGCAAGAGGAGTAGTTGCAGATATGTGGTCTGCTCACCCTTGTATAAGAGGGAAAGCTTTAGAATTTTATTTGGCTCCAATACGATATTCAAAATTTCTGCATACAGACACCTATGGTAGATTTTTTCCAACAATTGATTTTATTAATTCTGATGGGCTCGCTGTTAGTTTAAAAACGGTAAATGCAAAAGGTCCTACTGCAGATTTCAGTAATATTTTAAAAAATGTAAATAAATTAAGTGCCTTAAAAGAAGTTGGATTCATAAACTACAATGGGTTTGCTAGTAAAGTAAATGATGTTAGATTAGATATAGCAATACCAGCTGGGTACAAAAACACAAATTTGGATGCTGTTGTTAAGTATGCTAAAAGTGTATTAGGGGAAGAAAATGTTAAAGTGTTTACAGTTCAATAATGTATGAAGGAGTCGTTAGATATTGTTATTGAAAATGAGTTTGACGCTAAGGAATTAGTAATGTCTCTATTAGATAAATATCTATTGGGTGAAATAGATAGTATTTTCTACAATGGTAAAATATTGAATACTATTAATAAGGTTAATCAGTTATCTCAAAATGATAGTTTAGTATATACTACTACTGGCAAAGGATATTTAATCGTATCCCCATGCCCATCAAATAGTTATAGATTAGTGTCTGTTTGCACTACTAATCATATAGATGGCAATTTTCTTATTGAAAAAAATGGAGTTCTGTCCATTTTCCACTATGATACAAAATTTGTAGATGCCCAGACTAATGTTGATTTAGATTCTCATTATAGTTTAGGGTTTGATAAAATATTAAGTGAAATTTCTATTGAAAAAGATAAATATAATGAAGAGATAATTAATACTAAACAAAATTATAGTAAGAGGTTTCAAAGTAAAGACATGTATTTTGTTGCATCATTTGAGATTTGGGTTTCAAAACAAAATACAGTCTTGTTTGAGAGCTTGTCCAATTTTGATGATTCAACAAAACTATATTTTTATCAAAAAAATGATGATTGGTTATATTTAAAATTATTTAAATCAATTAATGACAGTAGAAGCAAGAATATTGAGGTAGTTCAAAAAACTGTTTTAGAATATTTAAAATTAATCGAGAGCACAGATTAAACCAACTGGAGCGCATTTACGGCCTCGGGCGCGACTTCTGTCGCGTTCGAAACCGTAAATAGCATTTTGAATGCTTTGTCACAGGCTGTTCGGGGACATTGGAAATGTTAGGGATGGTTTCGGACGCTTCGGACGCACCCGAGTAGTACATGGTAGCGTCTGAATTAGCCTTTCAACTGCCCAGAATATATTTCAATTCATTATTGATGTAGATGTAATGCCCTTGGTGCTGTTTTTTTTCCAGCAGTTGTGCCTCAGCCAGTAGGTCCAGGTACTTGCGAGCTGTGGGCATAGTCAGCCTTGCCTGCTGTGCCACGTGGTTGGTTTTGGTGATGGGGTGGGTAAACAGGCATTGGATCACCGCTTCAGGGTTTTTGATTCCTTTGATATTGGCCACTTCCTCTGTAAAATCTTCAGTGAGTTGCAGGATGGCGTTGATTTTTTGGAGGGTATGGATGGATGTTTCTTCCACAGCCTTTAACATAAAGAGGATCCATGGCTTCCATGCGCCTCGTTGGGATACTCCCTGAAGAAGTGCGTAGTAGTCTTCTTTTTTTTCAAGAATGTACCTGCTCAAGAAAAGGATGGGATAGTCCAGCAGATGTTGCTTGACCAGGTAATTGACATTCAGAACCCTGCCTGTTCTGCCATTACCGTCTCGGAAGGGGTGAATGGCCTCAAATTGGAAATGCCCGATAGCCATTTTTAAAAGAGGGTCCAAGGGCTCGTTCTGCATGTAGTTGAAAAGGTTATCCAACAGTGTTTCCAAGAGGCCTTTTTTTCTTGGAGGGGTATAAATGGCTTGCCCACCTCCCTGAGCCGCACTTCCTGCCTTGATGATGGATACTCGTGCAATGGGTGGGCGGATGCCTTCTTGGGTTTGTTTGATGGTTCGGAAGGTCTGAACGGCTGCCTCGCGGTCAAAAGGTTTACCTTCTTGAATAAACTGATAACCTTCCCAAAGTGCTTCACGGTAATAGAGCACCTCTTTTGCCGCTGGGCTGTGTTCTGCTTTTCCTACATCGGAATAGGCCAAGTAGAGTTCGTCGTCTGTGGTAAAAATGTTCTCAATTTGGCTGGATGTCTTCGCCTCTTGTAGGGAAATGGTGTTCACCAACATGCCTTGGTCGGGAATGGCCACGCTTCGGCCATTCAGTTTAGCCAAAGCACGGTTGGCCAAGTTTAGTGCTTCCAATACCTCTATGGTGTAAAAAAGGTCTTTGTCTAATGGAAGTGGAGGAAGTTCATTCCAAGGTGTGTTCCTATCAGGATTGATCTTGTAAGGCATAAAGAAATATTTCCTAAATATTTTTCTTTGTTATGAAAGTAGGGAAAAACCTTAACCTTGAAAACTACATAGAGAAAAATATTGAGTATTTATTTCTTTATTCGATTTGATGGTTCTTTATGGGATGAATATTGGGCACAACCTCAAGCGCTTTAAAAACAATGAATAGGATTTAGAATGGTTTGGGAAATTAGAAATTTCACGGACGGTTTCAGATGTGTTAGAAAACGTACCTAAAGAATAAAAATCAATCTTCCACAGCCTTCCACTCACTGATACAGCGCTTCTTGGTGTCGAAACTCGCTCCAATTTTCACCAAGCTCTTTCCTTCAATAGCAAAGCGATTCGCATAGCCTTTCTCATCAATCTGAGCTATGGCCTTTTCTGCGGTGGAATCGATTTTGAATTCGAAAATATAGATGCTGTCTAAACTTTCCAGCACGCTGTCCACGATGCCGCCTCCTACCTGTAACTCCGAATTCACACGCAATCCCGTTACGGTCATCAGCACGTGCATTAGCGAATGGAAATAAGCCTCTTGGCTGATGCTGATGGAATAAGGAACAGAGGCGAGCACGGACTGAATAATCTCAAAAAAGGCGTCCAAATTCCGGTCGGCAATGGCATGTCTCAGCTTCAGTGCCACGGTGGTTTCCACCCGGTCAACGGGCTGTTCCATATAAGTGGAAAGGATGTGTTTGGTGAAGGAGTGCTGTACCTCAAAGTTGGGGTATCCCAATTCATACTCCTCCAAGTCCATGTAATGGCTGATTTTTTTGATGGTCAGGTATCCCGTTTGAAAGAGTAGCGATTCCAATCCTATGTTATCCAGATTGGCATTCTCGATAACTGCTGTTCCACCAGCCAGACTCTCCAGTTCATGGGCGGGGAATTTTCGTTCCCGGAACAGTTTCATCAGGAAATTGGGCGTGTCCGTAGTAAACCAGAAGTTGTGGAAGGCTCCTTTCTTGAAGAAATTAAGCAGCGAAAAAGGGTTGTAAAGGGTGTTTTCCCCGTCCCATGAAAATCCGTTGTACCATTTTTTCACCTGTCGGAGCAACTGGTCGCGGGTCATTCCCCGCTTCTGGCAGACCCATTCAATATGTGGTCCCAATGCATCTTCGAGTTCCTGTTGAGAGATGCCCGCCATGCAGGCGTATTGGTCCTCCATGGAGATGTCATCCAAATTATTCAAGGTCGAGAACACTGACATTCGACCATATTTGGACACCCCCGTGATGAAGACAAACCGCAACTTTCCATCCTGTGACTTAAGCACACTATAAAAGTTTCGTAAGGTCAGCTCGTGCTCATGGACTTTCTCCTCACCCAAATGGTCGGTGATAGCTTTATCGTATTCGTCGATGATGATAACAGCCTTAGCCTCTGGAGTAGAAAGTCGGTCAATCAGCTCGTTAAACTTCTGCTGGGCTGAATTCCCCTCCAAGGTCAATCCAAACTCTTTGGCTTGTGCATCCAATTTCTTGGAGATGACCTCATCCAGGGGGAAGTTCCTGAAATCCATGTTGTTAAAATCAACATGAATCACGGGGTATTGTTTCCAATCTACTTTGTCATGGATGTAAAGCCCTTCAAAAAGTTCACGACTACCCTTGAACAATTCCTTGAGTGTAGAGCAAATCAGGGATTTCCCAAACCGTCTTGGACGGGAGATAAAGGCGTACTTCGAATCATTGATAAGACGATACAAATATTCCGTCTTGTCGATGTAGATATGTCCTCCTTCGCGAACAGTCCGGAAGTCTTGTAGGCCAATGGGTAGTGATCTGCGCTCCATGGAGTAAAGATAGGGAAAAGGACGGGGGACATTTGAAAACAAATTTTGGGGCGGGGGTTCTGGACCATGTAGGGGCGGACCAATGCTGTTGCATTAAGGCGATTTCTGGGGATTTTCGAAGACGTCGGGTATGAAACCCGACGCTACGGAGACAGCATATGCGAACAACACACGGTCAATAGCGGTAGGTTTTATACCTACCGACCAAATGAGTTACCCCTTAATGCAACAGCATTGAGGTCTGCCCCTACGGCAGAAATATGCAATCCAATTTTGGTGGGGACATCCTATTTGCGTAGCAGACTTCTACAGATTTTTTGGGTAGTCCTATGCCAAACTCTAAAGCTGAATTACTATAGTGAATTCGTCTAAAACGTTGAAAATCAAAAAAGAAGGAAACGGGAAGAATTATTACAGTCTTTGGACAAACCCTTTCAAAAGGTTTAGGTCTCTATATTCAATAACTGATTGATTTTCTGTATCTTTGCGATGTTTTAAGCTTTAAGAAATGCAGAAAAAATTACTTAAAGGAAAGGTTAAGGCTATGACACTCACCGAACTATTGGTGGTCATGGTGATTATCGGCATCCTCGCGTTTTTGGCTTTGCCAAACCTATTGCCACTTGTTACAAAAGCAAAGTCACAGGAGGCCAAGTTGAATTTGAAGCATTTGGCGGAACTCCAATCCACCTATAAAATGGAGTACTCCAAGTTCAGTTCAGAGCTTAGTTCTATCGGTTATGTGCAAAATGCCTTGGTGACCGAATCTGAAGAGGGCACCGCAAACTATCGCATCACTGTGGAAGAAGCTTCTGCATCTACCTTCTTGGCCAAGGCAACGGCCGTGGTGGACTTTGATGATGATGGGGTTTACAATGTTTGGCAGGTTGACCAGACAGGCAATGTTACCGAAGTAGTTCCTGATTGATTTCATGGAATTGCTGATTACCATCGTACTGTCTGCATCCTTGCTCTTGATCAGCTATCAAGATTTCAAGGACAGGGCTGTTTGGTGGTGGTTATTTCCATTGGTGATGATTATGGGAGTTGGGAAAGGGTGGAGCCCTGATGATTATTTTATATCAATCGGGTTCAACCTTGGTTTCCTTCTTATACAGTGGTTGGGCTTAAGTCTTTATTTCTCGGTCAAGCACCGTGAATGGACCAATATTATTGACCGTCAACTGGGCTTGGGTGATGTGTTGCTGTTGCTTGGATTGGCCACTGTGTTTTCTCCCATCAACTTTCTACTGTTTTACATCGTCTCCATTGTTTTCTCCTTAATCATTGCCATTGCTTTTGGATGGCATAAGCAGGGAAAAACAATTCCATTGGCAGGCCTTCAGGCCATCTGCTGGATCATAGTATTGGGCATTGAATGGGCTTTCAACATCTCCTTTTTGTCCACGGATTTGGTCACATTGATATAAGTAACTTTTGAATACAGGGGAATACATAGCGCTGGATACGGACACCTTGCAAATGCTCACCGCTGAGCAGGCATGGCATTACCAAATCGTCCCACAGGAGGATAGGGGAGATGCGATGCATTTGTATGTAGCGGAAGGCAAAGAGGATTGCCAATATGAATTGGAAGCCCTTTTTGGCAAGGCCATCCTTTTGGAGTCCATTGATTCCGCTATTATTCAAAAGACGCTTGGCAAGTATTACCGTCGAGAACAAAAAAAGTCTGAGGTAGGAAGCCTTAGCTATGATGGGGACTCCAACGGCTTTTTGGACAAACTGATTTCCGAGGCAAAAAGTCTGGGAAGTTCGGACATCCACATTGAGGTGTATGAGGAGCGTTGTCGTGTAAGGATTCGAATTGATGGAAAACTGGTGGAACGGTATGTCCTCAATGCCATGGAATACCCTTCGCTGATTAACCAAATCAAGATCAAGTCCAGCTTGGACATTGCCGAAAAGCGATTGCCACAAGATGGTCGCATCTTCTTCGAGTCTTCGGCAGGACGGTTTGATATTCGTGTTTCTGTCCTACCAACCCTTCATGGTGAAAAGGTGGTGATGCGTCTGCTGAGCAATGATGCCACGAATGTGGACATCGAAAAGCTTGGTTTTGCGAAGGATGATTTGGAAACCTATCTGGAAGGAATCCGAAAGCCAAACGGCATCATCTTGATTAGTGGTCCGACCGGTTCAGGTAAAACGACCACCTTATACGCGACCCTGAAATTATTGAATGAGGAGTCACGTAATATTGTGACCATCGAGGACCCGATTGAATATACCTTGGAAGGCATCAACCAAGTGCAACTCCGAGAAAACATTGGCCTTGACTTCGCCAGTGCCTTGCGGACATTCCTCCGTCAAGATCCTGATGTCATCATGGTGGGTGAGATTCGGGATCCTGACACGGCCTCCATGGCTATCCGTGCATCTTTGACGGGGCACTTGGTATTCTCCACCATTCACACCAATTCTGCTTGGGGAACGATTTCCCGTTTAGCGGACATGGGCATACCTCCCTATCTGGTGGCCAGCACCATGAACACAACCATGGCTCAGCGCCTTGTGCGCAGACTTTGCCCGCATTGCAGAGAGAAAGAGGCCATGAACACATCATTATACCCAAAGCGCTTTAAACCTTTTTATCCAGTCACTCACCAGCATGTAGCTAAGGGTTGTCCAGAATGTCATTATACAGGCTACAAAGGACGGAAAGCAGTATACGAAGTCATTCCAATCGACCAGGAATTAGCCGATAACATCAAAGAAGGCCAGTTCCAGGTGGACGCATTATTAAAAGAAAGAGGCATCCGCAGTTTGGCGGAAAACGCCTTTGACCTATTCGCCCAAGGCGAAACAAGTATTGAGGAGATTTATCCGTTGTTATTGAATTTCTAAGCAAGAGGCGTGAGAAAAATTATTCCTTTCCTGTTGATTCTATTGTTTTGGGCGGTCAATGCCAATGCCCAGGACAGGTTCCAACAGATTGAAGCAAACCTGACCAAACTGGCCAATACCACTACACCTGGTCTTAAGGAGAAAGTAGACTTTTCGGTGGTAGGGGTGAGCATCCAGGAATTCCTAAGGGGCTTGGCTGAGTCCAACAACCTCAACATAAGCGTGGATCCCAAGTTGGATGTGAAGGTGTATAACAACTTCACCAATGAGGAGGTTTCTAACATCCTGCTATTCCTTTGTCGGGAATATGAGTTGGACATCCGCTTTGTGGGTTCCATCATGTCCTTTTATAAGTATGAACCTCCAGCAAAACCCAAAAAGGCACCAACACCTTATGAAATTGCTGTAGTCTATGATCTTCGGGGCGACTTCCTCACCATGGATTTGGCGAAGGACACTTTGGGCATGGTCGTGAGGAAAATCTCACAAGAGAGCGGAAAGAATGTGGTTCTTTCTCCGTTGGTCAAGCAAGAGCAGATTGTTTCGGTTTATATCCAAAAAGCCCCCTTTGACTTTGCCTTGGAAAAAATGGCTTACTCCAATGGTATGAAGGTCAAAAAAACCACTGACGGCTTCTACCTGTTGGAGCCAGCAGAAGAGGAGGAACCTGAAGAAAAAAATGGCCGAAACAACTCGAGAAATTCTCGCAACCAAAGGAACAGACAAAAGAGTAGTGGTTCCAGTGATGAGTTCTTTGTAGAAGTAAAGGATTCAGCAGGACAAAAGTACATTTGGTTTGAGGCCAATGACATGTCCATTGCGGATGCCATCCGCGAGGTTTCCTTGGAGGTCAAGGAAAACTACTTCCTCTTTTCGGAACCAAAGGGCAAGATTACGACCATCATTTCCAAAGTAACCTATAATGAGTTTTTGGGTTACATCCTTCAAGGCACTGAGCACACCTATAAACAACAGGATGATATTTTCCTGATAGGGGAGCGTAGCTTGGAAGGCTTGCGAAAGACCAAGGTCGTTCAACTACAATTCCGCTCTTTTGAGGAGGTGATGGAAGTCATTCCTGCCGACTTGAAAAAAGGGGTTGAGGTCAAGGAGTTCCAGGAGCTAAACAGCTTTGTGATGAGTGGTTCCAGCCTTCAGATTGATGAAATCGAAGAGCTGGTCAAACAAATTGACAAAACTGTTCCAATGGTGATGATTGAGGTCATCATGGTGGATCTCCGTCGTGGAAGGAGCACAGATACTGGTTTGCGCGCAGGGAAAGGAGACACCTCATCAGCCTTCAGCATCTTACCAGGCATCGACATTCTCCTCTCTGGCAAAAGCCTTAACAAAGTCATCAGCCCACTGAATATTGGGCAGGTCACTTCAGACTTTTATGTGGGCCTGAAACTCTTGGAAGAACAGAACTACGCCAATGTCCACTCCATGCCTAAACTGTCTACACTTAATGGCCATGAGGCCCAAATGAGTATCGGACAGACAAGGTATTATTCCCAGGAAACACAAAACATTCAGGGTTCATTGAATCCGAATACGATTGTCACCCAACAGTACAATTCTGTTCAGGCTGACATGAGCATCAATATCAAACCTGTCATCTCGGGTAACGACCAAGTCACTTTGGATATTCAAGTTGAGATTTCTGACTTTATTGGTGACCCGCCCCCAAATGCTCCTCCAGCCTCCACCAATCGCCAGTTCACCTCCATGGTACGCGTTCGTGACAACGAAATGATTGTATTGGGTGGCATGGAAAGAACAGAAAAAAGCGAGAGTGGAACGGGACTTCCACTGCTCTCCAGAATTCCAATCATCAAATGGTTCTTTAGCTCTCGAAAAAAGAGCAAGAATAAGACAATCGCTTTGGTCTTTATCAAACCTACCATCATCCACTGATGAAAACTCTCACCAGTGGTGAGAGAAATAAGCCAACCATGAATAATCCAGCTCCAAATACTGAAAAGCAGTTTGAAGAAGTGATTGCTCTGATAGAAAAATCAAAGCAACGGGCTATTTATGCGGTCAACAAAGAAATGATTGAACTGTACTGGGCAGTGGGTGCTTTCATTAGCAAGCAAATTTCTTCTGGAGAATGGGGACGATCTATTGTAACCAACCTTTCAAAATTCATTGCTCAAAAAACTCCTGGATTGACTGGTTTCTCTGATAAGAATTTATGGAGAATGCGTCAATTCTATGAAACTTATGTTCATTCGGAAAAACTCTCACCACTGGTGAGAGAAATTAGCTGGACTAATAATTTGGTCATTATTGGACGGGCTAAAAGTGAAGAAGAACGAGCATTTTATCTGGGTCAATGCATAAAAGAGGGATTTTCAAAACGGGAACTTGAGCGACAATTTGAGACCTCATTATTTGAAAGGACTAAACTTTCAGGGCAAAATCTCTCACCACTGGTGAGAGATTTTGCCCCAGCTGAAGTATTTCGAGATTCCTATGTTTTAGAGTTCCTTAACCTTAGTCCAGAACATTCAGAAAAGGATCTACGAAAAGGGCTTGTACAACACTTAAAAGCATTTATCCTTGAACTGGGAAAAGATTTCAGTTTTGTAGGAGAAGAATATCGCCTACAAGTAGGAAACAGTGATTTCTTTATCGATTTATTGTTTTTTCACCGAGAACTACAATGCTTGGTTGCCTTTGAGCTCAAAGCTGAAAGATTTCGACCAGAACATATGGGGCAACTAAATTTCTATTTGGAAGCCTTAGACCGAGACGTTAAAAAAGCCCATGAAAACCCAAGCATCGGAATTCTCCTTTGTAAAGGAAAAGATGAAGAGGTCGTGGAATACGCTTTAAATCGTTCTCTATCACCTGCATTGGTTGCTGACTACCAAACTAAACTTCCTGACAAAAAACTTCTACAACAGAAGTTCCACGAACTTATTATTCAAACAAAATCGGAGAATGATTAAAAACTCTCACCACTGGTGAGAGAATTTCTATGGCCTTGTTCCAAAACATATCGCTTCCTTCATTGACACCATCCAAATTCATTGGCTTGGAGGTGCAATGGCATGGCGCTGACCAAAAGGTTTTTGCTGTGGTATTGGAGCTAAAGGGAGGGGTGATTTCCAAACTCGAGGAAATAGAAGGACCCGATTTCACTTGTCTGGAAGCACTTGACAAAGGGGTACCAGTAGCCTTGAGCATCAGTGGAAGGGGAGTTATAGGAAAGGAGGTTTCCGCAAAGGCCATCAGCGAGGGTAGGGCGGTAGAGCTTGTTCTACCTAATGCAAAATCGGATGATTTCTACCTTCAATTAGAAGGAACTTTTGCGACCATTTCCCGAAAGGATCATGTCCAGAAAATCGTTGAGGAGCTTAGTGGTTTGGGCTTTTCGGTTTGTGATGTGAGTTTGGGAGGTATTCCCTTGCAATCACTAAACGGCATTTTGGGAAACCCTGAACTTATTCAGGCTGGACCACACCAGTTACAAACCCATGAGGGGAAACTCTCCAGCTACTTATTCAAACCCAATGACTCCTCCACAATCTTCATGATAGGAGAGGAGAAGATCAAACCCGAATTGGCCTTGGCCTATACTTTGGCCTTCCAACAATTGGCTCCCATTGCTTCAATCGTCATTACGGATGGTCCATGGGAAACAAATCGCGAAGAGCTAAAACAACAAAAACTCTTCAAGCTGACAGGTTGGGGCATCCTTATGCTTTTCTTGGTCGCATTGATGACCAACTATTTTGTGTTCAGCCATTTTGAGCAGAAAAAGAATGAGCTCTCCTCTCAGTTAGGAATGTACCAAGGGCTATTGGATCGGAGTGACAGCCTTAAAAAAGAGGTTGAAGAAAAACAGCATTTCTTGGAAGGGGCAGGTTGGACTAAGCCTTCACGCACCTCTTACTACGCAGACCAAATCGCATTGACCGTTCCCAAAAGTGTCTTGCTCAAAGAATTGAACTTGCACACCTTAGATAAAAAGGCTTCCCGCGAACAACGGAAAAACATCTTCTTGGCTGACCGTCTACAACTGCAAGGGGAGTGTTCCAAAGTAACAGAGCTCAACCCGTGGATTGAGACACTCAAAGGCATGGACTGGATTACGGATGTCGAGGTCAACTACGCCTACGACCAAAAGGAACGAGTGGGGAATTTCATTATTGATATTCAGCTGTGAACCTGTTTGAAGGCCTTACATATCGCCAAAAGAATTACCTGCTCTGGGGAGGTTCTGTAGTATTCGCCCTATTTACCTATTGGATATCCATCAGCAATACGATTGATTCTTGGCAAACAGCTGATCGGCTTGAAACACGGCTTGCTCGTGCAGACCAAGCACCCCGCTTAATTGGCCAATACCGTAGTCGCCTTCGGGTTCTCGACAAGACCCTCAAGGCCTACGAAGTTGACGGACTTGACAACCAAGAAATGATCTTGGCCTTTGTCAGTGAGTTCTGCCAAAGCCATAAGCTGACACTAAGGAACTTTCCCCAAGTAACGGTCGCACAGGAGAAAGACTTTGAAGTCTATAGCCAGCTGATCGAAGTGGAGGGGAGGTATACAGATTTATTGAAGTTGGTATATGAACTGGAACAGGTGCACCCAATGGGACGCATTGCTTCCGTTCAGTACCGAAAGTTCAAGGATACAAAGACCCGAAAACAGGTCTTAACAGCGACCATTCATTTGCAAAACATAAAATTCCTGAAGAAATGAGACACTTGTATTGGATTGCCCTAATCCTTGTGATGAGTGGCCACGTTTCCTGTACCGAGATTTTTGAGGAGGACATCACCAACGACAGTTTGGTGGTACTCGGTCCTGCTGATGGCATCCAAACGGAACGCGCTACTCAAACTTTTTGGTGGGAAGAAGATGAGGAGGCTATTATTTATAATCTCCAGATTGTTGAGCCTACTTTTGATACTCCAGAACGATTGGTATTGGATACTAATCTATCTGAGGAGTTATTTAAAGCCTCATTACAACCTGGTCAATATCAATGGAGAGTTCGTGGAGAGAACGGGGCATATGAATCCAGATATGTGGTAAGAAGTATTCAAGTGGACTCTACAGTCGATTTAAGTCAACAAGAAATCCTGCTACTAAATCCATCAGACGCACTGGTTTATGACGCTCCAAATATTGACGGGAAAGATTCAGTCAAGATATTCTTCAAATGGGGGGAACTGGTTGCTGCAGACAGGTATATCTTAAACCTGATTCCTGAAAAAGGGCAACCTATTACCAAAGAAGTTTTGGGAGGAAGTACATCAATCCCACTTCCATTGACCAAAGACACTTATCGTTGGACGATCCGTGCTGAGAATGATGATTCCAAGTCACCATTCTCTACTGAACGTACCTTCTTCGTCGATACGACAAGAACAAACTAATGAAAGGCAAACCAGTTACCATAGCGCTATTGGTTGCCGTCCTCATGATTTGGGGTGGGGTTATCTATCGTGTCGTTGACGCCACAGGGGGAGAGGAGTACACCTTGCCTGTTGCTCCACGCATTGCCCCTATGGACACCACTCAAACAGCCATGGACAGTTTTGCCTTGGTCGCTGATTACCGGGATCCATTCTTGGGACGCTTTCACCGTGAACATCGAAGAAGAACAACTACGGCTCCTGTAGTCAAAAGGCAACAGCCAATTAAACCTGCTCCCAAAAAGGAAGAACCCAAGCCAGCCCCGAAAATCAACTGGGCTTTCCTAAAATACGGTGGCATCTTCCACAACAAAAAGACAGGAAAAATCACTGGGATGGTGAGAGTCCATAACAAAGATTTCATGGTGGCCGAAGGGGACAGCGTCATGCAGGTTGCCATTAAAGCAATTCACCGAGATTCCTTGGTAGTGGAATACAAAGGAGAGGAAAAAGGAATTCCAAAGGGTTAAGATGAACAAGTATTACAGCACGCTTTTCTGCTTATTGATTTCAGTAGTTGGCCATGCTCAAAAGTTGAGTTTGGACGTGGACGACTATTACCTGAAACAAACCGTTTCGCTTTGGCGCGATACTTTAAAGATTCAGGCGCACATCTTGGCAGAGGACGAAAAGGTCAAGATCAAAGACAACATCATGTACTTCTGGTACAAGGGTGGAAACATCCATCACACCCGTGGCGCTGTCTCTGGAAAAGTCTTGCATGGTGATTACATCGAGTATTTCGGTGACGACAACCTTCGGGCAAAAGGATGTTTTGTGCTTGGCATTAGAGTAGGGAACTGGAAAACATGGCACCACAACGGCGAAATTGCCTCGATCACTCAATACAAAAAAGGGGTAGAAGATGGCACATTCGTGGAGTTTGATTCCACTGGAACCATTACGCGAAAAGGCGACTTCAAGAAGGGCGAATTGGATGGCAAAGTGTTCATCTACAAGGATGAAAAGGTCGCTGAAGTCCAGAAGTACAAAGACGGCAAACTGAAAAAGGAGAAGAAAAAACGTTGGTGGAAGCGCGAAGAGAAAAAAGAAGATAAAGCCACCAAAAAGGAGGCTAAGAAGAAGACCAAAGCCGAGAAAAAGAAGAAAAAACAGGAAGAAAAAGAGGCCAAGAAAAAGAAAAGGCAGGAGGATAAGGCCGAGAAAAAACAACAAAAGGCTGATAACAAAAAGACCAAAAAGCAGTGAGAAAGCTAAAGGCCCACGCCCTATTTTTCACGCTTATCATTTCACTTATCATCGCCATGACCTGCTCGGCGGTGATCATGCTTGCCTATTACCACCGCAGTAGAGTCCTTCAGGATCGTCTCCAAAAACGATTGTGTCTAAATGCTGAGTCAGCCATCCGCTTGGCGCTGGCCACAGACCAAGAAAACGGAGTCATTGACCTCTATAACGAGGAGCGCGATTCAGTGCTCATCAAACGGATGCCGTGGGGAATTTTTGACGTCGTTTCCGTCGATGCATTTTCCCAACATCACCATTTTTCAAAGGCCGTCCAATACGGCTTTCCTCCTAAATCATCAGACAAAACAGCCCTTTACTTGGCTGACCTGAACCGTCCGCTTTCCCTCTGCGGAAAAACCACCATCAAAGGAGACTGCTATCTTCCAAAAGCGGGCGCAAAACGGGCCTATATTGAAGGGAAAAGTTATGTGGGCAAGCAACTCCTGTATGGCAAACAACAGGACAGCAAACCAGAACTCCCACCTCTCAACAAAACGTGGCTGAGCTCAATAAAAGATGGGCTAAACGGTAACTTCCCTTTTCCAACCAAGCCGTTTAATTTGGACGCAGAAGAGGAGAACACAAAATTCAGTCAATCCTTTTTGGATACCACTTGCCTCATAAATGGCATTTCCGAAATAGCGGACAGCATTTCTGGAAACTTCATTGTCCATTCTTCCCGACCTGTTTTTATTGATAAGCAGGCTTCATTAGAGCATCTAATCGTCTTTGCCCCAGGAATCATCGTGGAAGATGGATTCAAGGGAAACCTTCAATTGTTTGCCACGGATTCTATCTTGATAGGAAAAGATGTTCTGCTGGAATACCCGTCAGTAGCCGGCCTCTTAAAGACCACAACAACGGAAACCCAGCCCTTCATTCGATTGGGAGAAAACAGCCAGTTGCAAGGCATCGCCTTTACCCAACAAGACGCCTACGACCGCATGCGCACCAAGCTCAGTATTGGGTCAAAGGCCATTGTCCATGGGCAAGTCTATACCGATGGTTTTTTGGAATTAAAGGGCAGTGTGTATGGAAAGGTAGAGTGCGCCAAGTTCACGCTTCGAACACCTTCTTCCATTTATGAGAACCACCTTTTGGATGCCGTCATTGATCAGTCAAAACGTTCTTCCAAGTTTGTTGGCTCCTCATTGATGGCCTCCGAACAGCATAAAGAAATTGTCCAATGGCTACCGTAAAAAAACTCCAAGCCTCCAGTCTAATGGAAGTGGTGGTGGCCATGGTCATTCTGGCCCTATCCATCACCGTGGGTTTATCCATTTTCCTGAACGTAACACATTCTTCTCTAACGGGTTCAAGGCTAAAAGCTCAACTATTGCTTGACCAACAAGCCATTGAAAGTCAGGAAACACAACAGCTGATCAACGGAGTGGAAACAATTGAAGGGCTCACTATTGTAAAAACTGTGGAGGCCTACCAAGGAGTAGAAGACCTTGTTTGGCTTCACTTGGAAGCATTCAATGACAAGGAAGAAAAACTTGCAGAGCGTAACGAGTTACTATGGGTACGCGAAG
>JAUIJC010000069.1 GCA_030431525.1 Bacteroidia bacterium | reverse complement strand
ATGGTCACTACGGCCAGTAGCCATGATGACGTCATCACGAGTGGCGATGGCCAAGTCGTAACCGATTTCAGGGTTCGGGTTGGCCAAGGCGAAAACGATAGGCTGTTTGGCCATGGTTTTCAGCGCCTCAGCGCTCAACACATCACCAGTGGATAGTCCAACGAAGACGTCAGCGTCTTTTACAGCCTCCTCAATCGTATTGAGGTCTTTGTCCGTAGCAAATTGAGCCTTGGACTCTGTGAGGTTCTCGCGGTCGGTGCGGATAACGCCACGACTGTCAAGCATCACGATGTTCTCCTTCTTAGCACCGAGGGAGATGTAAAGAAGCGTGCAGGAAACGGCTGCTGCTCCAGCGCCGTTCACAACGATTTGAACCTCGTCAATTTTTTTGTTGGCAATCTCCAAGGCGTTCAACAGGGCAGCTGCGGAAATGATGGCCGTACCGTGCTGGTCGTCGTGCATGACGGGAATGTTCATTTTCTGACGCAATTCCCGTTCAATTTTGAAGCTCTCAGGAGCCTTGATGTCTTCCAAGTTTACACCGCCAAAAGTAGGCTCAAGGGCCTTGACGATTTCAATGAACTTGTCAGGGTCAGTCTCATTGATTTCGATGTCGAAAACATCGATGCCTGCGAACTTTTTGAAGAGTACGCCTTTACCTTCCATTACAGGCTTGGAGGCCTCTGGGCCAATGTTTCCCAAGCCAAGAACCGCTGTTCCGTTTGAGATTACGGCGACCAAGTTACCCTTGGCAGTGTATCGGTAAACGTTCTCTACGTTTTCGGCAATTTCAAGGCATGGTTCAGCTACTCCAGGGGAGTAAGCAAGCGCCAAGTCCCGCTGGGAGCTCAGCATTTTGGTTGGAACTACCTCGATTTTACCTGGCTGGCCTTGTTCGTGATAGCGTAATGCGGCGAGTTTCTTGGAGTTATCGCTCATATGATTCGAGTATAGAGTACAAAGTATTGAGTACAGAGTACAGGGCTTCTGTAAAAGCTCCGTACTCTGTACTCAATACTTTGTACCCAATACCTTAGAAGTCTAAAGTCTTTAGAATGCTTTCCAGCTTGCGAATATAGGGCAATTTTTTTTGTGCAGGGCACCAAGCAAAGCCCTCGATGTAGTAGATGCGGCCGCGGTCTTCATCTACCAACGCATAGCTTAAAAATGGTCCACCCATCGTTCTTTCCAATAATTCCCAATAGCCTCGACTTTCCAAAGCATAGCGACCTCCAAAACTTATGGCTTTTGGGAAAGTGCTAAAACGGTGGTCGATAACAGGGTAGGAGGAAGGCGCTTCTGGATTGGCTAAATGGCGCTGAGCGATGAGGTTACGCCATGCTTGGACGGAGTCTGAATTTAGCTGGACTTGGGAAGTGTAATCCGTCCAAGTGATGAAGATATTGAGGTCGGATTTTTTGTGAACATCGCGAAGCCAAACCACGCTGTCTTCCTTTTTGGCCAATTGAAAACCTTTCGGAATTCGGAGGGAGAATCCATATTTCTCCTGCAAATGCTCAGTGAGCTTTTCCTGTTCCCCTTGGACGTAGGTGGCTTGGGTTTGACGTTCCATGGCAAAAGCCATGAGCTTTTCCCGAAGGATTAGCTTGTGTACCTCCGCAGCCTTGGGCATCTCTTCCATGGAAGGAGCCACGAGGTAAAGAATATGCTGAGGTGCTGCATGCACATTTTCTTTCTCAAAAAAGAGAAGCGAAGTGTTTTGGTTAAAAAGTGAGGCCAATGAATCCTTGGGAACCCCTTGGATACTTGTTTTTTGATCCAAGCTTAAAGGAATGACTACAGTATGTCTTCGCTGGACGAAGCTTTGAAACTTATTGGGAGGGATGCAGGAAAGCTCTAATTGGGACTCCTCATAGGGAAGTCCTTTTTGTGGCGTTTCGAGAATATCCTTAAAAGTATTTCCCCATTCGCCTCTCCAGAGGCTGGTGTCCATGACGAACAGGATTTCTGACGGCCTTCCAGAGGCATTGGGAAGAACCTCTTGTGGGGTGTCGTTCTTTTTTGCGTCTTGGCAGGAAAACAGCACGAGGGCAAAAAATAGAATAAGAAGGCGGTGCATGGTGAGGAGTGATTAGGCTTATGCCTTGATTAGTCCGTTGTTTACGGCGAAGATAATGAGTTCGGCAGGGGACTTAATGCCCAGTTTTTTGTTGATGTTTTTTCTGTGGGTGTTAATAGTATGCGGGCTGAGGCAAAGGCGTTCAGCGATGCTCTTGGTGGAAAGCCCTTGGGCGACCAGTCCAACAACCTGCTCCTCACGGTCGCTGAGGCTGGTAGGCTCACAGCTCACTTCCTCTGGCGTGGTGTATTTCTCCAAAATGATGTCCAACACCTTGTTACAGAAGAATTTTTCGTTGTTGGCAATGGCATAAATCGCCTCCAAGATCTCCCTCCGACTGCATTCCTTGGTGAGATAGCCTTTCACTCCATAGCTCAATACTTGATGGATATTGGTTTTATCGCTATCGGAGGAAATGACCAACACTTTGGTGTTCGGTGAAATTTCAGCCAATTTTTCCAGATCCTCTTTTTCGATAAACCCCTTTTGGTGGTAATCGGTGATCAGTAGGTCTGGGGCGTGAAGCCGAATGCTTTCGATAAAATTGTCGGCAGAGTTGATTTCCCCACAAAGCCGCAGGTCTTGCTTGGACTCAATAAGGCGTTTGAGGCCCTCGCTGATGAGTTCCTGTTTGTCGGCAAGAAGAATAGTAATTGCAGCCATGTGAATAAATCAAGTGCTATGGGTGATTCTTATTTGGAATCTTTTCAAATAACAAATGTAAGGGTTTCAAACGAATCCACAAATTTGCCTTTATGGGAATTTTTAACAGTTTTCGTAGTGGGGAACAAGGTAGTTTAAAATGCAAGCCTTAATTTTGTCCTCGTTTACCCGAGTTTGTGCATACAACCGCCTCAAGAACAAGACTAACAGATGAAATTCATAGCCTCCTCTTCAGCTCTGCTCAAGCAGCTTTCTGCCATCAACGGTGTGATCGTATCTAACCCTGTTGTGCCAATTTTGGAAAATTTCCTTTTCGAGCTTGAAGGAGGGAAGTTGACGATTAGTGCTTCGGATTTGCAAACGTCCATGATCACCGAAATGGATGTGACTTCTGACGACCAAGGAAGCATTGCCATTCCAGCAAAGATTCTTTTGGACACGCTGAAGAACTTGCCTGAGCAGCCAATTACCCTACAGGTAGATGAGAACACCTATGGCGTGGAATTGGTTTCGGCCAATGGCCGTTATCGCCTTTCGGGGGAGAACGCTACAGACTTCCCAAAAATCAACAAGGTTCAGGGCGGTGATCAAATTGATGTAGCTTCAGAGGTGTTGTTGAAAGCGATTTCAAGCACAATTTTCGCGGCGAGCAATGATGAGCTTCGTCCAGCGATGACGGGTATTTTGATGGATCTCAATGCTGTGAACGCTACGTTTGTTGCCACGGACGGTCACCGTTTGGTGCGTTTCCGTCGCAATGATATCGCCTCAGATGTTTCAGCAAACGTGTTGTTGCCACGCAAGGCGCTCAACTTGTTGAAATCTACATTGACCAACGATAGCACTCCTGTAAAAGCGGAGTTTACGGATTCTAACGCCTATTTCTCTTTCGGTGGATTCCAGATGATTTGTCGTTTGATCGATGAGCGTTTCCCTGATTATGAGAATGTGATTCCATTGCAGAACCCAAATCAAATGTTGGTGAACCGTATGGAATTGCTCAACTCATTGAAGCGAATTTCCATCTACGCCAATAAGACCACCAATCAGGTGCGTTTCAAGATTTCAGCCAGCGAGTTGGTGATTTCTGCAGAGGATTTGGAGTTCTCCAACGAGGCTAACGAGAAGCTTAGCTGTGACTTCAAGGGCACGCCTTTGGAAATCGGCTTCAACGCCAAGTTCTTGATTGAAATGTTGAACAACATGGATTCTGAGCAGGTGACATTGGAGCTTTCTGAGCCGAATAAGGCGGGTATCTTTGTTCCAGCTGACGCGGATGACAACGAGGATTTGATGATGCTCGTTATGCCAGTGATGTTGAACAACTACGTTTGATAAAAACGCCGTTAATAGTATTGACGCCAGTATTAAGGGAAGCTCACTTTTAAGTTGAGTTTTTGTCTTGATATTGGCGTTTTTTTGTGTTTTGCGCCCCTCTTTCCTTCGGGAAGGAGGGGCGCTTTTTTAAACCTTGGTTTTGGCTTTCTCGTATCAACCATAGCAACCAGTTTTTTGCTTTGGATATAGTGCTAAACAGTTTTCTAATGTTTTTGCTATCAATATGAAAAAGACCAAAACCCCTCGATTTGCCCTTTTGTGGCTTTTGGGTTTCATGTGCTTAACTAATTATGCTTTTGCTCAATCGTATCAACTGGATAACTCTTCCGATGAACTAAGAGATACACGAAAAATCCGCCGATTAGAGCGGGACGCTAAGGGATACTGGAAGATGGAGAATTATTCAGATGGGCTACCAGTGTTTATGCGTCTCGACAGTTTGTTCCCCGATGACCAATTCTACACGTATGGGGTGGGAGTTTGTTTGTTGGAAGTAGGGTTGGTAAAGGAGAGTTTAGCCAAGCTCAAAAGGGCTGAGGAATTGGGTGTAAAGGACAAAATGCTGCCGTATCACTATGGTCGGGCGGCTCATATGAATCACTTTTTCAGTGATGCCCTTGAGCACTATGAGGCTTTCAAGGCCGATTATCCAAGAGCCCTTGAGCGAAGCGAAATGGTGTCAAGGCCTCTAGTGGATAAGTATATTGATCAATGTGTGGTCGGTCGGGAGTTGATAAAAAATCCTATAGCCGTTCGTGTGGAAAACTTGGGGAGTCCAGTAAATGGTGAGGCACCAGAGTATGCTCCTGTAATTGCTCCAGATGGGAATACGATGTATTTCACAGCGCGATATCCTGGTTCCACTGGAGGTGAGGTTGACCCTATTGATGATTTGCCTTTCGAGGATATTTATGTTTCTACCAAGGAAGCAGGTCGCTGGGGAATTCCTGTTCCATTGGAAGGGGATGTGAACACCAAATCCCACGACGCTTGTGTTGGCCTTTCTCATGATGGGAAGAAGATGATTATCTATCGTCCAGAGCCAAGGCTTGATGGTTCCCAGGCGGGGAATTTGTTTTTGAGCTTCTTTGAGGCTGGACAGTGGAGTGAGCCCGTTACCTTGGGTGCTTCGATAAATACAAAAGGCTGGGAGCCAAGTGCGGCTTTCTCGCCCGATGATAAGCACCTCTATTTTGTGAGTGATCGTCCTGGAGGGTATGGCGGAACGGATATTTATCAGGCAGAAATACTCGAGGACGGTACCTGGGGATTGGTGGAAAATTTGGGACCAATTATCAATACGCCAGATAATGAGGATGCTCCTTTCTTAAGTTTGGATGGGAGAACCTTGACCTTCGCTTCAAAAGGGCATCATACCATGGGAGGTTTTGATTTGTTCCGCTCTACGATTGATGAGGCGTCTGGAGAGTGGGGTGTTCCCCAGAATTTGGGTTACCCGATCAATACTGCCCGTGATGATATTTATTTGACTTGGGTGAGTGGTAGTGAGGGGTATTTTGCTTCGCGCAGAGACATGTTTTTGGGCGGTGGCAATGATATGTATCGTTTAGAGATGTTGGGTCAAAATGCGAGAGTGCTACTGAAGGGAGTAGTCGTTGATTCTCTCACAAAGAAAGGGATCCAAGGAAAAGTCGTCATTAAGGACCCTGATAACGGTCAAGAAATAGTGAAGGGGGCAACCAAGCCTACAGGAATCTTTTCCGTTGGGTTGAATGTGAAAAAGGCCTACCAGATAGAAGTATCAAAACCAGGATATAAGCCTTATGTTTTGATGGTTTACCTCAATGATATGGGAGGTTATGGTGAGGAGATTGTGGTGCCATTGCATAAACTAAAAGGAAAAGGATTGGAGCAGGAGGAAGAACTGGTTTCTGATGCTGCGGATGAATTGGAGGTGGTAGAGGAGGAGAAAACTAAAAATGAGGTTGAAGCTGTGGCGATTGCAGTACCAGAAACCCCTGCCAAAGTTGATGACAAAAATGAAGGGGTTGAAGAAAAGTGGTATGCCGTTGGTGAGCGCGGTGCTCCAAAACCACAAGCAAAAGAGCCACAACACGGGGTGCTCTTAAAGTATAAAGCACACTTCCCATTTAACCAAAGCGCCATTACGGATTACTCCAAACGTAGAGTTTTGAAAGTAGTGGCCTTGATGAAGAACAATCCGCAAATGAGGGTGAGGATTATTGCCCACACTGACCATTTTGGCACCGATGATTACAATATGAAACTTTCCGCAGAGCGGGCTCGAAGCATTAAACAATTTATGGTTTCCAATGGGATTGATCCTAAGCGTCTGGAAATGACAGCTAAAGGAGAGCATCACCCTGTGGTTCAATCTGAGGATGTGAAAGAAAGTGTCTGGAACCGCCGCGTAGAGTTTGAAACCATCCCTTAATAAGCATGACTTTTGGTGTGGAAATAGCTGGTCGCAGGTCGTGGCCAGCTTTTTTTCTTCCATTAACTCCATTGTTATGATTGTAGGTGTACCAAAAGAGATAAAGACCAAGGAGTTTCGCGTTGCCTTGACTCCTGCGGGTGTTACAGAGCTGGTGTCCCATGGGCATCAAGTGATTATTGAGAAGCAGGCTGGCATAGGGGCAGGATTCGCGGATGAGGCTTATGTGGAGGCGGGAGCACATATTTTGGCAACCCCTAAAGAGGTCTTTGGTCGTGCGGATATGATTTTGAAGGTCAAGGAGCCACAACCTGTGGAGTTTGAGCTAATCAGAGAGGGGCAAATCGTTTTCACCTACTTCCATTTTTCGGCTTCCAAGAGTCTGGCACAAGCAATGTTGGAAAGCGGGGCGGTGTGTATTGCTTATGAAACCGTGACTGATCATGGAGGTGGTTTGCCTTTGCTGCGTCCAATGTCACAAATTGCTGGTCGGCTTGCTGTTCAGGAAGGTGTGAGTTACTTGCTAAAACAAAATGGAGGAGCTGGGATTTTGGCAGGTGGTGTGCCAGGTGTAGCTCCTGCAAAAGTGTTGGTTATTGGCGGAGGCGTGGTAGGTACTGAATCTGCTCGGATGGCTGCTGGTTTGGGAGCTCAGGTAGTGATTTTAGATGTTAGTCCAGAGCGATTAGCAACCTTGTCTGATATTTTGCCTGCAAATGTGACTCCCTTGTTTTCCAGCAAAAAACAGTTGGAAACACAGCTAAAAGAGGCGGATTTGGTGATTGGTGCGGTATTGATTCCTGGTTCAAGGGCACCGCGACTTATTTCCAGAGATATGCTCTCTTTGGTAAAGAAAGGAGCTTTGTTGGTGGATGTAGCAGTCGATCAAGGAGGTTGTTTTGAAACCACCAGACCGACAACACATGAGCATCCAGTGTTTCAAGAAGAAGGAGTAAGGCACTACTGTGTGGCAAATATGCCAGGAGCGGTGCCTGTCACTTCAACGGAGGCGTTGACCAATGCCACACTCCCTTATGTGTTGCAGTTGGCAGACAAGGGATGGCAGGCAGCTGTTAAGGATAATGCAGGATTGAAAAAGGGGCTTTCAATGGCGGAAGGCCGTCTATTGGACGAAGTATTATCCAAGGAGTTTGATATCCCGCTTGGAGGAAGACAGGATTGAATGGCTTACTCAAAGCTAGGAAAGCTGTCTAAAAAAGTGGAGCTGCGCTTATCGTGGTCAATGGCGCAGACGAAATGCTGTAGCCCGTTAGTGACACAAATGTAGGGTGCCTTGATGGTGGAGTTGTAAGTGGCAACCTGCTGGAAAACAGTATTATCAATTTTAATGGTGGTGGCTTTGCATTCAATCACCATAAATGGATCGCCCGAACGGTCATAAATTAAGATGTCAGTGCGCTTCAAACGTTTGTTGTACAACAAGCCGTCTTCACTGCTCATCAATGATTTAGGGTATTGATGTTTGTTGATTAGGAAATGGATGAAATGTTGTCTTA
>JAUIJC010000033.1 GCA_030431525.1 Bacteroidia bacterium | reverse complement strand
AAAGAGGCTGTCTCAAAAGTTGAGTCAGCCTCTTTTCATTTTTATCAGATTGTTAGCTTTGAGGATGGCCCATTCCAAGAAGACTTTTAAGCAATATGAACCAGGACAAACAGTATTGTTTCCACCAAACCTGTCCGATCTGATTGACGAACACCACCCTGTTCGAGTGGTGAACCGAGTAATCGACCAAATCAACCTCACTCCGATTTTAGAACGCTACAAGGGAGGTGGTACGTCGAGTTTCCATCCCCGTATGATGCTCAAGGTCTTGGTTTACGCCTATTTGAGGAACATCTATTCAAGTCGTAAGATTGAAGCGGCCCTTCAAGAAAACATCCATTTCATGTGGTTGGCTGGCATGAGCACCCCCGACCACAACACCATCAACCGTTTCCGTGGCGAGCGACTCAAGGACCTGGTCAAGACGATCTTTTCCGAAGTGGTCGTCCTTCTTGTCGAATCGGGGCATGTGGGCCTGAAGGACGCCTATGTCGACGGTACGAAGATCGAGGCGAACGCCAACCGCTACACCTTCGTTTGGGGCAAGGCAGTAAAGCGCAACAAGGAGCGGATCTACGAGCAACTCGAAGAGCTATGGGACTACGCCGAATCCGTCTGTAAGGAGGAGATGGCCCAGGATCGTCCGGCCGATTTCTCCACGCTCGACCCCGAGGAGGTCCGCAAGACGATTGACAAAATCGACAAAAACCTCAAGGCACAGAACAAGGACACCACGGACAAGAAAGTCAGGCAAAAAATCACCTACGCCAAGAAAAACTGGCCTGACAAGCTGGAGGAGTACCAACAGAAAGAGGAGATCCTTGGTGAACGCAACAGCTTCTCGAAGACTGACAACGACGCCACCTTCATGCGCATGAAGGACGACCACATGCAAAACGGCCAGCTCAAACCTGGCTATAATGTGCAGATGACCTCCGAGGACCAGTTTATCACCAACTACGACCTCTACCAGAAAACGACTGACGCCACTACACTTCCCCATCACCTGGACAGCTTCCGGGAGGCCCACGGCATCTTTCCCAAAACAATCACGGCCGATGCGGGCTATGGTTCCGAGGAGAACTACACAAGAATGGAGAAGGACGGCATCCAAGCCTTTGTCAAATACAATTATTTCCACAAGGAGCAGAAACAGGCATCCTCCAGGAAAGACAACCTTAAGGACTCGGGCAGGCTTCATTTCAACGCCGATAAAAACTGCCTTTACTGTCCGATGGGACAAGAGATGAGGCATTTAGGCGACTACCAGAGAGAAACCTCAACAGGTTTCAAACAGACAATCTCCCGCTATAAGGCCAAAAACTGTCAGGGTTGCCCTATCAGGGCCGCCTGCCATAACCAACAAGGCAACAGGGTAATCGAAGTGAATCACAATCTAAACAGGCTAAAGCAAGTTGCCCGTGAAGAACTCCTAAGCGAGGAGGGAGTTAGAAGGAGAAAAAAACGTCCGGCGGACATCGAGGCAGTCTTTGGAAATTTGAAGGGCAACAAGGGCTTCAGAAGATTTTTCCTCAGAGGATTGAAAAAGGTCTCAATTGAAATTGGCTTGTTGGCCATCGCTCACAATTTGGACAAGTGGGCTAGGTTGGGGCTTAAAAACTTCCTTTCAGAAGTACAAAACAAACCTTACATCCAATATCAGCTTGGCGCATGACAACAGAGGAAATCAAGACAGATAAATCTTTAGTTTAGGTTAGCCAAGAGATATAAAAAAGAAGAGGCTGTCTCAGGGTAGATTTGAGACAGCCTCTTTTTGTGTTTCATGAAACCTTGTTTCAATCAAATCGTCAGGATGTCACTTTCTTTCTTAGCGAGCAAGTCCTCAATTTTCTTGGTGAATTGGTCTGTCAATTCTTGAACAGAAGCTTCAGCATCTTTGATCTGGTCCTCGGAAGCACCGTCTTTCTGAAGTTTCTTCAATTCGCTGTTAGAGTCCTTGCGGGCGTTGCGAATACGAACTTTACCGTTTTCAGCCTCAGCTTTGGATTGTTTTACCAAGTCCTTACGACGCTCCTCGGTGAGGGCAGGAAGGTTCAAGCGAATCATCTCCCCATCGCTTTGTGGGTTGAGACCCAAGTCGCTATTGATCAATGTGCGCTCAATTTCACCAACCAAGTTCTTTTCCCATGGTTTGATCACCAAGGTACGAGCGTCTGGAGTAGAAATATTGGCCACTTGATCCAATGGGCTGAGTGAGCCGTAGTAATCAATTTTGATGCCTGCCAACATTGCAGGGTGAGCCTTGCCAGCTCGGATTTTTCCAAGCTCGCGCTCGGTATGTTCAACAGCCTTTTCCATGGCTTCCTTGGCCATGTCCAGGGTAAGGTTAATCTCTTCCATGGGTTGGAGTGTTTTTGGAAAACGTTAGATGTTAGCTATGTGATGGGCTAAATTTCTAATGTCTCAGATTCAATTCTCAGTTACTAAGGTACCAACATCCTCACCTTCGATAATGCGGAGAAGGTTGCCTGGTGTATTCATATCGAAAACCATGATTGGCAGCTTGTTCTCCTCGCAAAGCGTGAAGGCTGTCATGTCCATGATTTTGAGTCCTTTTTCATAAACCTCTTTGAAAGAGATTTTATCGAAACGGGTGGCGGTTGGGTCTTTTTCTGGGTCAGCTGAGTAGATGCCGTTCACGCGTGTTCCTTTCAGTACCACGTCGGCTTCAATTTCGATGGCACGAAGGCTGGCCGCTGAGTCAGTCGTGAAGTACGGGTTTCCAGTTCCAGCACCGAAAATGACGATGCGTCCTTTTTCAAGGTGACGAACTGCACGACGACGAATGTAGTTTTCACAAACTTGCTCGATGTTCAATCCAGACATCAAGCGGGTATCCATGCCGTTTTTTTCAAAAATTCCCTGCAAGGCCACGCCGTTGATAAGGGTGGCCATCATGCCCATGTGATCGCCTTGAACGCGGTCAATGCCTGTGGTGGAGGCATCCATGCCACGGAAGATGTTTCCTCCGCCGATAACGACTGCTACTTCAATTCCTTTGTCTACGATGGCTTTTACGTCCTTGGCGTATTGTTGTAGGCGCTCAGGGTCAATACCATAATTCTGATCGCCCATCAGGGCCTCGCCGCTAAGCTTTAGCAAAATTCTCTTGTAAGTTGCCATACCAAAGTAGGTCAAAGGGTTAGTAATCTGGTTTCATGATTGATGGTGAAGTAAGACCAAAGCTCAAAGAGATTCAATAAAACCATCATGTCCATGAAATAAATGCCAAAGTCAATGCAGAAAAAGGACATTTTCAAAATGTCTGGGCAAATATAGGTTTTTGTGGCGTTATGGGCTATTAGGGGGATGTAGTTTTTGTGTGTTCACAGGAAGTAGGAGGGTTTCCCCAAAGGAAAAGTTGTCACTTGAACTTTAGGAGTGCGCTGCTCTTTTCGATGCGCTGATCTGGTTTGACCATGACTTTCTCAATGATTCCGTCTCGTTCGGCAGTGATGATATTTTCCATTTTCATGGCTTCAAGGACCAAAAGGGCTTGTCCTTCTTTAACCTCTTGTCCCTCGGTTACGTTAATGGATAAGATTCTGCCTGACATAGGCGCCTTAAGCTGTTTGTTCTCAGCCTGCACTTTATTTTGTTGGCCGATGAGTTTCAGGAATTGTTCGGCTTTGCTGACTCGCTCGACAGTGAAATATTTTCCGTTGATACGGAGTTCAATCCGTTTTTCATCCATTGAAAGCAATTCAGCCTCATAGGATTTATGTTGGTGGAGTAAATGACAGGTTGTTGTTCCAGTGCTGATGGGTGAATCTGGAAAAATTTGTTCGTTGATTGTCATTGTTCCGTTGGACACCTGTACTTTGAAAAGTTCCCCGTGGATTTTGAATTGTTCCATGCGCAGTAATTTTGCATTTTCGTTCCTTTACGCCCCCTTTTACAGGGATTAACCCCATATCCGTTTTTATGAATTCATTTACTCGCAACCTTGCCTTGGTCTCATGTCTTGTGGCGTTTTTGTTCTCATGTAAGAGTAGAAAGCCAGTGGCGGATGCCCAAGCGGAATCTCAGGAGCTTCAGTGGATTGCTGACTCCACTTTGGAAGATGTTTACGTGGCGCCTCGGTATGTTGTTGAGGAGAGCGGTCCTTACAGGGCTTCCCGCCGACTATTGATGGATTTGGTGCATACCAGCTTGGATGTGTCTTTTGACTGGGAGAAGCAACGATTGAATGGGTTGGCCAAGCTAACGTTGAAGCCCTATTTCTATCCGCAGGATTCATTGGTGTTGGATGCCAAGGGTTTTGATGTGGAATATGTCCGTTTGTATGAAGATGGTGGAGCTCAACGTGATTTGGCCTATACCTATGATTCCCTTCAAATGGTGATTGATTTGGGGAAGGAGTATAAGCGTGATGAGGAGTTTAGGCTTGCCATAAAATATGTGGCCAAGCCAAATGAATTGCCGGAGGGAGGAAGTCATGCGATTTCTTCGGATAAGGGGCTTTATTTCATTAACCCGACGGGCAAGGAGAATAAGCCACGTCAGATTTGGACGCAGGGTGAGACGGAGGCCAGTTCTTGCTGGTTCCCGACTATTGATTCTCCGAATGAAAAAACGACTGAAGAGATTTCGATTACCGTTGCCGATAGCTTAACGACACTTTCCAATGGGGTTCTGGAGTGGACGAAGTTTAATGGTGATGGCACCAAGACGGATCACTGGGCGCAGAGCAAGCCGCATGCTCCTTACTTGTTTGTAATGGTGGTAGGGGAATTTGCCGTTGTAAAGGATTCGTGGCGAGGAATTCCTGTAGAGTATTATGTGGAGAAGGAATATGAGCCTTATGCCCGTGATATTTTTGGGCGTACTCCAGAAATGATGGAGTTTTTCTCTCAGCGATTGGGCTATGATTATCCTTGGGACAAGTATTCTCAGGCGGTGGTGCGAGACTATGTTTCTGGTGCTATGGAGAATACTTCAGCGGCGATTTTCTTGGAGCAGATTCAAATGACGGACCGTGAGTTGTTGGATAAGGATTGGGATTACATTGTTGCCCACGAATTGTTTCACCATTGGTTTGGGGATTTGGTGACGTGCGAGTCGTGGTCAAACCTTCCATTGAATGAGTCCTTTGCTAACTATTCGGAGTATTTGTGGTTTGAGCATAAGGTTGGAACCGATTACGCTGACTATCACGGGGAGAAGGAACAAAGCGAATATTTGGATGAGGCTGAGCGCAAGCGTGTCCCGTTGATTCGCTATTACTATGATGATAAAGAGGATATGTTTGATCGCCATTCTTATAACAAAGGTGGGCGTGTCTTGCATATGCTGCGAAAGTATGTGGGGGACGAGGCTTTCTTTGAATCCCTAAAACGCTATCTGAATAAAAAGGAATTCCAGCCTGCCGAGATACATGACTTGAGGCTTTCTTTCGAGGAAGTGACGGGTGAGGATTTAAACTGGTTCTTTAATCAATGGTTCCTGAGTGCTGGGCATCCTGAGTTGGAAGTGGAGCATTTGTATGTGGATAGTCTGGGTGTCCTTCAGGTGAGTGTGTATCAAGCTCAGGATACTGTTCAGAACCCGATCTATCGCCTACCATTGGATATTGCGATTTGGGAAGGAGGAAAGCGAAGAATCGAGTCCATAGTCATTGATCAATCCTTCCAGCAGTTTGAATTCAACGTGAGTGGTAAGCCTGATGTAGTAGTTTTTGATGCAGAGCAGCAGTTGCTTGGAACCATCAATCATCCAAAAAACATTGACGAGTTGGTTTTCCAGTATAAAAACTCACCGAAGTATTTGGCTAGAAAGCATGCTCTTGAGGAAATGGAGGAGCAAGCGCTTCCTTCGATTATGTTGTTGGCAAATCAATTTGAGGAAGATGGGAGTAGTAGTGAAGATATTAATCGGGATTCTCTAAGAGTTCTTATATATGGCGTGCTGGATACCTGTATGCGAGAAGGGTTTGTTTCAGCTTTGGATGACCCGTTTTGGGGGATTCGCGCCTTTGCTTTGGAGGAATTAAATGGCTGGGAGCTCTCCGATTGGGAGGAAGTCAATGAGAAGGCTAAGCAAATGGCCTTGGCGGATAAGAAGGCTGATGTCCGCAAAGCAGCGATTGGTTACTTGTCTATGGTGTCTTCTCAATGGGCGGAAAAGGATTACAAGGAGATTTTTAAGCAAGGCTTGAAAGACAGCTCATATGCTGTGATTGGAGAGTCGCTAAAAGGTTATGCGGCTTCAGGTGCGGAGGATGTGCCAGAAGTCCTTGCTTCGTTTGAGGCTACTGACAAGAGTGGAATCTTGATGGTGTTGGCTGAATACTTTTCAGTGAATGCAGATTCAACCCAATATGAATGGTATGTGCAAACCTTCGATAAGCTTTCCTTCGGTGATCAAATCAAATTTTCTACTTACATGGCCAACTATCTGGAACGAATGCCAGAGGCTCATCAAGAGGAAGGAATTCAGTTTTTTGAAGATGTCGCGGGTAACGAGGATTTGAATAAGTACACCCGTTTTGCAGGCTACCGTGGATTGTTCGAATTGGATGAATTGCCTGGAGTTCGCAAAAAGAGGAGGGAAGTTATCAAGGCAGAGACTGATCCAACTTGGATTAGGATCTATCAAAATTGGGAGGCTTCATTGTCTAAGTGATGCTTGTTAATCAGTGTTTTATCTAAGGTTGAGGTTGGTCAGTTTGTTGTTGGGTTGTTGCATTAATTAAAAAAACTTTCTGTGCGTCGTTTGACAAACAAAAAAAAGCCAATACATTTGTGAACCGATTTCGCTTAAAGCGTAATCATGGGGAGATTCCAGAGCGGCCAAATGGGACGGACTGTAACTCCGTTGTCTTACGACTTCGCAGGTTCGAATCCTGCTCTCCCCACTAACGAAAGTTCTTTCGTTAATTCTGTTTATTGCCGACGTAGCTCAGGGGTAGAGCGTTTCCTTGGTAAGGAAGAGGTCGTGGGTTCAAATCCCATCGTTGGCTCTAGTTGTATTTAAATTCTAATCCTTAAAGGATTTTTCAACGATGGCTAAGGAAACCTTTAATCGTTCCAAGCCGCACGTGAACATTGGTACCATCGGTCACGTTGACCACGGCCATCTCTAAAGTACTCGCTGATAAAGGACTCGCTGAAAAGCGTGACTTCTCTGCGATCGACAACGCTCCTGAAGAGCAAGAGCGTGGTATTACAATTAACTCTTCTCACGTAGAGTACGAAACTGAGAAGCGTCACTACGCACACGTTGACTGTCCAGGTCACGCTGACTATGTTAAGAACATGGTTACTGGTGCTGCTCAGATGGACGGTGCTATCATCGTAGTTGCTGCTACTGATGGACCAATGCCTCAGACTCGTGAGCACATCCTTCTTGCTCGTCAGGTAGGTGTTCCTGCTCTTGTTGTGTTCATGAACAAGGTTGACCTTGTTGATGACCCTGAGTTGTTGGAGCTTGTTGAGATGGAGGTTCGTGATCTTCTTTCTCAGTATGACTTCCCAGGTGATGATATTCCTGTAATCCAAGGTTCTGCTTTGGGTGGTTTGAATGGTGAGCCTGAGTGGGTTGCTAAGATTGACGAGCTTATGGATGCAGTTGATAACTACATTCCAGAGCCTGAGCGTCTTGTTGACCTTGACTTCTTGATGCCTGTTGAGGACGTATTCTCTATTACTGGTCGTGGTACTGTTGCTACTGGTAGAATCGAGAGAGGTGTAATCAACTCTGGTGATCCTGTTGATATCATCGGTATGGGTGCTGAAGGTCTTAAGTCTACCATCACTGGTGTTGAGATGTTCCGTAAGATCTTGGATAGAGGTGAAGCTGGTGACAACGTTGGTCTTTTGTTGCGTGGTATCGAGAAATCTGATATCAAGCGCGGTATGATCATCTGTAAGCCTGGTTCTGTTAAGCCACACTCTAAGTTCAAGGCTGAGGTTTACGTACTCTCTAAAGAAGAGGGTGGTCGTCACACTCCATTCTTCAAGAAATATCGTCCACAGTTCTACTTCCGTACCACGGACGTAACTGGTGAGATTTCTTTGCCAGACGGCGTTGAAATGGTAATGCCTGGTGATAACGTTTCTATCTCTGTTGAGTTGATCAACCCAATCGCGATGGAAAAAGGTCTACGTTTCGCTATCCGTGAGGGTGGTCGTACTGTAGGTTCTGGTCAGGTGACTGAAATCGTCGAGTAAGAATCTCGATTCTAGATAATATCAAATGCGTCCTTGAATTCTTTTCGAGGGCGCATTTGTTTTTAAGTCTATTTGTTTCTAATTTTGCATTCGCTTTTTAGGCGAGAGTATACATAGGTGTAGCTTAATTGGAAGAGCGGCAGGGGTTAAAATCTGTTTGCGGGAGTTCGATTCTTCCCATCTGTGCGAGTTGTTACGCAGTCTAATATTTCTATGGACAAGCTTGTATCCTACGTCAGGGAATCTTTTGGCGAAATCGTCTATAAGGTGACTTGGCCAACGTTTGAAGAGTTGCGCAAGAGTACGGTTTTGGTGCTAGTGGCTTCCGTGGTTTTTGCTGGAGTGGTTTTCGGCATGGATAAGCTGTTGGAAGAGGTGTTGGGAACCGTTTATTCATTCTAAGATGGCCAAGGTTGATTTGCAATGGTACGTTGTGCGGGCAGTTGCTGGTCAAGAGAAAAAGGTGAAGGCCTATCTTGAGACCGAGCTGGTTCGACACAAAATGGAGGAAAAGGTCGCTGAAGTACTGATCCCTATGGAGAAGTACTACGAGGTCCGAAATGGGAAAAAGAAAGTTCGTGAGCGAAACTTCTTCCCAGGTTACGTTTTGGTATCCTGTGACCTTTCCGATGCTGAAGTCGTTCACTTGATTAAGAGTGTTCCTGGCGTGCTAGGCTTCTTAGGTGTGAAAGACGGTGAAGATACTAAGCCTCAACCACTTAGGCAGTCTGAAGTGAATCGTATTCTTGGCAAGGTCGAAGGTGTTGTTGAGGAGGAAGTGACTTCTGATCAGGTCTTCTATGTAGGGGAGGAAGTGAAGGTGATTGAAGAAGGTTTTAGTGGGTTTACAGGTACGATCCAAGAGATTGACGACGACAAGAAGAAGCTCAAGATTGTAGTGACCATTTTCGGTCGCAACCAACCAATGGAGCTGAGTTACACGCAAGTGGAAAAAGTTGGTTAACGATGGCTAAAGAGATAACCGGATATCTGAAGTTGCAGATTCGCGGAGGGGCAGCTAACCCTTCGCCACCAGTGGGGCCGGCACTGGGTTCCAAGGGCTTGAACATTATGGACTTCTGTAAGCAGTTCAATGCCCGTACACAAGACAAGCAAGGTCAGGTTCTTCCTGTGCTTGTGACTATCTACAAGGATAAGTCTTTTGATTTTGTAATCAAGACTCCTCCTGCTGCTGTCTTGTTGTTGGAAGCTGCTAAGAAGAAAAAAGGTTCGGGTAACCCTAACCGTACTAAAGTGGCCTCTGTTACTTGGGATCAAGTAAAAGAGATTGCTGAAACAAAGCTTCCTGACTTGAACTGCATTAAAGTTGAGTCTGGTATGCGCATGGTTGCTGGTACTGCTCGCAGCATGGGTATTACTGTATCGGGAACTGCTCCTTGGGATAACTAAGCGCTTAGTGAAATGAAATTGACGAAGAATCAAAAAGCTGCGCTGGAAAAGTTTGATCCAAGTCAGCAATATGCCTTGAAAGAGGCTTGCGGTATTGTCAAGGAAATTACCTCTACCAAATTTGACGCTTCTGTAGATCTTGACATCCGTTTGGGTGTTGATCCACGTAAAGCTGACCAGATGGTTCGTGGTATTGCTACATTGCCTCACGGAACTGGTCGTGATAAGCGAGTTTTGGTACTTTGTACTCCAGACAAGGAGGAGGAGGCTAAGGCTGCAGGCGCTGACTTTGTTGGTCTTGATGACAAGATCAAGGAAGTAGAAGGCGGATGGCTTGATTTCGATGTGATTGTTACCATGCCAGCGGTAATGGCTAAAATTGGTCGTTTGGGTCGTGTTCTCGGTCCACGTGGCTTGATGCCTAACCCAAAAGCAGGTACGGTTACTCCAGACGTAGCGAAAGCTGTTCAAGAGATTAAGTCTGGTAAAATCGACTTTAAAGTAGATAAGTTCGGTATCATTCACGCTTCCATCGGTCGTGCATCTTTTGATGCAGACAAATTGGCGGAAAACGCTGCTGAGCTCATCCAAGTGGTTAACAAGTTGAAGCCTGCTTCTGCTAAAGGTACTTACATGAAGAGTGTAAGCCTTTCCAGCACGATGTCTAAAGGCGTTAAAGTTGACCAATCAAGCATTTCGTGATTCTAATTGGTGTTGCAGTTAATGTGCGCCTAAACCTGACTTTATTATGACCAGGGAAGAAAAAGGACAAGTAATCGCGGAACTGACCGAGAAGCTTTCTGGCACCAACTACTTCTACGTTGCTGATGCCGGAGGGATGAGTGTAGCGCAGACTAATGCGTTCCGTCGCAAGTGTGCGGAGTTCGGCGTTGAATACAAAGTTTATAAGAATACCTTCATCAAGAAGGCTTTGGAAACTCTTGAAGCAGACACTACTGCTTTGGAGGATACTTTAAAGGGTTTCTCAGGAATCATCTTTGCCGCTGAAGACGCTGGCAATGCTCCTGCTAAAGCTATCAAAGGTTTCCGTAAAGATTCAGGTTCTGAAAAGCCTGTTTTGAAGGGTGCCTACATTGATACTGATCTCTTTATTGGTGATGAGAATGTTGATGTCCTCAGCAAGCTCAAGTCCAAAAACGAGCTTATCGGCGAAGTTGTCGGTTTGCTTCAGTCTCCAGCCAAGAACGTTATCTCTGCACTTTCAAGCGGAGGACAGACTTTGGCCGGTCTTATCAAAACGCTCCAAGAGCGCGGCGAGTAAAATTGTGCTTCCAGTACAATTTGGAGATCGTGGCTTGATGCAACTTGTATCATAATCACGTGTTTCAGAAGATTGTACTTCTTAAATTTGAACCTTAATTTAATTCATTAGAAAAATGGCTGATTTGAAAGAATTCGCTGAGCAGTTGGTTAACCTTTCCGTTAAAGAGGTAAACGAGTTGGCTGAAATCCTTAAAGAGGAGTATGGCATCGAGCCTGCTGCTGCTGCTGTAGCTGTTGCTGCTGGTGGTGGTGCTGAAGGTGGTGAAGCTGCTGCTGAGAAAACTGAGTTTGACGTAGTTCTTAAGGCTGCTGGTGGCTCTAAGCTTGCTGTTGTTAAGCTTGTTAAGGAGTTGACTGGTCAAGGCTTGAAAGAAGCTAAGGAGATCGTTGACGGTGCTCCATCTGTAATCAAGGAAGGCGCTGCTAAAGACGAGGCTGAAGCCCTCAAAGCTCAGCTTGAAGAAGCTGGTGCCGAAGTTGAATTGAAGTAATTTCGGGACGGTATATATACATACCACCCCTCAAAGAATTGGCCCCGACCTGCGTCGGGGTCTTTTCTCGTTTATGCACACTGCATTGTTTTCGACTTGAAATTCAAGAATAACTGAATTCCAAGTTTGTCCTATTAAGCCTTGAGTATCAGCAATATGCAAGAGCGTATAAGTTTTGCTTCTGCCCAGAAGGTCCTAGAATATCCAGATTTTCTGGACGTGCAACGCCAGTCGTTCATGGATTTTTTCCAGATGGGCACTTCAGCGGAGAGTCGAGCCAAGGAAGGCTTGCGGAAGGTCTTTCTCGAAAATTTCCCGATTACGGATTCGCGGGAGATCTATTTGCTTGAATTCCTCGACTACGCCATCGACCCACCAAAGTATTCAGTCACCGAGTGTATTGATCGCGGACTGACTTACGCCGTACCACTCAAGGTCAAGTTGCGTTTGTCTTGTAACGACGAGGAAAACGACGAATTTGAGACCATCGAGCAGGATGTGTTCTTGGGTAACGTCCCATACATGACTGACAAAGGGTCCTTCGTTATCAACGGTGCCGAGCGTGTGATTGTATCACAGCTACACCGTTCACCAGGTGTGTTCTTTGCGCAAAGCAAGCACACAAATGGGGCGAAGCTCTATTCTGCTCGTATCATTCCATTCAAGGGTTCTTGGATTGAATTTGCTACGGACGTGAACAACGTCATGTATGCTTACATCGATCGTAAGAAAAAGTTCCCTGTTACTACCTTGCTCCGTGCCATCGGTTACGGATCAGACAAGGATATCCTTGATTTGTTTGGCCTCTCCGAAGAGGTAAAAGCAACCAAGGCAACATTGAAAAAGGCTGTTGACCGCAAGTTGGCTGCCCGTGTGTTGCGTTCTTGGACTGAGGATTTCGTAGATGAGGATACTGGTGAAGTAGTATCCATCGAACGTCACGAGGTTTTGTTGGAGCGTGACCACGTTTTGACTGACGAAGATGTTGATTTGATTATCGACTCAGGTGTGAAGTCTGTCATCTTGCACAAGCAGGATATCAATATTGCAGACTACACTATTATATATAATACCCTCCAGAAGGATAACTCCAATTCCGAGAAGGAGGCCATCGCCCAAATCTATCGCCAGTTGCGTAACCAAGATCCGCCGGATGATCAGTTGGCACGTGAGGTGATTCATAACTTGTTCTTCTCGGAGAAACGTTATGACTTGGGTGAAGTTGGTCGTTACAGGATCAACAAAAAGCTCAACTTGGATATTGAGAGCGGTACAAAAGTGTTGACCAATGAGGATATCATTGAGATCGTAAAGTACCTCATCGGATTGATCAACTCCAAGTCTGTGGTCGATGATATTGACCACTTGAGCAACCGTCGTGTTCGTACTGTAGGTGAGCAGTTGTGGAGCCAGTTCGGTGTTGGTTTGGCTCGTATGGCCCGAACCATCAAAGAGAAAATGAACGTTCGTGATAACGAGGACTTCAAGCCTAGCGATTTGATTAACGCAAGGACCTTGTCTTCCGTCATCAACACGTTCTTTGGTACCAACCAGCTGTCTCAGTTCATGGACCAAACCAACCCGTTGGCGGAGGTGACGCACAAGCGTCGTATGTCTGCTTTGGGTCCTGGTGGTCTTTCCCGTGAGCGTGCAGGTTTCGAGGTTCGAGACGTACACTACACGCACTATGGTCGTCTTTGTACGATTGAGACTCCGGAAGGTCCGAACATTGGATTGATTTCCTCCCTATGTGTTCACGCTAAGGTGAACAGCATGGGCTTTATTGAGACTCCTTACCGTAAGGTAAATGAAGGTGTTGTGAGTCGTGACCTCCAGTTCTTGACTGCTGAGGAAGAGGATGGACACAACATCGCCCAGGCGAACGCTCCAATCGATGAGAATGGTGTGTTCCAGAATAAGACCATTAAGGCAAGGAAGGAAGGTGACTTCCCTGTAGTTGAGCCGACTGAGCTTTCTTACATGGATATCGCTCCTAACCAAATTGTATCGGTGGCTGCTTCCATGATTCCATTCTTGGAGCATGATGACGCCAACCGTGCTTTGATGGGATCCAACATGCAACGTCAGGCTGTTCCATTGTTGCGCGCTGAGGCGCCAATCGTGGGTACTGGTTTGGAGAAGCAGGTAGCTGTTAACTCGCGTGCATTGATTTATGCTGAGGGTGATGGTGTTATCGACTATGTTGATGCTCGTAAAATCGTTGTTGAATACGATTGGACGGACAAAGATGAGTTGGCCAGCTTCACTTCGAACAAAACGACTTACAACCTGACGAAATTCCGTCGTACGAACCAAGATACTTGCTTGAACCACACGCCAATCGTTCGCAAAGGACAGCGCGTTGAGAAAGGTCAGGTGTTGGTAGAAGGTTATGCTACTCAGAACGGAGAACTCGCCCTTGGACGTAACTTGAAAGTGGCCTTCATGCCATGGCAAGGTTACAACTTTGAGGATGCGATTGTAATCTCTGAAAGAGTTGTACGCGACGACATTTACACGTCCATCCACATCAACGAGTTTGAGTTGGAGGTACGTGACACTAAGCGTGGTGAGGAGGAGTTGACCTCTGAGATTCCAAACGTAAGCGAGGATGCTGTGAAGCACCTTGATGAGAATGGTATCATCCGCGTGGGTGCTGAGGTGAAGGAAGGTGATATCCTTATTGGTAAGATTACACCAAAAGGTGAGACTGACCCAACTCCTGAAGAGAAGCTTCTTCGTGCCATCTTTGGTGACAAGGCTGGTGATGTGAAGGATGCTTCCCTAAAGGCTTCACCTTCTTTGCAAGGTGTGGTTATCGGAACGAAGTTGTTCTCTCGTCACAAGTGGACGAAAGAAACACGTGCCGAGGCGCGCCAGCAAGTTGCCAAGCTCAAGGACGATTATGCAAAAGACTTGAGCCGCGTTCGCGACCAGTTGATTGAAAAATTGGTTGAGCTCTTGGAAGGCAAAGTTTGTCAAGGCGTTAAGCACAAGTTCGGTGAGGAGGTGATGTCATCGGGTGCCAAGTTTGGTCCTCGTAACATCAAGACTAACTTCTTCCCAGACAAGAACGTTTACGGCGACGATAGTTCTTTGGTAGTACCAGAGGAGGCGAATTTCATTTCTGACCTCATCTTGGATAACGCTACTGACGATGCTGAAACAAATGAGTTGTTGATTCGCATGATTCGCAGCTACAACAGCCGTCGTGGTGAGATTACCAGTGAATTCCAGCGTGAGCGCTTCACCATCGAAGTTGGTGACGAGCTTCCTGCAGGTATCGTTCACTTGGCCAAAGTTTACATCGCTAAGAAGCGTAAGCTGAAAGTGGGTGATAAGATGGCTGGTCGTCACGGTAACAAGGGTGTTGTTGCCCGTATCGTACGTGATGAGGACATGCCGTTCATGGAGGATGGAATGCCTGTAGATATCGTACTTAACCCATTGGGTGTACCATCTCGTATGAACCTTGGACAGATCTACGAAACTGTACTTGGTTGGGCTGGTTACAAACTTGGTCGTAAGTATGCTACACCAATCTTTGATGGTGCTACTGCAGACCAGGTGAAAGCTGAGTTGACTGATGCTGGTTGCGATGTTGAGCACTTCGGACGTCAGCAGCTTTATGACGGTCTTACAGGTCAAGGATTTGATCAGCGCGTAACAGTAGGTATCATCTACATGTTGAAGCTTGGTCACTTGGTTGACGACAAGATGCACGCCCGTTCTATCGGTCCATACTCACTCATTACACAGCAGCCATTGGGTGGTAAAGCCCAGTTTGGTGGTCAGCGTTTCGGTGAGATGGAGGTGTGGGCACTTGAGGCCTTTGGTGCTGCTCATATCTTGCAAGAGATTCTTACAGTTAAGTCTGATGACGTAATTGGTCGTGCGAAGACCTATGAGGCCATCGTAAAAGGTGAAAACCTGCCAAATCCGAATATTCCTGAGTCCTTCAACGTACTTGTACATGAGCTCAGAGGATTGGCCCTTGAGGTAAGGCTCGACTAAATAGGAGGTTAGAAATTAGACGTTAGCTCCCATTTTATGGGGAAAGCTGATGTCTAATTTCTAGCGTCTAAAGTCAATCTATTGAATTTAATCAAACACCAGCCAAGGGTAACCGTGGCAGGTGCATGTCAACATACAAGGACTATTATGGCGTTCGGAAACAACAAGAAAGTCTCCCAGGATTTTTCCAAGGTTACGATCAGCTTGGCTTCTCCTGAGTCTATCTTGGAGAACTCTCGTGGTGAGGTAACCCAGCCAGAGACTATTAACTACCGTACCTACAAGCCAGAAATGGGAGGTCTGTTCTGTGAGCGGATCTTTGGCCCTGTGAAGGACTGGGAATGCCATTGCGGAAAATACAAGCGTATCCGATACAAGGGTATTGTTTGTGACCGTTGTGGGGTTGAGGTAACCGAGAAGAAGGTACGCCGCGAGCGCATGGGCCACATTGAGTTGGTGGTTCCTGTAGCACATATCTGGTACTTCCGCTCATTGCCAAATAAGATTGGTTACTTGCTCGGTCTTTCGACCAAGAAGCTTGACCAAGTTATTTATTACGAGCGTTACGTTGTTATTCAAGCTGGTATCAAGGCTGAGGATGGTATCAACTACATGGACTTCCTCACTGAGGAGGAGTACTTGGATATCATCGACAAGTTGCCAAGCGAGAACCGTCAGTTGGATGATTCTGATCCAAACAAGTTCATCGCTAAGATGGGTGCTGACGCGTTGGAAATGTTGCTCTCTCGTACGAACCTCGATGAGTTGTCCTACGAGTTGCGCCACAAGGCTGCCCATGACACTTCGCAACAGCGTAAAGCTGAGGCTTTGAAGCGTTTGAAGGTTGTTGAAGCCTTCCGTGATGCTAACACTCGTAAGATTTCAACAGGAACGTTAGAGAACCGTCCGGAGTGGATGGTTGTTCGTTTGGTTCCGGTTATTCCACCGGAGCTTCGTCCGTTGGTACCGTTGGACGGTGGCCGTTTTGCCACTTCCGACCTTAACGACCTCTACCGTCGTGTAATCATCCGTAACAACCGTTTGAAGCGTCTGATTGAAATCAAGGCGCCAGAGGTAATTCTCCGAAACGAGAAGCGGATGTTGCAAGAGGCTGTCGATTCTCTCTTCGACAACTCCCGTAAAGTGAATGCTGTGAAGGCTGATGGTAACCGTCCATTGAAATCTTTGAGTGACATGCTCAAAGGTAAGCAAGGTCGTTTCCGTCAGAACTTGCTCGGTAAGCGTGTTGACTACTCTGGCCGTTCGGTAATTGTCGTAGGTCCTGAGTTGAAGTTGCACGAATGCGGTCTGCCAAAGAACATGGCAGCTGAGCTCTTCAAGCCATTCGTTATCCGTAAGCTCATCGAGCGCGGTATCGTGAAAACAGTGAAGTCAGCGAAGAAAATCGTTGACCGCAAAGACCCAGTTGTTTGGGATATTTTGGAGAACGTGTTGAAAGGGCACCCAGTGCTTCTTAACCGTGCTCCTACACTTCACCGTTTGGGTATCCAGGCCTTCCAGCCAAAGCTGATTGAAGGTAAGGCTATCCAGTTGCACCCGTTGGTGTGTACTGCCTTTAACGCCGACTTTGACGGTGACCAAATGGCTGTTCACGTACCATTGGGTCATGAGGCTGTTTTGGAGGCTAGCGTATTGATGCTTGCTTCACACAACATCCTTAACCCTGCAAACGGTGCTCCGATTACAGTACCTTCTCAGGACATGGTTCTCGGTCTCTACTACATCACGAAAGGACGTAGAGGAACGGCTGAAAACCCTGTGAAAGGTGAGGGCATGTCCTTCTACAATAAGCAGGAGGTTGTAATCGCCATCAACGAAGGTGCTTTGGATAAGCACGCTTACATCAAGGTGAAGACTTCTGTTCGTAAGGCAGATGGTACTTTCGCTGAAGAAATGGTGGAAACCGTTGCTGGTCGTGTGCTCTTCAACCTCCTCGTTCCTGAGGAAATGGGCTATGTTGATGAGTTGTTGACGAAGAAAAAGCTTCAGCAAATCATTCACCAAGTCTATAAGGTTGCTGGTAACGACAAGTGTGCTAAGTTCCTTGATGACATCAAATACCTAGGATTCCAATCTGCCTATAAGGGTGGCCTCTCAATCGGTTTGACCGATGTGATGGTTCCTGAAGAGAAGGCACCATTGGTTGCTGGAGCGAAAGAGGAAGTTGAAGGCGTTTGGCAGAACTACCTGATGGGTCTCATTACTGACAATGAGCGTTACAATCAGGTTATTGATATCTGGACGAAAGTTAACTCTAAGTTGACCGACATCTTGATGAACCAGTTGGAGAACGACCACCAAGGTTTCAACTCCATCTACATGATGATGCACTCAGGAGCCCGTGGTTCCCGTGAGCAGATTCGTCAGCTTGGTGGTATGAGGGGCTTGATGGCGAAACCACAAAAGAACCTTGCAGGTTCTGTGGGAGCGATCATTGAAAACCCGATTCTTTCCAACTTTAAGGAAGGTCTCGACGTAATCGAGTACTTTATCTCTACTCACGGTGCACGTAAAGGTCTTGCCGATACTGCATTGAAAACGGCTGACGCCGGTTACTTGACCCGTCGTTTGGTTGACGTAGCTCAGGACGTAGTTGTTAACGAGGAGGACTGTGGTACACTCCGCGGTCTTGAGGTATCCGCCTTGAAGGACAATGATGAAATCGTTGAAGCTTTGGGTGAGCGTATCGTAGGACGTGTAAGCGTTCACGATGTTGTTGATCCAATCACTGACGAACTCTTCATTGAATCCGGTGAGCAAATCACTGATGAAATCGCAGCGAAAATTGACGCTTCCAATGTGGAAGAGGTTGAAATTCGTTCTGTATTGACTTGTGAAAGCCGCCGTGGTGTTTGTGCCAAGTGTTATGGTGTTAACCTTTCTACTGGTAGACCAGTGCAACAAGGTGAGGCTGTCGGCGTAATTGCTGCCCAGTCCATTGGTGAGCCTGGTACACAGTTGACACTCCGTACGTTCCACGTTGGTGGTACTGCATCCAACATTGCCGTTGAGGCCAGTGTTCGTGCTAAGTTCCCAGGTGTGGTTGAGTACGAAGACGTTCGCACGGTAAAAGGTGTTGACCTTGAAGGAAATGAGGTAGACGTTGTGATGGGCCGTACTGGTGAGGTTCGATTGATCGATCCTAAATCCAAGAAAGTCTTGATGACAAACCACATTCCTTACGGTTCATTCTTGCTCGTTGAGGAAGGTAAGGCTGTTACTAAGGACGAGACAATCTGTTTCTGGGATCCTTATAACGCCGTTATCATCTCTGACTTCGATGGTAAGATTGAGTTCGAATCTATCGAGGAAGGCATCACGTTCCGTGAGGAGTCCGATGAGCACACTGGTCACCGCGAGAAAGTTATCATCGACACCAAGGATAAAACTAAAAACCCTGCTATTAGGGTGATTGGTAAAGGTGACGAGGAGAAGTCTTACAACATTCCTGTAGGCGCTCACTTGAACATTGATAATGGTCAAGAAGTGAAAGCAGGTCAGGTGCTTGTTAAGATTCCACGTGCGACTGGTAAGACACGTGATATTACAGGTGGTCTTCCACGTGTTACGGAACTCTTTGAGGCGCGTAACCCATCCAACCCAGCAGTTGTGTCTGAGATTGATGGTGTGGTAACTTACGGTGGTATCAAGCGTGGTAACCGTGAAATCTTCATTGAAGCCAAGGATGGCGCCAAGAAGAAATACATGGTTTCTCTCTCCAAGCACATCTTGGTACAGGATAATGACTTCGTTCGCGCAGGTCAGTCCTTGTCCGATGGTGTGATTACACCTAACAGCATCTTGTCTATTAAAGGACCTACCGAAGTACAGCGTTACTTGGTGAACGAGGTTCAGGACGTATATCGTCTTCAGGGTGTAAAAATCAACGATAAGCACATTGAGGTGGTTGTTCGCCAGATGATGCGTAAAGTTGAGGTTCTTGATTCTGGTGATACTACATTCTTGAACAACCAAGTGGTTGAGAAGATTGAGTTCATGGAGGAGAACGATGCTATCCTTGACAAGCTTGTTGTTGAAGAGGCTGGTGATTCTGCTAACCTGCGTCCAGGTCAGATTATCACTCGTCGTCAGCTTCGCGATGAGAACTCTGCTTTGAAGCGTAAGGATTTGAAAATAGTTGAGGTTCGTGATGCGAAGCCAGCTGTATCTCGTCCAACGTTGCAGGGTATCACTCAGGCTTCCTTGGGTACACGCAGCTTCATTTCTGCAGCATCCTTCCAGGAAACTACTAAGGTGCTCAGCGAGGCTTCTATCCGAGGCAACCAAGACCACTTGTTGGGCTTGAAAGAGAACGTAATCGTAGGTCACTTGATTCCTGCCGGTACCGGTATGCGTAGTTATGACAATCTGATTGTCGGTGGCCAGGACGAGTATGAAGCTCTCAAGTCTGCTTCTAAGCGTAAGACACGTGAAAATAAAGTAGAGGAGAAGGCCTAAGGTTTTCGAATTGAATTAGATTTTACGAGACGCAAGCGTCAAGATTTGGACACTTCTTTGTAAGTTGGCCACCATCTTGATTCTTGCGTCTTTTTTATTGATTGAATTATGTCAGAGGAAATTAAGGACCCCAACCAGATTAGCATTGAGCTCACAGAGGAAATGGCCGAGGGCGAATACGCCAACTTGGTCATGATTGCCCACTCCAGCAGTGAGTTTGTATTTGATTTTATTCGCATGATGCCCGGAGTGCCAAAGGCCAAAGTAAAATCCCGTGTGGTCATGACTCCTGAGCACGCTAAGCGTATGTTGCTTGCCCTAAAGGAGAACATTGAGAAGTATGAAGAAACCTTCGGCTTGATAAAGCAGAATAAGGATCTTCCAAAATTCCCAATGAACTTTGGTGGTGGAATGGGAGAGGCCTAAAAAGGTTTTCCACATTCATATACAACACCCTCGTCCTAAGCAAAGTCTTGGGGCGAGGGTGTTGTGTTTTGGTGAAAGCCCACTATCTTTTCCACCTGATAATTTGCGCTACAATTTTTGAAAACAACTTTGTTATGAGAGTCGCTGTATTCAGTTCTAAGTCTTACGATAGGCAATATTTTGATTCGATAAACCAATCATTCGGTCATGAACTTGTGTTCTTTGATGGGCAATTAAATCAGGATACGGTTAAACTCACAGAGGGCTTTGATGCCGTTTGCGTGTTTGTGAATGATCACTTGGATGCAGAGGTGATTAAGGCCTTGAAACAACATGGCGTTTCTTTAATCGCTCTACGCTGTGCTGGTTTTAATAATGTGGACTTGGATGTAGCAGCCCAAGAAGGAATCAAAGTAGTAAGAGTTCCTGCTTATTCTCCAGAGGCGGTAGCAGAGCATGCGGTGGCATTGATTCTTGCTTTGAATCGCAAGACGCATAAGGCTTACAACAGGGTGCGTGAGAATAATTTTTCGCTGGAGAATCTTACTGGTTTCAACCTTTATAAGAAGACAGTGGGCATTGTGGGTACAGGGGGAATCGGTCGAGCTTTTGCCAGAATAATGCTCGGGTTTGGTGCAAATGTGATTGCCTTTGATCCATATCCCAATGAGGAGTACCTTCAAATGGGAGGGAGCTATGTTTCCTTTGATGAATTCCTTGCCCAGTCAGACGTCATTTCATTGCATTGTCCGTTGGTCGCAGAGAATCATCACCTCATTGATGTTGAGGCCTTCAAAAAAATGAAGAAAGGCGCAATGCTCATCAATACCAGCCGAGGGGCACTGATTAATACTAAGGACGCAATTGAGGCTTTAAAAAAGCGCCAGTTAGGTTACTTGGGGATTGATGTGTACGAGCAGGAGGAACATCTCTTTTTCCAAGATCTTTCAGGGCAGATTATTGAGGATGATGACATTGCTCGATTAATGACTTTCCCGAATGTGTTGATTACTGCCCACCAAGGATTTTTTACCCATGAAGCCTTGGAGGAAATTGCCCATACGACTTTAGAAAGTATTGAGGATTTCGAGCAAGGCAACGCATTAAAGCATGAGGTAAGACCTGTTTGAGGTCTGAAAAATGGTGCAAAAGAAAACGCCCGTTCATCGAGAACGGGCGTTTTCTTTGTTGGCGAAAGTAGGATGATTATCCCTTTTTAAAATTAATCCTGTTCTCCTCTCCGTTGAGCAAGCGTTTGATGTTTTTCTTGTGGGTGATGACTACCAACAGGGAAATGACAATCCCGAAGCCAATCAAAACCATGTTTTTATCCGCATTGAACTTTGGCAAAAGAAGCAGGATAGGGAAGGTGATGGCTGCGAGCATGGAACCCAATGACACGTATCGGGAAATGGCGAATACCAAGATGAACACGCCTAAGCAACACAAAGCTGCCAGATAGTTGATGGCGAGGACCATTCCCAAAAGTGTCGCGACGCCTTTGCCGCCTTTGAAATTTGCAAACACAGGGAATACATGGCCGATTACGGCAACCAGTCCTGTGATGATTTGAGCGATGATGAATTGGTTTTCATCCAAGGAAATCAACTCCTGCTTTTGAAGGAGAATTGGAATAGAGGTAGCCAAGAATCCTTTAAATGCATCAATGAGGAAAACGGTGAGTCCAGCCTTGGCTCCCAATACACGAAACGTATTCGTGGCACCAGCATTTCCGCTTCCGTGGTCACGTACGTCAATGTTGTGGAGGGACCTGCCCAACCATACTGCCGTGGGAATGGAGCCAAGTAAATAGGCAAGTATGAGTGAGACTACAAGTATTATTATAAACATGTTTGAATATTCTTGATTGAGTGCCAAAACGACAAAGTTAAAGTTTTGCGGGTTCAATCGGAAACGCAGCCTTTGAGCTGACTTTGAAGTTTGGGCTTGGAATCCCCTCCACAACAAAAAAGGACATGGAAAAAATCCCATGTCCTTTCAATACTTTTAGTTGGAATGGCTTACCAGCCATCACCTGAATCATCCATATCCCACTCAAATTCATCTCCGCTGTCGGAACCGCTTTCTTCTGGAGTTTCCTCAGGAGTTGGTTCAGAAACTTCTTCGATAGGGGCTTCCTCTACAACTGGCTCTGTCATTTCTTCCACAGCCTCTTCTACCGTTGTTTCTTCGATTACAGGTTCTGTAAGCTCTTCGACAGCTTCTTCAACTGGAGTGTCCTCAATGAAAAGATCAGTGGTGTTTTCTATTGTTTCTTCAATAGGAGCCTCTTCCACGATAGGCTCTTCAGCCACTTCTTCAATAGGAATTTCCTCTTCAGGAGTTTCCTCCACCACAGGTTCTTCAGGCACCTCCTCAATTGGCATTTCTTCCACTGGAGTTTCTTCTACAACAGGTTCAGAAATTTCTTCCTCAGCCTCAACAACTGGAGTCTCTACAGGTTCCTCTACTTCCAGTCCGCCAAAGTCTAACGGCTCTTCAACTTCCTGAAGTGGTTCCTCCTCGCTGTTGTCCTCGAGGATTCCGAGGTTATCCAAGTTTTCTTCATCAGCGGTCTCATCCTCCAACATATCTAGCTCGCTAAGTCCGCTTTCTTCGGTAGGAGTGTCGAGGTCTTCAATATCCTCCAAACCTTCAAATGGATTGTCGTCGGAAGTGTCCTCCAAGGATTCTAATCCCTCTTCCAAGTTGTCAAGCCCGCCTTCTTCAGGTGCTTGCTCCTCTGTTGGGGTTTCCGTGCTAATATCGGACCCGCCACCTTTGTTGTAAGCATCAGCCAAACCTTCCAATGGTTGACCCTCCAAGTACATGTCAGGATAGGTGCGCTGGAAGCGTTTTGGGTGAGAGCTACGTGCAATGTCGAAGAAGTAAAGACCTTTCGGCTGGTTCTTCAGAGCAGTGCTCCTGTTCGTGATTTCAGTGTTGTATGTTCCATTGGAAGAAACCGTCAACATCTGGTTGTTCTTGAACGAGAAGAAATACCAGCTATTTGGGTTCAATTCGAAATACAAGGTCACCTGCGAACCATGGCGGCCATTTTTGATTTCCAAGTAGCCATCCAGTTTTGTGTTCACATCTTGGTTAGTCACATGGCTCAATCCCAATTGGCCTACGCTGTGCCATGCCTGATACTTCTCAGACCAGCGCAAGGTAACGTCCGAGAGAACAATGCCTTCTTGGAAGTCCTTGCCTGCGTTGTAAAGCGGTGAATAATGGGAAGCCAACAATGACTTTTTGTAGGTATCCACTGCTTTGGTAGTTCCAAGGTTTGCCAAGTTGCTGTAAAGCGTGTCTGAAACATTGAAGGCCTTTGGACCGCCAACGAACAAGGCGGTTTCCTTCAAGTTGGAGCCCATGGCTTGATAAGCTTGGTCTGGCAACTCAAAATTCAGGTGAATCATGCCATTGACCTCCATCAAGGTGTCATAGGCATTGAATGTACCGTTACCCGCAAAGTCTGCAGAAATGTGCTTTTCTTCGTTAGGTCCGAAGTTGGCCAAGTTGAATTTTCCGTTGAGATGGAAGATTTCGTTGCGGTCATCATAGCTCAACAAGTTGCCTTCATAGGTCTCATTTCGCATGCGTTCTGCTGAACCGACATCAAAACGGTCGTTCTCGATGTTATAGCGCAATACGCCCGAGGCATTAAAGATATTCTTATCCTTCGGTGAGGAAGCCTTGCTGGCGAGTGAGCCATACATGGTTCGTCCACCATAGGAATAGTGGATTCCTGATAGGCGTTCCTCCTCAGGGATCGTTTGATCTTCCAAATCAATCAGGATGACGTTGGTGTCGCCTTTGGTGATATAGCTCAACCAGCTTGAGTGAGCAACGTGTCCCTCAGGCTCAATCTTGGCGGCACCGCCAAGTACCAATCGTTCCTTGTGCGCCCACATGGTAGCCTCACCTCGGTAAATCATTTTAGGAGCAAGACGGAAGGTGTCTGCACCCAAAATAGAACCTTTGGAAACGGTGTGGAGGATAGGAGCGTCTTTACGTTTCTTTTTCTCTGTTTCCTCCTCAATCAAGTTAAAGCTGTTGAACTGGATGGAAAGGGTGTCTCCATCAAAGTTCACATACTCATACAAGGCGCTACCTTCAAACTTGTTTCTGGAAACGATGTTGATGTTACCGTCAAACAAGTGGTGGTATTCATTAAGAGTGTCTAAGACAATCTCTGCTTTATGCAGGGTTTGAATTTGGGCGTTTTCCTTAATGAAGACTTCCTTGTTGTGTGGAAGTACCCGACCATCGGCCACGTTGATGTGTGGGACACCTTTTACGTGAAGGTCTTGGTCATCCATTCGATAGATTGCCTCGGAAGCGTTAAAGGCCAAGGAATCTTGATCAGGGTTAGTCGAGTAGAAGTAGGACTGGTTAACGTCACCCTTCATCACCACCTTGTGGTCATTCACATACCATGTTCCGTGGTCAATCGAAGTTTTGTACTGCAAGTATGGGAATTCGTTGGAAGCCACACCTTTCTTCTCAGGACTGAAGGTGGCAATACCCTTGTCCACGTCGAAAGTAACCTGTACTTGGTCGGAACGAAGTGCAGGCTTGTTCGGGTCGGCAGAAGTAATCTGGAACTGGGCATCGTGCGCCTCAAAGGAACGCTCCTCAAAGGAGAACTTATCGGAGATGGTTACAGCACCTTGGGATTGCAGCTTACCTTCACCGCGCATGCCCTTGTAGGTGATGTTCATCGTTCCGTCAAATTCTACGGTATTGTCGAAGACCTTGAACGGCTCTCCCACATTGGACACCAACATGCTATCAGAAAGTGGTACCCACTTCATATGATAGTTGTCCATTTGTACCTGAGGGAAAGTGATGCTTTGCGGAAGTCCAGGGTTTGTTCCAGGCTTGGTGAAGGCCACCTTACCGTCCGTCACTACCGAGTCGTTATAGAAGATAAAATCATCTGATTCCAACACTGTGTTCAGGAATTCAATGGTTCCTTTTCCGCGAATACCACGGTTACTCAGTGTGACCTCGCCCTTGAATTTACCTTGACCACCATAAAGCTGGTATCCTTCCTCTGGGGTAGGGTGCTTGAAACCAAAGGATTTATCAGGCATGATGGAAAGCTTCTCCTTAATGGAAGGGAAGATATCACCTGAATAGAAGGTCCCCTCAAAGCCAGTTACCTCTGTCGAAGAGTTACTCAAGCTATCGGCAGTGAACTTTGGGATTTTGTAGTAAACCGTGGAGTCATAAACGCCACCAAGAATTTCAGGACGGTTGAAGAAGACATAGGCTCCTTTATCCGCATCGAAGTAAGGATAACGTGGGTTACGCTTGCGACCAGATTTGTTGCCAGGCTCGTCGATGTAGAGTTTACCAGAAGAGTAGGTCAGCTGGTTAGGCAGTTTTTCCTTGCCAATCACTCGACCAGTGAGCGAGTCTTTTACGTCCACGGTAAACTCCAAGGAGTCGATGTGTTTGAGTTCAATGTCAAATCGGTCGTAGCTGAATAGGAATTCACGTCCGTTGAACAAGTAGTTGTTAGCATTTACCTTTCCGTCAAACAGTAGGTCACGGTTTTCCAGCAAGGTCAACTTCCCATCCTCTGGTTCGATATACACGTTGAGTGAGTCACTAAGCGTAATTTTCTTTACGCCATTAATGCTCAGCTCATTTTTCTCCATGTTGATTTCAGCATTGTATTCCCCAGGGTTTGCTGATTCAATGGTGATGTTGTCAAAGTCGACCTTGTTTTTCCTGGAAAGGACATAATGCTCCGCCTTTGGAGTGATGAACACGACACCAGAGACAGGTTCATAGTCGATGTATCCCTGTTTCATCAATCCAGACATGGCATTCCGCATGGTGGATTCCTTCTGTTTGTAATGCCTTGCAAGGTCTGAGACATAGAATTCTCGCTTCCGTACAATGCGCGAATAGGTCACGGCCATCTGCAAAGGGTGGAAGCGGTAGATGCCTTTCAGTTGGTTGTATTTACCAACCTGGAAGTTTTTGTCAGAGTCGAAATACGCAGGAACGCCAGTCGGTTCCTTGTCGGATTGACTCATGTACTTCTTCATGCCATGCGACTCAATGGATTGGTCGCCCTTTGGTCCTTCGGTACTCACGTTTCGGCCTTGGCCGCGACGCAGGTATAAGGTGGTGTCTTCAATTTTCCACAAAGCCTCATCCACATGAAGCTCCATTTCATGGTAGGTGTCGATGTATGGAGCGTCCTTGAAAGGAGTGGTAGAGCAATCTACACGAATGTTTTTGCGGGATACAGAGTAACGCATCTCCACACCAGGGTGATAAATGGAATCTGTGCCCTGATAAAATGAAATGCGGGAAAGCTTAGTCGCGAAAGCCGAGTCCATGATTTCCAAATATTTGGAAACGGCACGGAAGCGCGGTTTGTCATTGGATTCAGCAGCCAAAATACAGTCGCCACCCGCTACCGATGCACTGAAGATGCGACGGCCACGCATGGAGAAACCACCTTTGTAGGTGAGTCCTTCTGGCAAATCCTTAAGTTTTACGCGGTTGCTGTAGGAGGTGAAGCGCGGGTAGGTGGAGTGCATTGGGTTCTCCGCCAATTCAGGTTTGTATTCGAAAACACCTTCTACTGGCTCCTCCAACCATGTGTTGTTGGTAAGCTTGGTATGCTCGCCACGGATGTGATAGTTGTTCAGGTCAAAGGCATATTCCGCGAACTCCACATAGCAGTCCTGTTCCAACATGCCTGCCGTGGAGAAGTCAAACTTACCACCATTACCCACGAGCATTTTCTTCATGGGCATGTAAGTGGCGCTGGTTTTTGTCCATTCCGTGGTGTCATGGCGTGTCATCAAAACATAATCCACATCCACCAATTCAATGACGGGCCCTTCTGGTACAGGAATTTCCTGAGGAACGTATAGTGGGTTGCCGTAAGGGTTTTCCTCTACCGTTTCTTCCTCAGCAAAAGGATCTTCTTCGTTTGTGTTGTCATTGTCGGTATTCGCCCAATCATCCTCATAGGAGTTGTCATCCCAATCGTCCCATTCATCACCTGTTTGCTCTCCTTCATTAGGATCGTCGCCGTAATCATCCAATGGTTCATCGATTAGGCTTGAGGTTTCCGTTTGAGCTGCCGCCGCATCGAGGTCAAGGAATCGGAAACGCATAGAACCCTCACGAACAAAGATTTGGTCTGTTCCACGCTGATAGAGGGCACGCTCCTTCAAAAAGTCCCCCGTGTTTTTCATGAAGGTCACCACATAGTCGCGGTCATATTTCTCCACAGCTTTTGACACTGTGTAGAACATGGAATCCACTTCTGCAGGTGGCATGCCTTGGGCGTTGGCGCCCATGTAAGACATCCGCATCAGATAGACCACATCAGGGTCAACCTTGTAGCCTTTTTCCTTCATTTGCTTCACCAGCTCGATGAAGTGCTTTTTCTGTGCCGTACCCATGGCCCATCCAGACCAAAAGGACTGGAATTGTTCAGCCGTGGTGAGTACCTCGCCACGGTCCGAGTATCGCACCAAAGCAAGGATATCGCTGATGAATTGGTCAGGCTCCTCCGAAAACTCAAAGCGCTTGGGCTGGGCAATGGCGCCAAGTGCGCTCAGCACCAAAATCCCCAAGAGAAAAAGCTTTTTCATGGATATATGGGTATTGCGTGGAATCATATATGAGGGGTACGGAGTACAGAGTACCGAGTACGGAGTACTGAGTCCCCAGTATCTGGGAAAGCTCTGTACTCCGTACTTTGTACTCAATACTCTAATTAAGCATTTTGACTGTGCGAGAACACAGCGGCCGTCCAATCGGTTCGCACATTGTGGCCTTTTAATACAAGACCGTATTTGTTTGCCTCGGTTTCGATGTCTTTTAGGTCATGCTCGTAGAAACCGCTCAGGAACAACAAACCGTTTTCCCTTAGACGTTTGGCATATTCTTCCATCTCGTCCAAAAGGATATTCTTGTTGATGTTTGCAAGAATGATGTCATAATCTCCCAAGGGATGGTTCACCGACGTGACGATGCCTTGTTGGAGGGAGATTTTCTCGCAGTCATTCAACTTGAAGTTCTCAGGTGCGTTCTCAAAGGCCCAATCGTCGATGTCATAGGCGAAAACGGATTTGGCACCGAGTTTTTCAGCCATAATGGCCAAAATGCCCGTACCGCTACCAGCGTCCATTACCTCCTTTCCTTGGAAATCCTCTTTGCCCATGGCGCTAATCATAAGCGCCGTGGTGGCATGGTGGCCAGTGCCAAAGGACATGCGTGGGTTGATTAATAACTCGTAGTTATAACCCGAAACACTTTCATGGAAAGGTGCGCGAATGCGGCAGAAGGTGTCAATTTCTACAGGGTCAAAGTTTTTTTCCCATTCCTCGTTCCAGTTTTTCTCCTCATGTTCCTGTACGGAATATTCAGCTGAAAAGAGGTCTTGATAGCGGGCAAGCACCCCTTTAAGGGCTTCTTCATCAAAGCTTTCCTCTACAACATAGGCTTTCAACCCATCTTCCTCTTCCAAGAAGGAATCATACGCCATCTCACTCAATTCGGCCACAAGCAGTTCAGTCCACTCGGCCGGCATCTTCAAGGTGATTTCCAAGAAAGCCACAGTAATATCAGTTTTAGAATGGGGTGCCCAAATTTGTATATGGGCAGTATTTTCAACCAAGGCAAAAAGATACGAAAAAATGGCTGTTTGAGGGGTCGAATGCTGTTGAATCCTCCAAGAATGGAAGCAGGGGCAATAAAAAAAGCCCCGAAGGGCTATTAATGAAGTAAGAGGTGAGAGCCAATAATGACTTAAAACCTCAATTCGTCTATTGAGAGGGATTATTGCTGGCATCCAGCAAATGCCACCTCATCGGTGTAATACACGGAGAAATCCGCATAAGCTTTGTCAGTCACTTTATAAAGGACAAAGTCTGCAAGTGCACGGCTTTCCACCTCATGCCAATGGCCAATTTCTTGAGCGGCCAGTGGATTGTCCTCCATGAACACGAGAATGTCCGCAAACCCTTCGTCTTGTTCAATGAAAACCCTGTGGTCAGCATAGGATTGGTTGGTTTCAAAGAAAACCCGTCCGTAGATATAGCAAGGGAACTCAGCGGTTGGGCGCTTCGCTGAAGTGAAGGACAAGCAAACTAAAACGGCAAAGACAAGGAGGAGGTGTTTCATGGGGGAGTTTTTTGGGTACGGAGTACTGAGCACAGAGTACGGAGTCTCCCGATGATAGGGAAAGCTCAGTACTCTGTACTAAAGTCTCAGTACTTAGTAAGACAAAGCGATGTCAACGAAGTCGCGGGCTTTCAAAGAAGCACCACCGATCAAACCGCCGTCAACGTCAGGCTTACCGAACAATTCTTTAGCGTTAGAAGGCTTACAGCTACCACCGTAAAGGATGGAAGTGCTGTCGGCAACTTCTTGGCCATATTTAGAAGCAACGTGGTCGCGAAGCACCTTGTGCATTTCTTGCGCTTGGTCGCTAGAAGCAGTAACGCCAGTACCGATAGCCCAGATTGGCTCGTATGCGATCACCACTTTCTTGAAGTCAGCCTCAGAAAGGTCGTAAAGGCTTTCAGTCAACTGAGACTTCACGAAGTCGAAGTGAACACCGCTCTCGCGTTGCTCCAACGTCTCGCCGCAGCAGAATACAGGAACCAAACCTTCAGCCAAAGCAGCTTTCACTTTCTCAGCCAAGAACTCGTTGGACTCGTTGAAGTACTCGCGACGCTCGCTGTGACCGATCAATACGTAACCAACGCCAGCAGCTTTCAACAATGGGGCAGAAACCTCACCAGTGTAAGCGCCAGAAGCTTTTGGGTAAACGTTCTGGGCACCGAGGGCCAAGTTCTCCACGCCGTCGATTTCAGCGGCTACAGTAGACAAGTTCACAGAAACAGGGCAAACAACCATTTGTACGTCGGCGCTTACTTCTGCTTTTACCAAAGCGGCTACTTCTTTAGCCAAGGCACGGCTCTCCTCAATGTTGTTGTTGAGTTTCCAGTTACCGGCAACAATTTTCTTTCTCATGATGCTATTGGGATGCAATCCAAAGTTTTCGGCCTCCATCATGGTCAGGAGGCAGGTTTGTGGCAAAGATAAGGATTGTCGGGGGAACACGATGGGTTGGCACCCATCGATAGCATATGTCGCCCTTACAGGGCTGTGAAGTGGAAGCCCTGTAGGGGCGAAATAGCATAGCGTAGGACAACGTCCTATGCACATATTTAAGGATTATGCGTTTAATCTTGATTCAAATCCGAATCCTTGGGAATTTGTGGTATGAAGAAATATCTGATTCTCATGAAGTATAAAAGGCACGTTTTTGTGCTTTTGGGATTGTTTATGGTACAGACATCAGTTCATTGCCAAGTACGTGAACTTTTCCCAGACAAATGGCTTAGTGTTTTTGATGTGAAGGGTCCAGTCAAGGAAGTATTGGAAGAAGAGGGGTATAGTCGGTCCCATATGACTTTTAATGAGGAAGGATTGGTGACTTCATATTTATGGTGGACGTTAGAAGATACTGCTAAATCTGGTTTTCATGTTCACTATGAGTATTTGGGTGATACCCTACTTGCTACAAAAGTATTTCTTCCTTCTTTGGATACAAATAGAGAGTTTTTCCTTAATAAAAGGCTCTTAAAAGGTGATTATAGGGGTAATGGATATTTTTCAACTAGTAAAGTATTGTATAATAAAGCTTTGTCGATTGATTCTATTGTGACCTGGGGAAGAGAGAGAAGAATAGAAATCTATAACTATGAATATGCGGGGTATGTGATTGAAACAAGAGTTAATGATGTATTGTCTTCAGTAAAGGGTAGATGGAGTTTGCCAAAACGTATTGAAGTGAAAACTGATTCTATCTTTTGGCCTGGCTCAACTTTGATGCAAGTTTCTAATGATTCACTTTTTCATCTTCCTGATGGAAGGGTTAATCGGGAGTTTCATTTTTGGGAAAATGAGAAAAAGGGATCGTTTGAAAAAAAGGATAGAATTTTTAAATACGAGAATGACAGTTTGTTTATCGTTTCAACAACTGAAGAAGATGAGAAGGGTGTTAGCCAGTATTATGAGCGACATACTAAAGAATTCGACAAGTATGGTAACTGGCTGGCTTATGAGGAAGTCCATGGGGATGACTTGTACTTTGATTTTCCTTCTGCCTATTCTTTAAAGAAGCGAACCATCACCTACTGGGACGAATAACAAAAAAGGAGAGCGTTTGCTCTCCTTTTTTGATGAAAATGCATACATATATCGTTCAATAGTGTTTGGTTAAGTGGTGATTATGAATAAAAGACTGATTGGTTTATTGACGGTATATGTAACCATCGCATCGCAGGCCTTTTGCTTTGGCTTTTTTAATGACATGTATGCCATCAAAGGGCGTGTCAAGGAAGTGGCGGTTGTAGAAATGTTTCCTGGTTCTTGTTACACAGATATTTCTGTAGAAAGTAAAGCATATGACCAAAAGGGTAGGTTGATAGAAATTGGAATAGGGACTTTCCCTTTTAATACCGTAATAAGGTATGACACCAATGGTCGAAAGCTTGAAAAATTACGTTTTATACCAGGGCCATGTTATGGGAAAAAAGGGAGGCGGAGGAAACCTGAGTGTTTGCAGTCGGTAAGGTCAAAAACACACTTTTATTATGAGGGTCGATTGCTAAAAAGGGAAGGGGGTGGAAAAGACGAAGGGGAGGTTGTCTACAACTATGATTCTTTTGGGAATAGGGTGGAGGAACGCATTTTCCATGGAAATGGAGAGCTATCCCATTTTTGGCGTTTCAAGTATAATTCGGATGGAAAGTTAATTGAACAAAGAATGCTTCTGGAAGGGGAGAAGCTTCAAAGGGTCGAGCAATTTTCCTTTGATTCCTATGGAAATCAGGTGCTCTATGAAAAGAAGGATAGTCTGGAAAGAGTTACTGAGCGCTTGGAACAAAAATTTGATTCGTCTGGAAATGTAGTAGAACAGTCAGAGTTTGAATTCTTGTCTTCGGGGAAGGTACAGCATATGAAAAAGAGTGTTTAAGTATAATACTAATGGTCAAGTCATTGAAGAAACCTATCTGCAGACAGACGCCCTTCCAATTCATTATAGGTATAATTTTGATGAAGAAAGTGGGTTGTTGCTGAGCTTAAGTCGTGAGTATGAAGAATCTGATCAGATAAAAAGCATTGTAACAACCTTCGAGTATACCTATGACGAAAAGGGAAATTGGATAACGATGTTGGGGACAAATCCTTTCAATGGCGATGAGCGAAATACATTCTTTGAGGCGACCCGCACCATCACTTATTGGGAAGAATAACAAAAAGGAGAGCAAACGCTCTCCTTTTTTGATGACCCCAGTTTGTCATCATCCTATCTGCCAAGATTTTCATTACGTTAGCCCAAGCTAACGTCTAATGTCTAACCTCTAAAGTCTCAAAAAGGCAACGCCTTGTACGGGAAGCACCAGCTCCACAGCATCACAGTCTGGAAGAAGAGGGTAATCAGTCCTATCAATGAGTAAGTGACCTTTTTTTCAAGTGCCAAGTCCTGACGTTTCCAAAAGCCAATCATGCTAATGGGAGAGAAGAATAGGAAAAGTGCCAAGAGGGTAATCTTGTCGTCGAACCATTTGAGTTGACCATCCATAACTGAAAAATTTAGCGAAAGTGAAATAATAAACTGGCTCACCAAGGCACAGTTATTTTGTTCGTTGGTCGTAGCAAATTGATGAAGGGATAGCCGTAGCTATCGCAAATCAAGTTGCTACGGACAGCGGGCAAAAGAACAAGCCGACTGTGTCAGTTTATTATTTTTCTTTTTTTAGGTCGATGAAAAAAGAAACATGCCTGTGAAAACGGAGGTATGAAAAAGGGTGAAAAACTCCGTTTCTGCTCAATCTAAAAACTGCCTTCAGGATACGCAATATTTGGCTGGGAATTTTTCGATTTCTGACGTATGTCAGTCGATGGATTATTCATCCATCGCTAAGCAGAACCGTCCTTACAGGACTAGGTTTACGACTGTATAGCCCTGTAAGGGCGGTTCTTCATAGCAAAGGAATTCATTCCTTTGTGTTCCAAATTATTCCCCCTTGGCCATGTGCTTGGAAGTTTTGGCCACGATTTTCCTAGGCATCAAGCGCATGAGTGTCACCAATATTTTATTGGAAAGCCCATGGACCGCCACGGTTTGTCCTGCCATCATTTTATCATACCCATATTGAGCGACTTGGTGGGGAGTTGGCATTTTACGTTTGAAAAAGCCTGACTTCTCGGCTTGTGCGGTTTCCGCAAACTCTGTTTCGGTGGCACCGGGACAAAGGGCGGTCACAGTAATATTGAGCGGTTTCACTTCTTCGGCAAGGGCCTCGCTGAAAGAAAGGACATAGGCCTTGGTCGCTCCATAGACCGACATGAATGGCAATGGGGCAAAAGCGCCTGAGGAGGCAATGTTGAGAATCCGACCGTACTCATTCTTTTTCATCTCTGGGAGGAAAAGGTGACAGAGCTGGGTCAAGGCTGTGATGTTCACCTGAATCATATCCGCCTGTTTTTGCCAGTCCAGCTCATGGAATTCACCGAAATCCCCAAAGCCAGCGTTGTTCACCAAAAGGTCCACGGTCAGCTCAAGCCCTTTGATTTCCAGATAGAGCGACTTGGAAGCATCGGGTTTCGAGAGGTCGCAGGGGATAACATAAGCCTCAATGCCATTTTCTTTTTTCAAGCGAGTGGCCAAGGTAATCAGATTGGTCTCCCTTCGGGCGACAAGAATCAGGTTGTGGCCTTTTTCTGCAAAGATTTCGGCCAAGGCATATCCGATGCCACTGGAGGCTCCAGTAATCAGGGCTGTTTGTTTCATGTCCAAAGGTGAGGATGTATGTAGCCAAATTGGCATCCAAAGTTACAAGAGATTGGAGGTCTATTACCACGGAGAACGCAGAGGAAGGGAGGTCACAGAGGCTTCCTGCCTGAATGAAATTGCCACTTGAGAATAAAGAGGTCTCCTTTTCTCCATTCCTCTGTGTTCTCCGTGGTTTATTTCAATCACAACTTTCCTTCGTTATCTCCCGAATCGAATCCAATTTCTCGAAGAGGAAACGCTGGTTTTGGACAGAAAAGCATAAATCATTTCCCATAATTCATATCTTCTTCGATGGCTATGTATCTTTGTCGGTTAAACAGTCCGACCACGGATAACTGACGAACAATGATTGAGAATGTCCATAAGCTACTGGCCGAGGCCAAAGCTTTTGAAATATCGAATGCCGAGCAACTGGAGGCTTTCCGTTTGAACTTCATTGCCAAAAACGGTCAAGTAACAGCGCTTTTTAAAGAGTTCCGTAATGTTCCCGCCGACCAGAAAAAGGAGTTTGGTGCGGAGCTGAACAAGCTCAAGCAATTTGCGGAGGACCGTTTCAAAGCCACCAAAGAGGCTTTGGAAGATGCGGTTGATGAGAACCAAGGCGGTGTTGATTTGACACTGCCGACCATCCCGAATGCTTTGGGAGGCCGTCATCCGTTGACTGTCGTTCGCGAGCAGATTTCTGATATTTTCGCCCGCATCGGATTCAACATTTCCGAGGGGCCGGAGATTGAGGACGACTGGCACAACTTCACCGCTCTTAATTTCCCAGAGAACCATCCGGCGCGTGAGATGCAGGACACCTTCTTCATCGAGAAGAATCCTGATATCACCCTTCGTACCCACACTTCTTCTGTGCAGGTGCGTGTGATGGAAAATGAAAAGCCACCGATTCGTACGCTTTCTCCGGGACGTGTATTCCGTAACGAGGCCATTTCCGCCCGTGCGCACTGCATTTTCCACCAAGTGGAAGGCTTGTACATCGACAAAAACGTGAGCTTCGCTGACCTCAAACAAACCCTTTACTACTTCGTGAAGGAGTTGTTCGGTGAACAAGTAAAACTGCGTTTCCGTCCTTCGTTCTTCCCGTTCACCGAGCCAAGTGCTGAGATTGACATCTCTTGCTTGCTTTGTAAAGGCGATGGCTGTAACGTGTGTAAGAAAACCGGTTGGGTTGAAATCGGCGGTGCCGGTATGGTAGACCCGAACGTATTGAAAAATTGTGGCATCGACCCAGAGGAGTACTCGGGCTTTGCCTTCGGTATGGGTATCGAGCGAATCACGATGCTGAAATACCAGATTAAGGATTTGCGCCTCTTCACCGAGAACGATGTGCGCTTCCTTCGTCAGTTTAAGACTATTGGTTAATGAGTACAATGTATTATGTATTGTGTACAATGAGCCCCTTGGGGCATTGTTCATAATACATTGTACATAATACATAATACTATTGCATGACTTTCCGCGACCTCAAGCTTCACGAAAGCGTCCTCGAGGGACTCGATTCCATGGGATTCGAGAACCCAACCCCCGTACAAGAACAAGCCATCCCTGTGATTGTTTCTGGCAAAGACATCATTGCCAGTGCCCAGACAGGTACGGGAAAAACCGGAGCTTTCTTGTTGCCGATTATTCACCGCATCCTTAGCCAACCTCAAAGCAAGGGCATCAACACCCTGATTTTGGCCCCGACAAGGGAGCTGGCCATGCAGATTGACCAGCAAGTTGAGGGATTCAGCTATTTCTGTGGAATCAGCAACATCGCCATTTATGGTGGAAGTGGAGCGCAGGATTTCGGTCAGGAGAAACGGGCTTTGAGCCAAGGGGCTGACATTGTAGTGGCCACGCCGGGACGATTGATTTCCCACCTCAACTTGGGTTATGTAAAGACCCAAGACCTCCAGCATTTGATTTTGGATGAGGCCGACCGCATGTTGGACATGGGGTTCTATGATGATTTGGTGAAAATCATTTCCCACCTCCCAAAAAGCCGTCAGAGCTTGATGTTCTCGGCGACTTTCCCGCCGAAGATTCGTCAGTTGGCAAAAACGGTTTGTAAGGAGCCAGAGGAAATTAGCATTGCCATTTCCAAAACGGCAGAGGGTGTGGAGCAAAAGGCCTACATCTGCTACGACAATCAGAAGCTTGGCATCATTAAGAGCATTCTGAAGGCACAGGACTTGCCAAGTGTTATCATTTTCTGTTCCCGTAAGTCAGAGACCTCTGAGTTGGCAAGGGAGCTCAAGCGCACAGGCTTAAATGTAAAGGCCTTCCATTCGGGCTTGGAGCAATCCGAGCGTGAGGAAACCATCCGTGCCTTCAAATCCCGCAAACTTCAGATTCTAGTCGCTACCGATATCCTTTCCCGTGGTATTGACATCGAGGACATCTCCATGGTGATCAACCACCGTGTGCCGAAGGACGGTGAGGATTATGTGCACCGTGTAGGGCGAACTGCCCGTGCGGCGTCCACTGGACAGGCCATCACCTTGGTGAATGAGGAGGATCAATACTCCTTCCACAAAATCGAGGAGTTGATTGGCTTGGAAATCCCTAAGCTTTCTCCGCCGGAGGAATTGGGTGAAGGCCCTGAGTATCGTGGAGGTGAGCGCCGAAAAGGTGGAGGCGGTAAAGGTCGTGGTGGAAAGAAACCGCATGGCGGTGGAAATCGCCAAGGTGGTGGCGGAGGCCGAAAGCCACAAGGCAACCGCAACCGAAAGCCAAGAGGAAACCGACAAGAGGCTTCTTCGGGCCAAGGCCAATCAAAGCCACAAGGCCAACGACTGGATAAACCCAAAGAAGGTCAGAAGCCGTCTGGAAAGTACCGCCAGCGAAGGAACCCGAATCAGGGTCAACAAGGAGAGTGATTTATTGAAAACTGGATCCACTTGACATCTTAATATCACTATGGAGGCTTTCAGCAATCGCCGATTCACGGTTGAAGAGTACCTCGCCTTTGAGCGAGAAATCAATCAGAAATGTGAATTTCATGACGGGGAGGTGTTTGCCATGGCTGGAGGTTCAAGTAACCATACAATTCTCTGTCGGAATATTCATGGAGAGTTATGGAGTCGTTTGAAGGGGTCAGATTGTGAGTCGTTTACGGGGGAGTTAAAAGTATATATCGAACAGGCTAATTCTTATGTCTATCCCGATGCTTCAGTGATTTGTGGGGAAACCGATTGGTCCAATAAGGAAGCAGGGGTGGCAACCAATCCAACCGTTATCATAGAGGTTCTATCTCCTGGTTCGCAGGAATACGACCGAGGGGATAAGTTCTTTAAATACCGTCAGCTTTCTTCGCTTAAGGAATATGTGTTGATAGACCAAGAACGTTTTGTGGTCGATGTTTTTTCTCGACAAGCTGCAAGCGATCTTTGGCGGATTTCACGCGTGGCTGGATTGGACCAAGAATTGGTACTCTCTTCAGTGAATTTGGCGATTCCAATGAAGGATTTGTATTTGGGGGTTGAGCACTGATGCAGCATCTCGCAACCATTATTTTCAGTCAGCTGAACTTTTCTGACCTCTCTTAAAATAAACCTCCAGCCTAATAAGCATTGACTTATTGGGCTGGAGGTTCTTCTTTTTGGATTCCACAAACTGCCTTTACAAAAACATAATCGCTTAGCCCTTCCTTTCTCCTCTGAAATCCATAGATTTTAGGCGCTTTGTGTTTTACACTTTCAGAACCATTTTTATGAAAATCGAACAATTCCCTTCGGGAACATTCTGCTGGGCTGACCTCGCTTGTAAGGAGCCGGAGGTCGCCAAGAAGTTTTACAGTTCACTGTTTGGCTGGACCTCAATAGATATGCCTGCAGGACCAGATATGACATACACGATGTGTAGGAAAGGGGAGCTTGATGCTGGAGCGCTTTTCAAACTATCTGAGGAACAGGCTGAGCAAGGACAGGGAAAAATGTGGACCCAGTATATCGCCGTTGATGATGTTGATGACTCAGCTAAAAAAGCTCAAGAGTTGGGAGGTACGGTAATCATGCCTCCCTTTGATGTGATGGAAGAAGGGCGGATGGCGGTAATCCAAGACCCTACGGGTGGCATCTTTTCGGTGTGGCAGACCAAGAAGCATTCAGGTGCAGGTGTGTATGGGGAGCCTGGTGCCATGAGCTGGAATGAGTTGATGACTACTGATGTAGAAAAGGCAACGGCTTTCTATACTGGTCTGTTTAATTGGAAAGCTGAGACCATGCCTTTTGGATCAAGTACTTATACAACCTTCAGGATTGAGGGAGTTTCGTATCCTGTGGCTGGAATGTTACCTATGGACGCTGAAATGGCTGGCATCCCACCGCATTGGATGATTTATTTTGCTGTGGAGGACTGTGATAAAGCTTGCGAGCAAGCAAAGGAACTTGGTGGGAACATTTGCGTTCCAGCATTTGATATTCCAGATGTGGGTCGAATTGCTGTGGTGGATGACCCACAAGGAGGTACTTTTTCTGTTATTGCCTTTTCATAAGTGAGAAATTAGTGATTTAGACGTGCTGTTTAATGAATATAGGCTTGCTTGGTCTTTTGTGATACTTTGGTCGTTGATAGGGTGTCATCCAAAATTTGATTTTTATCAAGGTGATCTTCATCCAGTAGTCTCAAAAATAACAGGGGAAACAGTCATTTTAGGTTCCTTCTATTGTTCTGAAGAGCTTAAGATTAGCTCACTTCCTTGTTTCTCCAAAATTGGAAAAGGAAGAATGGTCGCTATTCAAGATGTGAAGTCATGCTTGACCAATATGGAAGTGGAAATAGATAGTGTGGGTGCTAGGAGTTACAGGCTTCCAACAATCCATGAATTGGAGTATATGGCTTTGCAAGGGAACCAAAAGACCTCTGAATATTTACATGAAGGCTCTTTGGAGGATAGCGTTTCTGCAGACAGAAAGATTGTTTTTGTTGCGACTTATGTAGGTGAGGGTTCTGGTGTTGAGTTTTAAAACACCAAAAAAAGGGGCTGACTCAGTAGTAGAGTCAGCCCCTTTTTAATTTATTCTAAGCCACGCAATCACATCATCATCTGGCCGTATTTCACCGCCAATGATGTGTCTTGGGTCATTTTTGCAGCCCAAGCGGCGGCCACGGCACCATAAGCGCCCATGTCCAAACCAAACTCGGCCAATGCGCCTTCCATGTCGCCTGACTGCATTTTTTTCATCAGCGCAACATACTGACTCAAGCACTCAATGGGTTGGCCGGGGAAAATGATTGGGTCGTTCGGGTCCTCGTCGGCAGTGCTTGCTTCTTCTTGTGCGTTTTCAATGGCCTCCAAAACAGAAGGGTCCAAACCATCCACTTTGGTTAACAAGTCCTTGGCCACATCGTTGCCAGATTTTGCCAATGTGATCAACTCATTGACGGCGTTTTGATTGCCAGTTAACAAGTAGTTACAATAGTGTTGTCTTGGTTGAGCGTAGTAATACTCATCAGCAAACATCGGCACGCTAAGCAAATTGCTTTTGGCCTCTACGATATTGCCTACCTGCAAATGGTAGTTGGCGATGTCCAAGGCGATGGAATAGTTCTCAGGGTTCACCTGACGCGCTTTTTCCAAAGCTGCGATGTATTGCTCTGGCTCGTTTTTGTCGCGCCAAACCCAAGACTCCATCAAATAGGACATCTCCTCACTGATTGCCTTGGTATCAGCGGCCACGGCTAATGCCGTCTCCCAACGGTTCAATTTTCGGAGGATTTGCCCATAGTACAAAATCACCCCTCGTGGTTTTGGTGTGACAGTATCATAGGTTTTTCCTAGGATGCAAGCCAGTGCGTCCGCGTTCTGGTAATCAGCATGGTCTTCTGTAATGGTATGATCGAGCCCATTAATGAAATTTGAGATCTTTTGGCTCATTTCCTTGTCCATATTGACAAAGTCCAAGAAGAAGGAAGGGTGCTCAATCCATTTTTTTGCCCAAACCAAATAGGGTTGTGAGTAGTTGGTGGACAGTTCCAATAGCCATTTGGTAGCGCTATTGAAATCATGCTCAAGGCTGTGCGCTAAGCTGGTCATCGCTACTTGGCTCCACGTAAAGTCTGGCTGGTTTGGGTCTGTTAGCTCCAGTGCCTTTCCCGACTGTTGCAGGACGGATGAGGCCGTTGCGATAAGTTCGTTGTTGAGCGTGTCATCCCAGATTGCCGTGGCGGCAACTTTGATGGCTTGGCTATAGTCCCCGCTTTCCAACGCTTGGTTGATGGTGTTAACAGCTTCTTGGTTTCCCATGATTTCGGTAAAAATGAGTGAATAAATGGCGTTCAATAGAAGCACTGAATAATGTGCTTGAACATAAAAACTTACTGGTCTCTAATAAAGTAAAAAAATGGGGTAAAACGATGCGTTTATGTTGTTTGTTCAATGTTGATTATGGAACAAAAAAAAGGGAGACCGAATGGCCTCCCTTTTTTGTTTATGAATGGTGTGGATTACTCAACAACCAACTTACGAACAGCAGCGTGCTCGTCAATTTTTACTTGGATGAAGTAGATGCCTTTGTTCATTTCGGCAACGTTAGCGTCCAAGTTGTAAGTGCCAGCAGACTGAGTGCCGTTAGCCAACGTAGCAACTTTCACTCCGTCCATGGTGTACACTTCGATAGCAACCTCAGCAGTGCGATCCAAGTTGTAGCTCATGTTCACGTACTCAGTAGCTGGGTTCGGGAACACGTTCATGTCAAGAGCAGAAAGCAACTCTTCGCCAACACCCAATGGACGTTGTACGGACATGGTAACTTCGTTTGAAGTTTCTGAAGGGGTACTATCCAAATAGTTGACTACAGCTTTGATTGTCACTTCACCAGTATGGTTAATGTACCATGAGTGGTTCAATGGATCTGCATCTGTCAAGTACTTGTTTTTTTGGTCGATGACATTACCATCAGCATCAGTAACAATGTACTGTACAGAAAGAATATTTGAAGCGTCAACCCCAGAAATGGAGAGGTCCACCTGGCTATCCCCAACTTGGTTAGCAGTCAAGCTAACAGAACCATTTGTACCACTGTTTACAGTGATGGTCACTTGGTCAGAAGCAGTAGCACCTTTGTTGTCAGTAACAGTGATGCTTACTACGATAGAACCAGTTGCATTAGCAGTCCAAGTGAATTGGTCACCAGAAGTAGCAACCGTAGAACCGTCAACCTTCACATCAATAGAAGCAATGTTACCATCAGTATCGTTTGCTGACCATGTGATCAATACATCATCACCCTCATTGTAAGTTGTCAAGTCTGTGTTGATGCTTACAGTTGGGTTGTTGTTTGATGGGTCGTTTACAGTGATAGTCTTCTGGTCAGAAGCAGTAGCACCTTTGTTGTCAGTAACAGTGATGCTAACTACGATAGAACCAGCGTGGTCAGAAGTCCAAGTGAACTCGTCACCAGAAGTAGCAACTGTAGAACCGTCTACTTGTACGTCGATGGAAGTGATAGTTCCGTCAGGGTCGTTAGCAGTCCAAGAGATCTGAACGTCGTCACCCAAAGAATAAGTATCCAAATCGGTATCAATAGATACGGTTGGGTTCTCATTAGCTGGCTCATTCACTGTGATAGAAACTTGGTCTGTTGCTGTTTGACCTTTAGAATCTTCAACAGTTACAACGATGTCGATAGAACCAGTCATGTCAGCATTCCAAGTAGCAGTGTAGTTGCCGTTACCAGAGTGAGATACCACTTGGCCATCAACAGTAAGCTCAACAGAAGCGATTGCAACATCGTCAGAAGCGTTGAAGCTGATGCTTACATCATCACCAAGGATGAATGGAGAACCACTTGATGGGGCAGTGATGCTTACAGTTGGTGCTTCGTCACCCTCAACATTGATGGTTACAGACTCAGTAGCAGTTTGGCCTTTGTCATCAGAAGCAGAAACTTCGATTACAATTGAACCAGCTTTGTCAGCAGTCCAAGTTGCAGTGTAAGTGTTTCCATTCTGAGAAGTAGATACTGTGTTTCCGTCAACAGTCAACACAGGGTTGAGCGTAGAAAGGTCGTCAGTAGCAGTAAACTCGATGGAAACAACATCGCCTTCCATGAAGTCAGCGCCATTGCTTGGTGAAGTGATCACAATTTCAGGAGCCATATCCTCAGCTACATTGATTGTGATTTGATCCTTAGTCGTAGCGTTGTTGTCATCAGTAGCAGAAGCTTCGATAACTACAGCGCCAGTTTGGTCAGCAGTCCAAGTAGCGCTGTAAGTACCGTCACCGTTGTCTGTTACAGAAACAGTAGCAGAACCTACTTTCAAACCAGTAGAAACAATAGAGCCGTTAGGGTCACTTGCGCTAAAGGTGATGGAAACAACATCGCCTTCATTATAGCTGTCGCCGTTGTTAGGAGCAGTGATGTCAACAACAGGAAGCTCGTTGGCAGGATCGTTAACAACGATGTTAATCTGATCAGAAGCTGTTCCACCACGGTTGTCAGTTACAGTTACTTTAATGGTAACAGTACCTGTCTTGTCAGAAGTCCAAGAAGTAGAAGAAGCATTATCCGAAATAACGTTTCCGTCAATGGAAACTTCAGTGCTTACTACAGAACCGTCAGTATCATTGGATGAGTAAGTGATATTTACTACATCACTCAAGATGAAGTCATCACCGTCGTTAGGAGCAGTGATTGTAACAGTTGGGTCTACGTTTGGCTTCTCTTCAACAGTAATCGTGATTTGGTCAGAAGCAGTAGCGCCCTTGTTATCAGTCACAGTTACTTCGATAACGATATCGCCAAGTTTGTCAGCAGTCCAAGTAGCAGAAGAACCATTGTTTGAAACCACGTTACCATCAACAGTTACTTCGATGTTAGCAATGGTTCCATCTTGGTCGTCAGCATTGAATGTGATGCTTACATCGTCACCTTCGGTTACTTTGTCACCATCCTTAGGAGCGGTGATTGTAACGGTTGGGTCAAGGTTGGCTTTTTCTTCAACCGTGATTGTGATTTGGTCAGAAGCAGTAGCGCCCTGATCATCAGTCACAGTCACTTCGATGATGATGTCACCAAGTTTGTCAGCAGTCCAAGAAGCAGAAGAACCATTGTTTGAAACAACGTTACCATCAACTGTAACTTCGATGCTAGCAATGTTTCCTTCTGGGTCATTAGCATCGAAAGTGATGCTTACGTCGTCACCTTCTGTTACTTTGTCACCATCGTTAGGAGCAGTAATTGTAACAGTTGGGTCTTCGTTAGCACAAAGTGAAGCGTCCTCGATGGCTTTTACTTCTACACGTGGGCAAGTAGCGCCAGTAGAAACTCTCCAGTTATAAATACCTGGATAAGTTCTTACGTCCTCCCAAGGGCCCCCAGCACCAGCATAGGCTGTTTTAATTTGCATGATTCCTTCGAAATCAAACGGATAAGGGAGTCTTTTGTAGCCATCGTCAGATGGTTGTTTATTTGATACCTGGCTGTAAAAAATAGCAACGTTAGAGCCGTCTAAGTCGATGGTGTAGCCATTTCCTGGAAGTACAGTAATTCCAACAGGAATTCTGAACTCACCACCATCTTGGTCGTATTCAAAAGTACTTGTGCCAACCAATTGGCCTCCGCTATCTCTAATGTTTATAACGATAGTACCACCTTCTCCATAGTAGAGGTTGTCCACATCTGTAGAGTTCGCAAAATCACCATAAATCGTAACGGAGTCAATTGTGATTTCTTGTGTGACATTGAAAACCATGTATTTGTCGGCGGTATAGGTAATGTAGCCGTCAAACTCTCCTGGAAATTCATCTTTGTCTTTTAGTCCAAGGAATTCTGTTAATGCTCCACCAGTCTTTTGTACGTAGTAAGACTTTGAAGGACTCTCAACTGTAACATTGAACTCACTTCCTACACCTAATAGCTCACCACCTGTTTCTTGTTCGAACCAAGTGTATGGGCCACCAGCAGAAAGTACTTTTAGTGTAGCCTCGTCGCCCATACATGCTTTACCATCCTCAACTGTTAACTCGGTGTTGTCAGCAGAGATGCTGCTTTGTACAGAAGGACAGTGTCCCTTAGGGTCGCTGATGGTAACCGTGTAGTTTCCAGGCTGGCTGATTCCAATCTGAGCACCGTTGGTGCCATCATTCCAAGAGTAGTTTAGGTTCGGGATTGAAACAGTAGCGTCAATGTCTACAGTTTCAGTGCCACAAAGTGGGATGTCCGAACCAAGGTCTGGAGTAGGAATGGTAGTTTCCAATGTGACAGAAGCAGTACGAACACATTTATCATTGGTTTTAGAAGTCGTTTCAACTTTGTAAGTACCACCTTCTGTTGCAGTGTATTTACGGCTTGTTGCACCAGAAATCACATTGCCGTCCAAATACCACTTATAGTTGAATTGACCATCGTCCAAAACGCCATCAAGCTCAACAGAAGTAATACCACAGATAGTTTGGTCTTCCTGAAGGGAAGGGCGTTGGCAGCCAGTAGAAATAACTTCATCAATAGCACTCAAAAGGGAGTTGGATCCAGTAGCATCAGCACTGATTTCCCAGAACATCACACCTTTCAAGCTCTGGTCCATAGCGTACTCAGTTTTTTGCTTGATGGTTGGGATACCGTTGTAGTACCATCCACCATACGAATCTAATTGAGCTCTACCGTTGTCATTGTTAATGATATCCTTGTAAAGTTTAAAATCATCCTGATCATACCCCCAGTTTGCAGAACGACCATAAAAAGGAAGCCCGAGAACCATTTTGCTTTTGTCTAGTCCTTTGCCAACCCAGTGGTTTACAGAAACAGGCGCTACATCGTAAGGAGAGTGGTGTTGGTAACCAGCGCCTCCAAAGTCATAAACCATCAAGTTGAAGTGGTCCACGTACTGATACGATTCTGGTTTAACACCTTCATTCTGCCACTGGTAAGGGAAGACTGCAGCTGTTAACTCTACATGAGGAGCTGAAGCATTAATTTCAGCACGTAGTTCCTTTAGAAGATTAGTAAAAGCAGTGGCATTCACTTCTTCAACAGGTTCCCAGTCAATGTCAATGCCGTCAAGGTTGTAATCCAAAGCTAGTTGGACTGCATTTTGAGCAAAGGTCTTCGCCGTATTGGTATTGGATCCAATTGTTTGGAAGGCATTAGCGGCAGCCTTGCTTGCGCCACCAATAGAAAGGTTTACACGAACGCCTTGTGCTTTTGCGTAGCTTACAAATGGTGCAAAAACATCATTCTTCTCAGTGCCTACAAAATAGATTGTACCATTACTGTTGGGTAAGGCAAATGAGTAGTTAAGGTCGGTTACCTTGTCATACTGGATGCTGCCATAATCTTGGCGCCAGCCCTGATAGTAGCCGATGACACGTTGGGCATACACACTCTGACCGATCATGGTCAGCAGGAATGCCCAAAAGAGTAGATGTAGTTTCCTCATGGTTTTGAGAAAAGGTTTTGGGTGAAATTGAATGGTGTAACTTTGAGTTACCCTTTCGCGAAAAAAGGTAACCGCCCCCAGAGCGTAGTTCAACGCATTAGCCCTACAAGTTCTTAATTTTAAGCGAGAAAAGAAAAAATAGCACAATTCAAAGGATGATGTTGGATAATGTTGGATTAGAGTCGTTTTTGTTGGAGGACGGTGGACTCCTTCTCGTTTTTGTGAAGAATCCCAAGAAAGGCTATGTTAAAACGCGCTTGGCAAAAGGGGTGGGAGAGGAGCAGGCACTCAACGTATATTTGAAGTTGTTGGACTACACCCGAAAGCTGGTGGATGCCTCCAAGGTTCCCACCAAGATTTGTTATTCCGACCAAGTGGAGGAGAATGATGTGTGGTCTGGGTTGGAAAAGGAAGCCCAGTGTGATGGTGACTTAGGGGAGCGAATGGAGCATGCTTTTGCCACGGCTTTTTCTCAAGGTTTTTCCAAGGTGGTGATCATTGGTAGTGATTGTGCGGAGCTGAACTCAACTCATATTCAAAAGGCATTTAAGCAATTGAATGAGCATGATGTGGTGTTTGGGCCCGCCAAGGATGGTGGTTACTACCTTATGGGAATGAAAAAGCTTGAGGAGAATGTCTTTAGAAATAAGCCTTGGAGCCAATCCACACTTTTAAATGTCACGTTGGAGGAACTGGAAGGGGCTGGAAAGCGTGTTGGGTTGCTGGAGGAATTATCCGATGTGGACACCATTGAGGACTTGAAACGGCTTGGTGGAGATTGGTATCCGTTGTCCTGATGGAAGCTTTACTTGATTCGTCGTTGTCGACTTGAAGAGAATACTCGTATTTTTGCAAACCTGCGAAAGCCAAATTTTATACTTGTGGAATACAGCATTGATTATAAAGCAATTGAAAGCTATAGTGAACAGTTGACCGAGCGTTTGCTCGAGGGCTTTTTTAACGTGAATGAAACAATCTCTGGTGCGGACATCCGCCGTTTTACAGGGATGGAACAGGTCAACTATTTTATTCTTAGGAACCTTTTTCAAGCTTGGGTAGAAGAGTCGCAAAAGATTCGCGCTCCTTATTTTGATTATGAACAGGAGGATGTTCAGGAGGCTATGCGCGTCTTCATGAATAAGTTGTCCCATCATATCAAGGTGAACCGCGAGCATTTTGAGCCATTGCTCTATAACGCCCTTTTCGACAGTCTTGAATTCGTCTTGTCTCCACGCACCTTTGTGATGGAGCGCGTGTTGGGCAATGAGAAGGAGACCTTGACCCATCAAGAGATTGCGGATAATGGAAAATATTTCCGTCTGAATAAGGGACTTTGGGAAGCATATGTGAAGCGCTTGGAAGAGGTTCCAAATCCTTTGAGTGGGGATGACGCCAAGGCGGTTTTTGAGGTAGTACTCGGAGAGGAGGAAGAGAAGCTTGATTCGGTGGAAGAGTTCTTCGAGAACCTGAGCTTGCTTAGCCCATGTACCTTGGAAGATTTCTTGGTACAGGAGTCAATGCCTGAAAAGCCAGTTGAAAACGAGGTTCAGCCAGCGCCTGAGGTTCGACCTGCTGAGGTTCCTGTGGAAAATCAAAATCCTACTCCTGTAGAGGAGGATAGGAATCCCGTGCTGAATGATTCCTTTAAGGATGAGGTTCGCACAAATACCATCAATGCAGGTTTTGAGGAGGCCAAGGTGCAGAGCATCCGTGAGGTGATTAACCTGAATTTGCAGTATGCCTTTGTTAATCGTCTATTTGACGGAAATAGGGAAGAGTATGACCAAGCGCTCCACAATGTGGACAGCAGTCAGACTTATGATGAGGCCATGGAAAACCTTTTGGAAACCTATGCCTTAAAATATGATTGGTCGGTGAAGGAAGAGGAAGCGTCCTCCTTATTTCACCTGATTGCCAAGAGATTCTAAAAAACTGGTTTATGGCTCATCCAGACTATTGTACAATGTATGGTGTATTATGTACAATGATTGCCCACTGGCTGAGGTCATTGTACATAATACATTGTACTTGATACAAAAATGTCCAATAGTCTGGATGAGCCATAAATTTTGATAATGATATAAGATGGGCCTTTATCTCCATATTCCTTTTTGCAGACAGGCTTGTCATTACTGTGACTTTCATTTCACTACGAATCTGAAAGGGCAGGGAAAAATGGTGGAAGCCATTGGCAAGGAGCTCAGCTTGCGGAAAGATTTTTTAAGCGGTAATGAGCTGGAGACCATTTATTTTGGTGGTGGAACACCTTCTTTGTTAACCAAAGAAGAGTTGGGAGGAATATTAGATGAGATTCGCGACAACTTCTCGATTTCCAATGGTGCTGAAATCACATTACAAGCAGTTGTAAAGGTAAATGGTCCAATCCAAGGACTAAATCCATTTGCTCCACAACTATCACGAATGTAGAATTCGTAGGTAGTTTGCGCTGAAAGACCGGTAGCCAAAGTAGTATCCACATTACCTGCTACAGAATCTGTAGAGATATAGGTATTAGTACCAGGTGTAAAGCCTACACCC
>JAUIJC010000032.1 GCA_030431525.1 Bacteroidia bacterium | reverse complement strand
GTTTACCTTGTTTGGAAGGCGAGCAATCGCCCTGTCTCCAGCTTTTAAGGTGATTTCCTTTGAGAAGGCTTTGGAGGCCAAAAAAGCCTTCACCTGTGCATTGAAGTTTCTTTTGCACCGGAATACAAAATCCTTTTTATGCTCCCCCAGCCAAAAAGCCAATGCAAAACAGGCAAAATATCGGTCAAAGATAAATAGGGAGTCATCAGGAAGTTTAGGTACCCACTCCATGGCTGTGTCCAGTTCAGTTTTAGTCAACGGTGTGATGTCAGCCAGTTGTGCCATGTTATTAAGCACATCGTAGCAGACCATGCTTCTTGCCATGGGGATGTCCATGCATTGGTTGGAGTGCTCTCCAAACTCTGTGCGGATATCATCCTTGTCGAACAAATAAAACATGCTCCCATCAATGCCAAACAACCGAAACCCCTCCCAACGGAGGACTTGACTGCTGGGACAAAAGGATTCAAAACATTTTACAAGTTCGGCGTTCCATTCTATAAAAAACTTATGTTTGAGCTTGTAGCGGGCTCTACTGAAACTGCTCTTGTTCACAGGAAGGGGTTCGCTGAAAAGATCAAAAAACTTGTCCAGCTCAACCCCAAGCGATTTCTTGGAAAGGTTGATTAAGAATAATATAGTCTTTGAAAAGGTCAGACGACGGTCGCGGACGAAAGCTTGAGGAGAGCTACAAAATTCGGAGCGATTCTTAGAGGCCTTCTCAACAAATTCCTTTAGTTTAGAAATCATGCATGGCAACATGCTGACGGGGGTTAAGGTGGTCTTTGTTGTGCAAAACATTTAACCAACCTTAGCCCCTTTTCATTCCTTAATGCAACAGCATTGGGGTCCGCCCCTACAAGCACCATTTTGTTTCAAACGCCCAAAGGGGCGCATACATATTCGGCCATGCACACCGAAAACACCAATTTCAAAAAATACCACGCTTACAAAGATTCCGGCGTCCAGTGGCTTGGAGAGATTCCGGAGCATTGGGAACTTATCCGTTTGGGGACAAAATTCACGGAACGTAGAACAAAAGTATCAGATAAAGACTACAAACCACTTTCCGTCACCAAACAAGGAATATTACCTCAATTAGCTAATGCCGCCAAAACAAATGATGGTGATAACAGAAAATTAGTCAAGAAGGGAGACTTTGTAATAAACAGTAGGTCAGACCGAAAAGGCTCAAGTGGAATTGCATTTGAAGATGGTTCAGTTTCACTAATTAATATTGTTATTCAACCACAAAACATCAATCCAACTTACTGTAACTATCTCCTAAAAGGTTACTCCTTTGTTGAAGAGTTTTATAGAATGGGTCATGGAATCGTTGCCGACCTTTGGACAACGAGATATGACGAAATGAAAAACATCAAAGTTGGCATCCCCCCACTCCCCGAACAAACCGCTATCGCCAACTTCCTCGATGCCAAAACCGCCAAGATCGACCGCGCCATCGCCCAAAAGGAGCGTCTGATCGCCCTGCTCAAGGAGCGCAAGCAGGTCCTTATCCAAAACGCCGTCACCAAGGGCCTCGACCCCAAAGCCCCCATAAAGGACTCGGGCGTGGAGTGGATCGGGGAGATTCCGGCGCATTGGGATATACTTTCTGTTGGTAAAATTTTAACAAACCTTGAACAAGGAGATAGCCCAATAGCTTCAAACAGTTCTGAAAACTCCTTTGTGCTTAAATTAAGCGCCATAAAATCTGGTTCATTTTTCCAGGAAGAATTGAAGCCTATTGATATAAAATCCTACAAGAAACGATTTCAATTACAAAAGGGAGATTTTCTACTTACCCGTGGAAATACTCCTGAACTTGTTGGGGATACTTGCATTGTAAAAAATGAAATCAAAGACCAAATAATTTTTTCAGACTTGATATACCGACTTTCTTTTCTATTAAAAAAAGTTCATTACGACTTTATTCTACACACTTTTCAAAGTACATACTTTAGAAAACAGATCAGTAGTTCTGCAAAAGGATCAAGTTCTTCTATGGTAAAAGTTTCACATGCTGATATTAAATCATGGATCACACTTTTACCACCTTATCAAGAACAAGAGTTAATTGCGACTCACCTCGAAAATTCTACCACCAAAATTAACCATATCATAACCCTGCAAGAAGGCCAAATGGCGAAGCTGAGGGAATACAAGGCAAGCTTGATTGATTCGGCGGTGACTGGGAAAATCAAGGTGGACTGAGATGAAAAATGAACCGAGGATCATCAAGGTGGAGGAACTGCTGAAAAATGAGGAAATCAGCATCCCCAGCTACCAACGCCCCTACAAATGGACGGCCAAGAACGTCCACCAGCTCATTGACGACATCCAGCATCACGGCGACAAATCAGCCTACCGCTTGGGCACCATCGTGTTTCACCGCAATGAAGAAGGCAAGCTGGACATCGTGGACGGGCAACAGCGCACCATCACCCTGCTGTTGATAGCCTTGGCCATCCACAACAACGACGGCAAACTCGCCGAAGGATTGAATAAGGGGAAAATTGAGCCCATCAAGTCTGCGCTTTTCAATCAGCTGAGCTTCAGCAACCCCATCACCCAGCCCAACATCCAGCAGAACTACCTCGACATCGCCCGCAGGGTGGTGGACTTTCAGGCGGAAACCGTGAAGTTCCTGTACGAACGTTGCGAACTGGTGCAGGTGGAGCTGGAGGACATCTCCGAGGCATTTCAGTTTTTCGACTCCCAAAACGCCCGAGGCAAGGACTTGGAACCCCATGATCTGCTCAAGGCCTTTCACCTCCGCGAAATGGCGGGTAGCACCACGGAAGCCGAACGCATGTCGGCCGTGGAGCAATGGGAAGGCTTAGACACCCCCGAGCTCAAGAAAATATTCTCCCACTTCCTGTTCCCCATCAGGCAATGGGCCAAGGGGCATTCGGCGCGCCACTTCAGCAAAAACGAGGTGGGCGTGTTCAAGGGCATGACGCCCACCATCGAGGAGCCCTTCCCCTTTACGGACCTCTACCGCATCGGCCATTTCTACGTGGAGGGCTACAACCAAGAATACCACCGGAACATCGACAGGAAGGCCATGGCCTATCCCTTCCAGATCGACCAAATCATCATCAACGGCAAACGCTTCTTCGAGTTGGTCAACCATTACAAAGCCGTAATCAAAAGGATCGAGGGCTACGAAGGCCTGAACGAAGAGTCGAAAAAAATCCTGAACGCCATCAACAATTATGATGGCAAAGGAAGAACGGGGGACAAGTACGTCCGCAACCTGTTCGACTGTTGCCTGCTCTACTATTGGGACAAATTCGGGGAGGTGGACATCGACCGCGCCATCGAGAAGTTTTTTGTCTGGGCCTATAGCCTGCGCCTTAGGCTATACAACGTGCAACAAGCCTCCATGGACATCCACGCCTTGGAAAGTCCGCACCTGTTCAAGACCATCCGCGAGGCGCTACACCCCAGCGAGGTGCTTAATGTGCCCTTGGGTCAGGTTGAACTAAACATGGAATCCAAAACGGGGAAAATCATTGCGCTTTTCCAAGAACTAAAATACCTGCCCGATGCAAGCAAACAGCAATAACGACATCACGACCGCCAGCATTGGAAAGCTGTTCGCTTCGGGCGCACGCTATGTGATTCCCGTGTACCAGCGGAACTACGCGTGGGGCGATCGGGAAATCTCCCAATTGGTGCAGGATATTTTCGACTTTTCAAAAGCCTCCAAGGGTAATGCCGAGGCCAAATACTACATCGGTACCTTGGTGGTCTATGAGCGTCACTTGGACAACGAAACCATTTTTGAGACCATCGACGGGCAACAGCGCCTCACCACACTAAACATCGTGTTGAGCGCCTGCCACCGCTTGTACAAAAACCAGCTTGAAGCGCCCATCGACTACAAGCTCAACTTGGCCTTCGACAGCCGACAGAAATCCACGGAAACCTTGGCGGTGATTGCCAGTGAGCACGATGAACTGCAATACCTCCAATCCAAGGACTACAACCCCAACATTCAGCAAGGATACGCCGATGCCGAAAAGGCCTTGAACAAGCTGTTGAAAAGCCAAGAACAGATTCGTGACTTCTACCAGACCTTGACCCAAAAGGTCTACCTCATGCGGGTGTCCGTACCCGCCGACACCGATTTGAACCACTACTTCGAGATCATGAACAACCGCGGGGAGCAGCTGGAAAAGCATGAGATTTTGAAGGCCAAAATGCTGGAGGTCTTACACAAAGACAAAGCCTTGAGCCATGCCTTTAATCTCATCTGGGAGGCCTGCGCCGATATGGAGCGCTATGTGCAGTACGGCTTCAACACCACGCAACGTTCCGCGATTTTCAAAAACGATGACTGGAACAGCCTTCAGTGCAACAGCTTGGAGGAAATTGCCGAAAAACTGGACTATAAACCAAACGATGGGGGGCAAGAGAATGGGAATATAGATAAAGCCTTATCGCTGGAAGCCATCGTTGGGCATGACCAACGATTCGAGCTCAACGAGGACCACAAGGATGATGCGCCCGAACGCTTCAACTCGGTCATCAACTTCCCGAACTTCTTGTTGCACGTCCTCCGCATACAAGTCCAAACGAACAGCGAATTAAATGATGAGGGAAAGGACATCAGCCTTGATGATAAGCGATTGATTGATTTATTCGACCCACACATTAAAGGTGAAATTCCGGGTGAAAATAAGCTCGACTTTGTCAAAACCTTCGGCTTCAACCTGCTCAAGTGCAAGTTCCTGTTCGACAAGTACATCCTGAAAAGGGAATTCTACCAAGAGAAAGACCGCTGGAGCCTCAAGCGACTCAAGTGGTACAAGGACAATCGGGTCAGTTACGTGAACACCTTTGGCGAAGAAGAACAATCCAACGAGGGCCTCAACCAAGAAATCCTGATGCTGTTGGCCATGTTCCATGTTTCTGCCCCAACCTTGGTCTACAAGCACTGGCTGAACGCCTCCCTAAACTTCGTGTTCCGCAATGGGCAGGTCACCGCTGAAGCCTACCGCAACTTCCTTAAGCAATTGGCCAAGGCCTTTTTGTTCGACCGTTATCTGGCAGAAGAGAAGGAGCTGGACTACTATCACATCATTTATAAGAATGGCGGAATAGCCCAGAACCAAGTGCAGGACCTCGACACCTCGCTTTTGGACCAAGGGACCGCCGTGGAGAACTTTGTCTTCAACTACTTGGACTTTATCCTTTGGGACAACAAGGCGACCGACCATCAAAAATTTGACTTCTCATTCAGGAGTTCTGTTGAACACTACTACCCACAGAACCCCATCAGTGGAGATAAAGACAAATTGGAACAAGCCATTTGCGACCAGTTCGGGAACCTCTGCCTCATCAGCAACAGCAAGAACTCCAAGTTGAGCAACTATCTTCCGGAAGCCAAAAAGGACCACTACAGAAACGTTGGGGCCGACAGCTTAAAACAACGGAAGATGATGGAATCCGAGTTTTGGGGGAGTGACGAAATCAGCCAACACGGCAAGGAAATGAAGGAATTTTTATTGACATATTAAGGTCTTTAGGAAAACACAAAAAACGCATGAGCATACTCATTTCCATAGAAAACCTGTTGTCTGGCAAAATGGTCGAGGGCCCGCGCATGGAGTTCAAGGAAGGCTGGAACCCCGTGCCCATCATGCGTTCGATTTGCGCCTTTGCCAATGATTTCGAGAACGAGGGCAGTGGGTATATCATCATCGGTGTGGAGGAAAAGGACGGCAAGCCCATCCGTCCCGTCAAGGGCTTTGACCCCAACGCCTTCGAGCGGGTCCAAAAGGAACTACTCAACCACTGCAACAACATCCTGCCATCTTATTTCCCGAGGCTTTCTCTGGAAGAAATAGACGGCAAGCACGTCTTGGTCATCTGGGTACCCGCCGGAAACGCCCGCCCCTACAAGGTTCCCGACGACGTGTTGGCCAAGCACAAGACCTACAACTACCGCATCCGCCAATATTCCAGTAGCATTGTCCCAAATCCTGAACAGGAAGAGGAGCTGGTGCAATTGACCTCCAAAATTCCTTTCGACGATCGGGTAAACATCCACTTTGGCTTGGAAGAGTTGGACATGGGGCTGATGCGCGAACACCTCCAAAAAACGGGGAGCAAGCTCTTCCGCGAAAGCGCCACCATGAGCGTGGAGGAACTGGCCCAACAAATGAACCTCTGTCATGGGGCCGAAGAACACCGCTTTCCCAAAAACGTGGGCTTGCTGATGTTCTCTCCACGGCCGGAAAAGTTCTTTCCAGAGGCGAGAATCGAAGTCGTCCTTTTCCCCAAGGGATTGGCTGGAAAAACCTTTACCGAAAAGGTATTCACGGGTCCTATCCAGAAGCAACTCACCGATGCCCTTTCGTTCTTGAAAACCAATGTGGTCAAGGAAAAGGTGGTCAAAATACCAGGGCAGGCCGAGGCCAAACGCTTCTACAACTATCCCTTTGAGGCTATTGAGGAGGCCTTGGCCAATGCTGTCTATCATCGCAATTATGAGCTAAGGGAGCCTATCGAGGTTAGGGTACTTCCCGATTGCGTCGAAATACTCAGCTACAACGGTGTGGACCCTTCGCTGAAACAACGGGATTTCGACCAAGGGAGAGTGCGTCCGAGACGCTATCGCAACCGACGAATCGGTGAATTCCTCAAAGAACTGGATCTCACCGAGGGCAAAGGGACAGGAATTCCAGCCATGCAATGGGAACTGGGAAAGAACGGTTCGCTTCGTGCACTGTTTGACTCAGACGAACCCGAACGGAGGCATTTTGTCACAGAAATCCGCATCCATCCTGAGTTTGGTGACCAAGTGAGTAACCAAGTGAGTAACCAAGTGAGTAACCAAGTGGTCCAACAGCTTTCGCCTGAACAACAAGCTGTGTTGGAATTCACCCTTACGCCCCAAAAGCGAAAGGAAATCTTGGAGGAATGCCTTGGGCTAAAAAACCAAACAGCCAACTTCAAACGACACCTTGAACCGTTGCTGGATGCTCAATTATTGGCTTTGACCTTGCCCGACAAGCCCAACAGCCAACACCAAAAATATGTTACCACTGAGAAGGGCAAGACCTTCTTGGCTAAACAAAACGAACTTTAAGACCTTTTTCATAGAACACCATGCCGAGCAAAACCAACGAACAAGCCCTTGAGTCCGCCATCGAAAAGGTCCTAACGGGCACCTGCCTGGAAACATTGAAAGAGGAAGGGGTTGCACTGGAACCACAGGCCCTTTACACTGGGGCAGGAAAAGGGTTCCACATTGGTCTGGCCGCTGACTTTGATGCGCGCTACGCCATCGACAAGCACCACTTTTGGGAGTTTCTGGAGCAGACCCAAGGCGATGAATTGGAAAAGCTGAAAAAGGCATCCGATTGGAAACTCAAGGTCTTGGAGCGTTTGGACAAACTGGCAAAAAAGTACGGTATCCTCCGCCTGCTCCGCAAAGGGCTGGACGTGGAGGATGCCCATTTCACCTTGCTCTATCCCTTGCCCTTGGTGAGCAGTAGCGAGGCCATCAAGGAAAACTTTAGGCGTAACCGCTTTAGCGTTACCCGCCAGCTCCGCTACAACCATGACAAGCCCGCCGAGGAAATCGACATGGTGTTGTTCATCAACGGACTGCCCATTGTCACCATGGAGCTAAAAAACGCATGGACGGGACAGACCGCACGGGTAAACGGCATCAAGCAGTACAAGTTTGACCGCGACATCAAGCAACCGCTATTGCAGTTTGGCCGTTGTCTGGTTCACTTTGCCGTGGACACCGACGAGGCCTACATGACCACGCGACTGAACGGTGGAAGCACCTTCTTTTTGCCCTTCAACAAGGGCAACAACCACGGCAAGGGCAACCCGACCAACCCGAACGGCCACAAGACGGCTTACCTCTGGGAGGAGGTCTTCACCCCGGAGAGCTTGGCCAACATCATCCAGCACTTTGTTCGCTTCGATGGCAAGGCCAACACCCCGTTGAACAAACGGACGCTCTTCTTTCCGCGCTATCACCAGATGGACGTGGTGCGAAAAATACTTGACCACGCCAGCACCCAAGGGGTGGGACACAGCTACCTCATCCAGCACTCTGCCGGATCAGGCAAGTCCAACTCCATCACTTGGTCGGCTTATCAGCTGATTGACACCTACCCCAGCTCACTGGACATTCCTGGCGCCCGCGACTTGGAAAAACCGCTTTTCGATTCGGTCATCGTGGTCACCGACCGCCGTTTGCTCGACAAACAGCTTCGCGAAAACATCAAGGAGTTCTCTGAGGTGAAGAACATCGTGGCACCCGCTTTTTCATCCAAAGACCTGAAAGACGGCTTGGAGCAGGGTAAGCGCATCATCATCACCACCATTCAGAAATTCCCTTTCATTGTGGACGGTATTGATGACCTGAGCGACAAGCGCTTCGCCGTGGTCATCGACGAGGCCCACAGCTCGCAAAGCGGTTCGGCCCACGACAAGATGAACATGGCCATGGGCAAGGGGGAATCGGAAGAAGAGGAGGAGGATTCGCAGGACAAAATCCTCAAGGCCATGCGTGGAAGGAAAATGAAGGGAAACGCCTCCTATCTGGCCTTCACCGCCACGCCCAAGAATGCCACACTAGAGAAATTTGGGACAAGACAGGAAGATGGAAGTTTCCGTCCCTTCCACCTGTACTCCATGAAACAGGCCATCGAGGAAGGCTTCATCCTCGACGTGCTGGCCAACTACACTACCTACAAGAGCTACTACGAAATCGAAAAGTCGATTAGTGAAAACCCCTTGTTCGACACCGCCAAGGCCCAAAAGAAACTCCGTGCCTTTGTGGAGCGCGACAAGCGCACCATCGCCACCAAGGCCGAGATCATGCTGGACCATTTCTATGACCAGGTGGTCAAGGCCAAGAAGCTCAAAGGAAAAGGTAAGGGCATGGTGGTCACCCAAAACATCGAGTCGGCCATCCGCTACTTCCTAAAAATCAAAAATTTGCTGGCGGAACGGGGCAATCCCTTCAAGGTCGCCATCGCCTTCTCGGGCAAGAAGACCGTGGATGGCGTGGAATACACAGAGGCTGACCTTAACGGATTTGCCGAAAAGGACACCCGCGACAAGTTCGACGAAGATGAATACCGCCTCTTGGTGGTCGCCAACAAGTACCTGACAGGTTTTGACCAACCAAAACTCTGCGCCATGTACGTAGATAAGAAGTTGCAAGGCGTGTTGGCCGTGCAGGCACTTTCCCGCCTGAACCGCTCAGCAAACAAGTATGGCAAGAAGACCGAAGACCTGTTCATCCTTGACTTCTTCAATACCGCCGAGGATATCAAGAAGTCATTCGACCCTTTCTACACCTCCACCACCTTGAGTGACGCCACGGACGTGAACGTCCTCCATGAACTGAAAGATGGATTGGATGACATCGGCGTGTATGAATGGCAAGAGGTGGAAGACTTTGTCGCCAAGTATTTTGACAAGGCAGACGCCCAGGAGTTGAGCCCCATCATAGATACCTCCGCCAACCGCTTCAACCAAGAATTGGAACTGGAGGAGGATGAAAAGGCCGACTTCAAGATCAAGGCTAAGCAGTTCGTCAAAATCTATGGACAGATGGCCTCCATCATGCCCTTCGAGATTATCGCTTGGGAAAAGCTTTTCTGGTTCCTCAAGTTCCTTATCCCAAAACTGATTGTCGTCAACCCACAGGAAGAACTGATTGACGAACTACTCGACTCCGTGGACCTCTCCACCTACGGGCTGGAGCGCACCAAACTCAACCACAGCATTGGCCTAGATGATTCGGAAAGCGAGCTGGACCCCCAAAACCCCAATCCGCGTGGCGCCCACGGAAAAGAGGAGGAAAAGGACCCATTGGAGGAAATCATCCGCGTCTTCAACGAGCGCTGGTTCCAAGGCTGGGACGCCACGCCGGAAGAGCAGAAGGTGAAGTTTATGACCTTGAGCAAGCACATCCATGAGCACCCCGATTACCAAACCAAGGTAGCCGACAACCCTGACAAACAGAACAGCGAGCTGGCCTATGAGAAAATCCTGGAGGATATCATGACCAAGCTACGCCGTAAGGACATGGAATTCTACAAGCTGTTCATCAAAGACGAGGCCTTCAGAAAGGGGTTGATTCATTCGATGAGGGGGATGGAAGGGGTGAGGAAAGGGTGAGTGGCATCATAAATAACACGTCTTAAAAGAATAGAATGAAAAATATCACCCAATACACTGCTCAAGAACTAGAAAAACTCCTTTTAGAACACTGGTCACTCGGAGAATTACGATTTATTGGAAAATACCGAACTCACGCTAACGGCAAAACGGGTGTGTTCATCGATATCCGATCTACAAGTGGGAAAAAACTTCACTTGCCAGCTGGGCTTTCCCTTAACAAGAAACCATTACGCATTTTTCAATTAGTTCATAGTCAAAACCTCAACGATGGCGAATACTATAACTTTTTTGCACGAGTGAATTTTCCTGAGAAACGTGAAAATTTCCCTTTATGGATTGACAACACCAAACCATGTGATAAAGCCAGTGATCCCAATAGTATCAATGTGAGTGAAAAAGACAGGGAATCAGCCCATAAAAACATAGATGATTTATTCCATACTATTGGAGAAACACCTCGGGATGCGAGAACTCAGGCAAGTTCGTTAACGACATTTCAATCCGAGCTCTATACATCCTCGGACCGGTTTATCTTTGAAATATTACAAAATGCTGATGACTATCCAGGAGAGTCAGAGGAAGTGTCGATCTCATTTAAATTTTTAGACAACCACATTTCTATACTCCATGATGGAGAACATTTTTCTAAGGCCAATGTTGAAGCCATATGCGATGTAAATAGGAGTTCAAAACAAGTCGACAAGAAGGCAACAGGTTACAAAGGCATTGGTTTCAAATCTGTATTTACTCACTCTGAAGTGGTATATATCCATTCAGGAGCATACTCTTTTCGATTTGACAAAAACCATGAGCTTTATAACTCCTTCGACAAACTTTACCCTAACAAAGTAAATGACCCTCAATATTTAGGAAAAAAACAAGAGTTTGAGGGACCCAATAATATTCCTTGGCAACTCAAACCTATCTGGACAGAGGAAGATGAATACCCCCAAGAATTGAAGCATGACCAATTCTTCAACTCAAAAGTTGGGATTGGACTGAATGTGGGAGACACAAACATTAAAGAATTCATTCCATCAGTCGAGAAACTATTGAGTGAACCACGATTCCTGTTGTTCCTTCGCCACATCTCTCAACTATGGATGTATTTTGGGCACCAAAACCAGTCGAAAATTTTTATTGACAGACAGGAAGGGCAAATCGATATTCGAACTGAAGAATCGATTCTCTCATACCTGACTCCCAAGAAACCGTTCTTTATAGACAAAGAAGATCAAAGAGATCTTTTGGAAGGTGATAACAAGGTCCCCCAAAAACTTAAAGATAACCCAGAGGTCTATTTAAACTTTGGAGTGCCAATTCATGAAGGTGAAATCGTAGCCGAAAACGACTCTATCCTATTTTCATTCCTTCCCACGGAACACCAGTTTCCATTCCCTTTTTTAGTGAACTCCAATTTTGTCCTTAGCTCCAACAGAGAGCAAATACAAAAGGACAATAAGTGGAACCTTCTGATTTTTGAGCAAATCGGACCCTCTGTACTGAAGTGGATCCGAGAAGTGATCGAAGACAAGCCTGATTTGTCTAAAAACGCCCTCTGCCTACTCCCTGAATTGTTGGATGACCCACACCAAGAATTACTTTCTGAAGCGTTTAATAAGGGACTTAAGGAGGGGTTAGATCGCATTGAATTCCTGCCTAGCATAGATAAGGGGTTCCAATCTTTGAAAGACACCGTAGTCGATAAAACAGGGCTATATGAACTTCTTGGAAAGGAGCTGTTTAATACGATATTTAATATAACCCAGGCACCATTAAGCGACAATTTCAAGCATATTAATCGTCTTGAAAAGCTAATGAATGAGACTGGTCTTGGAACCATCATCTCCTTTGACAACCTCAAGGAACAGTCCACCAACGAAAGCCTCACTGTGTTCCTCCGAAATCCACGCCAAAATGCTCGCTTCATAGAGCACTTACGTCAAAGGAGCCAACTGCATTACATCAAAGACCTTCCCTTGCTGTTAGGGCAAGATGAAAAACTTTATCCACCCAACCATCTTTTAGCCTCTTTAGGGGATGACAAAAATGAATTAGCATTCTTGGCAGTTCAAAGAGTTCATGACCTAATCCCCATACTTATTGACCATTGGAATAGTCAGACTTTTAGCGAGGTAATTGATGTGTTAGAAATAGACACATACACCCCTGAAAATTTCATTAATCACTTATTCAGTTCCTATGACCTTTCTGAAAAGGTTGCCGATCCAGAGAACAACTTCAACCTCTTTAAATACTTTTTCAAGTATCGAGATAGCCTGACAGATCACCATATAAAACAACTAAAAAGGTATGGTTTCATTGACCAAAAGGGCACTTACACAAAGTTCAGTGAGTTTGCCAAAGTCTATTTACCCAGCCTAGAGCTATCCTGTATTAGAGAAAATTCAATTCTCCCACCATCTCATTTCCCAATACTCTCTGACCAATACTGGGCAAATGGGGAAGACGAAGAAGCATGGAGGACTTTCTTCTCCGAAAAAATTAAAGTAGTTGATTATAGCATTATCCCTTTCTTGGAAATAGAAGTCTTTCAAGACAAGGGTATCTATCACGACTTTTTAGAGGATAAAGACAACAACCTACGTTTTTGGGCTTGGCTTTTTGACAACAGAAACGAGATTGAAGGTGGTAAGCTAATTAAAGAAAAAGGTGGGAAACTCCCTTTACTTACCAAAGCTGGTAACTTTGAGCCAATTGAAAGCACATACCTTTCTGACTATTACCAAGAGCACAATCGTTTGGAAACCGTGGCCCGTGATCTAGGGCAGGAACTCGCTTTCCTTTCTGAAGAATACTGTCAAGATAACATCAGCAAATGGGCAAGTTTTTTTAAAAAATGTGGCGTTAAGGATGACGCCAAAGAATTGCTGAATGATATTGTCGACCAGCTCCAGTCAATTGATCAATCAGACATGGAGGAGGTGACACGCTTCCTGTTCAAGCACAAGAACGAATTGCTACAAAACAATGAACTCCTCCAAAGGGTACAAAATCATCTTAAAATAAAAACTTGCTCTGGTGAATGGTGTTCCGTCGGGGAAAGCATCATAGGAGATGAATTCTTAGATGAAACCCTATTTGAGGGAGTGTTGCCTTCCTTGAGCTTACCTCAAACAATAAGTGGAGCTTACCTTAATAACGAAGGTGAAAAAAGACATTGGAAGGAATTCTTCAAAAACATGGGAGTGGTTTCCCTAACAAGCAGGAACGAAGTATTGGCAGAAAAAGTCAAGTTCCTAGAGTCTAAAGGTTTTGAAAATGTAGAAAAGGATTCCAATTCACTAAGACATCTAGAAGAGCTTAGTCTAGTCCATGACTTGATATCCCCAGATGATAAAGAAAGACTAAAAAAGCTTCCCTTAAAGAACAAATCAGGTAGCTACACTGCAACACATTTACTATGCTTATCGAAACCCTATGGTCCTAAGCTTTCATTTGAAAACATCATCGAGGACCAATCATTTGACGAATACCTTCTTAGTGATATTTATTGTCAAATACCAAACATTAAATCCTGTTTGAAGGAAATCGGAATCTTGGATGGAATCCAGTTAGAAACTTACAATGAAATAGGACGAATTGAATGCGATTCTTTGTTGCCTATTTATACCGAATATATTGACGACTCAAAGGCATACGGAAGTATTTATAGACCCTACAAACGACAACACAAATTAACGGGTTTTCAATACGCTCCACTTCTAAACCATTTGGAAAATCCAAAACTTGCAACGCTTTTTTGGAAGTCCGATTATGCTTCATTACGACAGGTTTTGAGGCCCAAAGGAATCAAATATTGGGTCTGGAATGGCAAAAAGCCCTATGACATTCCTTCTCCTGTAACATTTTTCACAAGGGAAAGACCGAGTATACCTTGTAAAGACGGATTGTGCCATAAGCCCTCAGAGGTTTACCTATCATCGTTGGAACAGTTTATAACAGATCCAGCCAAAACCCCAGCCATTGATTTAAGTATCGTAAAAATTGGAGAGACTCCACTAGACGAATGGCTGGGCATGAAGCCTAAACTGGAGCTTGACGATTGTTTAGCTTACTTAAACACAAATCCCACTGAAAAAAGAAAGGTCAAGGAGGTCATCGCTCGCATTCTAGAAATCAATAAAGACGCGGAATCCATTCCAGAAGCGCTATTAGCTTTCCAAGCTAATGGCAAGCTCCCAAATGAAAAGGAGCAGTGGACCCCAATCAACAAGCTCCGTCTACTAGAAGATCGACTTGAAAGCACCTCCGCCTCTCAATATCTTGTAAGCAGGAGCCTTATTACAAAAGAAAACCGTCACGACTTTGTTCGTGCATTTAACCTAACAGAACTCTCAAACTCAGACCTCACCCATCATCAAGAGGGGAAAACATTAGACACAAGCTTTTCTCGTGAAATCAATAGCCGACTTAAATTCATTGCTTGGCGAGAATCTCGTTCTGACTGGAAGTCAGTACTTCATGATTTCAAGCAAAAGATAGCTCAAACTCGCTTTTACAAAGTGAGGAAGCTTTTCCTTGAATACAATCAACATGATATAGTCATTAAAATAAATAATATCGAGGCTCACTTTGACAGAAGAGAGCATTCTGTTTTTTACCATGGCAAATGGGAAAAAAACATCACCAAGATTTCAGAATACTTAAAGGAAATCTTGAAAATCGAGCTTCAAGAAAAAACCATTGAAGGTTTCCTAAAAGCTGATGACCCCCAAGAAATATTGGAATCCATGGGAGATGATATCCCAGAAGAATGGATGCAAAAGGAAACAGAAACAATTTCAAATTCAACAGGTCCAGAGAATCATAAAGAGCCAGAAAAACCTTCTAAAGTTGAAGTAGAACCAGAAGAAACACCAGACCAGGACCAAAATACAGAACATCACTCCGAAAAAACTGGATTAAGCCCAGAGGAACAAAACATTTTTGCAGGCCTTATCAAAGGTCATAAAGACCTGGCTAATGATGTACAAAAATCACAAAATAATGTGAGCACCATTCGTACCCTGATTTACATTTGCGAAAATGGAGGGGAAATTGGTGAAAGCACCAGATACAACGAAGAGGACACAGAAGGTGTCATTGAAAATATCGTGATTGATGGTCATCAAAAAGACGTCTTGGTTCATTCAGCAAAAGGTGGAATCTTATTCCTTCATTTTTATCGATGGAAAGAATTAGGAAAGTTGCGTACAGCTCTTTCCGTTGAAACCAAAACTGGCATCAAGCTGATTGAAAACCAATTGGAGCTGATGGAATGGGTTGACAATGCTAACACTTTGATTAGAAAGCCAAATACAAAAGCCCCCGATATCATAGATGATATGATACATGAACTTCCTCCTGAGGACCAAGGGCACCTGCTATTTGTTGTAGAGCAAGAAAAATACCCTGACCTTTTTAAAGAGTATATCGATGCAAAAGAGAAGAATAAGGATATTTCAGGCACCAATGAAGGAGGAAATGACTGGAACATGTACTAAAAATGAGCAATGAAAATTGATCGAAAAAGCCATGTTACCTTCTTTCAAGAAGAGATTTTTGCTTTACAGGAGCAAGTTAAATCCTATTGGTTAAGCTATGCCCTTAACCTCTATGAGCAGGGAGAACTTTTCATCGGTCGATTTGCTGGTGTCGATCCTAAACGAGGAACCCTCTTTTTGAACCACAAATCAGGCAAGACTCCTCGACTGAATCAAGTCTATGAGGGTTTTACCCTGAAACCAAGCACCCCAACACCAAATAATTGGGCAAGACTAACATATATAGATCTTAAAAAAGAATTTGAAAAAAACACATCTGAGGTAAAAGCTCAGTTCATGCAAACTTCCCAGAATATCGGTGAAACCACGGTAGGCTATTCAGGGGCAGAATTGGATTTGACACAAGACCTGAAAATTGATACCCCCATAGTCATTGGGCTAAAAACACCTCCGCTTGAGTATTTATATAGGCTGAAGAAGTTAGTGGATTCGGCATCACCAGAATCCCAAGAAGGACAAATCCTTTTTAGAGACTACACTAACACAGAATGGCATCCTAAAAGCCTTTCTTCTCAACAAAATATCCCTGAAACAATTATTCATTCTCTGAATGAACACAAAGAAGTCATCATACAAGGACCTCCTGGAACTGGAAAAACATTTCTTGTGAGTGAGCTATGTTCACATTTCTTAAAGGAAGGAAAAAGTGTAGCCGTTACATCTCAGTCAAATCAGGCCCTAATGGAACTCGCTACCAAGCCTCAGCTCTCCGAATGGGTATCAAAAAGAAAAGTATGTAAAACAGCTTTAACGAATGAAGAGAAAGCGCGCTTATCTGGATTAGTTCATGCTGACAAACCATCAGCGGGGGAAGGAGAGCTCCTGTTGAGCACTTATTTTAAATTGAGTGAATTGCTCAACAATAACACTTATCGCCAGTCTTTTGATATCCTCATCATTGAAGAAGCAAGTCAAGCATTTTTAGCAACCATAGCAGGGTTTAAGGGATTGTCCTCCAAACTTATCCTTGTTGGCGACCCCATGCAGTTACCTCCAATTTCTCTACAAAGGAACCCTCAGCGAATTCATGAACAAATAGAATTGATAATCAATGGTCTTGAGACATATGCATTCAATAGCCAACCTCCTAGTTACAGACTGACAGAAACGTACCGATTAAATCCAAGGGCTACTAAGTTCACTGGCTTATTTTACGAAGACAGCTTGGTATCAAAAAACATAAAAAAGACCCAACTAAATCTTTCTTCTAAATATTCTAACCTTTTTGACGAGAATGGGGGACCTTCATATTATGCTCTTCCACTAACGGGCAAAGGAAAATCTCCAATTAACGCCATAACCTTTATAAGTGAACTCATTGTTGATCTCCAAGCAAGGAATCCAGAATTAGAGATCGCTGTATTAGCTCCTTTCCGAGAGACTGTTAGAAAGCTTCAAGAAAGCATTTTTAGGAAAATCAATTCTAACCAACATCTTACCATTGAAACTATTGACAGAATCCAGGGTTTGACTTGTGATGTCACAATATTTCTTATCCCGTCTGACAATCATGGTTTTGGAATGAATAAAAATCGTTTCAATGTTGCTACAAGTCGAGCTACCCAGCATACACTGATTATTTCAGACACCCATTTTAAGGACATAACACCAGGAGTGGGGAAGGTGAAAGACTTCTGGAGAAAAATGGTTCAATAAATGGAACCACACTTTCCTCACATCCTCCAATTTAACGAAAGCCTCAATACGGAACTTAGGCGTCCAATGCTCTAACGCCTATTTTTATTCCAAAACATTATTGACCTGTCCAATCTCAAAACCCACTTCAATATTGTGTGAGCAAAAGGTGTGATTTCAGATTTTTGACTACCATTAATTTCTACATAAATGCCAGTCCTGGGATTCAAAGCCCTTTCTACTGTGCCTTTACAGGTTTTTATAGATTCCTCATTCGACTCATTACCCAACTTCAGGACCTTGACTTGCTTATCTGAATCCTCAAAGGCTCTATTTTTAACTTCAGACTTCACTTTTTCACTATCCACGACATTCTCATTGTTCGTTCCGCCTCCTGCAACTTTATGCTTCCCAGCCAAAATTGAGAATTGATTTTCCTCCACCATGGTGGCGAATATAGCCCAATGAGAAAGATACAACCTCAACTTGTTAGGTGAGGTTATATGCTTGAATTTATCGGTTAGGTTATGTGCAAAATTGATTGCCTCTACGCTGAATTCCTCCTTCAGCGTAACATCAGCATAATTACCTGACACTCGCCTTATCACGCGTACTGTTGTGTCAACCCTATGTTTCTTGAACCAATTTTTGATACTTTGACCTGTACTGAACTCCATTACTCTTTCTTCGTTTTCACCTAATTGCGCCACTTAATGGCTTTCATTACTTCCTTTAACTTCCCGATAACGGTATTCCATCTAACATCCAGTGGATGGCTATGAACAACCCTTCCAGTTTGAACGCTTGGGAGACAAAGCGCGAAGTATCGATTTTGATACTACAGGCTTTACATGCCATCAATATAATTCCACCACACATTGGCCTTTCAACTGGTCTTTAATGGCTTAGACACAATCACTTTTGGATGGGAGATTTTATGATTTATCGAAAGTAAAAAGACCAAAAATAACTTTCCGAAAATGTCCCGTGGATGGGTCGTGGTTCTGATAAAAGAATATTCTCGCTGATTTACAATGGGTTAAATCCGGATCAAAAGAGGTGATATGCATGGTTTCGCACGGGGATTATTTCGGTAGATGATAAAATGAGTCAGCCCATTTCTTTATAGATTTCCGTTGGGCTAAGAAAATTCTCTTGATCGTAAAGTGGTCGTACACATCTCCCCATACAGGACAGAATACTGGACCTCAACAGTATTTTCATTGTCTTCCCTCACTACGATTTCTTTTTAACTATCACACTTACTAACATTTGCCCTTCTGATTAATTCAGTACTTGCTCATACACTTCATTCATTTGTTCACGGGTCATTGTCCCATTCATCACACCAGACATGGAGTTTTGATAAGAACTGTCTAAAACCCCGTTGCGTTGCTGATAAATAATGTTCTCGAATTGCTTGTTGATAGCCGTAAAAGCCACTTGCTTTTGGTAGAAGTTATCTAGTTCACCCCAACGGTCCATCATCTCCTTGAAAAACAAAGCAATCTGTTCCACCAAGTCGGTATTGCCTTTCATTTTGGGCGTTTTCATCAAAATATTCTTCTCGATTTTCTTGCACAGTTGCCGAACAGCCGTATTCTGTACCACATCTGAAATATACTTCATGCCCATTCGCTCTTCCCAAATCGCCACCAAAGCATCACGAGCTGGGTGCTTCTCTGGTTTCTTTTTTAGAGCAACGTTTTTCTTTTCTTCTCCTTCCTGCTCCCTTGAGTATGAAGATGTTTGACTCTCCTCCATTTTCTCCTTTCCCAAACGTATCAATTCCTCAACCTCTAGCGAAGGCTCAGACAATTCTTCTTTAGAAGAATCAATTCTCCCATTAAGTTGATCCTTTACCTCCTTTTGCTTCACTTTACATTCCTTGCCTCCTTTTTTAACAGGGACTTCAAAGAGTTCTACCAACTCCCCTTTATCGTTAACTATCTCAACACCACAATCTTTCACCACAAAATCCCCTCTTTTAAGTCTAGCTAAAGTAGCTACGTGAATACCTGACATTTGCAAAACACGGTTTCTTTTACGCCTCTTGGTCATTGTCAGAAAACTTGCTTGAATTGTGGCAGAAGTAAGTATTTTATGATTCTCAAAAATTTCGTTGTCAAAGAAGTCATATTCTTTCAATAAAAATTTTACAACCTTTCTAACCATGCTTTGGTCAACATTATGTCGTTTGGCAAATAAAATAGCTGAATTTCGATTCCATCGAAGAAACCAGCCCTCCTGTGTAACAATTGCTTTCATCAGTTCACAGTATATTCTAAAGCCTTGGTGACTAAAAATAGACCCAACCACTTCTAAATCAGGGTCATTAGCTTGAAGTGCAAAATAATCCAGTCCCTTCTTCATAACAGAATTTTGAATACGTTAGTGTGACTACTAATCCGAAAGCCTATTAAAACAATACTTAAAAGAAGCTTTTTGGATTAATAGTAAGATTAAAGTGTGGCAACTTTTGCCTACCAGAATGCACTGACATAAATTATCACCCCCATACCGCCTATTGAAACAAGGAGTTATCAACTTACCTTTACAATAGAAAAACATAGAATTCTGATTATTTATCAGCATTTGCAAATATATCTGACTTAAAGTAAGAATCAATGAAGCTAGTTGACTTTTTCAAAGAAAAACTGAAAAGTTTGCGCACATCACAGGGGATGAACCTTCGACAAGCCGCTGAGGGCATTGAAATCGGGGAATCCTCACTCAACAAATATGAATTGGGCTCGCAATTCCCTCCATTGAAGGTCCTGTTGAAAATCTGTAAGTTTTATGGGGTGACACTTAATGACATAATGTACCCCAATGAACAGGAGAGAATCAATAACCTGATAGAGGAGGAAATCCTGAATCGATTTGGGGAGAGCTACCCCAACGCTTCAAGTGCCTCTAAGCAAAAAGAAATGTTTGAAAATCTACTTGATGAAAAGGAAGCTACCATATCCGCCCTCAAGGACACTATTGAGCATGAAAGGAAACAAGCCGACATGATTAGGAAAATCATGGAGCAGACAATCTCTAAAATGTATATCGAAGTGAACGATATTCACGACATACTCACCTCTTCTCAATCTGGAGAAACTGTAAAGGAGGCTTCTTAAACATGACAGCTTTGTATTTGTACAAAATATTTTAAATGTATCGCCCTTTTATCATTATCTGTCCAATCTGAAACATAGAACCTGAGCACTTCATTTTTTATCATCTTGCCATGAAAACAACGTTATCATGACCTCCAATCTAGACTTCAGTTACCCGTTGGACGCTCTTACGGAGGCGGAGTGCGAAAAGCACTTGGTCGAGCTAGTCAGACACTTGGAGGAAAAAGGCATGGGGCTGATGAGCCTAAACGATCATATCGAAACGACCACACCTACATCCACCTGTTAGCAAGGCTGGCTGAATTTGAAGTACCCATGTGGACTGAAGGTGGCACGCCCAAGGGGCTTTCCAAAGAGGCCTCATACATTGGTTTACTTAAACAAAAAGATACATCTACCGCCCTACTAACAGAGCAATATAAACCATGTGATTATCCACCTATAAAAGCACTCATGTTATCTTTCTGAAAAAGAATCGTTTACTCCATTTTATCCGCACATAGGATGCGGACCGATTCGGGTTCATGCACGGAAAAACCATCACACCCTATCAGCCATGAATCAATTAACAGTTTTCGGTACCGACACAAAAACATCCAAAAGCGGGCTCGATGTGGTCAAAGCAAACTTTGTAGCCAAGGAGCCCATGGATTTCGACCAAATCTTTTCAGAGAACTATTCAAGGATAAGGATACTGACCTACTCCAGCGACCTACGCATACTCCATAAAATCATTAGCAAATATGACAAGGTGGAAGTCATCATTGGCCGGCCCGCCATGGTCAAGCAGTACGACGAGTTCTTCCACTACCAAACACAACTGAGCAAGGAGCTTTCCGTCTGCTTCAAAAAGTCGAAGGATGTCATCCGTGAAAAAATTATAAACAAGAAGCTCCACCTCTTTGTCTGCAAAGACATCGTCTCACATGAGAAGTGCTACTTGTTGGAAGGCCCTTCTGGAGCACGCCGTGTCCTGTCGACGAGCGCAAACTTCAGCACAGCAGCATTCAGCGGAAGACAAAACGAGGGGTACATCATTTTCGACAACGACGAAGACGCATTTCTCCATTACGAAGAAAACTTCGTCCATATCCGGGACAAGTCGAGTATCGAGTTCCCAAACCCGATACGATTGCTGGAGGATGATTATACACCCGACCTAAAAAGTGACCTGTCCTTAGACGGCGTTGAGATCTCAAAGGGAGAATCAGCAGGAGAGGTGGAACAAAAGATGTTCTCCTTCAAACGGTCCAAGCAACTCACTGAAACGATCCCTTCCCCCAACAAATCCAAGCTAGTTTTCAGAGGACCACAGCTCGACCGCATCTCCAAGGCACTACAAAAACCTACTAAGGAGAAGGCCCCGAAGTCCCGAAGCCTTTCCATTAACATCGAAGACGAACTGATGGAGCTCAACGAGCAGTACACCAGCCTCAAGACTCAAGACACGGAAAAGGTCAAGAACGACTTGAGGTTGCTCGACGAGTTTTTTCAGGGCTACCAACACTTCTCCGGTCAGGTAGATAAAATCATCAGGAACTATAACGCCTTTCTCACCTGGGCGCTGGCCGTCCCCATGGCCTGCGACTTCAGGGCGGGAGGACTTGAGGAGAACCCATACCTCTACGACTACCCCTTGGTCGGCGTGCTGTACGGCAACAGCACTTCGGGGAAGTCACAGTTCCTAAAGCTGATCCACAAGATGGTCACGGGAACAACACAGGGGGTTCAGAACGGACAATTCACGAAAGCAGGTATCGCTGCCATGCAACTCGACTTTAAACGCTACCCTATCATGATTGATGACTTGGACTCCACCAGATTCTCCTCCCACGCCGTGGAAGTCATCAAAAACACAGACCTGTTGGTTAACGGCGAATATGCGCCAATCATGATTGCTATGAACGCCTCACAGGACGCCTTCAACACCGAGATTTGGAAACGCTCCTTCATACGTAGCACTAGGGCCAGTCTTCCGGACAATGACGACAAGACGAGAACGCTAGGCAGGAAAACTGCAGAAATCATCCAGGAGATGTCTTCCTCATTCTTCCAGTCATACCTCTACCACATGGTCAGGCACTTCAAAGGGGAACAGGTGACAACATACAGTCCTCAGGAAAACCTCGACATGCTCTACGTGTCCCACAGCATCATCAAGACGCATTACGAGCAATTCATTGGTCAAGTACCCGATTGGCTCAGCAGGGTGGATATCCGAGAGGTGAACAGGGAGAAATACTCCCCAGTGGTGAGCGACCTGATGCAGTTGGTCATCAACGACCCCAAGGCGTGGAAAGTAAAAAGGGGGGAAGTGGTCCTTTCGGCAGACCCCATCACCGTGCGTAGGCTGAAGAAAAACACCCCAGATTACCTCATCAACAGTGCCATCAGCGGTCAGATTTCCTTTCAAAGAGAAGAGATAGAGTCTTTTCTCAACTACAGGTTTAGGTCGGGGCTGTTTGGGATTATATAAAACCCAATAAGAACCTTGAGACTTGGACCAGATTTATGGAGGAGCTTATTAAAGACACCTCGTCCTGTTTGAATTGCAAAATCCTTTTATTTGGAGATAGCTTTTAAAATTTTAGAATCATGACTTCACAAGACCTTCCAATTCACCACCACTGTAGCGATGAAAAGCCGAACATTTCCCACATCAAATACTTCCTTGATGAAGACATCAAAGAAGGAGAAGATTCCTTAAAAGTACAGAACCGGATGGGCAATACCCCTCTGATGTGCGCTATCAAATACCATAATTTCGATATCGCCGAGTTCCTCCTTTCGAAAGGAGCTACGATTAACGGACCGATGAATACCGATGGAAAACGCCCAATACACCTCCTTTTCGATGTTTTGAACAATCCACAAGAATATGACCAAGAAGATTGTGAAGCTGCTTTTAGCTTCTTGTCACTAGTTCTCGAACAGGAAATACTAGACTTTGATCAAAAGGATGGTGAACAAAAGTCTTTGGACAAATACCTACTTGCTTCTCCAGCATTGGAATCTTTTCTGAGCAAGGGCTATGAAGTAAGGGCAGAGGAAGAACTGGACTACATAGGAAGAACTGCTTTGCATATTGCTGCGGTCAAGGGACTTCCATATAATGTGGCCTATTTGTTGGAAAAAGGATTTGATCCCTATCGAAAATGCCGAGTCCTTGAAATGACACCTTTCCAGTATTCCGTATTTAAGAATGAAGAAAGAACGATCACTGAAGACCATTTGGCATGCGCAAAACTTTTTGTTGAGGCAGGAGTACCCTTCAATTTTGAATATGATGTGGATTCGGAGGTTGCTACGCACATCAAAAAGATGTAAGAACTAGTAGAAAAACCACTCAAGACTGTACAGGACTACAAGGCACTGCTCGACAGCCTGCCCCAACGCATCAAGTCCTCGCCCTTCAAGCAGGGCTATATTGCAGAGAAGCTCAAGTTGGAGCCCTCGGCGCTGACACGTCGCATCAAGGAGAGTTGATACAGCTAATAGTCAAAAAAATCTCATGATTTCCATCATCTGGACACATACCGTAAAATCTCTGCGTTTAAAAACCAAATATCTTCGTGAAACCATCGATAAAATAACCCAAGAAAACAGGCACTTGGAAAACAAAGTCAGACAGCTTAATCTACAGATCCAAAATCTAAATGATATTTTCACCTGGACCACAGAGCTGATTCCACAGACAACCCATAAGGGGTATCCAGTTATTATATATGCAAAAAAATACACAGACAGTAAGGTGTATGCGATATATATGTATGGCGTGATAGAGGGCGGCTTGGTACTGGGGAGTACTGCCACCATATCTAATGGAACTATGTACATCGAAGATCTTAATGTTGCACAAGGAAGTCATAAAGGATACGGCACACTATCTATCAACACAATGCTTGCCTATGCAAGGTCTAACAATATTGAACGCCTAACTGGAGACCTCTACTGTGGGGACCAAAGCACACAGAAGGACCAAGATCGCCTAATAACATTCTACCGAAAAATGGGTTTCACGATATTGCCGGCCAATGATATGAAGTACGGAAAAATTATCATGGAACTAAAAAAAGGAGTTCTATGACCCAACTATACTCATACAGCCAATGCGCTAAAGTAGGGTTCTATAAAACCGGTGGTTTAAGTAAACCATCGGTTTTTTTATGCCCCTGCCTCCCAAGCCCGTCCAAAACCGTTTACCTTTGCGGTGTACTTATTCTAAGTATCCAAATCACACATTCATACGAGAACAGTAAACCATGCGCATCGGCTACGCACGGGTCAGCACCCAAGACCAAAATCCCGACCTGCAGTTGGACGCCCTGACAGAAGCGGGCTGTGAAAAGGTCTTCCACGAAAAAAGGTCCGGTGCCAGCAAGGAGCGTCCCGAACTGGACAAGCTGTTGGAGCATGTCCGCAAAGGGGACGTGGTGGTGGTCTGGAAACTCGACCGACTCGGACGATCACTCAAGCACTTGGTGGAGCTGGTTGGACACTTGGAAGAGAAGGGCGTGGGGCTGATGAGCCTGAACGACCATATCGACACGACCACGCCTACGGGAAAGCTGACCTTCCACCTGTTCGCTGCACTTGCCGAGTTCGAGCGAGACATCATCCGCGAACGGACCATGGCCGGATTGAAAGCAGCTCGTGCAAGAGGGCGTGTTGGAGGAAGACCCAAAGGGCTTAGCAAGGAAGCCCAGGACAAGGCCATCATTGCAGAGCAACTTTACAACGAGGGGAAGCTGAGTGTGAATGCCATCTCCGGACACCTGTCCATTTCAAAGAGGACGTTGTATCGGTATTTGAGGTACCGGGGTGTGGAAATTGGGGAAATAAAAAAGGAGCAAGGTTGATGGCCTGCTCCTGAATTAAAATGAAACTATTCAAATAGTCTCTCTACAACATAATGCCATACCCCAAAGAAACGGTATGCATCTTAGTATCCATATTATATCCATCCAGCTCTGAGATATTATAGACATTATCCAGTGTCCTATACCACCTCAGGAAAACCTGCATTTTGTAATCCCCCTTCTTATCTTGAAAATTGAAAGACAGGTCAACCATAACATTCAATAGGAAATTTTTGGCGTGATCAAACTGCTTAACCTTAAACTTCTCTTTCTGCTCAACCATCGGTCCATAAGACTTCCCAGCCTCAAATACGTTATACCTAAAAGTTGAACGCAAATTTATAGCAGGGGATATCCCAGAACATAACTGAACCTTAATCCTGTCATCTCCAATATTCTTATAGAGTAAATGAGTTATGTTGACATTAAGCAACACAGGCATTTCAATATAATCTAGCCTATAGCGCTTATAATATTGGGCCTGATTTTGACCATTACCTCCAATAGTGGTTACAGAAGTATTTGCTCGGCGATAAGCACCTCCCTTTCCTCCGTAAAAAATTTCTGGTTGCAAAGAGAAAATCCTATTCAACTTTATTTTCACTTTAAGTCCTAAAAAAGGACTTACCCTTGCCCTAGGCTCATAATACACGGAATCACTAGCTCCATATTCACCTATGGGATTATCAAAAAACGAAGCATTTACACCCATTTGCAACCATACAGATGTATTGGGTATTTTTTCTTGGCTCAAAGCCATTCCGGAAACCAACAGAAAAAACAAAGCACTAGCTATCCTCAACATTTTAAAAAAGTTAGTCTAACAATTAATGACCACACAAATAACACCTCTGCACATTATAAATCCATTAACAATTAAACATCAATGAAATGATTTTAAAACCAACACCTACACCTATTAGAACGACAAACAGGTTGAAAAAACCAAAACACATCAATACACCCAAGAAGCAAAAACATGAAAAACGTAATTTGTCTTACTAAAAGACTTCTCTCTAATGCTATAAGTCTTTTGCCTAAGCTTAGATAAGCTCTTTAAATGGATATTATTTTGATACAAAAACACAAATTCATCATTATTTAACCAGTAATATTTATGAATAACCTGAAACCTTCTTTTCTTAAAAACAAGATTATACCTATTTATGGAAATATCTAATAAAAAAACACTATTATCAGCCTCAAACATTACAAAGTTCATATTTGGAGACGTCGAAAAAATGCGACAATCACCACTATACATATTTTTATAAACCATATTAATGTAATCATATAAAAACACACCCTTTTCGCCAGTAACGTGATTAACACCTACAATAAATACATTTCTTTCACAATCCCATCCAAAAACACTATATGGATAATCTACATCTATATGCATCCCGGGATTACTAATGGATATTATTTTTTTATACCCATTCTCTAAACCTTTTCCATATATCGATAGTAATATACTCCCGCCAAAACCACGACACAAATCAATCCCATTCACCCCCCCATCTACTCTCAAAGAACACAAAATTGAGCTCTGATTGTCATCTTGCAATTTACAGAGATAAAAATCTCTTTTACCTAACTTTTTTTCACCTGAAACATCCTCTACAACAAAATATATATTGCTCTTGTCTACGGAAAAAACACCTTCTACAACCCGAGTACTATCATGAATACACTTATGTCTTTCTAGTTTAGAATAGATATCATAAAAACAATATTCACCAACACTATCCTCATATGCATACACATATCTTGAGAATGTTTTAGGAACAACACCCTGTGAAAAAACAGTATACGTCAACAAAAAAGAAAACAACAACAAAAATTTACCTTTCATAAGGAGTTACAGTTTGATTACCTGTATTGAATTCTAAAGACCTTCCAACACTAAATCTCCATGGCAAATCAATTATTCTAAATCTCTTAACATTTGCGCCTCCCTGATCAAGAGCTTTAACACAATAAGTCTTACAGTTATTATAGAAGAAATTATATTTCCACGGTTCCCCAGTATGAGAGTCCAAATACTCTCTGGTTGATGCCATATCAGGAACAAATACCAATGACAAATACAAATCTCCCCTCTTATACTTTTTTCCATCTAAGAATTCTTTATCCTTTATACTAGAATAATAATACGCTCTACTTTTAATTCCTCCCTTTAGTTTATTTTCCAACCCATCGACCACCTTACCATTTATTATAGGATGATTAACTTCCCAAGCTTCAAGGGTACTGGCATCCACCAAAACAGCATGACCATTGCCTCCATTATTTTCCCATGCATAATACATATAACCCGTATTAGCAGCCTGGTCACCAGTAAGATAAATATGCTTATCTCCCAATAACCAATCAAACGACCAAAAACCTGTTTCTACAGTCCCCAAATAGATACCATCCTGATCATAATACAATCTATCGGCTCCATCTGGATCAACGTAAGCTAAAGGATTATTACCTAGCGATAAATAAGGTGAATAAAACTCCTTTTCGGGATCCGTTGTCATCCACCTCCCTATCACTGGGTCATACAACCTCAACTCAAAGGTATTGAACCCTGTCTCATTAGTCTCATCCTCAGCAAACTCCCCTTGATAACCATATTGATAATCAGTTCCCGAATGCCTTTCAGGCATCTTCAATCCAAAGGGATAATAATCGGACCATGCATATACCTCGGCAGTACCATCTGACTTCTTGATACTGTTGATGACGGCACGTACTGAGCCAAGGTGATCCTTAATCTCATATCGGGTTCCATCAAACGATGGGTAGTAAGTACCAATGCGTGAAAGCCCATAAACGGAATATTCCTGAATATCAACACCTCCTGAGTTATTGTCGTAACGGGCAACAATCTGCCCATTTATATCCCGCACATACCAAGTCTGAAGCCCATTGGTCTCGTCCTTCTTAGAAATCCGCTGTCCCGACTCATCATATATATAGGAGAACTTCGGACTGCCTGTACCATCTGAAATGGATTCAACTAAACCATCTGCGTTGTATGCAAAACTGATAGATGAACCACCAACCTTTTGTTGCGAAGAAAGCTGTCCTATGGCATTGTACCCATAGTTATAATGGCCTGAAACACTCTTCAAACGATTTGGAATAGCAGGATCATAGATATAATTCAGATCATGAAGGATTGCGCCTGCTCCATACCGTTTTAACTTCTGTATGTTTCCATTCACATCATAGCTGATACCATTAACATGGTAACCATTGGTCATGGACAACTTCTTATGTGTGGCATAATCGACTCCACCCATAGTAGCAGACAATAACTGGTTTCTATGGTCATAGGAATACTCATACATCCTTCCAGATCCTGAAGGCATGGTAGCCTCCGAAGACGTCAACCAACCCGAAGCGCGAATATTTCCATCATAATGCTCAGGAACAGTCACCCCTGAAGACAAACTTGCCAAGGCAGTTCCGGACTTGGTATAATCCCCAGAATAATATTCTAAGGTCATCCCAAAAACATCAGGAGCAAAAGCACTATTTGACGAAGCATCTGCACCTGGATCCTTGTCTGCATCTGGATGATTTATTGACTTCAACCACCCCTCAACAGTGTACACATAGTCAATCCCTTGGATATTATTTTCACCAAGCTCCACACGTTTGAGTGGGCCATGATTATAATAGTAGTACGTTGCCTGTAAGTCTGCATACCAATCATTAACCACCTCCCGCTTTAGCACAGGATCGTAATTAAAGACTATCGGACGATTTGCCCATCCCTCACCTGGTTCCTTACTCCATGCCTTTAATAGTCTACCGTCCAGGTCATACTCATAGCCGTGATAAAAAGCATCCGATTGACCATCTTGATAAAGAACCTGCTTTATCCGACCACCTCCATCGTACTGATAGGAAATCGTCTTATTGCCTAATCCATTGATATCCTGAATTGTAGCCATAACTCTTCCCCTCTCGTCATAACTATACCAAGTTTTATGCGTTATCACACCTCCATTTATCCTTTCCGTGGCGGCAATTTTTCCTCGTAGAAAATCCTGTGTAAAACTTGAAGGACAATCGGGCTGACTAATATCATAATACGTTTTGACCACATCATCACGAGAACCTCCTGAGATTCCTCCTCCCATAGTACGATTCTCAATATGTGTAGGGCCTAAATTGGCATAGGCAACCCCACTTAGTTTATAGGAATATTCCCCTGATTCAACAACACGTCCTAGCCTATCATAAATCACATAAGAGTAGGCCTTATCAATTCGTTGTTGAGCATTTTCGGAAAACCGTAAAAGGCCATCACGACGATATTTATAGGTTGTCTTACCTGCATCCAAACTTACTGTCTCTCTCAACCTTCCTCTACCATCATAAGCATAACTGGTCTTGTCAATATCAGCAAAGGCAGTTCCTGCAGTATACTGTTCATAGGCTAATGGGCTGAGTGAGCAACGAATCCTCCCTAAACCATCAAAAAACTTAAAGGAAACAACCCTCTTACCAGCTCCTGACTCTACCAGAGTAATCAAGGTATTACCACCACGATCTGTCCAAGTAGTAACGGTATTTCCCAACAAATCTTCAGCCACTGCCTTATCATCCATTACAGATTGCTTGACAAGGTTCCCCACCAGCTGTTCCGCAGTCAACGGACTTGTTGGAAACACTTCTGAATTTCTCATGGCAAGCCATTCAGAAAGCAAACTTCCTCCAGAAAAGTCAGCCAAGGACACAGGCTGTACTTGTCCAGCCTCACCCACATGTTCATAACCTGTAGTAGTCCGATAAGCGTTTCCAGGAGGAAGAGATGTTTTCACCTCACCACTGCCATCCTCATGGTAAATAGATTGAGAGAAAGGATAATCGGTTGAGGCTACATACGGCTCCTTTAGTCCTGAAGTGCTTGTAGCGTTATTATTCGGACCATAATACCATCCCAAGGTTCCTGGTTCATTGTCAGAAAGCTGAACCTTATTGCTGCCTAAATCAAAATCAACATATGAGAGCTTTCCTGAGACTGTCTTTACAAAATCATCTTTGTACAAAAAATATTGTGTCTGACCAGGCATTAAACGATCAGCAGGACACTGTGCTATCAGACCTGTTTCAGTATGAGTTTCCAAGGGTGCCGGAAGAGTCTGGATAACTGGACGTCCCAAACGATCATAAATAGCCTGTTCAGCTAGAACAAATCCACCACTAAGGTTCTTAACCTGTACTTGCAAGGTTCTTCCTCCGTTATCAAAAAAGGACTTAGACTCGGAAACAATATGACCCAACTCATCATAAGCAAATGACTTAACCCAATTCATGTCATCGTCAGGTGACTCAAGATTAGTGACTGGCTCAACTGGATCAAGAAGGATTTGTGCCCCATTCTGAAGATGGACTTCTCCACCACCATTTTGAGGTCTGATAATCACACCTTGGCCACTTTGAACTGTATGGGTAAAATGTTCCAGAACAGCATTCTGGAATTGGTCAATCTTTACCGAAGGAAAGATCTTTTCTATATCATCTGGAAGAATTACTAAACAAGGCTCATATACGGTCTGATCTGTACCACCAACAAAAATATGTACAGGTTCAAAGGAAGGACAATAGGATGTATTGTCAGCCTTTTTGAGATGATCTCCCTTGACAGGATGGAATTTATAACTTCCTATTTCGGCATTAACCGTAAACTGGTAGGAACTGCTACCTGTATTGGATAAAGTTAAATCTGTACTGGAAATTGCTCCCCCTTCGCCATCATCGGGAACAAAGGTGTAATGATTTCTAAAATCAGGAACATCAATGATTTCATCCTTACAGGAGATGTTAAATCCCAGATAAGAAATACACTTTTCTCTTTCCACATTATAACTGAGTTCATAGACTTCCCCTTGTTCAACCTCAATGAATGCGGAATTAGATGCTCCTGAAAATACTGTCTCTCCTTGACTATCAGTTATCCTTACCTGAGAAGAAATAAAACTACTCAACTCACATGAGGGAACTACATCTACAACAATCGTCTCTGGAGCATAGGTAATATCAAAATTTGTCCCATCAAAATAAGTCCCAGAACCTCTTACTTGCAACTCATACTCATGGCTGCCATACTCTGATTCATAAAAGCTCAATTCATTTACAAATGGTTTCCATTCAGACCAAATTGTCGAGCCCTTTCTACGAGCCCTAACCAACTGAATTGGTCCACAATAACCGTTTTCATCCCATTTAAGCTTAATTTCAACATTACCCGTTACTGAGGACTTCGCCACTGTCGTTCCTTCTTCACAATTCACGCAATCAAGAGCTCCAGGACTTGCTGTAGAAGGTGCTACTCGGCAAAAGGTTTTCTGTCCTCCATCATGTCCTTTCCATGTATAGTCTTTACAAGAAATCCCTGTAAACCCTCGGGTTTGAGCCTGTACTTCAACGAAGAATGTACCATAAAACCCATCGTCCAAATGAATATCCGCAGCAAACCACGGATTCCAATCACTAGCATGGGATAAGGTGTTATAATCATTTATTGCACCTGGAGCAGAACAATTTGGTGTCCAAATTCTTATTCGTGAGTTATCAGGACAAGGGTTTGCTCTGCTTACAGGAGTAATCCTAAAATTCAATTCCTCATCATCCGATGCTATATAATTCACATCCGACCCTGATATGTCCTTATATACAAGGTATTGTGAAGGATAGTCAAAGTAGTACTTTGTTTCATCTTGCCAATCCTTTGTATGGACACTTGAGCAGGTTTGAGCTACAGCATCAAAAACACCTATCCTAATAAAAAGTCCTACAATCAAAATTGATAGAAAATAATTTTTCCCTTCAATACCCAACATTCTCATAACCATGCTCGATAAAAATTTCCTTTTAAAAAAACTTGATTGAACATTGATTCCTTATCTCCCGTAGTTGATTTTCTGTTCACCAAGCACATGCTCATTGATTCCAAATTTTTCCTTTGTAACCCTGACTAACCTGCCTGCATCATCATACTCATACCGTGTGTACAAATTGTCCCCATCTAGAATAAACTCTGTACGGGTGGTATGTCTATCATATACAAAAGCAGTCATGAACGCATCTACTGGACACACTCTAAAATCGTCAAAATAGACCGCGCGCTGTGCAGATGCATTCTCACAAGTGACTTCAATATCTCCAACAGCATCAGAAGGGTCTATTTCCATTCGAATAAGGTACCAATTGTTATGGTGCTGGCCTTCAACCCTGTAAGCCTTGGCCAACTCCATTCCCTGAGCATCTTTACACACGAGATGGATATTCTGCAATGTTCCATCATTATCCGCAAAACCAGGGAGATAAGCCCAAACACTTGCATAATACTTTCTCGTCACATCAGGTTTAAATGTGTATGAAAACCCCTTCTTTCCCTTATGTACCAATAGACTATAACTTCCAGTGTGTTTAAAAAATTTTACAGGATAGCCATCGTTGGATCTTACCTTACCCTCATCAAGGTCTGATCCTTCAATAAACTCAGCCCCAGAACAAGCTAGCTCATCATAAGAGGCATTAGAAGCTGTTGCTATAACAAAACGATGAGACGGATCCATCAAAGTAGCTGAAGCTATTCCCTCATTGTCCACTTCTTCCAAGATATTGGAAAAGACATCCACCTTTTTGACTTCGTTAACCTTCTCCCAAGTTGTATTAGCTTGAGGATTAGTCCTATCAAAATCTATAAAGGCAGAGAAAGGATAAGCACCGTCCACATCTAAAGTCTGAGCATCGTCTCCTATCCACACGTAGTTTTCTTTATTTCGCCATACTTTGGATGTTGTTCCTGTGACCTCAGCCTCGTGATAATACTCCTTCAAATCATCCTTCCAAATATTCACAGAGGCAGACAAAACTCCAGTCTTGGTAAAATCAGACATTTTTGTGGGAGAAGCCACCGTTGATGATGCCCTATATGTAACCTGACGACCTGGTTGCAAAAGCATATTTTTATTTGAGGATTTATGATAGCCCAATCCCATCCCTGAATAATCATGATAGGCAGGAACAGAAACACCTATTGTATAACTACCATCAATGTTCTTGCTTGCCACTGAAGTAGGAACACCTGTGTAATAGTCAAACTCCAGGTTCCAAGATTCGGCCACGAAACCTCCCCTATTGGATTCTTCAATCTTGCCCAATGGTACTAGCGGATATTCCTCCTTCTCCGTAATCATCAACTGGGCATAATCTACTTTATTAGCCTTCCCTAGTCTCTTTTCATAAAAGGACTGATTAATAAGCCCCTGCCCTGCAAATCTGTTTTTCAGTTCCGTATCAAAATCGTCCTGCTCATGCAAATACTTGTTTTCCGTTTTGGACAACACATTGCCAAAAGCATCCTTTACGACAACACTTTTTAATGCCCCCACCCATTGCGAGATGTCACGATATGTAATGGCCTTCATATTCCTGGATGTAGTTCCATCCTGCACAACCTTTCCCTGTGTTTTTGTCATGACCTTGTCCTTCAAAGCATCAGTCATCACCAAAAACTTGTATTCTGTCTTACCACCCTCATCATATGTTCCATTTATGTCTGACACTGACTGGCTCACTTTAACATCCCCATAAACCACCCCCGGACCTGGAACAAAATGCTTGTAGGCAAACACAGATTTCATCTTATCAAAGATGTAATTCTCTTGTTCAATAAATAAGGCATCCTGTCTCCACCCTTCATTCCCTGTCCCAGAACCTGTTACCCGTTTTGAATCCAAGTCTATACCAATTGGAACAAAGGAAGTTACTCCATTATCATAGGAATAATTCGTCTCAAACGACCTTCCAGAAGACTTTAATTTCAAAGACTTCACCCTCAAACCACCTCCATAAGCCTCTTCAATCCCATTGGTGATGGCATTTCCATATAAAAAATATGCGTTCATGGGATACCCCATCCACTTACATTCTACTTGACCATTTCCTTCATCAAACCTTGTCCATACTGTCGTTGAATGATCCGTTATCAACTCAAAAATATCAGAACTCTCCACAATGAGTGTACCTCCTCCCTCTTCTTCCGTATTGTCTCCATCCTCTATCCGCTTTATTGTTGCACTTACATCAACATCCCTAAAAATCTCATATACAGTCCCTTTCGTATCACAATCATAGTAACCCTTTCCTTGCTGGGGAATGGTATAAGCAACTACTGACAGCTCAATTTTTTGTCCTGGCTGTAATTCAGGAAACTCATTCAGTGTTTGAGAACCACCTAATTTCAATTTAACAGCTACCTCATCTGGATTCAAATGAGGAGTTTGACTGACAGGTGTCACATTCTCTATTTTAAAATTCTTAAACGGAGTGAGCGGTGCTGATGCATACGTATCCGATTCATAATCAATGTTGATCTCTGCCCCAAGGGGAGTGGTTATCTTGTTCAAGGACCACATGTCCACATCCTTTGCCGAAAGCTTGGTAGGCTGACCGGACAGCTTTTGCCCAGCAGCATCTCCCAATTCCGAATGATAGAACCCCCAGATATCTTTTTTATCCTTATCATATCCCGCCGTATTCTTATAAGCAAAAGTAGTTGCAGGCATGACTCTTACATCGTTCCTCCCCTTAACTAAAAGGCTTTTTAAGGTCAATTTCCCTGAGGTATTATTCGACGCCTTAGGAGCTTTATAATTGATATTAAGACTATTTGGTGTTCCATTGCAAAGCTCATTGGTATAACTCAATTCCACTACACGGTTGGAAAAATCAAGTACATCTGCCCCCAAGACTTTCAGATCCTCTATGGAAATAACATTCTTTCCATAGTGAATCGTGGTAGGAACTTGATCGTTGGCAAAAGTCACCTCATGCTCAAGGGCATCTGACAAGGCGGAAATACCTTCAAGATTGAACACCATATCCGATTGACGAAAACGTTCATAAAGCTCCTCATTAGTGTACAAAGCTATTTTGTCTAGCTTCAACGTTGAGGTTGGAACGCCAGTAATCAATCCCTCACTTGTTGTCAATACATTGAACCCACCATCCGACATATTTGACACCCCCTTCCCATCTCTCCTAAGTGATTTAACAAAAAGTGCTGTATGAGTTCTTGTCCGAATAGCATCAAGAAAATACAACTCCTTTAACCCATAAGCATAAGACTCAGTCTCATTATCAATATCCCTATTCATGCCTTCCTCTGGATTCCTCCAAGCATACTGGTCAGTCCATTTTCCATAATCAAACCTAACCCAATATCCCCAGTCATTGTCATCTACAACACCATTTGCCTGGCCTTCACCTCCACCACGGTCAACAAAATCTGGTCCTGTAATCGCGGTTAGCAACCATGTATAAGCATAGGGCTGAACATTACGGGTCTCCCTCCAAGTTGACCCACCCTTTTTTTGAGAATAGGAATAATTAAAATAGTTGTAAACGGGAAGCGCGTAATGATACGTAACGCCACTCTCATTAGTAACCTTGAATCCACCAATCTGATCCTCAACAGATCTAGCCTGACCATCAATTTCATAAAAAGACTCACGATTATGCTGATAGTCCATAAGGCCCAATGCCTGTGACTCTTTGATTTCTTTGTTGGTAAACCATTCAACATTTCTACCTCCAGCTAACACCCCTTTAGCTCTGTCGAATCCCTCCAATTTTCCTGACAGTCCAGAAGTAGTGGAATTACCTACTGTTGTATTATCATCTTGCTCAAGCAAATCCACAACAGTATTTGATGTTAGGTCTAAATCACGACGGAATCCATTTGAAAAACTGTTCTTAAAGCGGAAGCCAACCTTCTTACCTTGGTACTTAGTATCGTCATGCTCAAAGGAAAGTAAATCCTTGTCATCTACGTTATCCTCATCCTGATAATTATTCAGGTCAAAGTCTCTTCTATAAATGGATGAAAACTCATAAAAATAGGGTTGTATATGCCCTCCGATACCTTGTCCTGTAACCGAATAGATATCAACCGCAGGCAAACTTCCTCCCATATCCTTATTGGGGTTAGATTCAATTTTGGCGGAACTCCCAATATCTAATAGCTGGAAACTATCAAAAGCTGTTTTTTGCCCAGGTCTCTTATCAATCACATGATCAGGATGTAAGGCTCCATAAGTATAGGTGTGATCCGTCTGGTCCAAATAGTACCGACTATATGCCTTTCCGATGTTTATGACAACGCCCGTATTCCAAACAGGTATAGGAACAGACCATGAAGAAGAAATGCTTGTCACATTACCTGCAAAATCATTGTACGAACCAGCTTGGGCACCTGCAAGAGAGGTAGAAAACGTTCCCTTTGAATTCAGACTTGTTCCGAGAATTGAAATACCAAAATTGCTATTCTTACTACTATAGGAAAGCCCCATAGATCCATAGCCAGTTACATTATCGCTACCAGAGGAGTAGGACAACCCCACTCCCATATTCACTCCAACACCTCTTGAGGATGACCCTATACCAAGACCTAATGTACCATATGTATCTCCATAAGGATTTACTCCCATGGATAATCCAACATTCAGCGGTCCTTTAATGGGTACTCCAACACCTACTCCCCCCCCTGCTCCAAAGCCACGATAAGTATCATTAGAAAAGGACATGTTCGCATCAAATGGACCGTAGCCAACACCAACTGTCCATGATTTGGTCTCACCTCCCTTCCACACGTCACGAACAGACTCTCTAGCTTCCTTTAAATCATCAGCATAACCATTAACTGTCCGGTTAATCGCACCAGGACTCAAAGTCCAGCCAAGCCCAACCCAACTCGCTTCCACATCGGGTTGAATCCCTGCATGGTATGCCAAAGCCATAGGATACCCCCCTTCAGGGCCAGGAACCTCTAATACTGGAAGGCTATACGTAAAATCTCCAGTAGCCAAATTGACCATATCCGTCATGTCGACGGGCTCAAAGCTTGAAAACTCAGGCGCTGTAGGACCTGCAGTCAATGCAAACGATAGGGTTGGAAAAAACACCCCGGTCAGGATTTCCACAGCGAAAAACGCTGCTACCAACCTCAAATAGTTTCTAACGATTCTCATTACTCTTTCGAATAGCCTCCCAGTTCAAAGAGGGCATACGCTTCAAGACTTCCTTATCAAAATGGAATTTAAGATCAGGTTCTCCAGGATGTAACCCTTTTAATAAGACAGAAAAACCAGACACTTGTTTCGAGGTATTAAAAGCAACTAAACTGGACCACCCCTCTCCAAGCCCATAAGTTTTGGAAGTATGAAAACTTACAGGATGTAATGTGTCATTTCCAGACACTAGACACATGTACTCTCCCAAGCGGAAGGATAATACATGAATAAAATTTGAATACTCCTTCTGGGATGAAAAACCTCCTTTGTACTCCTTAGAACTAGGAGACACTGACAGATGGAAATATTGATAAGGTGCAAATAGCGAGTCTGCTTGGTAAACCAAACTATCTGTCAGTATCCCATAGCGATTCAATTCGTCAAGCACCAACAAATCATTCGGATGAAGATTCAGGGAATAGGAAAAACGCATACCTTCCCTTTTCGACAAAAAGCCATTTTCAGGATTCAGAACATAGGCTTCCAACTCCCTCTTGGAACCCATCACAACCTTTCCCTTTCCATCACAAGAGAAAAAAGAAAGAAGACATGAACCAAACACAACAAAATGGAACACTAAGCTCCTCATCACTCATTAATCTTCCTGATGACCTCATCGGTCACATCCATTGCTTTATCCCCATAAAGGATATTCCCGTTTACAGTGCCAAGAATAACCTGGTATCCATTATCCTCACCATACTCTGCAATCAATTTATTAGTCCGTTGAAGAAACTTAGACGTCAGCTCCTGTTCCCGTTGTGACAACTTCTCCATGACTGCTTCCTGATACTGCAAAATTTGTTGGCGTTTGGATTGAAGGAGCCCCTTTGATAATTCCTTCTCCTTTTCAGTCATTGAAGAAACCTGCCTTTCATGCCGCATCAACTCCTGTTGAAACTCCAAGGTAAGTGTGTCCACCCTTGCCATAGCTTGTTCCCGCTCAGCTTGGAACTCCTTCTGCAAGTCCGTCATCTCATTAGCTCCTTCCATTAAGCGGTTTGTTTCTACATAAGCTAGTACAGAGTCCCGATCAAATGAAAGGTAATACAAGTGCCCTATGGCAATTACCAATAACGCCAATAAGGCTTTGACCAATTTAATGCTCATCCTCGTCCAATTTTTCTTGTAGCTCCTTGATTTTCAAAGCTTGTTCTGCTAACCTCTTGTTCTGCTCCTCTAACTTTTCGTTTTGCTCAATGAGGTAAAGAGTAAGCTCCTCAATCTTCTCCATCTGCACCTTAAGCATTTCTCCTACTTCAATTCCCTCCTCTTCAACTTCCTTTGCAGTTGGCACGTCAGGAAGGTGACCGTTCTCTTCCACGAACTCATCTACTTCCTCAAGAGATCTTAACTTATAGCCTTCCTCAAAAACATAATCTGGCCATTGATTTCTATAAAGAACAGAAACTTCTTTAGCAACTATTCCTCCCTCAACAGCAAGCATATATCTTGAATTGCTATAAGGATAAAAACGGGAGTCAACCTTTGTCCCTATACTCACCGAACCAGTAAAAAATCCTGTTCCATTCACGGACAACTTGGCAGCAGGTGCTTCAGTATGATATCCTACACCAAGATTGGCTACTGTGTTCGGAGTACTTTCCCATTGAGCCTGAAGTACCAAATGCTTGGGCCCCTCAGTTCCGTCTGCCTGGCTAACAGATGTAGAAAGAGACTCATAAGCTCCAATGGTACTATACATTTGACCTCCATTCTGAAACTCCCTATTACCAAGGAACATGTAGTGTTCCATACCAGTCACATCATCTGGACGAGCATGATACAGTTTCAATGCATCATCACCCTCGCTGACACTCGCCCTTACTTTGGTAAGACCAATAATAGAAAGTTTTGCATCTGGGGCTTCGGTATGGGGGCCTATACCCAAATTCCCCCCAGCCGTTTGCTCTTGAATCAATAAATGACGTGGGCCACCTGCAGTCTCTGTCCCATTTTGATCATAGGAAGCCCCATAAGCCCCAATTGCTGCATAATGGGCATTCCCTCCAGTCAATTCACCACTCCAATCACGATGAGAAAAATAAAGGTATTGATGTCTTCCATCCTCTGTATGATTAGGACTATAAAGCTTCAATACATCTCTACCATAATTATTCGTCTGGCCCTTCACTACCGCTACACCATCAACAAAAAGCTTCTCTTCCCCCAAGGGTTCATTACCCAAACCTACTCCACCAAAACGGTTCACTGTTATAGCATGATTCCACGAGATGACATTCCCAGAAGAACCTGCCTCTGCAACATTGAGTTGAAAACGCTGGTCTCCATTTTGAACATAAAGCTGAGAAGCGAACCCATTATCAATAAACTTCCATTCTCCTCCTGAATAATGAGCATTCCACGATAATGCTTTACTCCCCCCATCATGAAATACAGCTGCCCCATTACGGCCTATTGTCAATAAATCATCAGAAAGCCTTCCACTTGATAGCCCAAGGCCAATTCTTCCATCATTTTTTAAAAGGACTTGATTCTTATTAAAATTCCCTTGGTCGTCCAAAGCTGTTTCTATTGTGAAATCAGCCCCGTTAACCATGTTCTGGCTAACATTCTTTGAACTAAGGTGCACTGCTGGAACCGGACCCACATTATTCTTGGCATGAGAGAACTCTATCATGTTCTCATTACCTGGCTCAGAACCTAAATCATACAACCTCAACCCTACTGAAGGCTCCGTATATGCCCCACTTCCCTCAATGGTTGCCATAGGCTCCCCTGCGGGCTGATCACTCCAAACATGTAATGCTCCTTGCGCATTTGAGGCATCTACACCAACCCCTAGTCGAGAAACAGAAACATTACCACTCAATTCCAATGAAGGCCTAAGGTTGTTCTCTTTATCCACCTGCCAATGTTGACTTTCGGTTGTTGTTTCATTCCCCCCATCTCCAGTAGTGATAATCAGGACCTCATTATCAACAGAGGGCGAATTGAAATTAAACTCCAAGTCTATAGCAATCTCCTCACCTGCATTGAACGTATTCGATGTACCTACTGGAGTAACTACAACTCTTTCTCCTGAAGCATTAATCACTGCTTGGAATTGTACTGGTGTCCAACTACCTGCAATTCTTTTGTTGTTTACTGCAACTGCCGTAATATTCCCCCAAGAATTAAACCCAAGGTTAATTTGCCAAAATGTTGTTGTTTGTTCAGGAACATAACGCAAAGTAGCCTGGTAACTCCAGGCTGTGGCAAAATTCTCGGGAACGTCTACAACGGGATTGCTTTCCTGAGAATAAACAAAATTCGAAAGCAACAGGGAGAATACTGAAAGTAATAAAGTATGGATTCTCATTTTAAAAATGATTTGTCATCAACACAACAAATATCATTTAATGATTTAAATAATCCATAAAAAACATGTAATAAGATACATCACAAAATAACCACCACAATGCAAAAGCCTATAAGCCAACAAGTTTAAACCATCGTGAGTCTTATTATTTTAATACAACATATTGCTTATCAAACTTCCAGCTATTTCATTTTTTTTAGTTTAAACAGGATATTACAAAGTCTGATCTTTATAATTCAAAAGATTTGTTCACTTAGAGATTTTACCATTTTCAAAACGTTTATTGGTGCATGTACTTTAAACAAGCAGTGGGCTTTATGAGCTAAGAGCCTGTCTAAATCTCCACGGCTAATTTTCTACTGAACCTCTTCATGTTAGCTATATAAACCAATGCCTATCTTGAAGTTGTTTTCTCCTCAAAGTCCCTTGACAGCCTTCTATCCCACATTATCCAAGAAATAGAACATTCAGCTCACCACCTCATGGGAATAGGCTCAAACACTTTGGGCAAGCTTTTTTCGGCGTTTAACACCTCTAATGTCTATCCCAAAAGTTTGAAGAGCCCATTTGATCAGTGGCCCACGATACCCCTGTCAACAAGGGTCTTTTTAAGGCGAAAAAAACCTGTTTTATTGAGCTTGTCCAACAAGAAGAAGGCTCCTTTGGCATCCCTTTCATTAGCGCGGTGAACATGAACCCCCAACACTTATCCAAAGGAATCAAATAACATATTCCTTTTCCTTCCCTTGATTTTCTTATTCCCATCAAAGCCCTTATCCTGAACGCCCCATTCACTATTTTTTATCGACTAGGCATCCATCATTCCTAGGCTTGGAAACATATAAACAGCCATTTTTAGCCTGTAGAGGAACACTATTGTAAGAATGATTCGAAAAAACAGGCTTTCATCACACCACTTCCGAAAGTAAAAATATACTGTTCTATAGGGTAGAAATTCTTTGGGAAGCATCCGCCATTGGCAACCATTTTTCGTTAGATAGAATATGCCGTCAAGGCCGTCAAGAACGAAACAAAGGGAATATTTACGTTTCCTCCCATCTTCGATAAGCAAGCTAAGTACTAACCATTGGAAATCGTGGTCGAGTAACTAGACATTATTCTTTACCCATTAAACGCCTATTCCCTACTTTTTTGCCTATTGCTTAAAATCTGGACAGGCTCTTAGGGTATATTGGGTCTTCCTGCAAAACCGGCGATCTATCACTAGTATTCTCCAAAATCACTCTCCAATGGCATCCTATAGCCTATTTTGACCAAAAGTTGAATCAAGGTCCTACGTATTGCTTTTTTCAATCTCGAAGGGATGTCCAGTTCTGTCATTAATCTTGGAGAAATCATATTCTCCATAGAGGTTCACATCCTTGAAAGGATAAGGTCACATTGGCTTATCCTTTCAAGGATTTTCTCTCTTCTTTTCGGAGCTTTCGGCGACGAGCTGCCGTTCGACCGTCCTATGCCTGTATTCCTGGTTGCAGCCATAGAAGACGGCCTTGGCAAACTTGTTTTGCAGCTCTTCGATCTGCTGCCTGAGCTCCACTCCGTCGAGATAGTTGTTATTCTGACCATCCTTCCGAACTCCTTGAGGGCCTTGTACAATGGCGGCTCTATCTGGTAGGCGTTCAGCCTCCTGTCGGGGGTAATATGATACCAGTGCTTGTCTTCGTATCCAGGGAATTCGTAGAGAACCTGCTCCTTGTAACGCTTGATCCGGGGCGCAAACCGGACGCCCATCAGTTGGGTGATATCGAACACGACCTCGATAGACCCGAGCGCCTATGTGAAGTGGATCTCGATGTCCGGCGAGTGGGTGTCCATCAACCCGTCAACCACATGGGAGGCTTCCCTGACCGAGCTGCTGATGACGATGGTGTGGAAAACACTTTTCCTGTCGCTCAAGAAGCTGTAGGCGCTGATGCCCTCCTCCAATCTGTTGTATTAATAGGAGCTGCCCGCGGCAACCTTAAACTTCTGTCCGTCACTGGCCTATTTCCTGGGACCGTCCCTGGAGATGCCTTTAGACATGTCCACCATCTTTCCCGCACCGAGGTTGCATCCCTGCCCGATGATGGCGGCGATAAGCAACCTCATGTCCAAGGCGTGGTAGTCATTTATGTTGAAATTGGTAACCTCGGAAAGGAATCCGATCAAGGCGTTCACCTCCCCCCCTTCATCCATGACGGACAATGGGCCGTCATGGATGAAGGGGGAGTCTCCGACAGGGTCAACGGATTTTGCCGCTGGCGTGCTTACGACGGGATTTTTGGAAGCACCCAGCCTGAAATGGACATTGTCTCCCCCGTCAATATACCTGTTCAATTTGTCATATGACCCCTCCACCCATCCCGATGCCTCCCCCAACAGAACATCGATATACTCAAGGGCATCAAGCCCCGTTTCCGCCAACAGCCTCTACCTATTCCGTTGCCATTTGGCTTGCGATATCATGTAGCGTTCGGAGTACCTGTACCTCTTGAAGTGCTTGAGGTTCAGCCTTCCCAACTTGATGCCGTCAGAAAACCGTTGGTATGACAGGATCTTGTAGAGTTGCCGGCTGACCCGTTTCCCTGAAAGGAGAAAGCGGCGCTCGTCGTCCGTCAGATGAGCCATAGGAGTGGACGGCAAGCAGGATATCCAGACCAAGACGATGGTCACCCTGTTCGGTCTGGTGGCAGAGATTAAGAAAGAGTTGATTTCCCAGAGAACCAAACAGGGGTTGAAGGCGACAAGAGCGAGCGGGAAAAAACTGGACAGGCCCAAGGGAAAGGGTAAGTCAAAACTCGACGCGTTCAGACCGGAAATCGAAGCTTTGCTGAGGGACGGAAGTAACAAGGCGTTTGTCGCCAAGAGGTACAAGACGTCGCTGCCCATCCTCGACAACTGGCTAAGGAAAAATGATATCCGATTCACTATGGAGTAACGGTGTATAGTTTAGAAGACTCTTGGTTAAATGCATTTTGTTTGGGTTTGCGGTTTATGAAGGGAAATGAGCCCTAACTGACAAATCGCTGGTTTTGTAGAAGGACCCAATTATTCCGATAGCCCCCTACAGTAAGGATATTAGAAAGTTGAGTAAACTCCTGCAAGTCCTTGGACTTTACAGACTCACCTTTGGACAACCAAGACAAGAGAACTTGATTGAGACTTTCAAAACGATTCAGCTTGCTCCCGAGAAACTTGAGATGCTTAAAGAAATGCTTATGGTTAACCTCAGTCCAATTGTGTTTAATGATCAAGCCAACTCAAATAAACCTGATCAAAACCTTATTGATGACGAGGTGAAGGAGGTATTATCAATCTAACTACCCTTTTCCAGCATCAAGAAGGGAAAACTATAACAGCCCTTTGAATTCAAGACCATAAAAACTTCAATTAGATAATACTGAATGAGTACAGAAGCCCATTCAGTATTATCTAATTGAACAGATATAAAAAGTAACATAAATGCTCAATAGCTATTAGCTCACATTAAACTTTCTGAATTCCTTTACGGTAACCTCCCCTTTTTCCTCATCAAAATACTCTACTCGGAACATCCCATCCTTACGGCGCAAACTCGCCCCAAACTTGTCAATGACCAGTTGCATGGGCCACCCCTATGCTAACGGTAGCACTCCCCTGTCGAGCTCAGGCATCCCGTGCTGGAATCACCGCCACAGGCGTCACAACTCCACCAAGAATAGCTCTCTGCACTTTGGGCAGCAACAACCTTTTTAGGGGTGTCCCTCTTTGTGCCCCTCTCCTTTTCTGATTCCATTGTTTTCTTCTCTTGATTCATCTTGCAATGTGTTTTGGTTAAACAGTGACACAAGTCTAAGTGCAAGCAATGCAGTTTTTTTGCATCAGTACTGCCTCCTCAAACAAAACACTTTAGCTCACCGCATTTTCATCGCAAAATGCTAATTTGCAAGACCTCAACTGCTTTTCGAGGACAACCACGACCACCATGAGCAAAACCATAGCCATCGCCAACCACAAAGGTGGAGTGGCAAAAACAACCACCACCCTGAACCTTGGCGCCGCACTGGCACGCAAGGGCAACAAGGTGCTTTTGATTGACTCCGACGAACAGGGCAACCTGTCCGAATTTTTGGGCTGTTACGACGACGAGGCTGAACAAGGCACCATCGTCGAGGTGTACACCGACGGCACCCTCCCAATCCAGCAAGTCACCGAAAACCTGTCATTGGTGAGCGCCAACCTGAACTTGGGCTACATCGAATCCTCTCTGAAAGACCAAGGATTGGAAGGCTACGTCCGACTCCGCAACGCCTTGGAAAGCGTACAGGAGGAATTCGATTACATCCTGATTGACTGCCCACCTTCCGTTTCGGGCATGGTCATCTCCAACGCCATTGTTGCTTCTGATGCCGTACTCGTTCCATGTGTACCTGAGCGTGGCAGTGTCAAAGGCATTCAAGGCGTGGTAAGGCTTTGCCAGAGCGTCCGACTCATCAACGACAAGGTTGGCATCGAGGGCATCGTCTTCACCAAGGTTGAAGAACGCACTGCTGTCCACCAGCTCAACTTCGAGCGTGTTGCCGAAACCTTCCCAGACCTTTACGTCTACAGCGGCATGATACGCAAAAACATTTCAGTGGCCGAGAGCCAGGAGTTTGAGATCGACCTGTTCGCCCACGACGACAAAGCCAAGGCCTCGCGCGACTACGACGCCTTCGCCCAAGAGTTCCTCCAACGCCAAAACGTCTCCGCCAATGTCTAAGCTCAAAGCCCTCAAAAGCAAGAAGGTCGCCATGCAGGGCGAGCCCGTGAAAATCCAGACCCGTCAGGGCCATTTGGAATCGGCCATCCGTCAGACCATCATCGTCATTGACGAGCTCCGCGACCTTATCCCGCCGTTGCAAACCGAGGAGCGCCAGCAACTCCGTGACAACATCGCCGAACAGGGTATCCGCGAACCCATCCTGCTTTGGAAGGAAGGGGAGAAGCACATCATCATCGATGGCCACAACCGCTACAGCATCGCCCAAGAGCTCAGCCTTACCGACTTTCCCGTTAAAGTTGTTGAAGGGTTGAAAGACCTCACCGAGGTCAAGGACTGGATGATCCTGAACCAACTCGGCCGTCGTAACCTGACACCGATGCAGGCCTCGTTCCTACGCGGACAGCTCTACAACGCCACCAAAAAGGACCGCACCCAGAACCTGAATAGGGGAGAGGCTACCCCGAAGGATCAAATTGATACTTCGGAAAACCAAGCCAAAGGATCAGCGGAAAATTCCACGAAAGATCAAATTGATACTTCGGGCAAAACGACTTCGAAGCGCATCGCCGACGACCTTGGAGTGGGGGAAGCCACCATCAAGCGTGACGGCAAATTCGCCCAAGGATTGGAGAAAATCGGTTTGGTTTCTCCGGAGGTGAAAAAGCAAATCCTGTCTGGTGAGGCCAAGGTACGCAAGGCCGATATTGAGGAGCTCGCCAGCGCTGAGGAAAGCAACCTCATCATTGAGAAAGCAACAGACATCAAGCGTGAGGCCCTCAAGATGAAAGCCAAGCCTGAGAAGGCCAAAACGGACATCTCATTGGCCGACGGATTGTGGCGGGCAAGTTTCGCCAAAGGAAAATTCATCCACGCCGATAACATCAGTGTGGCAGGGGTGAAGGTGGATGCCGTGCAATATGTGAAAACCCAAAACGGCCACCTGTTGGTTGGTGCCCAGCTGGTGGACAGCCCAAAAGCCTTCAAGAAAAAGCGTAAGAACTTGGACAAGGCACTGCCTGCCTTCGACCATTTTCTCTTCGTATCGCCCAAAGAATTCGGTGAGTCCATCACTGAAGAATTCGAACAGCCAGAAGGGGAGTTGGGCCAGTTCGGTTTTGCACTCTTGGATGAGAAAGGGAAGTGGCAACCTGCTGTCGCCACACCAAGCCTAAGCCCTCAGTCCGAGGAAAAATTGAACCTCAGCCTCCAGTTGTTGGAGTCCAAGGCGAGATAAAAATAAGACATTAGACCGCTTCGCTTTTAGAATTTAGGATAGCATTCAATTGCTAAAATCTAATGTCTAAAAGCAAAGCGGTCTAATGTCTATTACAGTTAATGTTGCCAGCAATACATATCTCCTGAATTGCTGACGCAATGCCTACAACGCCTTCCGGTGCTTTTGGCAATCGCATGGCATTGTCCATATCGACAGCCGTAATTTTGCTCTACCTGTGTTTCTGGGGTAGGGGACGGGGTTGGCTTGGGAAGAAAAGAAGTACCTCCCAAAAACATCATCGCTCCGAAAAGGAACACCACAAACTTTTTCATCTTCAACACATCTTCAATTCAACAAGTCCACAAAAGTACGAATTGAAAATTGAATGGCGTCTGAACTATGATTATGGGTAGGGGTGGACCTCAATACTGTTGCTTTAAGCTCAAGATTTCGATCCCACCTCATGTCCTCCCCTTATCCAAGGGGAGGAGAATGTTACAGGGAATACTTGCCAATTATGGTTGTCAGACTATGGGCTGATGGTTTCTCCTCCCCTTAGATAAGGGGAGGACAGAGGTGGGGTTGACCCAGAGTTTGGGAGTTTCCATCCTTAATGCAACAGCATTGGGTCGGACTTGTGTATCCGCCTATTTCATGCGAAGGACAGACACGCAGGTCTGCCCCTACAGCCAAAAAAATACCCGAAGTATCAATTTGATCCTTCGGGTAAAACAACATGATAGGGGAGAGACGCAATCCATTCCTGATAGCCCTGTAAGGGCAAAATATATCAGAGTGGGGCTATAGCACTGCTCTTATCGCTTCAAACAAGGGAAGTGACTTCGAACATAGCCAGCAGGGTGGTTGGCCTCCTTGAGCCCCCAAGTAATCGTATGCAGAGCTTTCTTCACATCCTCGAAGGACATCATACGACAGACCAGCATGATTTCCTTGTCCGTCAAGCCACGCTTTCGCATGCGCTCCACAACACAGGGCAGGGTAGGGTCTTGCTCGGGATGTTTGATATCCTTGAGGGTGCTGACCACCGGAGCATTCTCGACGGCCTTAGGCTCGATAACCTTGCTTGTCTTCACCACCTCATCCTGTTTTTTCAGGTGTTTGATGATGAACTCAATCCGGTCAATCCGACGGCCTGTTTTCAAGGGCTTGAAATCAAAGCTAATCTCCGCCTTCTCGTTCAGCTCCTCTTGGGCTGGCACCAAGACGCGCTCCTTGAATTTGGTAAAGGTCTTATAGGAGAGGGCACCGATGCGCTCACGCAAATCATCGAATTCCTCGATAAAACTTTTCTGCCCAGAATGGGAACAAAGGATAGGGTAGATGCGCTTGGAAAATTTCTTTCGGACACCCACGGCCGACACCAGTTTCATCTTGGTGAAATTCCGCTCCAGCCCAAAAAGCAAATGCTCGGAAGCAGGGTGGATCTGCACATAAAAACTCGACTCGCCCTCACGGTATTTCGCGTAACCAATGAGTGTGATGTTCTCAAACTCGCGCTGGCCATCCACCAATTTCTCCACTTTCACCACACTGTCGTTCATCAGGTCGGTGACCACCTTCTTCACCAGCGAGTAATCACACTTCTTTCCCGACAAAGCGCGTAGCTCCTCAAGGCGCACCTCGTAAAGGGTGTTGGCGGTATCGCCTTTCCGGATCTTCCCTAGCAAAGTATAGTACATGTCCAGCTTCAGCTCGTTCCAATCGAAACTACCCCGAGAAATCAGGTTGTGCTGGACGATGGTGGGGTTCAGGCCGTTCTTTTCAAGAAAGTCTTCCATAGGGCGCAGAAATTTCAATCGGAAATTAGTGCAGAAAGTGGACACTTTCAAAAAAGTGTCCAGCTAATTTCAGGAACCAAGTGGATCAAACCACAGGCCCATCCAGTTTTGAAATCGGCAAACAGCAGGAGAGGTGGGCGCATTATGCAAAAGAGACACTTCGTCACCCAAATGTGTCCACTTTAAAAACGGTGAAAAAAAATGAATGATGGGCTAAGGGCTGGTAGCCATAAGCTTACCGCAAGTTTCCCAAAATCGTGACACCCGAATTAGTCCACCTTCACCCAAATGTGTCCAGTTTGTGTCAACTTCATTTCAGGTTATGGCTTTAATTCACTGTATTACAGATTTTTATGTGAGGTACTTAAAACCCTGACACCCGAATTAGTCCACCTTCACCCGAATTAGTCCAGTTTGACGCCCAAATGTGTCCACTTTAATAGAGACATCGCAGGGATGAAATATTCCTAAATAACTGTTTAACAGCGGTTTTTCAATCCACATAGACAGCCCTACACCCAAATTAGTCCAGCTTCGCCCGAATTAGTCCACTTTCACACCTGAATCTGTCCAGTTTAACACCCGAAACTGTCCACCCTTACGCCCAAATGTGTCCACCTTTCACCTCAACTTGTCCAGTTTCTCACCTAAATGTGTCCACCTTATGTGCTGTAACTCATTGGTTATCAATGTCCATCGGGGAGCTATAATGTATAATGAAAAGTATAAGTGGAATAATAAAAAATGAAATAATTCCCCCATACCCCCAAGGGGGAGAGATTTTTTGAAAAAGGGTAAAAGGAGGTTAGGGGATTGGTATCTCACATCTAAGGTTGAGCATCAAGAGATCTGGGATCGAACGCTTAGAGGATCTTTGTACGTTCCCAGTCGGTAAAGGTCAGGAAATTTTTCGAACAGCCATGATGCTTAAAGGAAGTGACTTAGTTGACTGCTTATATTTCTTAGTTATTTTTATTTGTTTATTGCGATATAACAAACACAATTCTTTTCAGAAAGGAATCCAACATTTTGTTTCTGAGCGCAGTTCTCTGTGGATTATGTAGCAATACACCAAAAACAATTTATAATCGCCTGAACACCCTTTAAAATCGTTTTTAAACCACCTGTAGTACTGGGGTGGTTACTGCCAAATGGGAAACACCATGAAATAGCCGAAAAAAGTGATGGCCAAATTCTAACCAGCGGACACGCCCTTTCGGGCAAAACCAAAAATACCATTTTTCCTCCTGACGTGAAAAGGAGGGAACCCGACAATTCTTCGTTAGAAGAATCAATCCTCCAGTACAATTTTTTTAGTCCCTTTACTTTGCTTCCCTTTGCTTCCCTTTGCTTCCCTTTGCTTCGCTTTCCTTTCCTTTCCTTGTCTAAATAATTCGCAGATATTTCAACTACTTCAAAAACACTATAAACCTCATATGATACTGTATACCTGTTATTTAACAAATGGTTTCAAGTCTACAATCACACACAAAACAGGTGTGTCAGTACCCGAATTTCACAAAAAATACAGGTTTTGAGACCAACTTAAGCACCCCCGAAAATGATTGCTTTCAAGGGTCTCTTAACCCCATTTCAGGCACCCAAAAACACCAATAAACGACCCCCTAATTCAACACCATTATCCCTCCGCACACTCCATGCGGACCAAACCCCTATCTTTGCCCCACTTTGATTCTATTGAACACTCACCTCCATGGATAAATCTGCCCACAACAAACTTGTTTCCTTTATTTGGTCCATCGCCGACGACTGCCTGCGCGACGTGTACGTCCGCGGGAAATACCGTGACGTCATCTTGCCAATGGTCGTATTGCGCCGATTGGACGCGCTTTTAGAACCAACTAAAGATGCTGTTCTGGAAGAGGTTCAATTCCAGAAAGAGGAGATGGGCCTGACCGAATGGGACGACAAGGGCATGCAGGACGCCAGCGGTTTTGTGTTCTACAACACCAGCAAATGGACTTTGCAACAGTTGCAGAGCACAGCGGGCAACAACCAGCAAATCCTGCTGGCCAACGTGGAGGAATACCTCAACGGATTCAGCCAGAACGTCAAGGAGATTATCGAGAAGTTCAAGCTTAGGAGCCAAGTGCGCCACATGGCCAACAAGGACGTGCTCTTGGACGTGCTGGAAAAATTCACCTCGCCACGCATCAACCTGACGCCTTTTGAAAAAGAGGACCCCGACGGTCGCAAATTGCCCGCCCTTTCCAACCTCGGCATGGGCTACGTCTTCGAGGAGCTGATCCGCAAGTTCAACGAGGAGAACAACGAGGAGGCGGGTGAGCACTTCACCCCGCGGGAGGTTATCGACCTAATGACCCACATCATCTTCGACCCCATCAAAGACGATTTGCCATCGGTCATGACCATCTACGATCCGGCCTGTGGATCGGGTGGCATGCTCACTGAGTCACAAAACTTTATCAAAGACCCCGACGGGAAAATCTGCGCCACGGGCGACGTCTACCTCTACGGCAAGGAAATCAACGACGAGACCTACGCCATCTGTAAGTCGGACATGATGATCAAGGGCAACGACCCCGAGAACATCCGCGTCGGATCCACGCTCTCCACCGACGAGTTCGCGGGCAAGAACTTCAACTACATGCTCTCCAACCCTCCCTACGGCAAGTCGTGGGGCACGGAGGCCAAATACATCAAGGAAGGCAAGGACATCATCGACAGCCGATTCAAGGTGGAACTGCCCGACTACTGGGGCAAGGTGGAGGAAGTGGACGCCACCCCACGCTCATCCGACGGCCAACTACTCTTCCTTATGGAGATGGTCAACAAGATGAAGCCCCTCAGCGCCGAACCACGTGGATCGCGCATCGCCTCGGTCCACAACGGCTCCAGCCTCTTTACCGGCGACGCAGGCGGTGGCGAGAGCAACATCCGTCAATACATCATCCAGAACGACCTCTTGGAGGCCATCATCCAGTTGCCCAACAACCTGTTCTACAACACGGGCATCACCACCTACATCTGGATATTGAGCAACCACAAGGCTCCGCACCGCAAAGGCAAGGTCCTGCTCATCGACGCCTCACAGCGCTTCGCCAAGCTCCGCAAGAATTTGGGCAACAAGAACTGCGAACTGCGCCCCGAACACATCGACGAGATCATGCGCGCCTACACAGAATTCACGGACGTGGAGCGCGAAAACCCCGAGGCATTGGCCTCCAAGCTGTTCGACAACGCCGACTTCGGCTACCACAAGGTCACCATAGAACGCCCGAAACGTCTCAAGGCGCAGTTCTCTGCCGAGCGCATCGCCGACCTACGCTTCGACAAATCTATCAAGGAGCCCATGCAGTGGGCCTTCGAGGAGTACGGCGAGCAGGTCTACACCCACTTGGCCAGCATCGAGCAAGGAATGCTCGAATGGTGCGAGAAAAACGACTTCGACCTCAACGCCAAAAAGCGCAAGGCCCTCACCAACCCAAAGACATGGAACGGCCTGAAGGACTTGTTGCACGTGGCCAACAGCCTGATGGAGGCCATCGGCACCGACGAACACAGCGACTTCAACCAGTTCAAGCAACTGGTCGAGAACGAGCTGAAAGCCCACAAAATCAAGCTGTCCGCCACCGAAAAGAACGCCATCCTCAACGCCGTCAGCTGGTACGACGAAACCGCCGAGAAGGTCATCAAGAAGACCTCCAAGCTCAAGGACGAGAAACTCGACCAGCTCCTGCATCACCTCGGTTGCACCGAGGAGCAACTGCCTGACTACGGCTATTTCCCGACCGGAAAGCCCAACGAGTTCATCACCTACGAGGGCGAGAGCGACCAGCGCGACGCCGAGAACATTCCCCTCAAGGAGGACATCCACGAGTACTTCCTGCGCGAGGTGAAGCCACATGTGGAAGAGGCTTGGATCGACCTCGACAAGACCAAAATCGGTTTCGAGATCAGCTTCAACAAATACTTCTACCAGCATCAGGCACTGCGCTCCATCGAGGAGGTGGGGCAGGAAATCCTCGCCTTGGAACAGGAGAACGAGGGCTTGATCATGGAGATTTTGGGACTGTAACCCACCCGTAGGGGCAGACCTCAATGCTGTTGCATTAAGGTTCTAACAAGCCCTCCTGTAGTTTGTAAATGTCTGGTATTTTCCCTGTTTTCGACGAGCCTTATTGTTGTTTCTCGGGTT
>JAUIJC010000031.1 GCA_030431525.1 Bacteroidia bacterium | reverse complement strand
TTTCTGTGATTCAGCCCGCAGTTCGGTTATATCCTGCCCATCATGTGAATCTCGTTTAATCACGGTCTTTGATTTTGGAGGATTATTGGATTTCCGTGATTCAGCCCGCAGTTCGGCTATATCCTGCCCATTATGTGAATCTCGTTTAATCACGGTCTTTGATTTTGGGGGATTATTGGATTTCCGTGATTCAGCCCGCAGTTCGGCTATATCCTGCCTATCATGTGAACCTCGTTTAATCACGGTCTTTTATTTTGGAGGATTATTGGATTTCCGTGATTCAGCCCGCAGTTCGGCTATATCCTGCCTATCATGTGAACCTCGTTTAATCACGGTCTTTTATTTTGGAGGATTATTGGATGGGCAGGATTGTGACTGCCAAACCAATGGATATTAAAAATCCCCATGCTTCGTAAGAGGCATGGGGATTTTTTTGTGGGTTAATTTCTTATTCTCGGTCCTACCGGAATCGGCAATTGACGACGTTGAACCACCAGCTTTCCTTGTGTGCTAGCGGGCTTCCAGCGGGGCATGCTTTTAAAGACCCGCATGATTTCTTGGTCAACGCGAGGATGAAGGGACTTGATGGTTTTCACATTTTGGATGCTGCCGTCGATGTTCACCTCGTAGTAGATGACCACCATTCCGCGGGCTCCTGTCGCTTTTACCAAATTTGTGTTGATATGAGAGGCTAAGTACTGACGAAAAGCGTTGTTTCCGCCAATAAAGGAAGCTGGTATTTCCGCGAAGTCTACAGGGATGAGTGGGTCAGGGGAGTCAATTGGGTCATCAACTGGCGGTATATCTGGTGTGAAAGTAAATGAGATGGTATCATCTGGATTTAAATCTAGGATAGGGTCATCACAATCCTCACAGTCATCGGGAGTGAGGATTTGGACTTTTGGAGGCTTTTGCTCCTCGCGTTTTTCAGGTTCGGGCTGTTCTTCGATGATTTCAGGAATGTTCATATCAACCCATTCTAACCCATTTTCGACGGTCTCATGGTTTGGCGAGAATGTGGCAGCCTCGGTTTTCCAAGTGACCGCTTGGTAGGCCAATAGGACAGACAGCCCAAGTCCGATGCTGAGTTTGGAAAAACGGGACTTGTGGATGTTAGCGGCTGGACTTTGTTTTTGAAGCTGTTCTTCAAAGGCCTGTAGCTCTTGTTCTTTGTTCAATTGGTTTTTCATTGTGTTGAAAAATTATGGAGGGTTAAGAAATTCTATGGTAAGCTTGGGGTAGCGATTTGGTGATGATTTCCTAAAAGTGGTTTAAACAAAAACAGCCATTTGGATGTCCAAATGGCTGTTGTCAAAAGTTTACTTATTTCCTCGGTCCTACCGGAATCGGCATCTTACGACGCTGAATTACAGGTTTGCCTTGCAGGCTTGCTGGTTTCCATCGTGGCATGGTCTTAAACACGCGCATGACTTCTTGGTCAACCTTAGGGTGAAGTGACTTGAGGACTTTCACGTTTTGAATGCGTCCGTCCACGTTCACTTCGTATTGGATAACAACCATTCCGCGAGCGCCAGTGGCTTTTACCAAGTCCACGTTGATGTGGGAGGCCAAGAACTGGCGAAGGGCAGGGACACCGCCGTTGAATTCTGCTTGAACGTCAGCAAAGTCCACGGTCATTGGTGGTTCCGGCTCTGTTTCAGGCTCTGGTTCCGGCTCTGGTTCCGGCTCTCCGAAGTCGATTTCGTCTTCAATTTCCTCCTCCATAAGGTCTTCTTCCTCCACCTCGTCTTCTGTAGGTGTTAGTTTCTGAACCTTTGGTTTTGGTGGTTCTGGCTCCGGCTCTGGTTCCGGCTCCTCAAAATCAATCTCAGGGATATCCATGGTCACCATTTCACTCGCCTCTGGTGGCGGTGGTGGTGGCAATACTTCTTCCGGAGTGGCCCAAGTCACCAGTTTGAAGGCGAAGAACATGGAGATGCCTGCGCCTACGGCCAAGGTGATAAGCCTTGTTCTGTGGATGTCAACCTCTGGGTTTTTCTTAAGCAGGATACCGTCAAAGTCGGATGCGGTGGCCGAGGCTACCCCCATAGCCTTTTTGGCCACCAGTCCGTGCTTAAAGAGCAAGACCGCAACAATGGTCAGGCCACCCAGAATTAGGGATGAATAAACAAGTTCCATAGTGCTATCTGCGTTTTATTCCCAGTTTCCTTTAGTGGTCGCGATTTCACGTGAACCGATGCGCAAAGGATCTTCAGCGCGGTCCGTGTTCAATGGTTTAGGGTCTTTGACCTCCATGAGGTGCTGACCGCCCATGTCCTCGGACCAAAGCTCAAACTTGAGGTGGCTCACTGGTGTGTAGGCCAGTTCACCCAAATTTTCCTTGGAGTAGCCCAAGTCCTCTTTAAGAAGGTCATACACCTTATCCACGCGGAGGGTGTCCACTGTGACTTTGATGCTGTCCTTTCCATTGACCACAAAGATTTCCTCCTTACGTTGGATTACTGGAAGCTCGCCCTCGCGAACGAAGGTGATAAGGCTGTCCCAATCCGAGGCGTAATGGTTATTGGCCTCGAAGTATTTCTTTTGGCTCTCGCGGATTTTTATCAGCTTTTCGATGACCTGCTCGTCGATGTGGGCGAGTTGCTCACGTTCGATTTCAGCGGTGCGCAAGGTGTCAAACAACTTGAAACCGAAGAAGCCTGCGCCACCCAAAAAGACGAGGGCGACCAAAAGACGAAGAATTTTGGTTTGCATAAGGCGATTGTCTTGGTTTAAAGTGATGCTTGGTGATTCTTAGCAGCCTTGTAGAAAATCTTGCGGAAGCCGATGTCCTTTAGGATTTTCTCGATATCGTTGATCTTACCCATGTCCACCTCATCGTCGGCGATGATCGCCACTTGGATGTTTGATGGGCTCTGCTTATCGATCGGCAACTTTCCGCGCTCTTCGGCCATGAACTGGCGAATGCCGTTCGGGGTGATGAAGCGATCGTTGGCCTGAATAACAGGCTGGTCACCGAAAGCTCCTTTGTCCTTTGGCACACCGATGTAAAGCTCGATGGTCTGGAGGGCCTCATTCTTTTTCACCACTTGAGTGGCCTCAGGAATGTGGGTGTCCACCATTTTCTCCTGCTTCTTCATTTTGGTTACTACCATAAAGAAGAAGAGAAGGATGAAGATGATATCAGGTAGGGCAGAGGTTGGAATGCCTTCGCCGCCTTTCTTTTTAGTTCTGAATTTTCCCATTTGCTTAGTAGTTGCCGAAGTCGTTAGGCTCCATTTTAGACAATAGGAACGGGAAGGCTTTGCGTGCGCGGCTCTTCATGGCCACATGCTCGTGGTTCTTGTCGTCCAAGGCCAAGAAGCGCTGCTCGCTCATGCCGAGGTAGTCCGCCCAAATCTTGTTGTAAGCCCCTAACAATGCGTCTTGGACTTCGATATAGGTTTGGTACTTGGTACCGCGGTCAATCCTCAGGGTGATGATGGCCTTGCTTGGGTCATCCGACAGGTTCTCGTCCTTACCTTCATTCGTGATGAAGGCAATGGCTTTGGCCCGCAAGTCCTCTATTTTCACAGGCTCTTCCTTGGCGAGTACGTCATTGTTGGAGTTCACAATCACTCCGAAGACGTTCCTTTTGTTGATTTTGGTCTCTACAACTTCCACCTCATTCTTGTCCTGCTTTTTCGGCAGGGTGAAGTTCAAGCCCTTTTCGTTGGGCATCTCGGTGGAAACCAAGAAGAAGATCAGCAGCAAAAAGGCGATGTCGGCCATGGAGCTGGAGTTAACCTCCTCCTGAACGCGTTTTTTACGTGGTTTCATCGTTGTGCTGGTTTTGGGGTATCAAGTACCAAGTACCAAGACAGGCTGGGTCTTGATACATGATACTTTATACATGATACTGTTAAGCGATGCTATTCTTTACCTCAAAGCCTACCAATGCGGCAAGGCCAGTGAAGAGCAGTACGCCTGTGGTGGCCGTCAGACCGCCCACGAATTGTACGCCTGCTTTCATGCTTTCCAAGGTTTCAGCAGTGGCCTCCTTTGGGATTTCCAAGAAGGAGATGCTGGTGGAAGCAGAATAGTAGGTAATCACCAATAGTGCTACCAAGGCACCGCCAGTGATGCCCAAACGGATGAATGATTTCGGGTCTTTGATAAGCTCCATGATACCGAAGCCAAGGATGGCGACAATCATGAAGGTGATAAGCCCGTAGGTCAAATAGGCGCTTTTGGAAACGAAGCCGTCCATTACGGCATCAGCAGCCTCTGCCGTGCTCATGTCTCCGAAGAAGATGCCGGAGAGGGCGTAGAGGAAGATGATGGCAACGATTCCGAAAACGATGTATGAATGCTTTTTCATGGCGTTGTTTTAAAGAGGTTAGAGGATAGACTTTAGACGTTAGCTTTCCGTACAGGCTGGGCTAAGGTCTAAAGTCTCTTGTCTAAGGTCTTGTTCAGACAGTCTCAGAAGGATTTTCCTCAGTAGAGGCCATGATTTTCTCAGCCTTCTTGATCACTTTTTTTTCCTCTTTGCGAAGGCGCTTTCCCACCACGAACATGTCCATGAACTGGTTGTTAGCAGTTTCCATCTGCTCGTTCAAGGAGTCGATTTTGGAGTTCAAGTAGTTCTGGAAGAACTGAAGGATGATGGCTACCACAAGACCAGCAACAGTGGTCAAAAGGGCAACTTTAATGTCACCACCGATCTGGCTCATTTTGGACTCACCAGTTTTCGCGATGCCGTCGAAGGCCATGATCATACCGATTACTGTACCCATGAATCCGAACATTGGAGCCAACTGGATGAACAAGCCAATCCAGCTCATGCCTTTCTCCAAACGGAGCATCTCGGCAGAACCGTAAGACTCAACAGCGTCTTTTACGTCCTCGGTAGTTCCTTCCTCAGCGCGGATAAGGCCTTGGGCCAAAACGCCTGCAACTGGGCCACGAGTGTTTACACAAACTTCTTTGGCAGCCGTGTACTCACCTTTGCGAACAGAATCCTTGATGCTGTCCAACAATTTGCGAACGTTGGTAGAAGCCATGTTCAAGGTGATAACACGCTCAACGGCTACAGTCAAACCGATGATCAAACACACCAATACGATGCTCATGAACTCGACACCACCGTCGATGATATACTTCTTGATCAACTCATGAGCGGTTGGCTCAGTGGCAGCTGGAGCAACAGCAGCTTCTTCTTCAGTAGCAGCAGTTTCAGTATTCCCTCCGGCTGTGGTGGCAGAATCGCCAGCGGCAGCAGCAACGGTTGCAGCAGAGTCGGTAGTAGCGGCAGCTGAATCAGCTTTGGCTACGGTTTCCACTTTTGCAGAGTCAGCCTTGGCAGGAGCTTCTTGGTTAGCCATGGCGATGTTGCCGAAAGCAAGGCCGGCAACAGCAGAGAGGGTTAGGATGAATTTGCGCATTGTAGTAAGGTTGAAATGGTTTTGTTTCAAATGATTAATGAAGGTGGGCCGAGGCCCGTCTTGTTTGGTCTGGTTTAGAAGGTGTAGCCGAATGACAATGAGAATCGGCGTCCACGCTTGTTCGAGGAGAAGATGTATTCTGTGTCCTCAAATTTTTCATAAGCGGCTGCATCCCCTTGGAATTTGTACACGCTTTTGATGGTTGGGTTCAAGATGTTCTTGGCACGGAAGCTGACCGAGATGCGCTCGCCAAACTTCTTCATCAAGTTGAAGTTCAAGTCGCCGTATGGCTGCTCGTAGATGTTTGGTGTACCGTCGATGTTCACGATGGCAAGGCGCTCTCCGAAGATGTTGTAAGTGAAGTTCATGTTGAGGCCCAGTGAATCGTTCTTGTATTCAGCAATGGCGTTGATCAAGTATGGTGACTGACCGAACATGGAGCGCGTGTCTTCGCGGTATGGGTCAATCGACTGAATCTTCTCCAGTTCTTCAGGGCTAAGCTCGATGAGGGATTGAGACAGGGTGATGTTTGTTCCGATCTTGAAGTTTTTCAACGCAGGAGTGATGAAGTCCAATTTCTTGCGGTATTCGAACTCCACACCGTAGAGCTGAGCCTCGTCGCTGTTCTCCCAAGTGAACTCCCTGTTTTGTGCTTTAGCTGCGTAGCGTACTTCAATCGGGTTGAAGAAGTGCTTGTAGAAGGCAGAAACCGAGATGATTTCACCAGCACGTGGGTAAAGCTCCCAGCGGAGGTCAAGGTTGTGGATTTTTGTGATCTCAAGGTTCGGGTTACCAACGATGGTCGCTTTCAAGAAGAAGTCGTCCGCTGCGAATGGCGCCAACTCACGGAAGGTTGGACGAGCCAAAGTCATGTTGTAAGACATGCGCAACTTCATGTTGCGGTAATCAAAATCGTTAGTGTCCAACTTGGAGCGAACAGCTTTGTCTTTCCAGATGGAGTAGATGAAGTTGGCAGAAGGCATTACATCTGTCTGTGCCAAATCTCCCTTGTCTTTGGTTGGGTCAGCACTCTCCACGAAGATGTCCGTGTTTTCCACACGTGCACCACCTACAAAGTCCAAGCGAGGTGTGAGGTTGTAAGAACCCATCAAGTAACCAGCAGTTACGCGTTGCGTGGCAGAGTAGGTGTTACCTGGAGCCGTGTTGTTTTGGATGAATACATTTGGGTTTTCTGATGAACTCGTAGGATTCATGTTTTCATCCGAGATGCTACCTTCAATATCATTTCCGTTATAGCTGCCTGATGCGATGCTGTAATCGAAACGCAACTCAGAATACTCCCTTGACTTCATAGTGTTGGAAAGACCAGCTTTCATTGTCAAGGTTTTTTGGGCGCTGTCAGGACCGAAGGTGAATGGCAAAGAGAAGTTGATTTTGCTGTCCGCATTCCATTCGTTCATCTCACGGGAGAAACGGGTTGGTGTACCAAATGCTGATGGACGAACCTCGTAGTAGCGCGTTGAATCAGTCTCTTGGAAGGCGTCCCTCCAAACACGAGTGTCAGGCTGGTACTGACTTGCCAAGGTGGCTGACTGAATCCAGTCGATTTCGAGTTTCTTACCAATGTTGGCAGAGTCCTGACCGATATAGTGCTCGTGTTTACCGTAGAGCTGTGCAGAGCTCAATGAACGTTGTGTGTAGTCGATAAGGGTAGTACGCATCTGCCAATCCAACTCAGTGTCCTTTTGGCCTTCGGCATAGCTTGCAGTAGTCGATCCCGTTTGGTTATGAATCAAGTTCAAACCAATGCGGTTGCGAGTGTTAAGCTGAAGAACATTGTTCCAATAGGCGCCCAAAAGGACGTTATCCTTACTTGTTGACAGGTTGTTGTATTGGGCAAGGTTGAGCTCTGACTTATCGTCAATGTTACCGTTAAGGGTGTAAATGTTGCGCTCTCCATCCTCGAAGTGGGAGAAGCTCCGGCGGTAGTTAACCCCGAAGAAGTAACCGTAAACTTTTTGTTCTGCTACAGAGTCAGGAGTTAAGGCGATTTTGTTACCAATCGTGAAGTTCAGCTTGTGGTCCATTCCGGACAGGCCAGTTGTCGGCACCATCACCTTGTTGAAGGATTTGCTAAGAGAAACCATCTCCTCTTGTGTGCTTCCAAAACCAAAGCCTGGGTAGGTTCCATCTTGTACCTTGTTTACTGCTTCTGTTGGCAGGTTTTGGGAGCTGTTGTTGAAGCCCAAAACTGTCCAGTCCATTCCGTTCCCCACGCTGCTCTCACCACCTCCTTGTCCAGGGTTTGTGTTAAAAGTCCTGAAGTTATTATTGAAGCTACTTTGGGAGTTATAGGTGGCTCCCAAGCTGAGCTTAATGGTCAGCGAGTCTGGGTACTCTTGGGTGTGGATGTCAATCAATCCACCAGAGTAGTCGGCAGGCAAGTCAGGCGTGTAGGTCTTAACAACAGTAATGTTGCTGATATAGCTGCTCGGGAAGATGTCCAAGGCAACAGCATTTCGGTTAGGGTCCATGCCTGGGACTTCAGAACCGTTAAGCAGGGTCTTGCTGTAACGATCGCTAAGGCCGCGGATGTAGGCATACTTTCCGTTAACAATGGAAACACCAGAGATGGATTTTACGGCATCTGAAGCTTTCGATGCTCCTTTGGATTTCATTTCCTCACTTGATTGTTCTTCAACAACATTGTCGTTGTTCATTTTTTCCTCAAGTGCAGCTTCCTCTGTAACAGGATCTGGTTCCCATTCAATGGCAAAATCTACTTGGTCGGTTTCTACTGTTTCGACCAACTTCAAATCCACTGTAGTGGTTTGCCCAGCAGTAACCACCACATTTTCTTGTGAAGTAGTTGTCCCAGAAACCATGTCAGCCACCTTTACAGTGTAGGTTCCAGGCTCAATGCCTTCAATAAAGTATTGTCCGTTGTCATCGGTATAAGCTCCGTAGTAGGTCCCCTCGATTCCAACTTCCAACCAGGCGAGTGGCTCATCGGCGCTGCCTGTAACTTTTCCTTCGATTTTGCCCGTTTGTGCAAAAGAAGTTCCCCAAACCAGGAGGAGAGTAAGACTGAGTAAGTGTCTCAGGTTCATGACTGTTTTTGTTTTCCCATTACAAAAGTCTTAATGCACTGTTAATCGGTAATCAGCTTAATGTTATCCTTATGTTAATTGTGTGATAGGGGGTAATGTTTTTTAGTTAAGGTGATTTTTGGAGGGAAAATGACAGGATTTTGGAAGGTATTTAAATCTAAAGAATTGGAGTTTTTGTGATGTATTAGTAGGCGTGAAAAAATGTTGTTGTAGGAGAAAAAATAGAAAACAAAAAAAGCACCCCTACTCCGAAGAGATAGGGGTGCTGAAACTCTGGGAAAACAGAGATTATTTCAACAAACCTTTTTGGCTCATGTAAGTCCAATCAGCAGCCCAGTTGTCAGATCCGAAAGCACCTTTGTAGTCAACGGAAGTGAAGAAAGAACCAGATGGCATTACTGCGCCAGAAGCAGCGTCGCCAGAAGCCATTGGGCTTTCAGCAGAAGTGAATGGCATTGCAGAAGCTACAGCGTTAGAACCAAGGTCCAATTCGCTCTGTACAGCTTTGTCTTTGTCAACAACGCTGATCAAGTTAGTGCCGCCCTCAACTTCGAAGAACAAGTTGTTCTCGAATTTCAAGTCGCCAGCATCGTAACGAGCCTTGCTGTCTTCGCCAGAATCAAGGTCCTCTACGTCGATACCTTTACCGAAGTTGTAGAATACAGAGTTATGGTATTCACCACCAGCGTTGTCGCGGAGGATCATTGTACGGCTTGATCCGTTACCGATGTAAGTAACGTTAGAGATGATTGGGTGTGCATAAGGAGAACCATCTTCAGGAGTAGTACCACCGTCGTGCTCACCACCGTGGTCACCATCACTATCCAAAACGGCCAACCAGAACTGACCGTTACCACGGTAACCTTCGTCGTAGTCGATAGCGTCATCACCACAGTAAGCAACTACCAAGTGCTTGATTTGTGCAGTACCACCGAAGAATTCAACACCGTCATCAGCGTTAGCTACAACTTCGATGTTTTCGATAGTAGTTCCAGAACCGACACCACCCAAAGTCAAGCCGTTGATTTCGTTATCAGCACCGATGTTAGTACCACCGTGACGGATAGAGATGTACTTCAAAGAACCTGAGTTGTCAGCGTCGTCAGTACCACCGTAAAGGCCACGAGACTCAGAAGTTGGGATACCTTCGATTGCAGTTTCACCTGGAGCAGAGTTCAATTGGGCTTTACCAAGAACGATCAAACCACCCCAAAGACCGCGAAGGTCTTGACTCAAAAGCTCACTCTGAAGAGTGTTTACATCATCAGCATAACGGACAGTGTTGTCGTTAACAGAAGTGAAGATGATTGGCTCAGCTTTCGTGCCCTCAGCCATGATTTTTGCACCACGAGCAACGATCAAAGCAGAAGCGTTGTCACCCTGGCCACCTTGTCCTTTGATGATAGTACCTGGCTCGATCGTCAATGTCTGACCCTCGTTAACAAACACACGTCCACTAAGGATGTAAACCTTGTCTTTTGTCCAAGTGACAGTTCCTGTTCCTTCGCCCAAGTCTTTTACTTCGACCTGAACAAGTTTCTTAGTGCTGTCCTCCCCCAAGTATGAAACCGTTTCTGTATAAATGGTTCCTTTGGACCCAGGGTTGGTAGTTGTTGAGTCATCTTCACTACAAGAAACTGTACCAAAAGCTACGGAGGCCATGAAGCCAGCGTAGAGAGACATTTTGATAAGATTTTTCATTACTAAAATAAGTTTGGTTGTTGAGTTGCTTAAATCTTACACTACAAAAGTAGGGGGGTAGTGTTATTGGTTTGTTAAGTGTTGTTTATGTTTTCTATAAGGTTTGGATGGGTGAGATTGACGGTTTGTTAAGGATGTTTTTGAATGCTGCTTCTGGTGGCTTATTCACAAAAAAGCGGGGCTTATGCAATGTTGCATAAGCCCCGCTTTTTTATGGTGTTATTTTAACGCTTTAATTACTTAGGTAAAGCGATGTGGGAAAATCACTTTTTGCGCAATGTTACCGTTTCGTTAATCCAGCATCCAGTCGAAAGTTTTTCACCTTCTTTCTTGTTGCGCTCAAAGATTTCCACTGTTGTAGGGAAGTGACTTTTTGCTTTGGTCATCCCTTTTTGGTTTCCAGCCTTTTGGTACATCTCATAGGCAGCCAAGTAGTGCAATGACTTTTTGATTGGGTCATTGCCCTCACAGGAAGTGCTGCTGTAATAGAGGTCACCGATGAAAGTGTATACTTGTTTGGCGTTGGATGGATCAGCCGCCAAAGCTTGTTTGGCTTCCGTGCGGGCTTGTGCGTATTGACCACGACTGGAACTGATGTTGGCCATGTCCAAATAGAAACCAGCTTTCTTAGAAGTTTCCTCTTCCAATTCAGCGGCCTTTAGGTAGTTGGCATGTGCCTCCTCTAGCTGACCGAGTTTCTTGTGGGCTTTCGCCAAGTATTTATGATACTTAGAAGAAGGCTCAGCATTATTCAAGAATGTTGTCGCCTCGATGAACAGCTCATTGCTATAGCAACGCTGGGACAATGAGTAGCGGAAAATCTTCTTGGCAGACTCCTCATTTGGCGAAGCCTTAAAGTCAGCGCCATATTTCGAATCGATGATTTCGCAAGTGATTTCCACATTTGCAGAAAGTTCCTTTTCAATGAGCTTATGCATTTTTTCAATGCGCTCGGCTTCTTTGGTGTCCTCGGCATCTACTTTCTCAGCCTGATGTTCCAACACCTCATTAAGTTTTCCAGCCCAATCCAAGATGTCGTCATCTTGTAACTTTCCAGCTTTCTTTTCCTCACATGCGGTTTTCATGAGGTAGTAGGTGCTGGTGGTGTTCATTTTGTCACCATTGAGCTCATAGATTTTGCTGTAAAGCTGGTAGAGTTCAGTGTTGGTGCCTTGGCGGTCAGCCAAGTAATAGTAGGCGTAATTGCCTTTACTGTCGAGGTTGGAAGCTTCTTTGCCAAAGTGCTGAATCCTCAAATCATAAAGTAGGAGGATGGTGTCTTGAAGCTCTGCTTTGCGTGTAGCGTCTTTTGTGCCTTTCTCCACTTTGTGGTAAGCGGTGATGGCTTTGCTGTAGAGTGCGTCGTGGAGTTGTGGAGCATTGGCCAATAGCCAACGGCATGGGATTAGGGCCTCGTCATAACGCTTGGCCTTGCTCATGTTCGAAAAGTATTTCCACTGGATTTGTGCCTTTCCGGCGTTTGGACCCCAGTTCCAGTTGTCGGCTTGAACGTTGAGGCTGAACAATAGGAAGCCAATCAACGCCGTAACAATGCGTTTCATAGTATTTCTTTTAGCGATGGGAGGGGAGGTTGGAAGTGGTAATGGGGAAATGCCAATTACCACTTCCGTTTAGAATTCTGCAGTTTCCAAAGGGTCGAGCTTGTAGCCTACGCCTTTGACAGTTTTGATGTAGCTCATACCGAGCTTCGAGCGAAGCTTTCTGATATGCACATCGATGGTGCGGTCGCCGATGGCGTTATCGATGCCCCAGACCTTGTTGAAAATTTCCTCGCGGGAAAAGAGCTTTCCTGGTTTGGAAACAAGGAGGACGAGTAGATCAAACTCTTTTTTGGCCAAGGTGACGGTTTCGCCTTCTTTCTTAACCTCGTGCTGTTCGATGTCGATGCTGAGGTCGCCGAAGGTGATGACGTTATTTTCATCTTGGTACTGACGGCCAACTTTGCGACGAAGGATAGCTTTCAGACGGCTGACCAAAACCTTTGGCTTGATGGGCTTGACGATGTAGTCGTCACCACCTGATTCATAACAGGCGATTTGAGTGAAGTCCTCGGTACGTGCTGTCAGGAAAATGATCAAGGTGTCCTTGAACTTGTCCTTATTTCGCAGTTTTTCGCAGACTTCTACACCGTCGTACTCAGGCATCATGATGTCCAAGATGACTAAGTCGGGGTTTAGGTCTTGTGCTTTATCTAATGCCTCCTGACCGTTGCTGGCCGTATGCACTTCCCAGCCTTCCTTAGAGAGGTTGTATTCCAACAGATCAAGAATATCCGGATCGTCGTCGGCAATGAGAATCTGTGTCATATTTCAAGGAGATTTTACCAAAAACGACAGGGCTTTGTGCGCGTTTCAGTGAAATGTTAATGCGCTAAACCCATGGTGTACTGTTAACAATGTGAAATTATCATCACAAGTTATCCTATTAATTATGTTAACATTAACAAATGGTTAAACGTCACAATGTTAGTATAACGTTCCCAAAAAAGTTTTTTCACATGTAACGTTTAGCCTTGTTTCTGCACCGCAGATAAGAGCTCTATTGTCTGGGATGTGACCAGCTGGGAGATTGAATGCCAGTGGGTAAACATATTCTTTCGTATGTTCTTGTACAATCTCGTAGGCGGTTTTTCCGAAGGGAGTGGCATTGTCATTCATGTCCGTCAATCCACCGACCACCATTCCAGCCAATGATTCCAGCTTACCTGCACGCTTTAACTGCACCATCATGCGATCCACATGGTAAAGGTATTCGTCCAGATCTTCGATGAAAAGGATTTTTCCCTTGGTGTCAATTTCGGAAGGGCTTCCGATACCATGACATAGGAGTGAGAGGTTGCCTCCGATGAGTTGGCCTTCAGCCTCGCCATTTCTGTTAAAAGCATGTGCTGAGAACTCATAATGCTGTAAGTGTCCAAATAAGCTTGCTTTTAGGGTGTCAAGGGCCAGTTCTCCGCCTTCTTGGTGAAAGAGTAGGGGCATGGTGGCGTGAATGCTGGGGATGCCCAATTTATTGAGGTGATTATGGAGAATGGTTACATCACTGAATCCCACCAGCCACTTTGGGTTTTGGGCTAATGTTGAAAAGTTGATGTTATCCACAATACGGGAAGTGCCATAGCCTCCGCGTGCACAAATGATGGCTTTGATTTGTGGATCGTTCAATGCCCATTGGAGGTCAGCGGTGCGTTGCTCGTCCGTGCCGGCAAATTGGTGGTATTCTGCGAAAAGGTTGGGTGCGCAGATTGGATCAAGCCCCCAGCTTTCCAAAACCTTTAAGGCATAGCTTACTTCCTCTGGGCTGACTTTTCGTGCAGTGGAAATGATGGCAATCTTGTCGCCTTGTTGAAGAAATGGGGGAAGCATTTTCACGAAGGGTTTTGGTTTTGCGGAGCAAACCACACTGCCAAAGCCTCTGGCTGTTGGCAGGTGACAGCCTATATCACTTCAGTTATAAAATAAAGAAGGCACAAAGGGAATCGCCCTCTGTGCCTTGAATATAATGCTGTGATTGCTTTTTAACGCTCGCTCTCTGGAATAGTAACTCCAAGCTTTTTCAGCACATCAAAAGTGATGTTCATCATTTCCTCGTCAGAAACGTGGATAAGAAATGATTGGCCGTCCGCAGTTCCTGAGTTCAGGACATAGTCAAAGCCTCTTTCCTTTGCCACTTGAGCGATGGCGTTCTTCACTTTTTGGTCGATAGGACGCATCTTCTCCTCCGTTTTCCGAATGATTTCATCCTGTGCCTTCATCTGAAGGGTTTGGATTTGCTTCTGGAGGTACTCCAAGTCGTTTTGCTTTTCTTGGAGGGTGTATGGGCTGGTGGTCTGCTGTTGTTGTAGTTGCAGAAATTCTTGGTACTTCTGCTCAAACTGGCGTTGCATGTCCACCAGTTTCTTTTCCTGCATTTGTTGGTAGGTCTGCAGCTCCTGTTGGATTTGCTTCATTTCTGGAAGCTTGTAGAAAATGTATTCTACATTACAGAAACCAACCTTGTGTCCTTGTGCAAAGGTAAGGCTGCCAACAAGCAGGAAGAGCAATAATGCTGAGAAATGCTTTTTCATGTTTGTGGAGCTTATTTAGGCATGATGCCCAATTTGCGAAGGACTTCGTCAGTGATGTTATTGGATTCGTCGGCGTAAAGGACGATTGAGGTACCATTGGCACGTTCGTTCAATACGTGTGTGTAACCTTTTTCATCAGCCACCGCCTTGATTTTCTTCTCAATGTCATCAAGGATTGGTTTCATCAATTCCATTTGACGCGTTTGGATGGCTTGAGAGGCTGTGATTTCTAATTGTTGGTATTGCTTGAGAAGCTGCTCGTATCGCTGCTGCTTTTGCATTTTAGCCTGCTCGGTCATCATGCCGCCACCTTGCTGCACCTCTTGCTGAAGTTGCATGATTTGCTGTTCGATGGCCACGGCTTGCTGCTGGTATTTGTTTTCCAGGGTTGCCAGTTCTTTGTTCGCGGCTTTGAATTGCGGATGCTGTGAAAGGATATAATCTACATCACAATAAGCGATTTTTACAGGCTTGGTCTGACCCATGGCCAAAGAGGTGAGTAAAATCGCAAAAAGAGAAAAGAGTGTCTTTTTCATTGTGGTTTTCGAAGTGTTGAAGTGCTCAGGTGTTGAAGTGTTAGCTTTTAACTGCTAACTGCTAACTGCTAACTGCTAACTGTTAACGTGGGTTATCTATTTTGTCGTCAGGGTCGCCCAATCCCAATTCCTCCAACACATAATCTGTATAGTCATGTACGGGGTTGGAGTAAATCATGGTGAGTGAACTGGATTTGTCAAAGACAATTTGGAGTCGCTCACGTTGGGCTACTTTCTTGACGGCGTCGTAGATTTTTTGTTGGATTGGTTTGATCAGCTCTTGGCGCTTGAGGAAAATGAGTCCCTCAAAGCCGAAGATTTTTTTCTGGAAAGTCTTGATTTCAGCTTCTTTCTCGCTGATTTCAGCAATGCGTTTATCACGCATCTGTTTTGTTAAAAGTAATTCTTCGCGCTGATAGGCCTGCTTCATGGAGTCCAAGGAGTTGTATTTTACCTCAATCTCCTGTTGGTACTTGATGGCTAAGCGATCAATTTCCTGCTGAGCCTCCTTGTACTCGGTCATTTGGGTCAGGATTTTCTCCGAATCTATGTACCCAAATTTTTGAGCTTGGCAGACGCTGCTTACGCCAATGGTTAAAAACAATGCCAAGAAATAGACAAAAAAGCGTTTCATAAAGATCAGGTTGGGGTTTAATGTTCGAACAAACCCACAATGTCGTGTGCTTATTCGCACATCCTTGTTTATCGAAGTTGTTGGCCGATGGTGAAGTGGAATTGACCACCGTTAGCGTTTGGACTGCCTGGGATATCATCAATGCCTACTCCGTAATCAAATCCTAACAAACCAAAGGCTGGCATGAACACCCTTAGGCCTGCTCCGTAGGAGCGCTTAAGGTCGTAAGGGTTGAATTCAGAATAGGTTCCCCAGTTATTGCCAGCTTCCAAGAAGCCGAGTACATATACTGTGGCGATTTGCTCCATTACCACAGGGAAGCGCAATTCTGCGACAAACTTATTGTAGATGACACCTCCGCCAACAGCGCCAGTTGGTACAACTGTTCCGTCATCATATCCTCTCAGACCGATCACATCAGAGGCCAAAAGGTAGGAAGCTGTGGCTCCAGTCAAGCCCGAACCACCAAGACGGAAACGTTCAAATGGACTTACTTCCAAATCGCTTCTGTATGGAGCTATGACTCCAAAGTGTGCTCGAAGGTTTAATACCAATGGGTGTTCCTTCTTTTCTGGGTTCCAAAGATCTTCTCCAGATTTCCTGCGATTTCCAGTCAATTTGAGGAACTGAGAGAAGTCGAACATCCATTTATTGTATTCCACCCATTTGTACTCATAGCCTCCGTCTTCATCGGTCTGAGTGTCCTGACCAAGAAGTGAGTACGGTGGGGTAAGGCTAACGCTTAAGGAAATATTGGAGCCTTGAGTAGGGAATTGTGGGTTCAAGCCAATGCTGTTCCTTGCAAGAGTGGTGTTGAAGTTGATGTTGTTTGCCGTACATGTCTCACACAATGATTCACCAAATGCGGTGAAGTTATTCACATTGTAGCGCATGTAGGAAAGACCATTGCTAAGGGTGAACCAGTCATCAGGCCAACGAAGGCGACGAGCAAGGTTAACACCAATGTTGGTGATTTGTAGGAAGCCTTCAATGTCATCACCATCAGATGTCAAGTCATTGTTGACAGAGTGGCTAAGGGAAACGGAAAGCGCATTTGGCTTGCGGCCACCCAACCAAGGTTCAGTGAAAGTGATGGAGTAGGATTGGTAACGACGACCATTGGCCTGCATACGCAAGCTTAGGCGCTGGCCATCACCGCTTGGTAGTGGTGTCCATGTCTTAGGCTTGCCAATGTTACGCAGAGAGAAGTTATTGAAGACCAAACCAAGGGTTCCGACAAAGCCGAAGCCGCCACCCCAACCACCAGAGAGTTGGAGTTGGTCACTCGGTTTTTCCACCACATGGTATTGAATATCAACGGTACCGTTTTGTGGGTTTGGAATCGGCAGGATCTGAATTTGCTCAGGGTCGAAGTAGCCAAGCTGAGCAATCTCTCTTTGGGTCCTAATGAGGTTGGAACGGCTGAATTTTTGACCTGGAAGCGTTCTTATTTCCCGAAGGATTACATGGTCGCTGGTTTTGGTGTTACCATAAATTTCCACGCTGCCAATAGTAGCTTGGTCGCCTTCGTGGATACGCATCTCAACGTCAATGGAATCTCCATCAACTCGAAGTTCTACGGGATTAACGCTGAAGAAAAGGTAGCCGTTATCAAGGTAGAGGGAGCTGACATCCAAGCCTGTTGGGTTGAAATTCAGTTTGCTGTCCATCAAGGCTTTGTCGTAGACATCACCTTTCTGGATTTGGAGTACTTTCTTGAGGGTGGAGTCGGTGTAAATGTTGTTTCCACTCCAAGTGATATCTCGGAAGTAATATTTAGGTCCTTCGCTGATGACCATGTCAATGGCAACATGTTTTGCATCAATCTGGTAAACGGAATCACGGACAATTTCTACATCGCGCATACCCAATGACTGGTAGTAAGCTAAAAGAGCCTCCTTGTCATCACGGTAGTCGTTTTTAATGTATTTGGAGCGTTTCCAAACCCTGAATGCACTTTCCTCCTTAGTATTCTTAAAGGTTTTCTTGATTTGCTTTTCAGATACCTTTTGGTTGCCTGAGATGTTGATGGACTGAATTTTCACCTTTTTTCCCTTCTTCACATTGACCACCAGCTTGGTGTAGTCTTTTGTAGAAGGGTCGGCAATTTGGGAGATGTCCACCTGTGTTCCGTAAAGGCCTTTTTCTTCGTAATGGCGTTGGATATGGCGCTTAGCATTCTTGATGGCGGCATCAGAAACCACCTGTCCTCGGAAGAAGCCTGTTTTGGTACGAAGTTCATCCACTTCGCCTTTCTTCACTCCAGTGATTTCAAAGGCAGAAAGACGTGGTCGCTCTTTAATCTGGATGTTGAGGCTAATGTGATTGCCAGTAACTTTTGTGGCAAAAACCTGTACATCAGCAACCAATTTCTGTTTCCAGATTTGTTTGATGGCCTTGCTGATGTCCTCACCAGGAATCAAGATTTCATCACCCACTTTAAGACCTGAAATCGCTAAAAGTGTTTTTGGGTCGAGGTGTTGAGTCCCTGTGACTGTCAGGTCATCAATGGTGTAGTATTTGGGCTGGGAGTAATCAAGGGGGAGAGATTGGTTGGAATTACCAACTCCTTGAGCCAGACCCATTAGGGTAGAGGTGAATATAAAAACTGTGGTTAGCCAAAAAGTTAGCTGTTTCATGGGAGTGAATTGTCAACAGGCAAGAAATCTCTGAAAAGCAGTGAAAACTGCGCTATTTGCTTGTTGACTCGTTTACTTGTTGACTAAAATTATTTTACCTGTTCGCTTGTCTTGCCAAAGCGCCTCTCGCGGTTTTGGTAAGAGTAAATGGCTTCGAAGAAATCCTCTTTGCCAAACTCAGGCCACAACTTATCTGTGATGTACAATTCAGAGTAGGCAAGTTGCCAAAGAAGGAAGTTGCTGATGCGCAATTCACCACTGGTGCGAATCATCAACTCTGGGTCAGGTTGACCAGCAGTGGATAAATGATTGGCAAAGGTATCTTCGTTGATGTCTTCTGGGCTGAGTTCGCCTTTGGCTACTCTTTCTGCCAATCTTTTGGCAGCTTGAGCAATGTCCCATTTACCGCTATAGCTCAAGGCCAATTGGAGGTTTAATCCTGTGTTGTCCTTGGTGAGCTCGATGCCTTTTTCAAGTCCTTTGCGTGCATCATCTGGCAATTGGTCTAAATGTCCAATGGCAGTGATGCGGATGTTTTGCTTGTGGAGTTTTGGTGCTTCCTTGGTAATGCTGTTGACTAACAGCTTCATCAAGGCCATTACTTCCAGTTTTGGACGGTTCCAATTTTCCGTGGAAAAGGCATAGAGCGTCAAGTGTTTGACTCCTAATTCCACAGAACCTTCTACAGCAGCACGTACTGATTCCACGCCTTGTTGATGACCAAAAACGCGTAGAGCTCCAGCTTTCTTCGCCCAACGTCCGTTTCCATCCATGATGATGGCAATGTGGGAAGGAATGTTCTCTCTATTTATCTTCTCAAGGGCACTCACAAGGCAAGCAGTAATTAACGGTAATCAATAGTAAAAGGGGGATTTTCCCCTTTTAGCCATTCGTGCGGCAAGTTACGACAAATAGGCGAAAGACCTTAGAAATTCCTTGTTGACTGAAGTGGCTTTTAGCGTACTGGACGCTGTCCTTTTTGGGGTGAGCATTTTGAGCACAACTGCCTGTACACGGTATAGCTGACTGTAATCCCAGTGAAGTAATACCAGTCCTTGTTGGTGGAGCTCATCAGGGTTTCGTCCTCGGCATAGCCGTCGAGTTTGTCGGAAAAGGTTTTTCTCGCGCCAAATTCAGCACCCAAATTCCAATGTTTGGAAAGCACATATTTGAGGCCTATTCCAAATGGAATGCTTGGAACGGTGGGATTATCCGCTTGCCAAACTACCGTTACACCAACTCCTCCAAACAAGTAGGGGCTCAAGTAATATTTGAGGCGTTCATCTCGGAAGTCCAAAAAGTTGTATTCGAACAGGGCGTGAAACTCTGTGGTTAGATTTTTAAATGACAATCCCTGTACTTGAGCGAGTGGTTCGTCAATTTCGTTTTGGTCGGCATAGAGGTTTCCTGCCAACACTCCGAATCGGAAAGCAGTGTATCCGTTACGTGAGTTGTGACGATAGAAGAAGGTGCCTGCTGGCTGAAGGAATTTTGGGCGAATTTTTTGGGATAGGTCCCCAACGTAGAGCATTCCCCCTAAGCCTCCACCAAATTCCATGTGGTGATCGAGTTGTCTCTTTTGACCAAAAGACAATAGTGGTGTCAAAAATAAAAGTACAGCCAAAATGCTCCATTGGCTGTACTGTGACGATTTATAGGAATGTGTGTTCAAAATATTCTCGGATAATGGTTGTCGAAGGCAACCCCGTGAACGGGTGAAGGCGGGTATTATTGCCCGCCTTCACAATTTTTTTTATCCTCGGAACTTCGGACAAACCACTTTTGGGTGGAAGATATAGCTGAGGTGGAAACCTGTGAGGATATACCAGTCTTTCCTACTTGGGGTACCTCGTTTGTTTCCGGTACGACCATAATCAGTGGTCATATAGTCGAATACCACACCGTTAGGCGCTTCTTCTTGAATCACTGAATGACCATAGAATACCGATTCTGGTGGGAGTGCCCCGTTTCCGCCTTCTACGGAGCGGTCTGAGAGGGCTGCTGCTATATCAGCATCGCCACTTTCAGCAGCATCGTAGATAAGGTATTTGTCTACATAGACATCACTTACATCATCCAAATAGTCGGTGTAAGTCCAGCGCCAGCCAATCTCAAAAGCAAGGTCCCAAAGGGTTCCAAGTTTGTAGCGGAAACCAACACCAAATGGAACGGCAACCTGAACAAGGCTGTATCTACCATCTCGTCCAACACCGTCTACGTTTTGCCCTTCCGTACCCAATGGTTGGAGCTTATACCATTCTCCGTCATAAAGAGCTCGAGGGTTGTGGAGGAAGCCAGCAATGCCGACGAAGAAGTAAGGGGTGAAATCAACCCTACGTTGGAAGTTCCTGCGGTTACTGAACAGGTCAATGATCAAATCAGCCTTTAGCTCTTTGATGTCGTTTCGGAAACTAAGGTTCCGCATGTAGCGACCGTATTCACTTTGACTTGCTCCTGGGTCGTTATTTTCCCTGTCGGATCCTTGGATACGCGCCCAGTTGAAAGAGGCACGCCAAGAGAGCCTTGGGTTAAAGCGATGAATGAGGAATGCGCCAAAGTTTGCACGGGTAAACTTGACACTGGTAGCAAGGAAGGAGGCATCGGGGTCGATGTCGCCAACGTAGTTACTAATGCCCACGTTTCCACCAGCACTCCAATAGCGATATTTCTTTTTGAAATGTTGCGCTTGGGTGCTTAAACTCAGGCCGATAGCGAATAATATTAAAAGTGAAGCTTTTCTCATCTTCAAAATCCTTTGGTGAAAAAGTTCAAGACAGAGGCAAAACAAAAGGCTTGCCCTTTCCGAACTCCTGGTTAAAAACCATTATGAAGGGTAAATATATTTAAATCAGTCATCAATTTGAAATGGATTTTTCGCCTTGATTGTATCCTCCACGTAAATCCATTCCCCAATTCAGCTTTTCTCGCAAGGTTTGGAAGTATCCATTATCCTCAAACTCAATGAGTTTCACGGAAAAATCCGCCCGTTTGATAGTCATTTGAGTATTGGCATCAACTGCAACAGATCTTGAATCTAATGATGCTAAAAAACTATGGCTTCGTCCTTCTACCGTCAAAGAGATCTCACAACTGTCCGGAACTACCATCGGTCTGACGTTCAGGTTATGAGGATTGACAGGGGAAATGATGAAGTTGTTTGTCTTGGGCATCACCAACGGTCCTCCACAGCTCAAGGAGTATCCTGTTGAGCCTGTAGGGGTGGAAATGATTAGGCCATCCGCCCAATAGGAGTTCAAAAACTGCCCATCGATATAGGTGTGGATGGTAATCATGGAGGAGGTGTCACGCCTCAACACAGAGAATTCATTTAACCCAAAGTTGAGATTGCCGAAGAGCTGTTTGTTGGAATTGAGCTCAATCAGGTTCCTGGAGTCCAATTTGTATCCGCCTTCAAACAGTGCTTGAATGGCAGGCTCAATTTTGTCGATTGGGATATTTGCCAAAAAGCCCAATCGGCCGGCATTGATGCCCATGATTGGAATCTGGCTGTCGCCAATAAATGTTGCGGTTTCCAACAAAGTGCCGTCTCCACCAATGCTTATGGCATAATCCACATCCTTAACATCTTCAGGGCGCTGAAAAATTGGGTAATCGCCAAATACGATTCCCGAAGCCTTGAGAAACTGGAATAGGGGAGCGAACATGATGACTTTTACATCACGCTGGCTGAGTTCATCTAATAGTCGTTGGATGTATGGCTCTCGCTCAGGGCGAAAGGCACGGCCAAAGAGGGCAATCTTCATAAAAGTACTTTATGCTTTGAGCCCCCAATTTAGCCTTTGTAAAAGAAAAACAATAAACAGAACAGGTCGGCTTGCTCTTTTGTTCGCTGTCCGTATCAACTTGATTTACGATAGCTAAGGCTATCCTTGCATCAACTTGCTACGAACAGTGAACAAAATGGCGTCGCCTTAGCTGTCCACTTTATTGTTTCACTTTTACTTTTGAGACAAGGGAATCAAATATCCAAGTACCTCAAAAATTCATTAAGGCGATGAAGATTCTCGTCTGGAACGGATTCTTCCTGAAAATGTGCGCTAATGATGTACTCATAGCGCTCGAAAGAAGCAATGACGGAGGATAAGTTGGTCTTGTTCAGCTTAAGTGTAAGCTTGAGCTGGGTGTGGTCCTCAGGGTCAGTTTGGACGTAGCTACTCAAGATTTTTGCGCCATTGTTCTCAATGATGTGCGCTACTTGAGTCATTGAATAATCCCGCTCCTTGATGGCAAGAACGATGATGCCACCTGGGTTTTGTAATGCGCTTAACTGAGTGAATGCATTAACAAGGTCAGGGAGGGAAATAAGGCCCACATAAGCATCGTCCTCAGCAAGTACTGGGACAATGCTTAGTTGGTTTTCATGTGCCAGCTTGATGGCGTCAAAAATATGCTTGTTCTGTCGGATGAAGACATCCTGATGTTCCAAGAGTAATTGCCCAATATTAACGGAGAAATCTTCGGCTTCGAAAACGGTGTTTTCGGAAACCATGCCCAAATATTCCCCGTTGTCAACCACTGGGAGGTGGGAGACTTTGTGTTCCTCCATCCACTGCAACGCCTTTTGTGGCGAGTCTTCGGGACGAAGAAATGGAATCATTTGGTTGATTTGCTCCTTTGCAATCATAAAGGGTGTCTTTCGAGGAAATCTTCTAAATAGGCATTGAATTGTTCTGGATGCTCCATCATTGGAGCGTGACAGCATTCATCAATGAATTTCAGTTCCGAGTTAGGCATCAAGCTATGAAACTCGTGCGCCACAAACGGTGGTGTAATCGTATCGTTCAAACCCCATACCAACAAAGTCGGGACATGCATGTTTTTAATGTCCTTGCCCATGTTGTGTTTTTGGGCGGAGCGCGCAATGGAAATCACACGCAATACTTTTGAGCGACTTGTGGTCACATCGTACACCTCATCCACCAATTCCTTGGTGGCAATATTTGGGTCGTAGAAGGTATAGCCTACTTTTTCTTGTACGAAATCATAGCTACCACGTTTTGGGAAGCTTCCGCCCATGGTGTTTTCATACAGCCCTGAACTACCTGTAAGCACGAGTCGGCGTACTTTTTCAGCGTTTCGGGTGATGTAGAACAAGCCAATATGCCCACCCAAGGAGTTACCAATCAAGGTCAAGTCCTTAAGGCCTTTGTCCTCCACAAAGCTTTCGATATACTTTGTAAGTCCTTTGATGCCTGCTTTTGGGACGGAGATGGTGTAGAGGGGCATCATGGGGATGACCACCCTGTAGCGGTCCTTGAATTGGTCAACCACCGCATCCCAGTTACTCAAGGTGCCGAAGAGACCGTGCAACAGCAACAGTACCTCGCCTTGTCCCTCATCAATATATTGATGTTTTCCGTCGTCTTGAATCGTCAGCATAATCGCTTGGTGAAGCCCTGCGCAAGCCAAGAAGCGTTTGCTTCAAAAGAATAACGCAGGAATTAAGCCCATAAATTTAGGCAAAGCCCAAAAGGTTTTCAATTATTGATGAATTTTGACAGCCAGTTTGAGAGAATCTCCATGCCAAACTCGGATAAAATTGACTCGGGATGGAACTGCAAACCCTCAAGCGGAAGTGATTTGTGGCGAAAGCCCATCAAGGCTTTTTCCTCGCTCCAGGCTGTTTCCTCCAATGTTTTGGGCAAATCCGTGAGCACCAAGGAATGGTAGCGCACCACGGTGAAGCTGGGAGGAATATTTTTGAAAAGTTCTTTTTGATTATGCGTAATGACCGAGGTCATTCCATGCATAGGTTTGGAGGCTTTGACCAGTTTCGCGCCAAAAAACTCTCCGATGGCTTGGTGGCCAAGGCAAATTCCAAGTATTGGGAGTTTGTCGTGAAAGTGCTGGATGGCTTCCATCAAACATCCTGCATCTTTAGGTTTTCCAGGGCCAGGGGAAAGAATAACTCCTTTGATGTCAAGTTTTGTGAGCTCAGAGAGTGGGGTATTGTTCCTATAGACCAATGGATTCACTCCCAATTGGCGGAGGTAGTCGGCCAAGTTGTGGGTGAAGGAATCGAAGTTATCCAACAAAAGGATGGAAGGGCCTTGGGTCATAGGGGCGTTTTGGCCTTGAGCTTATTCAACAATGTCGGGTCGAGTTGAGACTGGATACGGTCCACCAAATCCTCTGCAAATGGAAGGAGCTTGGAGGCTTCTTCCATAATGACAGGGCTGTATTCCACCAAATAAGGGTAAGCCACCGTGCCTTGGGTGTATTCTCTTGGCGGGTCGTAGTTGGCTTTTTCCAGCATCCACAAAATGAGGCTGAAGGTAAAGGCCCATTTCAAAATGCCCAATAATGCTCCGCCGAGGTTGTTCAACGCTCCTGCGGGAGTAGTGTCAATCGCTTTTTCGAGCAATTTCCCCAAGAGGTGAACACCGTAAATGATACCCGCAAAGATGCCCAAGAAGGCTATGAGGGGCAGTAATCTGGAATTTTCAAGCAGTTTGATTTCCCGTAGGATGTTCATTCCCTCGTCCAAAAGGCTGAATCCGCCCATAATGCCCAAAAACAGGGCGACGGCTCCGAAAATCTCCATCAGCAGGCCTTTTTTATAGCCCTTATAAGCGCCCCAAGCTAAGGGGATTATGATAATCAGGTCGAGTGTTTTCATATATGATTTTCGGTATTGGAAGTGGATTAATTAACGAAAGTGAAATAATAAACTGGACTACAAAGGCGCAGGTATTTTGTTCAGTGTTTATATCAACTTGATGCAGGGATAGTTGTCTCTATCACAAATCAAGTTGATATGAACAGTGGACAAAAGAGCAAGTCGACTTGTTCAGGTTATTGTTTTACTTTCGTTTAACTTCGTCACCGCATTTTCCAGCTGGAAATTCCTTGCAATTTACTTAAATAAACGGGGATGGTGTGCGTATAGGGAAGATGTACAATGTATCATGTATTAAGTACAATGAGCATCACATTCGGGAAATCATTGTACATAATACATGATACATTGTACAATACACCCCAACCATAACCCCAACTTCTTCCGAGCAAATGACAAAGCTTAGCGTCAATATCAATAAGGTGGCTACCCTGCGAAATGCTCGCGGTGGGAATGTGCCTAATGTTGTTCAAGTAGCCCAAGACTGTGAGCGTTTTGGTGCGCAAGGTATCACCGTGCATCCAAGGCCTGATGAGCGTCATATCACCTACCAAGATTGCTTGGACCTCAAAAAGGTAGTGACTACCGAATTCAATATTGAGGGCAATCCCGATGAGCGCTTTATCCGCTTGGTTTCCGAGGTAGTTCCCGACCAAGTAACCTTGGTTCCTGACGCGCCTGATGCCATCACTTCCAATGCAGGATGGGACACCATTAGGCAGGAAGCTCACTTGAAGGATTTGGTACAACAATTTAAGGCGATAGGTTCCCGAGTTTCCATTTTTGTGGATGCAGACCCGAAGATGGTCGAAGGCGCCATGAAGGTAGGTGCCGACAGGGTAGAGCTTTATACCGAGCCTTATGCTGATGATTACCCGACCTCTCCTGAAAAGGCTATTGAGGCTTTTTATCAGTCGGCTTTGAAGGCAAAAGAATGTGGCTTGGGGCTAAATGCTGGCCATGATTTGAGCTTGGAAAACTTGGCTTATTTCCAAAAGCACATTCCAAACTTATTGGAGGTTTCCATCGGCCATGCCTTGATTTGTGACGCTCTTTATTACGGCTTGGAAAACACCATTCAAATGTACTTGAGGCAGTTATCAGTTAACGGTTAACAGTTATCATGTTGGTTTTGGGTCGATGGATTTTATCCATCGTTGGCGGATTTCGCCCTTACAGGGCTTTAAGTGTGAGTCCTGTAAGTTTTTTTAATCGCTTCCATCATCAACTACAAACTGTTGATAACTGCTAACCGATAACTGTTCACTGAATCATTTTAATTGATAACTGTAATGACGCTTCATTATAAAAAGGTAGGAGAAGGACAGCAGTCCTTGGTGATACTTCATGGTTTGATGGGCACCCTTGATAACTGGGTGACCTTGGCGGGGCAGTTTGCCGAATGGGGGCTTAGCGTCTATTTGGTTGATCAGCGGAACCATGGCCGTTCACCACACAGTGATGAATGGAACTATGAAGTGATGGCCAGTGATTTGGCTGAATTTATTGAGACTCACCAACTGGAAAATCCAATTGTATTGGGGCATTCCATGGGTGGGAAAACGGTAATGCGTTTTGCTTCGGAGCATGCCGATAAGCTCTCCAAATTGATCGTGGCGGATATCGCTCCAAAATATTACGCACCTCATCACCAGCGGATTTTGGAAGGCTTGAACGCCATTGATCCTTCTTTGCTAAAATCAAGAGGAGAGGCTGACAAGGAGTTGGCCAGCTATATTTCCGAAATGGGCGTTCGCCAGTTCTTGTTGAAAAACCTCTATCGAAATGAGGACAAGGAGTTCGCTTGGCGCATGAACCTTCCCGTGATTACCGAGAACATTGAAATTGTGGGTGAGGCTTTGCCTGAGGCTTATGGCTATGAAGGGCCTACCTTGTTTGTTCGAGGTGAGCGTTCCGATTACATTCTGGATGCTGACTGGTTGGCCATCGAACGTCAATTCCCAAAAGCTACGCTCGCCACTGTCAATGGGGCGGGTCATTGGTTACACGCTGAAAAGCCAGTGGAGTTTATGGAAGCTGTAAAAGGTTTTATTCTGGTTTGATCGGATCGATGGATGTTAATCCATCGTTGACGGATTTCGCCCTTACAGGGCTGAACAGTGGTAGCCCTGTAAGGGCGAAATCTGTCAGCAAAGGACAACGTCCTTTGTTATCGCGTAGCGATATCGTTCAGTCCCCAATTGTAATCAAGGTGGTTTACCTTGGCCGAAGGCTGAATTTCCTTATCAGAATACTGATTTAAGAATTCAATCAAGGTTCCATCCTCAGTGAAATCACCTTTGAACCACGAAAAGATTTTAGATAGGGCCACCTCTTGGTGGCCTATTTTATTTTTCAGGGGATTGTTGATAAAATCCCGTGCCTGATCATCCAATTGTTTTTCCAGTTTTTTGGAGGTATAGGCTTCCGCCCGAAGATCAGGACAGGAAATCGATGCGCAGTTGATGGCAAAATGGATACGTGGCTCCTCAAATTTTTTCCTCAAGATGCCGTGCTCAATATGGTCCAAGTTGATTTCCTCACCATTGATTTGGAATAGTTTCTTGTGCCAAACCGTGTTGGTCATCGGGATGTATGGAGTGGGGTGGAGGTCACGGATGCTATTCACAGGATAGTTATCCACAATCAGTTTCACCGTGAACGCATTGTAGGCATTGATCCAAAAAGCCAGTTGTTCCTCCTTAGTCCAATTCGGTGATGGCGCATGCTCATTAAGGATGGCTAAATATTGATTCAGTGCAAGGCTGTCCTTTTGGAATCCTTGATAATCTACTCGGTCGTTGTGGACGTGTTGGTGAAGCAAGGAGTCCCAAAGGGAATGGCTGGGAGCAATGCTCCCTTTCCGTTCATAAAGGTTTTGGGGTGAATGGCAGGCGTTAAAAAGGAGCAGTGAAAAAATGCTTATGATGCCTCCAAGCAGTCGGGCCATATTGTCCTTTCTTTAATGGATAGTCTCCAAGGTGTCCAAGTCAATTGCTTGTTCCTCGGGCTGATCATCAGACTTGACGGTGTTGGTAAGGCTATTTGCCAACATCTCTCCAGTGGATTTCAACAGGGCTTTTTTATCCACTTCGAAATCGAAGTTATCCACAGTGCCAAATACTTTGAGGTCCAGTCGCAGACCTTTGGAGTCTTGGAGTTGATGACCTTCTTCGGTCAGACGATTACGACGCGCATGATTCTTTATTGGGAAAGAAATGTCGTAATCAATCTTGTTGTCAAAGGTTTGCGTTCCCTGAATGGTAATGTCCTGCGCCGAGGAAATGATGTCCATTTTCGGGATGAAAATGGTGCGGTTTGCAATTTGGAAGGTGTTTTCCAAGCGCTTGAAGGTGATTTCAGATAGACGGTCATCCTTCAAAAACTTGTTGTATTTCTTTTGCTTCAAGAAGTTCTCCACTTCCATCATTGGCTCAAAATCAACCAATGCGCCCTCGTCGATAGCGATGTCCATTCGGGCATGCAAGCCGTTCACATTCGGGTTCAGGAATTGGTCAAAAGGCAGACGCACATCAGCATCCGCATGAAGAATACCCTTTATGTTTTCGTCCGTGATGAAATCTTGGTCGAAGTTCTCCAAGAGGAACAAAGCCTTCTCAATGGCAATGTTATCCAGCTTGGTTTTCACCTGAAGGTAGTTGTCAGCCGAGGCGTTCAAAAAGCCGTCCACGCTGATTTTTCCCTTGGCCACCTCACAAGAAACCTGTTCAAAACTTAAGCGTTCTTCCTTGAGTTTAAGGGTGCCTTTTAGTTGATGCCCTTCATCCTCTCCCGTCAATTTCCTGAAGGAGAACGTGTCTGCCTGACATTCCAACGCAAGGCTCAAATAGGAAGGAAGGGTAAATGGCTCTGGGTTTTCAACAAGCTCAACCATCTGGGTGGAATCCTTTGGTGGGTTGAGCGCATTGATCAATTCATCCACATGAAGGTTTTGGGAGGCGATGCTCGCCCGAATGTCCATGTGTGGTTCCTCGGCCAAGAGGTAAGGGAAGAAGTTGAGGAAGTAGCCCTGAAGGCGGAAATCGCTTTGGCCAATTTTTCCAGTAATTTCCGAGATGCCCAAGTTGCGTCGGTTGAACAACAGGTTGCCGTTCATTTCCGAAACCGTCAAATCAGGATTCGCTAAACGCATAGCAACACCAGAGAATATCAACTCGCCAGTGGTGCGGACTTTGTCCACCCTTGAGGCGCTTTTCAAGTCTTTGAGTTTGCCTTCAAAATCAAGTTGGACATCCACCGTTCCAATCGCCGAACTGAGGTATTCCTTGGGAATCAGACGCGCCAATTCATTCAACTCAAAGGTGCCAAAACAAGAGGCTTCAATGTATGGCGCATTGAGGTTACTCAATTTAAAATCACCTTTGAACGGCTTGTTCCCGATGGTGGCTTCAATGCCTTTCAGGCTGACGCTGGATGAATGCGCATTGCGCTGTGAGCCATTGTCATAATGGCCATCCAAGGAGGCTTTTTTGATGGTCAGTCCAGATTCTGGATGGGTAATTGAAGTGTTTTTAAACCCAAAATCCACCTGAATATCTGGAGAGGAATGCCCAGAGGCATTGCCTTTCATCCGCGCTTGGAAATAGACATCGCCCTTGCTTTTGTAATCCTTCAAATGGCGACTGAACTGATTCGGAAGTAGGGAAAGCAGGGTTTGAATGTTTCCCTTTTGGCTATCCAAAGACAAGTCAATGCGCACCCGATCGCCAGTGTGGACAATTCCCTCAAGCTTGAATTCCGAGGGGCCAAACTGAAGAATGGAAGGCGAAAAATGAAGTACGCCCGTGGCACCATTGTATTGTAGGTCGCAGGAAATCTCCAAGGGTTTGTTCCTGAGGAAGCGATAGCCCGCCACCTTGATCTGTTTGGTTCTCAAGGTTCCTTGCAGACCAATGTCCAACACCTCATAAATCTTCTTCAGCCTCGCCTCGCTGTATTTCGAATACAAGGAATACAGCTGGTCATTTTGGTCGTCTCTGTAGGACACGTCAATGTCCTTCAAGATGACTTTTTGAAGGTCAAAATGGACAGGAGATTCCTCTTTGGTTTGAGTGGTGTCGGCCTTCAGGATGTTGTAGTTGCCTTGGCCTTTTTTGTCGATGCGGACACGTGCAAAGCCGTTTTCAGCAATGCATTGGTTGATTACCGTTTCGCCTTTTATCAAAGGAATGATGTCCAAGGTCAGTGACAGACGCTCGGCGCTTAACAAGGTGTCTTTGCTTTCAGGAACAGCCTCCCAAATGGTTGGTTCCAGCAAGTCCAATGAGACCCGTGGGAATTGCGACCAAAGGGACAGTTCCATCTTCTTGACATACACGTCCGTGGCCAAGTTCTTCTCCAGTTCCTTGGCGACCAGCTTGATGATGTCCTTTTGGAAAAAATACAATACTCCCGTTGCTACAGCCAAAAGGAGAGCGATGGGGAGGATTAGGATATAGAAGAGACGTTTTAAGAAACGGCGCATCTGAGATGAGAAAAGGTGTTTTAGGGCTTTGTTCTAGATGGAACAAAGCATTTTTAAATCTACTCAATTTTAAACAGGCCACTTGTCTTGAGCCTTCAGGACTTTCTCCAAAATATCACGAACAGCGCCTTCGCCACCATTTTTTGGGGAAACATAGGCGCATCTGTTCAAGATATCATTGGATGCGTTGGCTGGACAGGCTGAAATTCCCGCCATTCTTAGCGGAGCCAAATCAGCAATATCGTCGCCCATGTACAGGATTTTATCAGCATTTAGCCCATGCTCCTGAACATAGTGTGAGAACACAGTTTCCTTGTCTTTTGTTCCCAAAAATATGTCCTTGACGCCAAGGTATTCAAGGCGCTTGCGAACGCTCTCTTCATTGCCTGCTGAAATGAAGGCTACGCGGAAACCCATTTTTAGGGCATGGGTCACAGCAAAACCGTCCTTAATCCAAAAGCGCCTCAATTGGTGTCCCTCGTCCGTAACCAACACCGTGCCGTCTGATAACACGCCGTCCACATCAAAAATGAAGGTGGTGATGGATTCGAATTTTTCGTAGAGGTTTTCCATTGGATGAGACGTTAGACCGCTTCGCTTTTGGACATTAGAAGTTAGCTTCCGACAACTTGAAGCTAATGTCTAAACTCTAACGTCTAATGTCTCTTTATTTTCTTTCAACCTCCTTCGCCAAGCAATGCCAAATCCAATGATGATAAGAATGGTTCCTGTCCAAAGCAGGTTAATCATTGGCTTTTCAGAGACTTTCAAGACGACATAGTCCATTTGACGGCTACGAGTCGCAAAGGTGAAAATCCCTGTTTTTGGGTCGATGTTCGCCATTTTCACCTGAAGGCCGATGTCTGGAACATCCTCAGTGCTGGTGAACATCTGCGCTTGCGAAGGCGTGGAAGCATGGCGGATGAGCAAGGATGGAATGGCGGTGAAAACGGTGTCACGACCAAGAATGCTCAAATGAGCGCTCATCATGATGTCCGTTTTTTCGGCGTTGAATCCGGGGATTTTTTTGGCAGGACCAACGCTGTCCAAAATGGCGATGAAATCATTGAAAAAGGTGGTGTCACCAACACGTAGCCTCAAGGTGTCCGCGCCTCGCCACTGGAAGTTTTTCAGGTTTGGAATGCTGGAAACGTGGGTGTAAAGATCACGGTTAAACTCGTGGCGAGTATCCGGAGAGGCAATCAAGCCCATGTTGTCATTGACCTGAGCACGAGGGAACAGGCTGAAAGACTTTCCGTTTTTGTCCGTGAATTCAATTTCGTAATACGTGTCTTGCGCAAAGATGCGAAGGCTGTCACCACGTTTGAAGTAGGTTTTTCCCTCGTATTCAATATCACGAACTGCCAATACGGTGTCATCCACTAATGGCAGAAGTTTGCTTTCAGGAATAAAGCTTGGGAAACCGTCGGCCTCGAAGCGCATGCCTTTATAGCGAAGCACAAACTCGCCCATCCGTTTTGGAACATGGCGACGGAGCATCAAGTGCTCAGCATTGAACTGCTCGGACTGGCGCTCTGAAATCACTTCTGCCGTCAAGTTTTTGGAAAGCGTATTGGAGAATCCCGCTGAGAAAAGGATACCGATAAGCATAATGCCCAAGCCCAAGTGCGCCACAGCGCCACCTGCCAGTTTGAACTGATTTTTCTTGAGCAATTTGCTCAATGCCAATCCCCCTGAAATGATGGCAAACAATCCTCCTGCAAAAAGGAGCACGTAAGCCAACATGTCCACCACGATTTTGCTCTTGGCTTCGTCATTTTCGACGCCAGCCTCCAAAACGCGTTGTCCAATTTCTGGAATGAACGTATTGGTGAGCATCACAGCAATAAACCCTACGAATAGGGTGGCGATGCCGTAATAGGAAGCTTTGCGTAGGAGCAAAGAGAAGTTTGCCTTGTTTGCGCCTCTCCACCAAAGGTATTGACCAAAGCCCGCCAAGAAGCTGAAGCCTACGCCAAACCAGATTTGGATTCGGCTGTAGAACTGGACTTGGTTAGCTGGCGGAGCCACATGCGTGTTGAACAGCTTGTTGAAAACAGGAATGGAGGTTCCTGCCAAAATCTGGATGCTGGAAATGAAGATAACGGCGATGCCGATAAACACCCAAAAATCAGGACTGTAGGTTTCTGTTTCTTTTTCGTCGGAAGGCAGTTTTTTCCAGCGCCAAGCAATCAATGCCGTGATGCCGACCATAAGGGCCAACAGGAAAATACGCAACTGCAAGCCCATGCCCGCATCCGTGAAGGAGTGAACGGAGGCATCCTCCAAATCTCCGCTTCGCGTCAAATACGTGGAGTAGATGATGAGGAAGAAAGTGCCAGCAATCAACAAGGTTGAAAGCTTCATGGCAGTGCCTCGGCGTTGGGCAATCATCATGGCGTGAATGCCCGCCACAAGAATCAACCATGGCACATACACGGCATTCTCCACAGGGTCCCAGTTCCAATAACCACCAAAGTTCAAGGTTTCATAGGCCCAATAGGCGCCCATCATGATGCCTGTACCAAGAATCAATGCCGTTGGCAAACCCCAATTCATGGCAGGTTTTACCCACTCTGTGTATTTCTCTTTCCACAATCCTGCTACCAAATAGGCAAATGGAACAAGCGTTAGGGCGAAGCCCAAAAAGAGGGTAGGAGGGTGAATCACCATCCAATAGTTCTGCAACAAAGGGTTGAGGCCAGTGCCGTCCTCAGGAACGAAATCAGGATTGTTCTGGAAGATAGGCGCCTCAGGCATGGCTTGCGCCATGGTCAAGAAAGGTGAGGAACCAATTTTTGCGTCGCCGATTACCACACCCAAAATCATGGAAACCAAGATGGCTTGAATGCCGAGGAATATCGTCATCACAGGCGCCTCCCAAGATTTCGCCCATTTCAGCAACAGCAATCCAATAATCGCATGCCAGAACACCCACAATAGGAAACTACCTTCCTGCCCCTCCCAAAAGGCAGAAACCATGTAATAAACCGGCAGGCTGTTCGACGAGTGGTTCCATGCGTAATGGTACTCGTACCAATGATTTTTGATAATCATGAACAGGCTCACCACGATGCCCAAAACGGAAATGGCGTGCAAGCCGAAGAGCCCGCGGGCAAAGGTTTTCCAATTGGTCTGTTCCTCCAAGGCTTTTTTGTTGGAGGCGTTCCAATACGCAAAAACGCCCAATAGGGCGCTTATAAAGCTGATGATGGTAAAGAGGTGGCCGATATCGCCAATGTGGGAGCGCATAGGAGATGGGTTGGTGCGTGCGTACGTAGAGACAAGGCACTGCCTTGTCTTCACAGTATTTTGGGTATAATCTGGCGCAAGCGTCCGCTTGTGTTCAGACAAAATGTGCGGTCAGTGGAGACAAGGCGATGCCTTTGTCTCTACCCTTACTTCACTTCAGTTTCTTCGTACTTGGAAGGGCATTTTAGCAAGACCTCATCAGCGATGAATTTATCATTCTGAAATTTTCCAATGACAACCACACGGTCAGATTTAGCCAAGTCAGGTGGCAATGGTTGGTAAAGGGTCACCATTTCTTCCTGTTGAAGGGTGTCTACCAAGATAAACTTGGAGAGGTTTGGGTTTACCTGTGGGTTGTATTCCAAACCGACAATTTCACCCATTGCATCCTTCTTGAGTTTGCCAACAACGTGTGTGCTCTTAGAATCGCCAACTTTGGCGCGTTCGCGGGCAGTTGCAAAACTATCGTAGGAACTGGACTCTTCTCCTAAATTGAAAATTAGGAATCCAGATACGACAATCATGACCAAGGCGATAATGTGTGATTTTTTCATCTCAGCCTTTTAAGGATTCAACTTCATCTTCCAAACGGGACACCTTTTTGTCCACAGATACCAAGTAGGCAACCAGTCCACCAAGGATGGTGACCACTACGGCAATCACTACCCAGATTTTTCCGTCGGAGCGCATGCCGTCGGCCATGGCTGGAATTTCCTTGTTCGCAGTCTCCGCCACAGCAGAAACAGTAATTGCCACAAGGCTTAGAAGAAGGGAGAGTAGCTTTTTCATATGGTTATTGACGGAAATATGCTGGCGCAATCGTCCGCTTGTTTCTCACAATTACATTCAGTCCCAGAGGCGAATCTGTACGTTTCTAATACGGATTTTCAGGCTTGCCACCCAAACGCCCATCAGCGTCCAAGCGATGATGGCAGGGTAGAATACCACACGCATGGTATTGTCCAAATCCATGTCTGAAAATGCAGGGTTACCTTCCGCGCCGGGGTGTAGGGAATCCTTGAACATTCGTGGAAGAATGTACAGGAGGGTAATCATGGCCGGAAAGGCGAAGATGTTGTAGATGGCACTGATGCGTGCCTTTTTGATGTCGTCTGGTAGGGCGCCACGCAAAATGAGGTAAGCGAAATAGACCAACAATGCGATGGCCGCAAACTTCAGTTTTACCTCTTTGGCAGGGAAGAAATGTCCCCATGTGTAGTTCGCCCAAATCATGCCTGTGCTCAAGCCCAACAGCCCGAAAATCGTGGCGGTTTCCACAAAGGAATTGGCAACGTTGTCGTGCTGAAGTTCCCCTTTGCGAAGGTATTTGATGGAATAGATGACCGACACGAACATCATGATGATCATCCCAAACCACATCGGCACGTGGAAATACAGGTTGCGAATTGTCTCGTTCAGGATGTCCTGACGAGGCACATGGCCCATAAAGCCAGCGATGACGGTGTATAGCGCCAATCCAACACCAAAGCTTTTCCAGCTTTTGGTTTTGACCACGGCGAAGGCGAAGCCAATCAGCTCGGCCAAGAACAGCATGTAGCTAGTCCTTTTTTCTAACTCAGGGCTGAGGAAGGTGTACCAAGTGCTTGCGGCGAATCCTGCGGCGAACAACAAGCCCAAGAGGATGGGCAAAAAGGACGTTTCCTTTTTGGTGGCAGTGGCGGTTTCAGACTGTGAGATATTCAAAGCTGATTTCATGAGTGTGCTACTCAGATTAACTCTTCCAAAGATACGGAAAGAGGATGTAAGAAACGGCGACAACTATCACGTTTAGGGCGCCCAAGGTGATGAGTTCCCCTTCGATAAGCCCACGGCTTAGGCCGTCAATGGCATGATTTGATACCTTGATGAGCACCAGCAACATCGGAATGACAATGGGAAGGCTCAATACGGCCATCAGCGTTCCCTGATGCTCGGCCTTGGCCGCAATTCCTGAAACCAAGGTCAGGGTGCTGGCAAAGCCCATTGCCCCCAACAGCAAATTCAGCAAAAAGATTTCAGGGTCAAGGATTTCGATTTGCATCACCATGGTGAAACCTCCAACCGTAAGTCCCGCCAACACCACCATCAGGATGATGTTGTAGATGATTTTGGAAAGGATGATCGCCTCGGGGCTGGTGATGTAATAGTAATAGAAGTTTCGCTCCTTTTTTTCCAGAGCAAAGCTCTTGGTCATGGCGCTGATGGCCACGAACAAAAAAATGATCCAAAACAGGGCGTTCCATGTGATGGGACCCAGTTTGTTGGTTTTCAAGGCAAAGCTCAGGTAGCAAATGAATACCGTTCCGCCAATGTAGAGCAACAGGCTGTACAGGCTGTTGCGTTGGCGCCATTCGAGGGTGAATTCCTTCTTGAGGAGGAGGCCGATGTGTCGGAGAAGTTCCATTGCGCCTGCAAAGGTACAAAAGAAAAGCCCTCCACCTGACAATCAAGTGGAGGGCTTTGCAATGAAAAATCTCAGTGCTTAGAAGGCGTAGCCAAGGCGGACTTCTAAAATGCGGTAATGTGGTGCAAGTACATTTGCTTTGATTTTAGCATTGTTTGCTTCTCCAGTAGCTTCAAACTCAATCATTGGAATGGCTTCTGCGATGTTAGCAACATCTTGGATAAAATCAATATCTGGGTCATTTGTAGTCCCAGTGAAATTTAGTCCATAACGGCCAAAACCGAGTCCAATCCAAGTAACATCAATGGAGATTCGGTCATTAATTAACCATTGGTTACCAATGCTTACACCACCAACGAATGTATTGATTGACCCTGAGGCCTCTGTTTGGTAGGTTCCGTCATCAACAGAGCCTTCGAGTTTTGCGTTTGCAAATCGAAAGTAAGGAGCAAAGTAAAAACCTCGGGGGGTGGAGCGAACAGAAGAGGTATAGATGCGTAATTCAGGAGTAATTGCAAAGGATGAAAGTTTGAGTTGTGCCGCTAAGTCAGCATTTGTTCCCTCTACGGCACTATTTACAAAATATCCAGGAGAACGTGGAATAGCATAGTTCAGTTCTACGTTCGCTGAAAGTCCTGGGCTTAGAACACGCTCATAGTTTAGGGAGATTTTCCCAGATACTAATCGAGGAAGGTTCAATTTAATTACATTGTCTTGTGCCAAGGCATTCCATGCAAAGGCAGTCAAGAAACTGGCGAGAAGGAAAATCTTCTTCATCAATTTGATGTAGTTTTGGGATGTTTAGAATGGCTGGAAACGTGAATCCAGCTCAAAAGGTTTTAAAAACCATGGATTTGATTTCAAAAATCGAGAGAAAATTACGCCAAGTTGAGGACTTCCCCAAAAAAGGAATTGTCTTTCAAGACATTACTCCATTACTTTCTGACCCAACCCTGTACGAGCAAATTGTTGGCGCAATGGCCAAACAAGTAGAGGCTATGGGTGCTGAGGCCTTGGCGTGTATTGAATCACGAGGCTTTTTCTTTGGGCCAGCCATCGCCCAAAAGCTGGGTATTCCATGGGCCCCAATCCGCAAAAAAGGCAAACTTCCTTACAAGACTGTTTCAGAGGAATACGCCCTTGAGTATGGTACTGATATTATCGAAATGCATGAAGATGCATTTCAAGCTGGCGCTAAAGTCGTGATCCACGATGATGTGTTGGCTACAGGAGGAACTGGTGTGGCGGCGGCTAAGTTAGTGGGTTCCGTGACGGAGCTGGCGGGTTTCTCTTTTTTGATGGACCTCACTTTTTTGGAGGGAAGGAAAAAATTGGTGGAGTTTACGCCGAATGTGGAGGCATTGTTGAAGATAAAATAATATCAAAAAGCCCCTAAGACTATTAAGTTCTTAGGGGCTTTTTGATTAATCCTCATCATACCAGCTGGCATATTTGACGTAGTTGCCAGCGATTCGCTGAACAATTCCCTCAGTCTGCTCAGGGTCAATGGATTTTACTTTTTTAGCTGGCACTCCAGCATAAATACTATTCGGTTCCACTACTGTGTTCTCAAGGACAACCGCTCCAGCGGCGATGATGGAATTGGTGCCGATATGGCAATGGTCCATCACAATTGATCCCATTCCAATCAACACATTATCCTCAATCGTACAGCCGTGAACCATGGCGCGGTGACCAATGGAGACGTTGTTTCCTATGGTAGTGCCTGCCTTCTCAAAAGTTCCGTGAATCACAGCTCCGTCTTGAATATTCACGCGATTTCCGCAACGAATGTGGTTTACGTCGCCACGCACAACGGCTGTGAACCAAACACTACATTCGTCGCCCATTTCCACCTCGCCAATAATCGTGGCGTTTTCTGCTAACCAGCAACCTTTGCCAAATGAGGGAGTGAATCCGCGTACTTTTTTGATCAATGCCATTTTTGGGGAGTTTAGAGGCAAGGTAACTGAAGTGATATGTGGTGTCACCTGCCAACAGCCGTAGGCTTTGGCAGTGTGATTTCTCCAACATAAGTGTTTTTCAAACCACACTGCCAAAGCTTTCAGCTGTTGGCAGGTGATTTGAAAAACACTTATGTAAAATCTAAGGTCTTAAAGAATACGAATTCCGTTCTTCTCCATCGAGATTTTCTTCGCCTTGTATAGTCCGCCGATGGCCTTTTTGAAGACCTTCTTGCTAATCCCTAAGCTTGAATAAATCTCGTCTGGTGAGCTTTTGTCATGGAGCGGGAGGAAGCCGTCATTATCGTTTAGCGCTTGCAAGATTTTTCCTTCAGTTCCAGAAATCTCCTTGCTGGCGCTTTGTCTGATGCTGACATCAATTTTGTTGTCAGGGCGGATTTTGACGATGAAGCCCTCCATGCGGTCGCCCATGTTGATATCCTTGAAAATCTCGCTGGAGTAAATCATTCCCCAATGCTTGTCTTCGATCAACACACGGAATCCACGTTCGCGTGGCTCACAGATTAGGATGTTGACATGTTGGCCTTCTTCAATCGTCAATTCATGGTTGGAGATGAACGCTCCGATTTTGGAAGTGCCCACCACACGGTCTGAAAGGTTGTCGGCATACGTGGTCACCAAATGGTATTCACCCACCTTCATTTTGTCTCGCTGATTGCGGTAAGGAACGAATAGGTCCTTGCCTTCCAGTCCCCATTCCAAAAAGGCGCCGTGCGGAGTTACATCCTTCACCTTCAACATGGCAAAGGTGCCATTGGAAACCAATGGTTTTATGGTGGTCGCTACCAAACGGTCCTCCGAATCAGTGTAAATAAACACCTCAATTTCGTCGCCTACTTCCAATTCATCTGAGAGATAGCGTTTTGGCAAGAGCACTTCTTCGCCTTTTTCGTCCTTGAGGAACATGCCAAAGTCGCTGAGACGAGAGGCCGTAAGGGTATGGTAACTTCCAGGAATAATCATGACCGCAAGTTACGGAGATAATCCGAAGGGGATGCTGTTTGGCTTGGCATCAAAATCAAGGCAAAAAAATAGGCTCCCCGCAGGGAGCCCTAACCAAACCCAATCATCTTAAAATGAGTGGCGCATACTTCTGTTGTTTACGTACAGGTATTCGAGAGGTTTCAAAATGCACTTAGAAATTTCCCAATTTGAGGCCCACGAAGAAAGTGCGAGGTCGAGTAGGGCCGTAGACATAAGTGGCATCACGCTCGGCTCCCGAATCAAAGTCATCTTGATAGGCGTTGAAGATATTTTGCACACCTGTGGATAACTGTACTTTGTGTTCCTTTCCAACTTTAATGGTGTAGGCCAAGCGCAAATTGAACTCCATGAAATCACGTGTGGTCACCAGAATAGTTTCCTCTGGCAGAATGTGCGGTGTCAACATCGACCCCGTGTAAACTCCTGACAAGGACACTTGAAGCGGTTTGATGGGTTTCCAGTTTGTGGTCACATACCCATAGACGTTTGGGGAGCGAAGCAAATTCTTGGTAGTGACTTGCTCACCGTTTTCATTCTCAAACACAACTTCCTCTTCGTTATAAGTGGATTGTTGAATGGTGGTCGCAAACTGGAATTGCCATTTTTTGGAAGGGGCAATACTCGCCTCCAAGTTCAGTCCAGCCACCTTTGCGCCGTCTCCATTGCGTTTCTCCAAAAGGGCAAAGTTTTCTTGTTGCTGGCTTTCAGGAAGGTATTCGTTCACGAATGGATTATGCAAAACGGTGTAAAAGCCGTCCAAGGTCAAAAGCATCTGGGTTTTCTTCTCCGTATTCGTGTAGGTGATGGAGGCCGTGTAGCTATCTGATGATTCTTGTTTCAAATCCTTCGAGAGCCGAATAAATTGGGCTTCACCGCCAACAGTAGCAATGTGTAGGTCCTCATTGAATGCGTGTGGAGCGCGGAACCCACGGCCATAACCCGCACGAAGACTCAAGTGGTCATTCAAATCATGTTTGAGATTCAAACGAGGGTTAATCGCTGGAAGAAAGAGGTCGGTAGTTTGTGTTTCATCTCCCACAAAGCTGTAGTTGCCGTTGATGAAAACATTGTCAGAACGTAGGCCAACCAACACCGTGGTTTTTTTCAGAGGGACAAATGAGAATTGACCATAAACGCCTGTGGTGAACACCGATTGGTCAATCGCACGGCCATAGCCTGGCATTTCGTCAACCACATCATTGTAATTGCTTTCGATGCCTGTGGTCAGATTAGCGTCTCCCTTCAGGAATTTTGGGTAATCATGAGAGAACTGGATGCCACCAACAAGGGTGAGGTCTGTGGTGTTGCCGTAGAAATTAGAAGCCTCGCTGGTTTGTTGATAGAAGTCCAAGCTGTCCTGTAGTGTTTGCGCCTGTGACCAATCCACGTTTCCACCTCCACCATAATAACTCCCACGCTTTGTATGTTGGGCGGAGAGGTAGGTGTTTAGATGATTACGTTCGTTTTTTGATTCGAGGTCATAGGTGAGTTGCCCGCCAAAAACTTGGTGGTCCAATTGCTCGGTTACGTCCGTAAGGTGAGCTGGACGCTCAAAGAGGTTGCCCCCACGGCGGAACTCGTTCATGCTATGTAATTCGATGCCAAAACGATGTCCCTTTTTAGGCTTGTAAAATCCTTTGATGCCAAACGTATTGTTCTCCAAAAGGGTGATTTCAGAGAAGCCATCATCATTGGCATCAAAAGGCTGTCGGTTACGGAAACTGCCGAAAAAGCTGATGCCCGATTTCAAGTCTTTGTCCACCACAGAGCCATTGAGGTTGAGAGCATGGTCTGGTGTTTTTCCTCCAATCAATGCGGAGTTGGTCGAGATGGAGTACTCATTGTAAAGTGGATCTCTGGTGATGATGTTGATGGTGCCCGCAATCGCATTAGCACCATAAAGAGCTGATCCACCGCCACGCACCACCTCGATGCGCTCAATCATAGAAGCTGGGATTTGGTCCAAACCATATACCCCGTTCAAAGCACTGAAAATCGGTCGGCCGTCAATCAGGATTTGAGAGTAGGGGCCATCCAGCCCGTTCATGCGCACTTGAGAGAAACCACAGTTTTGGCAGTTGTTTTCCAAGCGAACCCCTGGCTGGAAGGTGATGGCTTCGGCCAAGTTTTGTGAGTTGGTTTGCTCAATGGTCTTTTTGTCTACCACCTGTACCAAGGCTGGAGCATCTTGTTTGCGGACGTCGCTTCGCGTGGCAGTGATGACGGTCGTTTCCAAGGTGAGAATGTCCTCAACCAGAGTGATTTCAAGATGGAGGGTTTGCTCATGACCCAAGCTCAGCTCCTTTTTTTCCACCAAAAAACCCATTGCAGAGAATTCCAGTTTTAGGTTTCCCGAAGGAAGGCCTCCAAGAATGTAATAGCCGTTTTCATCGGCCATCACGCTTGTCTTGAAACTGGAGTCGGCCATCGTGGCCTTTACATAGGCAAAAGGAATGGGGTCAGTGCCGTCAGAAATATGTCCGTCAATGGTGTTGTCGTGGGCAAATCCACTAAAAAATGTACTGAGGAAGAGAAGGAGGTAAAGCGCGTGCTTCATTGAAACCCTGTGGTTTGTCTTATTTTGAAACAAAGCTAAATAAATATTTAATGGTATTTAAAATAAAATTTAGGGTTGTCTAAAAATAATTTGAGGTGATGTTGAAAAATGGGGTTTTTGTGGTGTTGTAATAAGGCGGAAGATTCAACCCCACCTCTGTCCTCCCCTTATCCAAGGGGAGGAGAATGTGATAGCCAACACTTACCAATTATGGTTTTTAGCCTATGGACTGATGGTTTCTCCTCCCTTTTGAAGGGGAGAACAGAGGTGGGGTTGCCCCAGAGTTAGAAAAGTTTGGAGCAAAAAAAATCCCCTCTCCGAAATGGGAGAGGGGATTCAAATTTATTGGGGAGTGATGCTTAGAAGAACTTGTAGCGGAAGTCCTTGATTTCAGCACCCTCTTCGATAGCGCGTTTTGCTTTCGTAGCGAGGCTACCCATTTGCTGGCTTTCCAAGCTCTCCTTAGTGTTGGAGTAGTCAGCTACTTCCTGAGCGTCCTCTTTAGCTTTCAATTGGATGATGAATACACCGTTGTCACCAATGATGATGTCACTGGTCTCGTCAGCGTCCAATCCAAAGGCAGTACCAATTACAGCTGGCTCGTTGCCTGCTCCACTAACATTGTTAGAAGAAAGTGCTACGTTAGAAGCAGTACGCTTGCTGGCTTTTCCAGCACCGTGCTTTTCATTGAAGGCGTTAACCTTAGCGTCCAAGTCACCCTCAGCAGCAGCAAGAGTTTCCTGAATCAAAGCACCTTTCTGCTCCTTGCGAACCGCTTGTTCAACCTTACCACGAACACCGTCTAAGCTTACTTCGTCCTTGCTTTGCTTTCCTGAAAGGACAGCTACAACATAACCACCGTAGTTGTCAAGATCCTCAACAGAGGAAACTTCGCCAATCTCACGCTCGTCATTGTAAGCCCAAGAAACGAGGGAACGAACCTTGCCAAGTCCGCTTACGAACTCAGTGCCAGGAGCGATGTTCTCGGCAGAAGTGATAACCAAGCTATCTTCTTTTGCAGCAGCCTCAAATCCTTCAACGCCATTAGCCTTTTTCGCTTTGGTGGCGAAGTTGCGCGCCTTACGACGGATTTCTTTATACGTCTGGGAGCTTGGTGCCACTTGCTTTTCAATGGAAGCTACAGTGAACTGTGTTTGTGGACCAGCTACACGGTCGATTTTGATGATGTGGAAACCAAACTGAGTTTCTACCAACTCAGGAAGAAGACCTTCTTTTTTGGCATCGAAACAAGCCTCTTCAAAAGGCTTCACCATTTGGCCGCGACCAAATTCACCAAGGCTACCGCCGTTGGCACGAGTTCCATCCTCACCGAATTCAGCAGCAAGCGTTCCGAAGTCCTCGCCATCTTTAACGCGCTTCAACACACCTTCAGCAGTTTCACGAACTTCGTCAGCATCCTTGCCGTCTGTTTTGAAAAGGATGTGGCTGGCTTGTACTGATTCGAGGGAGTCAATGGTTTCAACCTTGGCTACCTTGTACATTTTGTACACGTTACCTTGTTGGTAAGGGCCGAAGAATGCACCTTCAGTCAATTCAGCAGGCTTGGCCTTTTGCTGCAAATCTGCTGGCAATGAACCGTAAGGCTGTGGGAAAGCAGAAGATGGATTGTCTGAATTAGAAGCAGCAAAAGAAACAGTGTTTGGCGTTGCTTTGAACTGCTCAGCAGTTTCGTTCACTTCTTTTTGAATTTCAGCCCTGTCCTTAGTGGTTGGAGCTACATCAAAGCGAACGAATTTGATGGTACGTCCTTCGCTACCTTCGAATTCATCTTGATGATCCTTCAAGTAGGCATTAAGTTTCTCATCAGAAACATCTACCAAACTGTCAGGAATCATGTAGAAAGGAACGTAGAGGTAGTCAAAAGAAGCTGTAGATTTCTCTGTAGCGTACTTTTGTTTGGCTTGCTCAGTAGAAACAAATACCGACTGGCTGAACAAGTTGTTGTACTTCTCCCGGAGACGGAAGTTCTTGAAAGCCTCCCAGTTTGCAACCGCTCCCGGCTCACCATTGTTTACAGCCTCAATAAACTGATTGATTTGATCAACAGGTGCCGTGGCGAAAGCAGGGAGTTTGGTGATACCGTTCACCATGTCTTTGGTTTCGTCCTTGGTCAAGTCAATACCCAAAGCCTCAAATTCTTGGGCGTAAGCATTGTCAAATACCAACTGATCCCAAGCTTGGTCGCGGAATCGCTTCATTTGTGCTTCTGGAACATTCTGTCCAAAAGTCACATCGTTGAAAGCCTGTTGAAACTCATTGAGTGGAATGTCTTTTCCAGCAATTTCACCGATGACTTGGTCACCTTGTGGTTTTGGCTGTAAAAGTTTGAATAGGAAGTCAGAGGACAAGAAAAGGATCATGGCAATTACCACAAAACCTAAAAGTAGTCCCGTGTTTTGACGGATTTTCTTTAAGACCATTTTGCGTAATACTAAAGAGTTGGAATGCGACCTCTTATGATAAAAATCGCACACGCTGTCAGATTGGCTCCAAAAATAAGGACTTCAAACCCCAAAACAAACAAGGTTTGTAGGGGAAAGCCGTAAGTTTTTAGACTTTCTTACAAAGATAGGGTGGATTCTATGCGAGGGACTTCCTAAAAAAAGAAAAGCCGGTCAGTCTGGGGGAACTAACCGGCTGTAAAAAATGGGGAAGATATGGAAGCTGCAGTCTGGGGGAACTGTTTCCCAGCTTCCTATAACTATTAGGGTTGAAAATGCGATTGGTTGCCTCCTGAAAAGTTTTTTTTCATAAAAAAGCCACTGACCCTTAAGTCAGTGGCTTGGTGTAGGTTTTTGTAATCTATTAGAAAACAAAATCGTTAGCGTCAATAAGCACCTTGGCAATTCGGCGTCGAGCTTCTTTCACGTTGACTGGGTCAATCTTGGTGAAACGCTTGAGGCCAAGAAGCATCATGCGCTTCTCATCACCCTCAGCAAATGAGGCAATGGCGTCCTTGCCAGCTTTTGCAACCTTCTCGGTGGCGTCATAAAGGAAGGTCATGGTCATATCCAGTTGGATTTTCACCGCGTCCTCGCCTTTGCTTTCCATGAGTTTTTTGGTGCGGAGCAATGCCGATTCAGCTTGATACAACTCGGTGATCATGTCGGCGCAGTTCATCAAGATTTCCTGCTCATGGGAAAGTTTTGGTCCAAACTTCTGAGCGGCCGCGCCCGCTACCATCAAGGCCGCTTTCTTCAGGCTTTCGATTTGCTTCTCGGCAATTTCAATCGGGCTGGTAGGTGCATCACCAAAGTCTGGAATGCCCATGAGCTCCTGTTGAACCGCTTTGGCTGGGCCTAACAAATCCAACTCGCCTTTCATGGCTTTCTTGAAGTACATGTCCAGCATCAAGAGGCGGTTGATCTCGTTGGTACCCTCAAAGATGCGGTTGATACGCGAATCACGGTAGGAGCGATCCATCGGGAAGTCTGCCGAGAAGCCATAACCACCGAAGATTTGAACGCCTTCGTCCACCACGAAATCCAACATTTCAGATCCCGCTACTTTCAGAAGCGCGCATTCGATGGCAAACTCTTGTGCGGCTTGCAACAAGGCTGCTTCATAGCTCATGCCTTCCGAATGGAGCTTTTCTTCCAATTGGCGGATTTGGTCAGATGCGCGATAGAGGGCCGATTCCAACACATAAATACGGATGGCTTGCTGCGCCAACTTTTGTTGGATAGCGCCAAAGGTGGAAATCTTGGTTTTGAACTGTGAACGCTCGTTAGCATATTTCACCGCATTCTTGGCCACTTGTTTTGCAGCACCTAAGGTTGCGGCGGCCAACTTAATTCGGCCAATGTTCAAAATATTGAAGGCAATTTTGTGTCCTTCACCAATATTGCCAAGCACGTTTTCTTTTGGAACCTTGCAGTCCGACAGGAAGACCTGACGGGTAGAGGAACCCTTGATGCCCATCTTCTTCTCCTCGTTACCGAGGGTGAGACCTTCAGTGCCCTTTTCGATGATGAAGCCTGTGAATTTATCACCGTCGATTTGTGCGAAGACGATAAATACATCGGCAAAGCCTGCGTTGGTAATCCACATTTTTTGCCCGTTAAGGACATAGTGGGAGCCATCAGCGCTGAGTACCGCTTTGGTTTTGGCAGCCAAAGCATCCGAACCAGAATCAGGCTCGGTCAAGCAATAGCTGGCTTTCCATTCTCCAGAAGCCAGTTTTGGGAGGTATTTCTCCTTTTGGGCATCATTGCCAAAGTAGAGAATTGGAAGTGTACCAATCCCTGTGTGTGCAGCCAAGGCTACAGAGAATGAATGTCCGCCACCCAATACCTCAGTAGTGAGGAGGCTGGTGTTGAAATCACCGCCAAAGCCTTGGTATTTTTCCGGAATAGAAATGGAAAGCAATCCCATTTCTCCGGCTTTATCCAAGATGCTTGGCATCAGGCCTTCTTCCATGGAGTCTATGCGCTCCAAATGTGGAGAGACTTCCTTTTCAAGAAAATCCTGACAGGTTTGGGCCATCATTTTTTGTTCTTCAGTCCATTCCTCAGGGATGAAGGTGGAAGAAGCATGACCGGGCGTGATTAAAAATTGCCCGCCTTTTACGTGGTTTTGGGTGGAGTTGGACATAAGCGGAAAGTTTATCAGTTAACAGGGATCAGTTAACAGTTATCACTTGTCAGTTATGGGGAGTGGGTTTCAATAGAAACCTCAGTTATGTGTGAATATTGATACTCACGCTTCCGCCTTGGTCGGCTGTTAACTGATAACTGATAACTGTGCACTGTATTAAAGCATTTCGAAAACTCCTGCGGCACCTTGACCGGTTCCCACGCACATGGTGACGATACCGTATTTCTGCTGCCTGCGTTTGAGTTCGTTGAAGATTTGAACGGAAAGCTTTGCGCCGGTGCAGCCGAGCGGGTGACCGAGGGCGATGGCTCCTCCGTTGACGTTGACGATATCCGGGTTGATGCCGAGTTCTTTGACGACGGCGACGGACTGTGATGCGAAGGCTTCGTTAAGCTCGAAGAGGTTGATGTCGTTAAGTGACAGACCTGTTTGTTTGAGGACTTTTGGAACGGCGTAAATCGGGCCGACGCCCATGATCCGTGGTTCCAATCCAGCGACCGAGTAGCCGACCAATCGGGCGATTGGGGTCAGGTTGTGTCGCTTGAGGAAATCCTCTGAAACTACCATAACAAAAGCCGCACCATCTGATGTCTGCGAAGAGTTACCTGCTGTAACCGAGCCTCTTGCTGAAAACACGGGACGCAACCTTGCCATGGCTTCCATGGTGGAACCTGCGCGTGGACCTTCGTCGGTGTCCACAGTAAAGCTTCGTGTTTTCTTCTTTTCGTTGGCATCGAGGTAGGTTTCTTCGATGTTGATTGGTACGATTTCATCCCTGAATTTTCCCTCTTTGATGGCGTTAAGCGCCTTTTCGTGGGATTTCAAGGAGAAGGCGTCTTGATCTTCTCGGGAGACCTTGAACTCGTTGGCTACGGCTTCGGCTGTAAGTCCCATGCCCCAGTACCAATCTGCGTGCTTGGTGGCTACGCCGTGGTTAGGTACGATGCGCCATCCGCCAAATGGAATCGGGCTCATGCATTCCACGCCACCAGCGATGATGCAGTCAGCCATACCGGCTTTGATTTTTGCCGATGCAATGGCGATTGTTTCCAAGCCTGATGAACAGTATCGGTTGACAGTCATGCCTGGTACTTTTTCGGTATCCAAGCCCATCAATGAAATCATTCGGCCTACGTTGAGGCCTTGTTCAGCCTCAGGAGTTGCGTTGCCAACAATTACATCGTCAATTTCATTATGGTCAATCTGCGGCATGGTGGACATCAGGTGTTTGATGACGTCCGCTGCGAGATCATCGGGGCGGTAGAAACGGAAGGCACCGCGTGGGGCTTTTCCTACTGCTGATCGGAATCCTTGAACTATATATGCTTCCATAGGATGATTGCTTTAAATGTGTGTAATCCAATGTCAATGGGTTTCACCCATCGCTAAGGAGAACCGCCCTTTCAGGGCTAAGTTCTTTGTGTAGCCCTGAAAGGGCGGTTCTCCTTAGCAGAGGACGTAAGTCCTTTGTCCCAACAATGGCAATTTTCAGTAGTATGCCTGATGGACACTCTCGTCCATCAAAAAATCAAGCTTAGTTCCGCAACGGCCTTCCTGTTGTTAGGATGCTCTGAATCCTCTCCAAGGTTTTCCGCTCACCTGTTAATGAAAGGAATGCCTCGCGTTCGAGATCCAAGAGATATTGTTCGGAGACAAGAGTAGGAGCAGAAAGGTCACCACCGGCCATAATGTATCCCAGTTTCTGGGAAATCTTCATGTCATGCTCGCTGATGTAACCACCCGAGTACATGGAATGTGCGCCGACATGGAACATGCCCAATACTTGTTTTCCGAGTACCTTGATATCCTTGTTCTGAGGTTTTTGCGTGTATCCAGCTTCGGCCATTTCCAGTGCGATTTTCTTGGCCTCTGCGATTTGGCGGGCTTTGTTCATTACCACCTTGTCGCCCTTTTGGAGGATACCCAAGTCGAAGGCTTCATGGGCTGAGGTGGATACCTTGGCCATACCAATATTTAGGAAGGCGTTCTTATAAGCATTGACAAGGATGTCGCCGTCTTCAATGTTTTTAGAGACGCGCTGGGTGAATTCCTTGGTGCCACCACCGGCTGGAATCAAGCCTACGCCAAATTCTACGAGTCCAGTGTAGAGCTCGGAAGAAGCAACTACCCGATCGGCATGTAATGTGATTTCACAACCACCACCAAGCGCCATACCGTGAGGAGCTACAACCACTGGAATAGCTGAATAGCGCACGCGCATCATGGCCGTTTGGAAAGCCTTGATCATCATGTCAATTTCGTCGTATTCCTGTTCGGTGGCATACATAAACACCAAGCCGAGGTTAGCACCTGCCGAGAAGTTGGCTCCTTCGTTGGCGATAACAAGGCCTTGGTATTTTTCCTCGGCGATATCGATGCTTTTCATAATCCCTTGGATCACCTCGCTACCCATGGTGTTCATCTTGGTGTGGAACTCTAAGTTGAGGATGCCATCGCCGATGTCGAACAAGGTGACGCCAGCGTTTTGCCACACCACTTTTGAATCGCGGAGGGTGTCCAAAAGGATGAACTCGTCCAAGCCTGGAACCTTTTTGTAGGCTCCGCTTGGGATGTCGTAGTAATGCTTGGTGCCGTTCTCGACCTTGTAGAAACTGGTGATGCCTTTGGAAAGCATCTCGTCCACCCAAGGGGCGGGAGCCAATCCAGCTTCCTTCATCATGGCCACAGCGTGTTCTACGCCAACGGCATCCCAAGTTTCGTATGGGCCCATTTCCCAGCCGAATCCTGCTTTGAGCGCATCGTCGATTTTGTAAAGTTCATCGGCGATCTCAGGGATGCGGTTGGAAACGTATTTGAAGATGTTGAAGAAGGTCTTGCGGTAGAAATCCCCCGCCTTGCCTTTATCCTTTAGTAGAATTTTGAAGCGGTCTTTTACCTTGTCGATGGCTTTGGTCTGTTCCAAAACAGGGAACTTGACCTTCTCCTGTGGGCTGTATTCAAAGGTTTTGAGGTCCAAGGAAAGGATGACCTTCTTGCCGTTTTCCTTCGTCTTTTTGTAGAACCCTTGTCCCGACTTGTCTCCAAACCATTGGTTCTCCTCGATTTTTTGGAGGAGTTCCGGAAGCTTGAAGCTGTCGCGTGCTTCGTCGTTCGGCAGGGTTGCGTAGAGGTTGTTGGCCACCTTAATTAAGGTGTCGTTACCCACGACGTCCATCGTGCGGAAAGTAGCGGACTTTGGACGGCCGATAACAGGTCCAGTAAGTTTGTCCACTTCCTCCACGGTCATGCCCAGCTCCAATACGGTTTCCAAGGCGTTCATAATGGAGAAAATGCCCACACGGTTGGCGATAAACGCCGGCGTGTCCTTACAGAGGACGGTGGTTTTTCCGAGGAACTTGTCCCCGTAATCCATGAAGAAGTCCAGCACTGCTGGGTCGGTCTTTGGACCTGGGATGACCTCAAAGAGCTTTAGATAGCGTGGCGGGTTGAAGAAGTGCGTGCCACAGAAATGTTTTTGGAAATCCTCGCTTCGGCCGTCAGACATCAAATGGATAGGAATGCCAGAAGTGTTGGAGGTGATGAGCGTACCAGGTTTACGGTGTTCTTCTACCTGGTCGTAGATGATTTTCTTGATTTTCAAATCCTCGATAACCACCTCAATGGTCCAGTCGCAATCGGAGATTTTGGCCATGTCGTCCTCGAAGTTGCCCGTGGTGATGCGACTTGCGAAGGACTTGTGATAGTTGGGGGATGGGTTGGATTTGAGCGCAAATTGGAGGGCGTCGTTGACGATACGGTTGCGCACGGCAGGGTGGGAAGTGTCTAGTCCCTTGGCCTTCTCCTTGTCGTTAGGTTCGCGTGGTACGATGTCCAACAACAGCACGTCGAGGCCAATGTTGGCGAAATGGCAGGCAATGCGGGAACCCATAACACCGGATCCGAGCACGGCTACCTTTTTAATGACTCTCTTCATAGAAACTATAGGGGCTAAGCGGAAAAAACGATTTTAAAAACAGTAAAAAAATGAGGGAGAAGGCTCTTACGAGCACCTCTATCTACGAGTAACAAGTAGACAAGGTTTCTTTTGTAAATGAAATTTTCACCCCTCTTTTTTTCGGCTGTTTATAGAAAATTTTGTATCAAAGTCTTTGCCGATTCCTTGTTTGTAGATGTTGGAGGAAGTGGTTTTACGTTCGCGACTAAAAAGGGATAGCTTTGTTGTTGACGTGCTTCTTTAAGAAGTAAAATCGTGGTTGATTTCTGTGCTTGGCAAGAGGGGATGTTTTTTACCTCTTGAAAACTAAAGAGTTATGTTGGGTAAGCTGTTGTCTGGACCTCAGTCTCGGTTGGTGAATGTGGGGGTACAAAGCCTGTTGGTTTTTTGTGTTTTGCTAAGAAGTGGCGGGGCTATAGAAAATTTACCTTGGGGCATATTGTTATGGCAGTTTGTTCATTTTCAGCTTATTGGATTAGCCGACTTCTTTATTGACGATTTTGAACAAAAAAAAGGTGAATGGCTTCTTTACATCCTTTTCGGCTTATTCATTTTGGTGACCATTCAATTTGAGGTGTTCAATAATGTCCATGTCAGGGTGCACGGTTTGGTGGTGCTCATTGGGAATTTATTGGGGAAGAAAATTGATAAGCCGTTTTGGAAATATTTGGCGATAGTCTATCTCCTGTTGGTAGGGTTTTATGAATACCAAAATGGGGATATGCTGGAGGCGATTGAGGTAACAGTGACTTACTTGGTGATTGCTATTGTTCTGTTGGCCGTCACCGAGCGATTATCTGAGAAAACCCGATTGATTTGGATTATACATTCGCTTCTCATGTTTGTCTGGGTTTGGGTGAAAGGGGCATACCACCAAGAGGCCTTTTTGTTTTTGTCTGGTGGGATTTCCTACGAGCTGAATAAATTTGGGATGAGGCTTGTGGTCAAGGATACTGGTGATGGAGCCAAACCTGCCTCTAAGACCGTTTAATGGTATAAAATTATCGGTTGTTGGTATGAATGAGATAAAAGCGCAATTGGAAGAAATCATTGGTCTTCAGATAAACGCCTTGTAAAGCTTTCAATGCCAAAACCCAAAATTGTTCCAGCAGAATAACACAGCAAATCCGTCCAAACAAAGGTGTTTCCCAGTACCAATGCACCAAATGGATTTCTGCGCAAGGCATTGATCCAATCCGCTTGGTAAAGCTGGCTGAATTCAATAAAAAACGAGAAGCCCGTGGCCATCATGAAAATGGTCCACGGGCTTTTCTTTGGAAAAAGCAGTCCAAAGCCCCAGTAAACCATCAGCGCCCATAGTGCGTCTCCACCGTATACAGCGATGAAGTCGGGGAAGAGGAAGCCGAGTTTTCGGGTGGCCATTCCTAAGGCAATGGTACCGAAGACAAGTAGGCTTTGTTTGAGAATGGAGCGGTTCATCGTTTTTACTTTTTGGTTGATGCTCCAAACTTCGGTGGATAAAGTGGGGAGTGGTGGGGGACTTGAATAAGTGTTGCCCTTTTTTGAATAGTTGGAGTGTTTTAATTGAAATAATGAAATCCTTTTCCAAACTGCCCTAAACCAATCCCAATTTGATGTGGTGTGTTGAAAGAGGTGTTCGTTTGATAGGCGTAGAACACATCAAAAAAGGCCATTTTTAGGGCTTGGAATTTCATCCGCCCGAAAAATGTCCAAGCATTATTTGTAGCATAGGAGGACCCAACGGAAACTTTCCAATTTTTAGATAATTCATGGGTGCTTTCAAGGGCAATCATGCCGATGTCTTGTCTGGAGTTGAGGAAGAAAAAGGCTTTGGGTTTGAGTTGCCAGTTGTACCACATCTTTAAAGCATATTCTCCATGAATGGAGTAAAATGGCTTGAAGAAGTTTGAAGTTTCATTTTCGCTTTCAGAAAAGTAGATGTTTCTGAGGACAAGGTTGTTGGCAGATAGTCCAATGGACCATTCACGTATCCCATATCCTGCTTGGTAAAGTCGAACGCCAGCATCGGCTAACGGATACAGGATTGAATACTTTTCATTAAAGGAGATAGTTTGGGAAGATGCTTTTCCAATTCCTATCGAGAATGATGGGGCAAATCGAATGTTGCCCGAGGCAATTTTTCCGTAGCCAGAGGAGTTAGAATTGATTCTGCGAATTAAGAAACCAACTCCAAATGATAACTGATGATGTTCCTGAGATATTCCTTGGTTATAGGTCTGTTGCGATTTGAAAGCGAGGAAGGGAGTAGGAGGTACGGGACATGGGCCCATATAACATTCTATCCTCCTTAAGCGAGAGGCTAATATGACACTAAGGTGTTTCGGCGCAAATTTTAAAGGTGTGTTACTAACCCCAGTGCCTAAGGAGATATTGTTACCCTGAAAACGGTTATGAAGAAAATTGTCACCATAAGCAGGATTCAACAAATAGGGATTGAAAAGATATTGCCCCGCCAAATCGCTGTGCTGGGAGAAGGCGGATAAGGTGAAAAACAGGAAAATATATAGAAGTAAGTTTCTCTTCATTGGGTATGGAAGCTATTAATAGTATGTGCGTTGAGAACTCTTTGCGATTTGCCCCAAGCCAATCCCAATCTGATGAGGGGTATTGAAAGTAGTATTTGTTTGATAGGCATAAAAAAGGTCAAAGACAGCCACTTTTTGCACGCCAAATTTCATCCTTCCGAAGAATGTCCATGTGTCATTGGTGGAATAGGCTGAGCCAAGGGATGTTTGTAGCATGTCAGAAATATCGTGAATGCTTTCAAGGGCAAACATGCCGATGTCTTGTCCATTGTTTAGAAAGAAAAAGGCTTTTGGCTTGAGTCGCCAATTGTAGTCCAGCCTGAAGGCATATTCGCCATGGACGGAGTAGAATGGTTTGAAGGGGTTCGGAGTTTCTAGCTCAATGTCAGAATACTGGATGTTTTTGAAGACTAGGTTGTTGGCAGATAGTCCAATTGACCACTTAGTTATAAATCTATGTTTATACAGTCTGAGACCTATCTCTCCTGACGGGAAGAGCTGGTTGGCGTTTGTTATAGAAAGCAAAGCTTTTCCCAATCCCATTGAAATAGATGAAGCAAGTCGGAGTTCTGAAATAGAACCATATTTAAGGGTTTTTTTATCAATTATAAAGTCAAAGCCAAAGGAAGCTTGGTAGTGTTCCTTTCGGGTGATTTCTGTAGAAGTTTGTTGAAATTTTCCGCCGAGAAAGAATAGGTAATGGGACTGCTTAAAACCCCCATAGTACCCCCTAAAGCATACTGGATATTTTGTTGGACGGATGATTACTTGAACACTTGCGTGTTTCGGTGCCATTTTCATTGGTCCTTCACCAAGTCCTATTCCCAACGTGATGTTGTTTCCATGCAAATCATTTCCAAAAGTCGGATTCAACAAATAGGGATTGAAAAGATATTGCCCCGCCAAATCGCTTTGCTGGCAGAAGGCGGATAAAGTGAAAAACAGGAAAATATATAGAAGTAAGTTTTTCTTCATGGAAGTTCTGGAGTGTGGGAGCATTTAGTGCTTAGAAAATGTATTGATAACTTTTTCCAAACTGCCCCAAGCCAATTCCAATTTGATGAGGGGTATTGAAAGTAGTATTTGTTTGATAGGCATAAAAAAGGTCAAAGACAGCCACTTTTTGCACGCCAAATTTCATCCTTCCGAAGAATGTCCATGTATCATTGGTGGAATAGGCTGAGCCGAGAGATGTGTGTAGCGTTCTAGAAATTTCGTGAATGCTTTCAAGGGCAAACATGCCGATGTCTTGTCCGTTGTTTAGAAAGAAAAAGGCTTTTGGCTTGAGTTGCCAATTAAAGTCTGGTCTTAAGGTATATTCGCCATGGACGGAGTAGAATGGTTTGAAGGGATTCGACGTTTCTTGCTCAATGTCAGAATACTGGATGTTTTTGAAGACTAGGTTATTGGCAGATAGTCCAAATGACCATTTATTTATATAACCATTTTTATACAGTCGGAGACCTATCTCTCCTGATGGGAAGAGCTGGTTAGCAGTTGTCGTAGAGAGTAAAGCTTTTCCCAATCCCATTGAAATAGAGGAAGCAAGTCGGAGTTCTGAAAAGGAAAAACCATATACAGGGGGCTTACTGTGAATTTTAACGTCAAAGCCAAAGGAAGCTTGATAGTGTTCCTTTCGGACAATATTTGTTGAGTTTTGTTGAAACTTACCACCAATCAAGTAAGTAGCCTTATTCCTACGGCACGCACTATAACAACATTGTGGCGGAGGGTTGATTATTTGAATACTACCGTGTTTAGAAGCTGTTTTCATGGGTCCCTCTCCAATGCCAGTACCCAACCTGACATTTACTCCTGATAAATCATTTTTGTAAGCTGTATTCAACAAATAGGTGTTACGAATTGCATAGATGGGTATAACAACCTTTTAGAGCCTCACGTATATAATAGCATCAACTCAAATGATGTTATTCCATGCATTCACTACCGTTCAAATCCACAGTCCTTTTCGATTTCATCAAC
>JAUIJC010000030.1 GCA_030431525.1 Bacteroidia bacterium | reverse complement strand
GACAACAGAGGAAATCAAGACAGATAAATCTTTAGTTTAGGTTAGCCAAGAGATATAAAAAAGAAGAGGCTGTCTCAGGGTAGATTTGAGACAGCCTCTTTTTTTTATGCCCTTTGGCCAAGTTCTATGGCCTTCATGTTGGAAATGCTTCCTTGGTGAAGATCAAACTTGATGATGGTTCTTATTTTGTGGAAGCCATGTTTTCCTGCTGCACCTGGATTGATGTGAACAAGATTGGGCACATTTTTATCCCGCATGACTTTTAAAATATGGGAATGTCCACAAATGAATAGGTCTGGTTTCCAGTGGTAGATTTCCTCTCTGATCTTCGGGTTGTAGCGACCGGGATATCCACCGATGTGGGTAATCCATATTTTTAGTCCCTCCAGCTCAAATTTCAAATGTTCAGGGTGTTGGATTCTGATTTCTTGGCCATCAATATTCCCATAAACACCTCGAAGCGGTTTTAGGGCGCTTAGTTGTTCAGAAACCTCCAAGGTGCCAAAATCTCCAGCATGCCAGATTTCATCGCAGTCGTCGAAATGCTTGAGCACCTTTGGATCCAAAAAGCCGTGAGTGTCTGAAATTAGTCCAATTCTCATGTTTTGCAGTAAAAGAAAACGGAGTTCATAACCAGAATAATGGTCATGAACTCCGTTTTAAGTGAAGGGATAGAAGAATTACTTTTTCCAAGTGCTTGGAGATTCCCTCCATTCTTTCAAAGAAGAAAGGTCTTCTTCCTTGATATAATTCATTTTCAATGCTTCTTCCACCAACGCAGAATAGTTGCTCAAGCAAACAAGTTTGGTAGAAGCATTTGCGAAGTTTTCATCGGCCACATCAAAACCATAAGTGAAGATGGCGATCATGCCCAAAATTTCAGCCTTGGCGTCTCTTAAATCCTGAACGGCTTTCAATGAACTTCCCCCGGTAGAAACCAAGTCCTCAAGAACCACCACTTTCTGGCCATCCTCAACTTTACCCTCAATAAGATTCGTCATACCATGTCCCTTCGGTTTTGAACGAACATAAAGGAATGGGAGTCCAAGTTTGGCGGCAACCAAGGCGCCCTGAGGGATACCTGCTGTAGCTACACCTGCAATTGCTTCAACTTCAGGGTAGGCTGCTTTTACAGCTTCAGCAAGTTTATCGGTGATATAGTCGCGGACTTTCGGGTAAGAAAGGGAAAGTCGGTTATCGCAGTAGATAGGGGAATTCCATCCCGAAGCCCATTGGAAAGGCTGTTGTACATTAAGCTTTACGGCCTCAATTTCCAACAAGTGCTGGGCCACTTGGGAGGCTACGGAGTTTTGTTCACTTATATTTGCCATAAGTGCAAAATTACTTTCCCGCATTAAATAAATAGTTCTCTATGACTCCTTTTTTCATCAATCATACAAAAGTTTGTTTTCGTCCTGTTTCCGAAAAACTGAAGTTGTCGAATTATGATGCCTTTGTTTTGAGCCTTAAAGGGCTGAAAAAAGCCGAAGGGAAAGTGTTGTTGCTCGGAGAGTTTGCCAATGAGATTTCCTTGTGGTTGGAATATTTGGAGAAAGAAGGAAAGGGCAGGATCAAGCAGTTGGATTGCGTGGTGGTTGAGACTAAGAAGTCCGAAAAGATCTTAAGGAATTTTTATAAGCTGATTGAAGCAGCAGGAGGGTTGGTTGAGAAAGACGGGAAAGTGTTGATGATTTCTCGTTGGGGGGTATGGGATTTCCCGAAGGGGAAGCTGGAAAAGGGAGAGTCTGTTGCAGAAGGCGCTTTACGCGAAGTAGAGGAGGAGTGTCAAGTGAAGGCTAAGATTCGGGAAGAACTTCCCTCGACCTATCATTCTTATTTCTGTCCGTATAAAAAGCGGTTAGTTCTGAAAAGGACTTATTGGTTTGTGATGGAATGCTTGGAGGACTCAAAAATGAAGCCTCAAAAGGAAGAGGATATTGAGGCGTTGAAGTTTATGACTTCAAAGGAAATGAAGGCAGCCCTAAAGGAATCCTATCCATCCCTTCAGTGGCTGGGGAAGCAGTATTTGAAAAAGGGGTGATTATTCCCCTTTGGAGGGCAGTTCATAAGGAAGGAAGGCTGAAACATCCTTGTCGTATTTGTGAATTTCTCGGATGATGGTTGAGCTGATATAGGCCAAGGAAGGAGAGGTGATTAGGAATACCGTTTCAAGCTCATCGTTCAGGAATCTGTTTCCTTGGGCGATGGCGTTTTCATATTCGAAATCTGTAGTGTTCCTCAGGCCCCGCAAAATGTAGTTGGCACCTTTTTCTTGAGCAAAGGTGGCGGTTAGTCCATCATAGGTTTCAACCCTAACGTTTGGCTTATTCTCAAAGGTTTTTCCAATAAGCTCAATCATGAGTTCGATTGGGAAGTACCGTTTTTTTTGTGAGTTATGGCCAATTGCAATGATGACTTCATCAAACATGGTTGCCCCACGTAGGACAATGTCTTCATGACCTTTTGTGAATGGATCAAATGAGCCAGGGAAGATGGCAATGCGTTTAGCCATTTTTATGGGAGTCTTTTTCTCTGTTAATGTATTTGCCAATAATGATAGCCACTATTACCGTTGTGTAGAAATGGCCAGTCAGACTGAACAATATAGCCAGTTTTTTGGCAATTAAAGTGGTTGGGACAATGTCTCCATAGCCAACAGTTAGTATGGTAATGAAACTCAAGTACATGAGGTCATCCACTATGCCATGGCCAGAAGGAGCTAAGTTGGTGAATGAGTTTGGTGCCAAAAGTTCGCAAACCAAGAATGCGGTAAAGCCAATTCTGCAAATGACAATCAATCCACAAAATGAAGCAATGACCAATCCTTTGGTTACGATTTTTGGGGCAATGATTTCATGAAAAAGTTTGAGACTAACAATTATGGAGAAGAGTGCTGAAGTAAACAACTCAATGGTTCGCCACCTAAGTGTTGTGAAAATCTGCTCCAAAAAGATGGTCGAAATATAGGTAAATGCTAATAGGGAAACTGCCCAAAAAGGTTTAGCCGTTTTTTTAAAAAGATTGATACCTGCAAAAATGTTGAGGGCGGTAATCAGAGATGGGATAATCTTATAAGGAAGGAGTGGGGTGAGTATGGATTTACCAATGGTCAGGAAAAGTGAAAGCAAGAGAATCTCAAACCTATAGTCATAAATTCCCTTGCTGACTAAATATGGTGTTTTCCCCATACAAGAATGGCTTAAGATTATTCTTCCATTTCACCCTCAATCAATTCACCGTCCTTGCACATGAGGATGTTTCCAGGGAATTTTTCTATCAAATAGTGGTTGTGCGTTGCCATCAAGATTGCCGTGCCTCGGTTATTGATTCGCTGGAATAGCTCCATGATTTCAATGCTAACTTCTGGGTCTAGGTTTCCAGTCGGTTCGTCGGCAATCAATAGGAGAGGGTCGTTGAGCAAGCTCCTTGCGATTACCACGCGTTGTTGTTCCCCCCCTGAAAGTTGAAACGTATATTTCTTCTTTGCGGATTCAAGACCAACATCAGCAAGCACTTGGGTGATGCGCTGAACCATTTTCTTTTTGCTGGTTTGTCCTGTGGCTTTTAGAACAAATTCAAGGTTCTCTTCCACCGTTCTATCTGGAAAGAGTTGAAAGTCTTGGAAGATGATGCCGAGTTTTCTCCTTAGAAAAGGGATTTCATTTCTATTGATTCCCTTCAGTTCAAAGCCAGCGACTTGGGCTCTTCCCTTTGTTAGGCGGAGGTCCCCATACAGGGTTTTAAGCAATGAGGACTTGCCTGATCCCGTTCGTCCAACCAAATAGACAAAGTCTCCTTTGTTAATGGAGAAGGATAGATTCGAAAGGATTTCCCTTTCTTCCTGAAAAATAGTGACGTCTTCTAGTAGTAAGACCTTTTCCTCGTGTTCTATTGGGTTTGCCATCTCGTAAAAAAAGAAAATGAGCACCTCTTTCACAAAGAGATGCTCATTGAAATTATTCTGAATGCTATTATTTCGCTTTTGCTTAGCCGTTCATTTTTTTGTGGTCAGCTAAGAATTGCGCCAATCCAATATCTGTCAAAGGGTGCTTCAGCATCTGTAAGAACACTTTGAGTGGGCAAGTGGCAACATCAGCGCCAATTTCAGCACATTCCAATAGGTGTGTGGTGTGGCGAATAGAGGCGGCCAAGACTTCTGTCTCAATGTTATAATTGCGGTAAATAGTAGTAATCTGGCTGACGAGCTCTAGGCCGTCATGACCAATGTCATCTAACCTTCCCAAGAATGGAGAAACATAGGTAGCTCCAGCTTTGGCAGCCAATAGAGCTTGGCCCGCATTGAAAATCAGGGTGCAGTTTGTCTTAATCCCTTCGTCAGAAAGCTTTTTAATGGCTTTCAAACCATCTTCGGTCATCGGGATTTTGATGACGATGTTTGGAGCGATTTCCACCAATTCCTCTGCTTCACGAATCATTCCCTCTAAGTCTGTGGAAATAACTTCAGCGCTTACATCGCCGCTTACGATGTCGCAAATAGCTTTGTAATGGCTGTAAATATTGTTTTTGCCACTGATTCCTTCTTTTGCCATCAAAGAAGGGTTGGTGGTTACTCCATCAAGAATTCCAAGGTCGTGTGCAGTCTGGATTTCGGATAGGTTGGCTGTATCAATGAAAAATTTCATAAGACGTAATTTTTATAGAGATGAGAAGTAAGGATAAGAAATGAGTCTCTATTGTGGATTTGATTTTCCAACAATAGCAGTGAGGACTCTTTAGTCTCAAGCCTTAAATTCTGGGACTATAATAAGGAAGAATTTTTAAAAGCACAGGCAAGAAGATGCCTGAAAAAGAAAAAAGCGAGCCGATATCGCACCGCTACAACCGCCTACCCTTGCTTCAATCAAGACCTGGGGGAATTCGGCAGGAGCTGGTCGTATCAACTCGCCAGTACAAAAGTAGGACTATTTCTCTTTTCCGCAAAAGAAATCAGCTTTGTTTTAGTGCTAGAGGGGATTTTTCTTTCGAAATGCCTCTGTGTTTTTAGCGTTGATTCCTCCGTAATGAATTGGTTTTTAAAGGCTTTAATCCCTTTTGGGATGTAAATGCACCCTCCAATAATAAATGCGCAGATTGCGAAAAAAAATACAGCACCTGCTGCTAAGTCCTTAATTCCACCTGCTGCTTTGTGGTAATCAGGGTGTACAAAATCTACAAATCGTTCGATGGCTGTATTAAAAAGCTCTGCACTCACCACTCCGCCAATGGCTAAGATTTGAAGACACCATTCAGTTCTGGAAATGTCAAAGACAATTCCGAGAAGAGTGACAACGGCAATAGCCAGTAGATGAAGCCATGCATTTGGCTCCTTACGAAACATGAGCGAAATCCCCTTGAGGGCATAACCAATGCTTCGAACCCGACCGATCAGGTAAAATTTGAGATCAAATTTATTTTTGGACATAAAAAAACCCTGAAGAAGATTCCTCAGGGTGTTTAACGAGTGATTAAGGGATGACGTTGATATTGCCACTTTTTTCAACTGGCGATCCGTCTTTATAAACCCCTTTTACAAAGTATTTAAAGGAACTTACGGCGTTTTGTTGGTGAATCTCTGAAGTGGAGGAACCATCCCAGCCAATTTCTCTCATCGTTGTAAGATCGCTGGTTTGGAAAATCGTTCTTCCTTTTCTGTCAACAATAGTGAAAAGGAAGTTCTCTTCAACCAGGTTATCTGAGTAAACCTTAATGGAACTTACTTCAGGGTTGCTGGATGATAATTGAAGTGTGTTTGGGACAAACACAATGTTTTGTGAAAGGGTAAAGTACACATCCAAGAAGGCACTGGAGTCAATACCACATTTGTTTTTAGCATAGGCATGAATGCGTATTGTCTCAAAGTCTTTTAAGGATGGGATGTATAATGTTCCTGTGTCCTGTGATGAGGCAGGTAAGAATTTACCCAGACCTTCTGTTTTCCAAAGGAAAGTAACACCTGTTGAGCTTGACGTGGCTTCAATAAAGAAGTTTTCACCATTTGAACTTTCTGTAGGGCCAGTGATCATTACATTTTGTGGTGCACGGATAAATGAAACACTAATAGTGTCCTTACTGGTACAGTTCGCTATGGGGTTGACTACAGTAATTTCGAATTGGCCATCGCTCATTGTTTGGATTTTTGAGGAGTCACTGATAATAGCTCCCGAGCCAAGATCCGTCCATTGGAATTGGAAGTTCTTGATTTGCTGATTACTCACATCCAAAAGGAAAGTGTCTCCAATACATTCCAAATTCTCTTTTTGTGCATCCTTAATGGTCAAATTTGGAAGTCCAATGAGAAGGCTATTTTGGCTTGCAATATTACTTGCACATCCATTGGCATCTTTAGCTTGCAATGAATAGGTGGTTCTTCCTGTATAATCCGTCGAGTTGAGGAGTGTGAAATTTGAGGAAGTGCTCAAAACCTCGGTGGTCTTGTTGGAGGTCCATTCAAAGGTGAAAGGTGCAAGGCCAGTGGCATTGCCACTCCATTGTACTTGTTCATCAACGCACAGTGTGTCTTTGGTGGAAGTGATACTCACTGTAGGAATATCCGATGCAGTCATAGTGACAAAAGCCTCCTCTCTACAACCGTTTGAAGCTGTAGCCCAAAATCCAATATTGTAAACTCCAGCAGTGTCTGGTGTGGACGATGGAGAAAGAGTGGTTGTGTCAATAATTGGGGCATCACTTGTCCAGCCAAAAGTATAGGACAAATCAGCCTCTACATTTGCTTGAAGTTCAAGTGTGTTACCCAAGCAGAGCCCTTGGTTTCCAGAAGGACTTAGACTTACGCTAAGGTTAGGGACTTCTACCAAAACAGTAGTTTGAGCTGTACAGCCTACGCTATCGGTTACGGTTAAAGTATAAGTGGTTTCTTCACTTACTGTAGCGGTTGGGGTAGGTGATGAGGTGGAAGAAAGGCCTTGTGCTGGAGACCAAGAGTAGGAGTATCCAAGTCCAGCTGTAGGAATACCACCAGAAGCAGAACCACTGAAAGAACTTCCCTTGTTTTTACAAGCAGAGTAGTAGTCTTGGGCAACATTTGCCTGTAAGCCTTTACTTACAAATACTTTTTGGGTTGCTTTTACTCCACATTCGTTAGGATCCGAACTAGTAATAGAAACTGTGTAGGTCGTAGTTTGATCAGGGTTGGCAACTGGGTTAGCACTTGTTGGATCATCGAGGCCTGTAGTTGGTGACCAAGAATAGCTATAGGGGCCAGATCCGCTTGCGCTTGCGCTTAGTTGAGTTGGATTGTTTTCACAAATCGCTTTTTCACCGCCAACAATTACCGTTGGTCCTACTCCAGAAGACAAGGTTATTTGGTCCGAGTTTGAGCACTTTGTTGGGCTAGATAAAGTAAGTGTATAAGTTCCTGGAACAGGTGCTTCAATACTTGGTGTTGTTTCGCCCGTACTCCATGTTATGTCATAGCCTGTAGGCAACTCAGGAGCCAAAGTAAGTGTCGATTCATTACAGATGGTTGTGTCATTGCCTAAATCAAACTCAGGAAGTTCCTTTGGAAACGCAAAGATGAAGTCTGAAACTTCAGAATCATCACTGTCTGCCTTTGCATAACAATACACAAAGTCACTATTCCCATTCAAAAGTAACATTGGGAACATAACGCTTGCACCCGTTGCAAAGGGTTCACTTGCTCCGTTTACAAACCATTCATGGCTATTAAAGCCAGTGGCTGTTGCCTCCAAAGGAATGGTGTCGTTACCACAAGCAGCGACATTATCACCTGAGGTAATTTCAAAGGTCTGTGCCAAACTCGATGAGGATATCATGAGAAATGCAGCCAATAAATATATGATTCTGGATGTTTTCACGGTATGAATCGGGCTAGGTCAAGGAATAGGTGACAACATCAAAATTGTCAATTTTGGGAAATAACTGAAAGTTTTAGCGAAAGGTTCCAGTTAAAACCTTTTCAAGAAAGTGGATTCTTTCGGGAAATTCTTAGTTTCAATCGAAATTTTGGAAATGCTATTTTCCTTAGCCCAAACCCGATTTGCGAAAAGCCCTAATAGAAAGGTCATTGCAGCTAAAAGAAGCCAGTGTGAGTGAGTTTGCTGAACTTTTCTCATAAGCAATGGGGTTTAGGGTTTGAACTTTTGAATGAAAGGAGAAAACCTGTCACGGAAATAATTATGTGATGTTTTCTTAATAATTCACAAAAAGGGTGCCGATTGGAATGATTTGTGTTTTGTCGGTGGACAAGTTAAGCTTGAGTACACGATTCAATAGGTGACAAATGATGATAAAGCCTGTGTTTAAACATTATATAGTAGTTCTCCTCCTTGGGGTATTTTCTTTAGAAGCAAATGCTCAGGGGACAGGGGAGTTGCTTTTTCAGTCAATGCCTCCACAGTCAAACCCTTCATGGTCCGGGGTAGAGCCATGGGCAAAGTTTTCCCTTCACCACCGCACACAATGGGCTACATTGGATGAACCGTTTAATGACTCAAGGTTTTCAGCCATTATCCCATGGGGTGGAAAGAGTGAAGGAGTTTTTGGGGGAATGAACGGTGAGTTTTATACCGGAAGTGCTGGAGATGGGGGGTATAAAGTGACTGCATTTCGTTTAGGTGGTTCTGTTGCAATTCCTTTGGCGCCTGAGCGTGGGCAGATTTTGTCTTTTGGTCTTGGTGCTGGTACAACCAGTCATGTTTTGGATGCATCAGGTCTCAGTACCGGAGCGCAGTATAATCCATTGTTGGGTTGGGATAAAAGCATGTCAAATGAGTTGGTGTATGCAGGAACTCCAATGAGCTATTGGGATATTCAGGCTGGATTAACTTATGCCTTGAATCCTTTAAAGGATTACTCTGCAATGCCAATGAGCGCTTATTTCACCTTAGCGATGGAACACCTTTTCCGTCCAGGTTTAACACAAGAAGATGGTTCCGAGGTTAATTTGGCCCGTGCATTTAATGGACAAGCTGGATTGGAATTCGCCATGGGCGAAAAATTCTTATTGGCCCCTGGTTTCAAGTTCCGTAGTTATGAAAGCTTCCATTATTTAGGTGGCTTGGAATTGGGCTATCGCTTTCCACAAGGAACGATGGTCAAGCGGGCTTATGTGGGAGGATGGTACCGAGATGCAGGTTCTATAGGAACTACTCTAAGGTTTGATGCTCATAAGTTCCAGTTCGGTGCAGGCTATGAATTGGGAACAGCATTGGCCAGTGACATTGGCGGTTCATTTAATAGCTGGGAAGTGAACTTGGCCTTCATTTTGAACAAGACAAAGAACGAAAAGGCGAAACGCAAAGCGCCGAAGATGGGCCCTGGAGGTCGTTATCAATATTCAGAGGATTAAAAAAAGGGCCTTGGGAATTTTTCCAAGGCCCTTTTTTCATGGGATCAATGCTTCGAGGATTTTTTGCATGCCAGTCGATGCTTTTTCCTCAATCAAGGTCAAATTAGGGTCGGGGCTGGTGGAAGGAAGATTAGGGTCCACCACATATTTGGGAATCCCCAATGGCGTATAATCCATTAAGCCCGCAGCGGGATAGACCAAAAGTGAAGTTCCAACCACAATAAAAATATCCGCTTTTGAAGCGACCAAAATCGCTTCCTCCATCTTTGGGACAGCCTCACCAAACCAAACTACAAACGGTCTGAGTTGCGAACCCTTTTCGCATTTATCACCAAGCTTCAATTCCCAATCTTCCATTTCATACACTAAGGAGGAATCCACAGTACTTTGGGATTTGAAGAGTTCTCCGTGCAAATGGATGACATTGGTAGATCCCGCTTTTTCGTGCAGGTTATCAATGTTCTGGGTGACGATGGTCACCTCATAATGTTTTTCAAGTTCAACAAGAGCAAGGTGTCCCGCATTTGGCTCCACATTTTTCGCTTGTTTGCGTCGCTGGTTATAGAATTCCAGCACAAGCTCCCTATCTTTCCTCCAGCCTTCTGGGGTGGCTACATCCATGATATCGTGATTCTCCCAGAGGCCATTACTGTCCCGAAAAGTAGCAATTCCGCTTTCAGCGCTAATGCCTGCGCCCGTAAGCACAACGATTTTCTTCTTCATCTTTTAGTATTTCGCATGGCTCAAGAACAATCTACATTACCCCTTTTTCAGTTCCAAAACCTTCGTTTGTCTGAGATTCACCATGTGGTCACCAAGCGAGGTGGAGGAGTAAGCAAAGGCAATTATGAAAGCTTGAATTTGGGAGACCATGTAGATGATAATCCAGATGCTGTAAAAGAGAATCGGAGGCGGTTAACCCAACAATTCCTCGGCCACCAAATTTGTTTTCCTAACCAAACGCATAGCACTAATGTGCAAGTTGTGGTAGATGGAAGTCATCAAATGCCAATTGAAGATTGTGACGCTTTGATTACTAATATCCCGAATCTCCCCATTGGAATTCTCACGGCCGATTGTGTTCCAATTTTACTATTCGATCCAGAAAAAAGGGTAGTGGGTGCCGTTCATGCTGGATGGCGAGGAACGGTGGGAAAAATTCTGAGCAAGACCGTTCTGGAGATGAAAAACACTTTTGGGGTGAGCCCCAAAACTATAATGGCAGGCATTGGCCCCTCGATTAGTCCAGAGGTTTATGAGGTTGGAGAAGAAGTGGTCGAACAAGTTGTTCAGACATTGGGTGAGGGACTTATCCGTTCAGAGGGCGAAAGGCATTACTTTAATTTGTGGGAGGCCAATCGACGACAACTAAATGACTTGGGAGTTAGAAATGACAATATTGAAATTGCTGAAATATGCACGTATCAACGCTACAAGGAGTTTTTTTCGGCTCGGAGGCTGGGGCTAAAGTCTGGAAGGTTTGCTTCTGTCATCATGCTGAACTCGTGAGGGTTCAGCATTTTTTTTGGTAAAAAAGAACTATGGAAACTTTCGGTGTGTTAATAGTTTCCGTAGTTTCGTAGTGTTATGGATGAACAGAAACAAAAGATTATTCTGAAGGCATGCGACCTCTTCATCACTTATGGTGTGAGGAGCGTGACGATGGATGAAATTGCTAGAGCGTTGTCTGTCTCGAAAAAAACGATTTACCAACACTTCAAAGACAAAGGGGAGATTGTGATGGCCTTTGCTGAGAGGCAAATGGAAATGCAAAGACAGATGTTGGATGAACTCCGAGAGAGCGGAGAGAACGCCATTGATGAAATGTTGAAGGTGTCCCGCTGGGTGCGTCAAATGTTTGAATCAATGCATCCAGGACTCATTTTCGATATCAGGAAGTTTTATCCCAAAGTGTGGGAGCGCTTCCAAGAATTTGAAGATGAGTTTTTGTGTGGCTCTTTAGCTGAAAACCTAAAACGTGGAATCCGTGAGGGCTTCTATCGCGAAAACCTAAACGTTGACGTTTTGGTGAAAGCGCGGTTGAAAACCGTGGAAATTGTTTGTGGGTCAAATGAATTTCCACCAGATCAATATCCACAAACCGAGGTGCATATGGCGCTTTTGGAGCATTTCGTTCGAGGACTTCTGACCCCAAAAGGTCTAACGCTCTTTGAGGAATCTTGGGAAGAAAACTATTCTAAAGCGAAAGTGAAATAATAAACTGGCCCACTAAGGCGCAGTTATTTTGTTCGCTGTTTGTGGCAAGTTGATGCAGGGATAGCCGTAGCTATCGCAAATCAAGGTGCTACAAACAGCGGGCAAAAGAACAAGACGACTGGGTCAGATTGTTGTTTTTCTTTTGCTAAAACATTACCTGAATCATAATAAACAAACCGATGAAACCAGGACAAATGGTAGGTAAGTTAGCCTTGGTGGCACTGACAGTATTGTTTGGTAGCCAAGCTTGGGCACAGGAAGCTGAAGGGCCTACTGGAGGAATGTCCTTGCAGGATTGCATTGACTATTCTCTGGAAAACAGCCCAGAGGTGAAAAACGCTCGACTCGATGTAAAGTCCGCCGAGTACAAGATCAAGGAGACCACTGGTATTGGTCTTCCGCAAATTGGCTTGGAAGGGCAGGGAATGCGCAACATTGATGTGCAGAAGCAGTTTCTTCCTGCCAATGCTTTTGATGATTCAGCTCCAGATAATGTCGTAGTTCCTCTTGGTTTTGGTGTGGATTGGTCCTCCCAAATGGCCCTGAATGTGAACCAGATCATTTTCGATGGTTCTTATTTGGTTGGCTTACAAGCCTCCAAAACGTACAAGGAGCTTTTTGAGCGTTCTGAGAAGCAAACTAAAATCGACAAGGCTGAGGCGGTTAGCAACGCTTATTATGCAGTGTTGGTGGGTGAGACCCGATTGGAATTGTTGAAACAAAACGTGATTCGCGTTGACTCCATCTTGGTGAATACCAAAAAGATGTACGACAATGGTTTCGCTGAATTGCTGGATGTACAGCGACTCACCATTTCCCGAAACAACTTGTCGGTTGAAATTGGCCGAGTTGAGGATTTTACCCGCTTGAACAAGCGTCTGTTGAAGTTCCAAATGGGGATGGATTTGGAAGATGAAATCACGCTCTCCGAAAACTTGGAAAGTTTCGTTTCAAGCATCGAACCAATGAATGATGTGGCTTTGAATCCTGAGAAGCGCATCGAGTACCAGATTCTTGAGACCCAACGCAGGCTTAATGAGTTGAATGTAAAAAATGTGAAGATGAGCTACATGCCTAAGCTTTATGGTTTTTACACCAATGGATTTAACAATGGTGCTTTGGGATTTGGCGATTTGATGCGATTTGGCGATTGGCAAAACTATTCCTACTTGGGGGTGAGTCTGCAGGTTCCGTTATTCAGTGGTTTGCAAGGACGCAACCAAGTCAAGCAGGGTCAAATTGACATTCAGAAGAATGAAAATGACATGGCCATGTTCCGCCAAAGTGTAGCCCTTGAGGCCGACCGTGCTCAGCGCGACTACAACAACAATATGTTGGCCATGAAAAAGGCACAAGAAAACAAAGCATTGGCAGAGGAGGTACTTCGCACAACAACCGTGAAGTATGAAAATGGCGTTGGTTCCAACATTGAGGTCATCGAGGCTGAGACTGCTTTGAAGGAGTCGGAAACCCAATTGTTGATTGCCGTTTATGACGCATTGGTTGCGAAAACGGCATTGGAAAAAGCCACAGGGCAATTGTTGGACTAATCAAACTGAACATCAAGGTGATTGAATAGTCAGTTTACCTTGAAGTTTTTCAAAAGACACCCATTTCAAGCACATACTCAAAATGAAAAAAGCACTTGCATTTGCTATCATCTCCGCCACACTTTTTGGCTGTGGAGGTGAAAAATCGCTGGAGGACCAATTGAAAGAAAAGCAGACTGAGCTCTCTGACTTACAGAAGGAAATTAGAGAGTTGGAGGATCAGTTGCCTAAACGCGAAAAGGTGAAGACACCTGTGAGCGTGGCTTCTGTGAACACAAGGTCCTTCGTGTCATTCTTTGAATCTCAAGGTGTAGTGCAGACGGACCGTAACGTGATGGTGGTACCAGAGGCTTCTGGAATCATCAAATCCATTAAGGTTTCCGAAGGGCAGAAAGTAAGGAAAGGTCAAGTGTTGGCTGTTTTGGATGCCGAAATGATTGCCGACCAAGTTGCCGAGGTTCAGAAATCCTTGGAGCTTGCCCGTGAAATGTTTGAGAAGCAGGAAGCTTTGCGCAAAGCAAATGTCGGTACGGAAGTACAATACCTTCAGGCTAAGAACCAGAAGGAAAGCTTGGAGCAACGCCTCCAAACTTTGCGCACACAACAACGCAAGGCGGTTGTTGTCGCTCCAATTGGTGGTACGGTAGAGCAAATCCTTCCCAAAGTCGGAGAGATGGCCTCACCTCAGTCCCCATTCATGCGCTTGGTGGGACTCTCTGGAATGTATGTTGAAACCGACGTTTCTGAGGCCTACTTGGGTAAAATTAAAGCTGGTGATGAAGTGAAGGTTGACTTCCCTTACTTGGACGGCCAACCAAGCCTTACAGCCACTGTAAGCTACGTGGGTAATTTCATCAATCCTGGTAATCGTACTTTCCAAGTGCAAGCCAAGTTGAAGCCGACTGATCTCCCTGTATTGCCGAACCTTTTGGCCGTAATCAACTTCCAGGAGAAAGCCATTGACAATGCGTTGGCTATCCCTGAGAAAGTGGTGATGAGTGACCAGAAAGGCAAGTTTGTTTACGTGGTGGACGATAAGAACATCGCGCACAAAAAGCCGTTGGAGTTGGGCGTTTCCTACAAAGGTGAGGTAGTCGTTAAGGAGGGATTGACTGCTGGTGATCGCCTTGTGGTGAAAGGTCAGTCAAGCTTGGTTGACGGCAAAGAAGTTTCGGTTCACTAAGAATGACTTAAGAGGTAGGGTTTCCAACCTCTTTTTCCAGTTCATTTCAAAGCATTATCCGAATGAATAACGATAACAAAAATACACCGCCGAAGGATGATGTGGTAAGGGACTTTAGCCTGACCACCTTTTCCTTGAAGAATAAGACCACGATTTTCTTCTTGACGGCACTCTTGATTCTTTTTGGCATTCAAACTTATGTTGAAATGCCAAAAGAGGCCTTCCCAGAGGTGAAGTTGCCTACTGTTTATGTGGGAACAGTCCATCCGGGTAACTCTCCAGCTGATATGGAGAACCTCATTACTCGACCGATTGAGAAGGAATTGAATACGATTGATGGGGTAGATAAAATCACCTCCAATTCTGTTCAAGATTTCTCTACGATCATTGTCCAATTTGAAAGTGACATTGTCGTGGAGGAAGCCCTTCAAGATGTGAAGGATGCCGTGGACAAGGCCAAGAGCGAATTGCCAAGTGACCTTGACCAAGATCCGAATGTGGCTGAGATTGATATGGGATCCTTCCCAATCATGAACATCAACCTTTCGGGTGATTACAGCTACCGCCAGTTGAAGGTTTACGCCGAGTTGTTGGAGGATGAAATCGAGAAGTTGAGTGAAATCAACAAGGTGGAGATTCGAGGTCTTCCTGATGAGGAGGTTCGTATTTCTGTGGACCAGCATAAGATGCAGGCTTTGCAGATTTCCTTTGGTGATATCGAACAAGCCATTTCTCAGGAAAACTTGACCATCTCTGGTGGTAACGTGTTGGTAGATGGCTACCGCCGTACGGTTCGTGTTGACGGTGAGTTTGATGATCCTAAGGAAATGGAGGACATCATTGTGAAGCACGAACGCGAGAACATTGTTTACCTCCGTGACATCGCAACTGTAGAGTTTGGCTTTAAAGAGCGTGAATCTTATGCGCGTATGAAAGGTCAACCTGTGGTGATGTTGGACGTGGTAAAGAAAAGCGGTGAAAATCTCTTGGCAGCCTCGGAAAAGATTACTCAAATTTTGGAGGATGCTAAAGAAAACTCATTGCCTGAGGACCTCTCGGTCGTGGTAACGCTTGACCAGAGTTCAGACACCAAAAGTCAGGTGGCCAACTTGGAGAACAGCATCATCTCAGGAACAATCTTGGTGATTGTAGTACTGTTGTTCTTCTTGGGGACTAGAAACGCCTTGTTTGTTGGTTTGGCTATTCCAACTTCCATGTTGTTGTCCTTTATCGTTTTGGGCGTATTGGGCATTACCATCAACATGATGGTGTTGTTCGGTCTCATCATGGCCCTAGGTATGCTGGTGGACAACGGCATTGTGGTGGTGGAGAACGTCTATCGATTAATGGACGAAGGTTATTCACCATTCCAAGCAGCGAAAGAAGGTGTAGGGGAAGTGGCTTGGCCAATTATTGCCTCAACGGCAACGACTTTGGCGGCTTTCCTTCCATTGGCCATTTGGCCTGGTATCATGGGTGAGTTTATGAAGTACCTTCCAATCACCCTGATTGTTGTATTGGGTTCTTCATTGTTCGTGGCTTTGGTCATTAACCCTGTGTTTACTTCGGTGTTCATGGTGGTGGGTGATTCAAATACGAACAATAAGAAACTGAATATTACGGCTGGTATCTTAACAGCCATTGGCGCAGCGCTATTAGCTGGAGGTGCAACTGCCTTTGGTAACATTTTGGTTTTGGCAGGTATCCTCATTGTTGTCAATTCCTATGTGCTTGACCCAGCATCACGTTGGTTCCAAAATGCCTTCCTTCCAAAACTTGAGAACATTTACGAGAGTTTCTTGAGGTTTGCTTTGGGTGGCTGGAAAGCCTGGGGATTCTTGGTGGGTTCCTTCGTCTTGTTGGTTGTGTCTATTGGCATCTTCGGAGCGAACCAACCAAAGGTCTTGTTCATGCCGGATAATGAGCCAAAGTATGTAAACATATTTATCGAGCATCCTTTGGGTACTGACATCGAGCAAACCAATGAGTTCAACAAGAAGATTGAGGCCAAGGTGATGAGCATCTTGGAACAAAAGGACACCGTTGGCGAAGAAGGACTTACCACAGGACTACCTTATATGTCAGTGGTTAAATCCATTATCGCACAAGTTGGACAAGGTACTTCAGACCCTGGTGATCCAATGGCTACTGGTAATGAATCTACTCCACACAAGGGTAGGATTACTGTAGAGTTTATTGATTTTGAGGATCGGGCTGATTTGAGTACAAGTCGGGTGTTGAATGCTGTTCGAACTCAAATTGGAAAATACCCAGGTGTTCAGATTACAGTTGGTAAAGATCGTAACGGTCCGCCAGTTGGTAAGCCTATCAACATCGAGTTGGTAGGAGAGGATATCGACTCTTTGCAGAAGTATTCAGCTCAGTTAGTGAGGGAGATTCAGGCTTCGGGCATCAAAGGCATCGAGGAATTGAAGACCGATTTGGAAACCGGCAAGCCAGAAATGCTTGTACATGTTGACCGCGACAAGGCGCGTCGTTATGGTATTTCCTCTGGACTGGTAGCCTCTGAATTGCGTACTGCGCTCTTTGGTAAGGAAGTTTCCAAATACAAGTTGGGAGAAGATGACTATCCGATTTACCTGCGTTTGGATGACAAGTATCGCTACAATCCTCAGTCGTTGATGGACCAGCGTGTCACCTTCCGTGACCAATCCACTGGTAAAATCAGGCAAGTGCCTATCTCCGCGATTGCGCACAAGGAAAACAGTTCTGCCTTTGGTTCCATCAAGCGTAAGGATTTGGACCGTGTGGTAAACATCTATTCTGATGTTTTGGACGGTTACAATGCCAACGAGATTGTTGCTCAATTGAAAAATCATTTTGAAGGAACGAAGCTACCAAGTGGCTATTCCTTCAAGTTTACAGGTGAGCAGGAACAGCAGGAGAAGGAGATGAACTTCATGGTGAATGCCTTGATGATTGCGGTCTTCCTGATTCTCTTGATTATTGTGGCGCAATTCAACCGCTTGTCTTCACCAGTGATTATCCTGTCCTCTGTGATTTTGAGTACGATTGGTGTATTCCTCGGTCTGGTGATTTTCAACATGGACTTCGTAGTGATCATGACCATGATTGGTATCATCTCCTTGGCAGGTATTGTGGTAAACAACGCTATCGTATTGCTTGACTATACCATCCTGTTGAAGGATCGCCGTATTGCGGAGCTCGGTGATGAAAAGGATTACACCTATAGCCATTTGATTGAGGATGTGGTTCAGGCGGGTAAGACGCGTTTGCGTCCAGTATTGTTGACAGCCATCACTACTGTTCTTGGACTTTTGCCCTTGGCAACTGGTCTGAACATTGACTTCTATGGTCTGTTCCAGAGCTATTCTCCGAACATCTACTTTGGTGGTGAGAACGTAGCTTTCTGGGGACCGATGTCATGGACAATTGTATTTGGATTGACCTTCGCTACATTCTTGACTTTGGTTATTGTTCCTGTGATGTTCCTCTTGCGTGAGGGTTTCAAGGTGTCCAAGGACACTAAGGGAAATAATGGCAAGCCAAGCCTTGAGAAGGATACATCTGATAATAATGTAGAGGAAGTGGCCTTAATGACCGAAAGCTAATTGTTTTGCTTTCTCTGACGACGACCCGGCGGACGACTTGTTCGTCGGGTTTTTTGTTTTCTGAACCTAATTGAAAGGCTTGGGCTTTAAGTCTTAACTTGATTCCAAAATTCGAAATACAATGCTTCGCTTTCTTGTCATCTTCCATACCGTTCTATTGTTGGCGGATGTGTACAGTTTTTTTGGACTGAAAAGGGTCTTTCCATCTTTCTCAAAGAAGTTCGCTTGGGGATATTGGGCTGTTTCGTTCGTATTCCTTTTCGGGCTGTTTGGCTTCTTTTCTTTAAAAAGGGCTGGAGTCGTGCTTCCTGGCGGAACACTTCTTTTTGGAGGCTTTGTGGTGTTATACCTCACAAAGGTCACTTACGGAATTTGGTTGTTGTTAGGAGACTCAGTGAAAAAGGGAGTGGGGTTGTTTCAGAAAAAGGAGGCTGAAAAAGATGTTCCCCAAAGTGAATCTCGTCGTGATTTCGTAGCGACTACAGGTTTGGCTGTAGCGGGAATTCCATTCGGTGCAATGAGTTTTGGAATCCTTTCTGGAGCGCATGACTATCAGGTGTACCGTCAGCGGGTAGTGATTCCGAATTTGCCTAAGGCTTTTGACGGCATTCGTATTGGCCAGCTTTCAGACATTCATTCAGGTAGCTTTTTCAATAAGCAGGCTGTGATGGGAGGCGTGGAAATGCTGAATGCCGAACGCCCAGATTTGGTCTGTTTTACAGGTGACTTGGTGAATGACCGAGCCGAAGAAGTTAAGGAGTATTTTGATGTTTTTGAAAAGGTAAAAGCCGATATGGGTGTTTATTCAGTACTGGGTAACCACGATTATGGCATGTACGTGAAGTGGAATTCAGAGGCTGAAAAACAAAAGAATTTTTCTGAATTATTAGAAGCGCATCGTCGTCTTGGATGGGACCTTCTATTGGATGAAAATCGCAAGTTGACTGTTGATGGGGAGCAATTAGCCCTTTTGGGAGTGGAGAACTGGGGCAAAGGTTTTATACAGCGAGGAAATATGAAAAAGGCTTTGGAAGGTACTGAGGAAATTGAGACAAAAATTTTACTTTCCCATGACCCAAGCCATTGGGATGCTGAAGTCCGAAAGCTCTATAGTGATGTTGATTTGATGTTAGCGGGGCATACCCATGGCATGCAGTTCGGAGTCAAATTGGGAGATTCCCATTGGAGTCCTGCTGAGTTCCGCTACAAACAATGGGGAGGTTTGTACCAAGAAGGAAAACAACAGCTATATGTGAACCGAGGCTTTGGCTATATCGGATTTCCTGGAAGGGTTGGTATGGCCCCAGAAATCACCATCTTGGAATTAGTGCGTGCTTGAGTGTGAGTTGGGCTGTTCGTTTTCTTCTTCATCCTCTTCTTCAGTAGGAAGGGGGATGGAGTTAAAGGTCCAGCCATTAGAAGTTTTCCATTTGTATTTGGCAGAGGCAAGTCTGTAGGTGCTAATTCCAAGTAAAGGAACACCTGCAGATGTGCCCACAATTCCCAGTACTTTTTCTGTAGTGTTGTCGGCTGAGGCGATAAGTGCAATTGATCCAGCCGTGACCAAGGCGCTGGCTACCACACCCAAGGTAAGCATGCCACGTTTGGAGTTTCGGAAACTCACATCTTTCAGCTCCGTGATATCAGCCACAGCATACCAATCATCATTGATGAGTAGGGAGTCTTTGGTGATTTGCATGATTCTACCATTGACTGATTTCCCCAACACTTTTACCTTCACCTTATCCCATTCCTGTACCACATAAGCATTCTTATGCGCATGATGGTTGGCAGTAATCACGTAAATGGAATCCTGTCTTAATGAATCTTGCGCAAAGCAATGTTGGGCGAGAAAAAAGAAGGAGAGGAAGGTAACAAGAATGATCCTGAGTCGATGTGGATTCATGGAGTGCCGTTAATGTACCCGAGCATTTTTCTTATTGCTGTGGTATACGTAGGCTCATCGGCTATAGTTTGGTCCCTTATTCAGGGCGGTAGCCGTCTTCGTCCTCATCTTCTGAATGAGGCTCAACACCAAAGGTCCATCCATCAGCGGTCTTCCATTGGAACTTGGTGAACATTCGGTACACGCTCCTTCCCAATAATGGAACTCCAATGACGGTGCCCAAAATGCCAAAAATTCGTTGGCCACTGTCGTCAGGGTTGGTCAACAAAATGATTGATCCCGCTGTCAAAACCGCACTGGCTACCACCCCTAAAATGAGTGTAGACCTTTTGGAGTTTCGGAAGCTGATATCCTTTAATTGTGTGATATCGGCCGTAGCGAACCAAAGGCTGTCGATCTGGATGGAGTCTCTTTTTATGGAGGTAACTTCTCCTTTAACAGACTGCTCCAAAATCGTGGCCTTTATTTTATCCCCATTTTGGACAAAATATTTGGTGTCCAAATTTTCATTGTAGGCGGATAGAAGGAAAGTGGTGTCCCTGCTGGTACTGTCTTGGGCTAAGAGGGTTGATTGGGTGATGAATACAAGGAAAAAGCCAAGAAGTGTATGGTATAAAATGGATCGCATGGGGAACCAAAGGAATAATAAATGTCTGTTTTGCTGAAGGGCGCCACAATTTCAAAATAAATGAAAAGGAGCGCCAATTTTTTCTGCTCAACTCAACGATTTTTTTACAATGAGAGCATTTCGAATAAAATTTTTGATAAAAAACCACAGAGGGCGCAGAGGAATGGAGGGCGCAGAGACTGCCATACTATAAAATCATAGTGTTTTTGAGGGCAAGAGACCTCCTTTCCTCCTTCTCTCTGTGAGCTCTGTGGTCCATCTACTCTATGCGGAAAGTTGAAGAATGAAAGTTCTCCAAAATTCAGTCCTGAAAGGACGGCTCTCCACAGCATAGGACTTTAGACCTATGTGACATACATAGTACAGGGCTCACCAAGATTTGATATTTTGCATGTTGCTTCTGAAATCCTTTTAAAGTCATTTTCTCTATGGATCCAGTTTGGTTGATGGCGCTTGCGTGGTTGTTTGTTTTGGTTTGGGTTTCGATCGTAATCGTCACTCAGCGGAAACACCATCCTCGGGCCTTGTTTATCTTGTTTTTTGCGGAGCTGTGGGAGCGATTCAGCTACTATGGAATGCGTGCCTTGTTGACGCTGTATATGGCCAAAGAGCTGTTATACAGCGATGAGAAAACCATGGGGATTTATGGAGCCTATGGAGCATTAGTTTATGCCACCCCTGTTTTAGGAGGTTTTTTGGCGGAGAAGGTTTTCGGATATCGGTGGGCGATTGTTTTCGGAGGAGTCCTGATGACTTTGGGCCATTTTGTAATGGCTGTAGAAAACGAGTTTTTCTTCTTTATGGCACTGGCGCTTCTGATTTTGGGCAATGGATTTTTCAAACCAAACATTTCAAGCTTTGTAGGCCAACTCTATCAACATGAGGAGGAGAAGAAGGACAAGGCCTTCACCATATTTTACATGGGCATCAATGTGGGGGCTTTCTTGGCGCCCTTGACCTGTGGGCTGATAGGCGAGGAATATGGCTGGCATTACGGTTTTGGATTGGCTGGCGTTGGCATGTTAGTGGGCTTGATTGTTTTTATGTGGGGAATGCGCAGTGGTCAGTTTAACCACCATGGGTTGATGCCAGATAAAAAGCCTTGGTTGGGCTCCTTTAAAAATCATTGGCTGGTGGTGTTGGTCTCCTTGGCGATGTTGCCAGTGTTTATGGAGATGCTTCAACAGGATGAGTTAGCCAAGGAGATATTGTTGATTCTGGGCTTGATTGTTTTTGCAGTCTTGTTTGTTATTGCCTTGCGCCAAGAGAAGGTACAAAGGGAGCGACTGTTTGTCGTGATGATTTTGGCGGTCTTCTCGGTATTGTTTTGGTCCTTCTTTGAACAGGCGGGAAGCTCTTTGACCTTGTTTACAGATCGAAATGTTGACCGAATGGTAAATGGTGGGACATTACCTGTATCCATTTTCCAATCCGTAAACCCATTCTTTATTATCATCCTTGTTCCAGTTTTCACATGGCTTTGGGGTTGGTTAGCCAGTCTAAAATGGGAACCTTCAGCTCCAGTGAAATTCTCCTTTGGTATTCTGCAATTGGGTTTAGGATTTTTGGCTTTGGTTTGGGGAGCGCATGGGTTCTTGAATGGAGATGGTCTTGTGCCACTCATCTTTTTGATTTTAGCTTACTTCCTTCATACCACTGGTGAAATGTGTCTTTCGCCCATAGGCTTATCCTTGGTAACAAAATTATCGCCCAAGAAGATGGTGGGTTTTGTGATGGGCGTTTGGTTTTTGTCCGTATCCTTTGCTCACGTGGTAGGAGTCTATGTAGCCCAGCTTACTTCCAAGTCTGGCGCTGGAGTTTCCACCAGCTCGTTGTCTTCCCAAGAATCTGTGCTGGTTTATTCAGGTGTTTTTGAAAACGTAGGCTTGGTCGCAATTGGCTCAGCAATTCTATTATTTGCCTTGTCTCCATTATTAAAAAAATGGATGCATGGCGTATCTTAACCAGCGATGAATAATGTAATTCCATGTCCAAGCTGTTCCTTCCCCATTCCAAATGGAGGTGGTGAGGAAACAGCGCTTGTTGTTTGTCCCCAATGTGAGGCCTCTGTAGTAAGGACTACCATGGGTTGGCAGATGGGCGAGTCAATACCTGTTGAATTTCGGTCAATACTCCCGTTGACCATTGGCCAAGAAGGCCACTTAAGAGGTGAGCTTTATAGAATCCTTGGCTGGGGATTTTATGGAGGTTATGCGGATGGAAGGGATTATCACTGGGAGGAATGGTGGATGGTCTCCGAAAGTGGTGATTACCGTTTTATGAGCTATTCACCTGATGAGGGTTTCCTGCTGTTAAAGGAAATTCCAAGTCATATAACCCGTCCGCCTCAGGTGGGTCAAACGATTTCTACCCCTTCGGGAAATGCAAAAGTGGTTGATGAGATAAGGGGAGAGCTGATTGATTTTGTGGGGGAGTTGCCATGGAAGGCAAGCCTCGGTGAGGCGTCCGATTATTACACGGCCATGCAGGACGACCTTTATTTTAGTGTGGAATGCGGTCGTGGGGAAATGGCTTTGTTTGGAGGTTACCCCTTGGAAGAGGAGGAAGTTGAAAACGCCTTTGGTTTTGAACACCGTGTTCCGATTTGGCATCGGGTAAAAAGATTCTTCGGGCGTTAAAAACAAAAGGCAGTGAATTGGTCAGAAACCAGTTCACTGCCTTTTTTAATGGGGTGATCTAATATTAGGCAGATTTTCCAATCTCGCCTTTAATGAAGCGATAAAGGTCCAATTCCTTTGGTTCGATGTTGAGGTCGGCGATGATGATGTCCTCCATGCCCTCAATCAGTTTTTCTTTTTGTTCCTCATTCATCAGGAAGGATTCCTTAAGGACTAAGAAAAGCTCTCGGCGCTCCTGTTCATCGTGGCTGGAAACCACTTTCAGCGCATCATGGATGATTTTGTGGTATTCCTCTTCGTCGCCACCAGTTACTCGGACAATGAGGCGTTTGATTTCAACCAATTCCTCTTGGTCCAAGTCATTGTCGGCCTCTGCCAAGCAAAGAAAAATATAAGCGAGAAAGTGCTCGTATGTCCAGTTCTGAAAATTTGCTCGGTTAATCATAGGCCAAATCGTTTTAAAATATCTTCCCCAAAAGACCTTCTTATTTGAAAAGGAATTCAATAATGCAAAAGCTATTTGCAAATGCAAAGCCAAAATTCCAATTCAGGGAACATTTTCCCCTAATTCAGTCAAAATAGAGGGCTTTTTTACGTAGAATTAATCAGGTGAAATCACTCCGTTTTATATGAAGCAAATCTTCCTGTTGTTGTCCATCTTGTTCTTAACCAATGCTTTTGGGCAATCACCTCAGCTTGTCGGCAACTTGTCGGCACAGGTTCAGGAGACTTCAGGACTATTATTTTTCAATAATTGTCTGTGGACGCAGAATGATGGCGACAATGGGCCGTACCTCTATGCATTGAATCCGTCTGATGGCTCCATTGATCGGAAGGTCCGATTGGTGGGCGCAAAGAATAGGGATTGGGAGGAATTGGCAGATGATGACGATTATGTTTACGTAGGGGACTTTGGGAACAACCGAGGGAATCGAAAGAATTTGGTGATTTATCGGGTGAGTAAAAAGGAGTTGGACGAGAAGGACGAGGTTTCGGTGGAGAAGATTCGTTTTTCATATCCCGATCAACAAGATTTTGAGCCAAGTATGTTTTCTACGGCCTTTGATTGTGAGGCTATGGTGGTTTTAGAGGATAGGATTTGCCTTTTCACCAAGCGATGGAACGATCGAAAGACATACCTCTATTCCCTTCCCAAATCAATAGGGGAGCATGTTGCCGAATTTCATGAAGCCTATAATGTGAATGGATTGGTGACGGGAGCTGATCTTTCTTCGGACGGAAGGCTGTGTTTGAGTGGATATACTTTCGGGTTAATGTATAAGGTGTTTGTTGTCGAAAGTGCATCTCCCTTTGATGGTCAACATTTTCCTGCGGATTGTACGAGGTCGATTGAGAAGGATTTGAAAAATACTCAGGTGGAAGCGGTGAGCTTTGATGACCAAGATGAGCTTTGGCTTAGTGCAGAAGGTTCAAATGGTAAACCAGCCAAGCTCTTTACGTTTAAAAAGGATTTTGTTCCCTTGGCGGTTGTTTCCCATGATGCTGAAGTGGAGGTTCACCTGTTGCCCGAGGAAGATGGACAACGGGTGTATGCACCTCAAGGAAATTATCGGCTTTCCATTTCGCTATTGGCAGGAAAAGAGGTTTTTAATGAACAGTTGGAGATTTCATCTGAAGGAAGCCTTATTCATTTTAGTTGCGAAGGGGTGTTTCTATGGAAACTGATTGATGCCCAAGGAAAGTTGGTGGGAAGTGGGCAGGGAGCCTGTCTTGGAAAATAGTCGGGCACAAAAAAGCCCCATAGACAAAGTTGAATTGTCCATGGGGCTAAGTTGATTTAGGCAATTTTTAGTAGCCAATCTTCTCTCTGATGCGCTGAAGAACAGGACGAGCGATGGCCCTTGCTTTCTCAGCACCTTGAAGGAGTTTTTCCTCGATGAGCTTTGGGTTGTTCATGTAGTGGTGGTAAGCTTCCCTTTCCTCCTTGAACTTCTCCTCAATCAATGTCAAAAGCTCTTTTTTGGCATGACCAAATCCATAACCGCCAGCCAAATAGTTTTTACGCATCTCTGCGATTTGCTCCTCATTAGCTAGAAGGCTGTAAATCTTGAAGACGTTGCAGTTGTCTGGATCCTTTGGGTCCTCCAAAGCAGTGCTGTCCGTCACAATCGACATCACATTTTTCTTCAAAGCTTTTCCTTGCAAGAAGATATCGATGTAGTTGTTATAGGACTTACTCATTTTTCTTCCGTCAATGCCGGGAACGGTCATCACGGATTCGCTGATGCGAGGTTCAGGAACGACAAAGGCTTCCCCATACTTGTGGTTGAATGAGCTGGCCAAGTCCCTTGTAATCTCCAAATGTTGCTTTTGGTCTTTTCCCACAGGAACAACCTCGGCGTCATAAAGGAGGATATCGGAAGCCATCAAAACAGGGTAGGTGAATAGTCCAGCATTGATCTGGCTACGCTCCATTTTTTCTGTTTTGTCCTTATAAGAATGCGCATTCTCCAGCATCGGTATTGGCGTGAAACAGTTCAGGTACCAAGCCAACTCACAAGTTTCTGGAACGTCCGATTGACGATAGAAAATGTTTTTGTCCGTGTCAAAACCAAAAGCCAACCAAGCGCTTGCCACTGAAAGAGTGTTTTGGCGAAGCTCCTCACCATTTTTAATGGCGGTGAGTGAGTGGAGGTCAGCGATGAAAAGGAGGGATTCGTTTTTTGGATCTTTTGACAATTCTACGGCAGGGAGGATGGCGCCAAGAATATTTCCCAAATGAGGAGTGCCAGTGCTCTGGATTCCTGTAAGGATGCGTGACATGCTGTAATTTTATTTTTTGTTGGCCTAGGCCAAGCGAAACGGCTTTCTATGGAATTCCTAGGTGAGGAATTTCCCAGCGAAGTTAATGAAATCTGCCGTGTCGAGGTTCATCCTTTTGGGGAACTGGCAAGGTTTTAGGAAAGCTCCTATCAACTTTTTGGACACAAATGGTGTTCTAAGTGAAAGTGAAATAATAAGCTGATCCACAAAAGCGCAGTTATTTTGTTCTCTGGATGGATCAATTTGATGCAGGGATAGTATTAGCTATCGTAAATCAAGTTGATCCATCCAGAGGGTAAAAGAACAAGTTGACTGGTTCAGGTTATTGTTTTTCTTTTACTAGAATTGAAAAGCGGTTACTTTCACTCCCATAACGATAATGAACAAGCAAAAGCAAAACACAAAGATTACGATGGTGACATCAAAAATGAGCACAACCTTTTTATGGGCGCTACTATGCCTTCCTTTCTTCACCTATGCCCAAACCCAGACGCAAAAGCCTCCTCTGAAGTTTGATGCGTTGGAGCACAACTTTGGAACTATTAAGGAAGAAGGAGGGAATGTTACCCATGTCTTCAAGTTTATCAATGAGGGCAAGGATTCCGTTCGCATTAAGCGTGTGGATGCCGACTGTGGTTGTACTACTCCGAGTTTTATTGACACCTATGTGCTGTCTGGAGATTCAGGTTATGTACAGGCTGAGTTTGAGCCTTATACCCGTCCTGGAGAATTCGATAAACATTTGACTGTAACCACTACCCATGGTGAGGTGAAGCTTCGAATTTTCGGTTTTGTGGAGGCTCGTGAGTTGGGAGAAGATGAGCAACGTTATCCTTCGAAGATGGGAGCTCTTTGGGCTGTAAATTCAGATTTACATTTTGGGGAAATCACTACGCAAAAAACGGTTTCCAAGGATTTTGGGATATACAATGGAGGTGTAGAACCAATCACTTTCGATTTGGCCAAATCTGAGGTTCCAGACCATATCACCCTTAAGATTGTACCTGAGAACCTTAAGCCAGGTCAGCATGGAAGTATTCAAGTGACCTATGACCCAAAGAAGGCTAATGATTATGGCTATTTGGTGGACCGCATCCTGATTGCCACCAATGACAAAGTAAAGGAAGAAGAGGAGGAACATGGTCATGGTGGGGTGATTGATGCACCAGATACAACTCCGGATTTCTCGGTTCCAACTCAGAAGGACATTTTCGAGGAAGAGGAAGAAGCGGAAGATCTTTCAGGAATGAAGGAATTTGAGGTTCGAGTTTCAGTAGTGGAATATTTCCCACAGCCAATTGATACAGCAAATTCCCCAAGAATTTCCTTGAGCCAGAAATCAGTGGATTACGGAAAGGCCAAGAAAGGCACAATGGTGACGAAGGAGGTAACAATTACCAACAACGGTAAGAAGCCATTGGTGATTCGTAAACTAAAACCAACCTGTTCTTGTGTGACTGCTGAGATTAGTAAGGAAGAAATCAAGCCAGGAAAGTCTGCCAAGTTGAAAATCACTTTCGATACTACCGACCGAAGTGGAAAACAGGTTAAGTCAGTCTACATCTTTAACAATGACCCATTGAATGCCCAATCAAGGGTGATGGTCAAAGGCTATGTGATTGATTAAGACTGAAAAAAAGCATTTCAAAACCACCTTTAACGAGGTGGTTTTTTTGTTGGTGGGAAGCAAGGCGATAATGTGGTATCTTTGATTGGGAACAAAAGGGGTAGTTGGGATTGTTTCCCTTACGGTTACTCCTTCAGTGATTGATAAAATAAGGTTGAAATGTTTCAAGTAGATATGTCCGCTATGGCGGATTCGAGGGCTTATGTTCGCCAATTGCAAACCAAGTATTATCTATTGGTTTTTCCGTCCTTGGCGTTTTTCCTGTTTGCCTTTTTGGCTTCAGAAACTCGTGATGCGTTGTTGATGGGTCCTTTTTCCGATGGAGTTTACTTGGGCTTGGCAGGAGGAAATGTTGCCATTCTTGGATTGATTTATTTGTGGTTCCAAAAGCAAACAAAATCGATTCGTCCCGTAAGAAATATGGTGAAGGCATTGGAAGATTATGCTCCTGTTAGTATGAAAATGGCTGTGGCATTGGGATTTCTGTCCAGTATGTCGGCCTTGTTATATCTTCTAACTTCACATCAGGTTTTCATTGCGCTGTTTATTTTAACTTGGGTAATGACTTCCATTAGTTTGCCGGAGTCTCGCCGGATTTCTCGTCATCTGCGTTTAAAGAAAGAGTATCGGGTACTTTTAATGGCAGGGGACGCATTTCCTGCTGAGGAAGCTCGTTCGTAATCCAGAGAACTTTTGCCTGTGAAACACAGACTGCTGTTACTTTGTTGTATCATCATTTCGTTTGGTAGCCTCCAAGCCCAGTCATTCTATGGCAATGACTATTTAAAGGTTGGTGTGGGGGCACGGGCGTTGTCCATGGCTGGAGCCTATTCAGCAATGGGAGAAGATGCAACCAGCAGTTTTTGGAACCCAGCAGGTTTGGTGGGTTTGGAAGGAAGGTATAATGTGGAAATGATGCATGGCCTTCGGATGTCTGGATTGGGTCAGCACAGCTTTATTGGTTTTGTGACAGCCATTGATACGTCCAGCCAAATGTCCGTAAGCATTCAACGAATGGGCATTGATGATGTTCCTGATACTCGAAACATTTATAATGGTTCATCTTTGGACTTCTCTCAAATCAATGAGTTTTCAGCTTCCGACTATTCCTTTGCGGTAAGTTATGCGAGGAAGTTGTCTCCTTATTGGAGCATTGGAGGATCGGTAAAGGCTCTTTACCGCAATGCTGGCAATTTCGTGAGTGCTTGGGGAATTGGCGCAGATGTCGGATTACGCTATTCAAAAAAGAAGTGGAAGGGTGCTTTTGTGTTGAAGGATGTGACCGGTACTTACTCTGTTTGGAATGTGAACTCAAGCTTGATAGAGGACGTCTATACCCAAACAGGGAATGTGATTCCTTCGCGATCTACTCAGGCGGTTTGGCCAATGGTTGTTCTTGGTCTCGGTAGAAGAGAGCAATTAGGTCAATTTGTTGGCTTGAGTTATGAAGCAGATTTGGCGCTGAATTTTGGAGGACAACAAAATGCATTGCTTTCTAATGATGCGATGTCGCTATCACCAACAGTTGGTGTTGAAATGGATTATGCCGAACATTTCTTCGCCCGATTTGGACTTGGGGGCTTTCAAGAAGTTTCCGGTTTGGAGGGAAGTTCCAGCCTGCTGATTCAGCCAGGATTTGGCGTTGGGGTGAAATACGGAAAATTCCGTTTTGATTATGCCTTGACAAGTCTTGGTGGGAATCGAGGCGAACCCCCGTCAAACATTTTTTCTTTGGCATTAAATTTTGAATAATCCCTTTACAGGGATTTTCCTGGTTTATTAAACCAGTAGTCTATGAAAAAGCGATTAGGTCTTTTACTGTTTTTATGGTTTCCACTCTGTGCTTTCGCCCAGCGTTTTGGCAATGAGTGGATTGATTTGAACCAGACCTACTTCAAACTCTCTGTTGCTGAGACGGGAATGTACCGCGTAAGCTATGATGAGTTGGTGGCAAATGGCGTTCCCGTAAATGCTTTCGACCCAAGACAGATTCAGTTGTGGCGAAGGGGGAACGAGCAAGCAATTCGTGTGGTAGGAGAGGAGGACGGCACCTTTGACCAAGGGGATTACATTGAGTTTTATGGGCAAAAAAATGATGGTCAGCTTGATTCTTCGCTTTACTTCCAAGGGAAACAACCACATCAGTATTACAGCCTATACACAGACACTTCTGCCTATTTTTTGACTTGGAGTTCAGCCAATACTAATAAAAGGATGGCTTCAGAGGCGGGTAGTGGTGGAAGTAGTGCGAGTTATCTAATTCATGATGATCTGAAGCTTTTTACAACCCATTATTACAATGGAGATGAGCCTGAAACTTATGTTCATTATTCAGAAGGAAGTCAGGGAGAGGGTTGGTTCAGCAGGGAAATGCATAATAAGAACCCGACACTAACGTACACTTTTAGTGATGTTATAGATGTGGTTTCCTCTGGAGGATTTACTCCAACCCTTGAAGTAATGTTTGTGGGCCGGAATAAGGCAGTTCATGAACCTACCATTTCTGTTAATGGCGAGGTCTTTTCTGTCCCTCAATTTGAAAATCATCAAATAAAGACTGTTACTATCACACCTAATTTGGCGGGTTTGGTTGACGGGGAACTTTCAGTAACAATAGATAAAGGAACAAACTCATCTTATTTACTTTTAGCATACATACGCCTGCGTTATGCAAGGACCTTGGACCTTGGAGGGAAGGAAGCTTATGAGTTCAAGCTTCCGCAAGGAGTAAATCAAGTGTCCTTGGCAAACCCAGTATCAGGTATCCAACTTTATAATATTACCGATGCTGGTGGTGTTCAATTCATTCCTTTCGTTTCTAATTCTGGGAAAATTGATTTCTCGGTAGATGCATCTTCTGAACAAAAGCTATTAGCAACCAAAAGCTATTTAAAGCCGTCAAAAATTAGTTCCGTAACGTTTAAGGATGACTTGGTTGGCGACCCTAATTTTTTAATGGTAACCCATAAGGATTTTTGGTCCAATGCCGAGGAATATAAAAACTATAGAGAGTCAGCTGAGGGTGGAGGCCATCGGGTAAACTTGGTTGAATTTAATCGTTTGGTTGATCAATATGCTTACGGGGAGAAGAGCCCTATGGCTATTCGTCGTTGGGCGGATTATAATCTACAAAATGGTAATCCACAGAACCTGCTTCTTTTAGGAAAGGGGTTGTTGAATGGCTTTAGGGTTGTATGGACATATTACCGAAATACACCTCATGACAAGCTTGATGGGAATGGTAACCTTGTATTTAAGGTTCCTGATTACATCCCTACGTTTGGCGATCCAGGCTCAGATATCCTCTATACAGCTGGTTTGAATGGGAAACCTGATTTGGTGCCTGCCATTCCAACGGGTCGGATTCCAGTGAGTTATCCTGAGGAGTTGAAAGCCTATTTGGATAAGCTTAAAGAGCATGAGTCTCTTTCATTCAATGCTCCTTGGCGAAAGAAAATACTTCACTTGAGTGGAGGTAAAGATGCTTTTGAGGCAAACCAGTTTGCCAATTACATGCAGATTTTTGCCAAGAATGCAACTGGGCAATACTTTGGTGGACAGGTATCCAGCGTGACAAAACAATCTTCAGAAGAGGTGAAGTTTTTTGACATTTCATCGCAAATCAATGATGGTCTGTCCTTGTTGACTTATTTCGGACATTCCTCTCCACGACTTACGGAAATTGATTTTGGGGAAGTGGATAATCCTATCAACGGCTATGAGAATAAGGGAAAATATCCTGTTCTCTATTTTAATGGATGCCATACGGGTGATGTGTTTATTTCTTATGCACAAACCCGTACAGAAAACTGGTTATTGGCGCCAGATAAAGGTGCAATTGCCGTAATGGCTCATGCTTATTATGGTTATTCGGGCCAGTTGGCAACGTATTGCGATAAGTTCTATCAATACTCCTTTGAAGATTCACTGTACTCGCTGGCATCAATGGGTGAGGTTCAACAGAAAATAATCGAGGACTTATCAGTTGCTTGGCCAAAGACAAATGCTATTGCGCATACCCAGCTCACCCAATTCACACTTTTTGGTGACCCTGCGATGCGACTGGCTCCTGCCGATAAGGCGGAATATGATGTAAAAACTTCCGGGATTTCTGTTCATCCAATTGGAATGGATGAGTTGACAGCTCAAAGTGATTCGTTTCAAATAGCTGTGGTTGTTGAGAATTTTGGACGAGTGACAAATGACTCGATTACAGTCTGTGTTTCCCACTCATTTGATGATGGAAATCAGTTTGTTGATTATGGTCCAATATCATTTCCAGGAATTGAGTCTAAGGATACCTTGTGGATTACCCTTAAAGGTCAGGGAGAAGGAATGGCGGGCGAAAACCAGTTCGAAATAACCTTGGACTGTATCAATGCCTTGGACGAGTATGATAAGTCCAATAACAATGCTAAAATTGAGGAGTTTCTTCCATCAAATGGCTTGATTCCATTAATGCCAAAAGAGTTTAGTATCGTTGGTAATGACACTATTGATTTTGTCGCTCAGGCATTTGATTTAATGACTCCTGATGGTACCAATTATTGGTTCCAATTGGATACAAGTGGGGAGTTTTATTCTCCTTTGGTTGACTTAAAAACAACAGCAGGAGTTTTGCCGATTTGGGAGAATGTGGTCTTGCCAGATGCCAAGGACAGTGCTGTCTATTATTGGAGGGTTAAATTTGAAGATTTACCAGAGGAAGAAGGTGGTGAATGGAGGTACTCTTCTTTGATTTATTTGGAAGGTCAGCAGGGCTGGGGACAAGGTGCGTATTACCAGTTTGCTCAGAATGTGCAAGAAGGGATTACTAGTAATGATTTCATTCGTCAGTTTTCATACGATACCAGTGAAACAGCAATAGTTGTCAATGCCTCTGGTCTTGACGTTGAGAACTATTTGGATAGTGCCAATCTTCGGGTGAATAACCGAGTGATATTTATCAAAGGAGGTTCACAGCCAACCAGTGTTAATGAGGGTAAGTGTGCCACAGGAGGATTTGTTATTCAGGCTTTTGATAGAAATACTGGTTTGCCCTACTTTATGAATAGTAGTGGTGAAAAAATTAGTGATGGGGGGAACTGCGGAAATACTCCACGGTTAGCCTACTCATTGAATTCTAATACGAATGGATTGCAGAATAACCTCAGGAGTTATCTTGAAAGAATTCCTGAAGGTGATTATGTGTTAATTACGAGTGTGGGAAACACTTTCCCTACACGTTGGCAGTCTTCATTTAAAGGTATTTTACTTGATTTTGGTGCGACTCTCTTGGATAGTCTTGATGAAGGAGAGCCTTATATATTACTGGCTCAGGTGGGTACAAGAAAGGTACTATTTGAGAAAGTAGGCGATAGCACCAATCAAGTTTTAAAAACATCTTTCATTCTTGAAACACAAACTACCAAAGGCAAGTTAGTGTCTCCTTTGATTGGCCCAGCTTCAGGTTGGAATCATTATTCTCACCAGTGGATATCCGATAGTACTGAATCAGCAAGAGTAGATTTTTATGGCGTAAACACTCAAGGGAAGTCCTTGTTCTTGCATACTCAGCCAAGTGATTCGGTACTGTCTCCGACACTTTTAGAGGACATGGGCTTAAATGCCTCAGACTTTCCTTATCTCCGTTTGGAGGTGAGCTTAGAGGATACCTTGCAGAAGACTGCTCCACAACCTGACCATTGGTATGTTCATTATTCGGGTGTTCCAGAGGGAATTCTTGATCCAGCTTATTATGGTGTAGAGAAGTACCAAAATTTAGCTTTCTCTGAAGGAGACAGCCTTCAACTGAATTTTGCTTTCCGGAATATTTCTAATCAGGAGTTTGATAGCCTGTTGGTTCGATTTACTGTTCGGAATTTGGAATCAGGAGAGATTGTCAATGAGGAAAGAAAGTTGGGGCCATTAGATGCCAAGGCTTTAGTAACCTTTCCTTATTCTTTCCCAACGACAGGTTTTATTGGTGACAATAACATTCAGGTTTATGTCAACCCCCGTCAACAGGTAGAGGAGAATTATGACAATAACATCATGAATTTCAACTTCTATGTGGGAAATGATGTAGTTCAGCCATTGTTGGATGTTGTCTTTGATGGAAAGCACATTGCTGATGGACAGGAGATTTCAAAAAGCCCATTGATTACAGTATCGCTGTCTGATGAGAATGAGTATCTCCAAATTAAGGATACAAGTGCCATTCAGATGTTTATTCAGCGTCCTTGTCAAGATTTGGAATGCCCGTATGAACCAATTTATTTTAGCAATCCATCTATTCTGAAATGGGAGGGATCAACCCAAAACACACCGTTCTTGGTGGATTATAACCCGCAGGATTTGCCTCCAGGAACTTATCGTTTCAGGGTTACGGCCAAAGACGCCTCGGGGAACAGTGCTGGAGCGCCTTATGAAATCTCCTTTACGGTAAACGAAGGATTTTCCATTTCAAACTTCTATCCGTATCCAAACCCGTTCTCGACGGGTACCCGATTTGTGTTTAAGGTGACTGGATCGGAGGTGCCGGAGAATGTGACCATCCAAATCATGAGTCCTTCAGGTACTATCCTTCGGGAAATTACCAAAGAGGAAATCGGTCCGATTCAGGTTGGGGATAACATCACCAGCTACGAGTGGGATGGCACCGACCAGTTTGGCAATCAATTAGCCAATGGCGTGTACCTCTATCGTGTCTTGATGCAAAAAGATGGGGAAGAGTTGGAGGTTCAACCTTTCGTTGGTGAGGAAGGGTTCAAGAAGAACTTCGGAAAGCTCTATATCTTGAGATAAGATTATTGATTTCAAAAAAAATCGCCCTTTCAGTCACTGCTGAAAGGGCGATTTTCTGTTTTTAGGATATTCCTTATTTAGTCTTGGAGGAGATGAAATCTTCCCATTTCATTGTCAAATAAAGGTCTTCTCCATAATACCTTAATACCTCCTCAGTCCTCGAAACAGGCAGGTAGTTTTGAAGCCTGAGTACCATTTTTAGGTCCTTGTCGAGAATGATGAATGAAGGGAATTTCATTTTTCCTTCCAGCATGGCCACTGGCAAATTGTGGAAGGGATGCTCCTGTGTATTGTTGATGAATTTCTGCCCAAAGGCATCAATCTCTTCTTGCGAAAGGGCGTCAAACCGCACGAGGTAATAGTTCTCATTCAGTTGCTTGGCCACTTGTTCATCACCCCAAGTCGTTGGCATCATGCGGGAACTCACCGAATAAGAGGAAGTAAATTCAATCAGAATCTTCTTTGGCTTCTTTTTCTGGAGTTTCAAGGCTTCCTGCAACGTGTAGGTCTTGTAAGGGCTTGGCGTCCAAGTATCCGTCGTGTCGTTTAGGAAGGTCCGCGAGTAGTTTTTGTTGAAGTCCTGAAAGTTCATTCCGCCGTTATAAATCTCCTCTGCAAAATAGACAAGCAACGGCTGAATCTGTTGTGGAGTCTGATAACCAGGAGCGAGGTTCTTCCTGCCTGTCTTGTCAAAATAGATGATGGTAGGGTAGCTCAATCGCCTTTCCAACAATTTAACGGCAAGGCTATGTGTTGAACGTCGCACACCAGGTTGAGGATTGGTATAAACCTGTCCTTGGTAAGTGATAGTATCACTCGTTTCCGCATCGAATTTTACAGCATAGAAATGCTGGTTGATGTAGTTGGCGATGTCTGGATTCGAAAAAGTGTTCTTGTCCATCACCTTGCAGTAGCCACACCAAGAAGTGTACACGTCAATAATAATCGGTTTTGGGTTGGCCTTGTTCAACTCAAAAGCCTCTTCAATGCTTAACCAATTGACAGGACCTTGGTGTTCGGCCTGTCCAAAACTGAATTGCTGGAAAATTAAAAAGAGAAATAGGCTGAAGACTGTTTTTCGCATCACAAACGGTTTGGTGTTCTACACAAAGAAAATGAATTCGTGCCAATTTCGTTCCGTACAAATAAATAGTATAAAGCAATATTGCGATAAAAATTGGTTTGAATCCTGAGAGGGGAGAGCGTAATATTGTAGCCTTGGACAGGATACTGTCCTATTTTTTCACTTTGGAATATTTGATTTTAGCTATGAATTGGAATTTCTGGATTGACGTTGGAGGAACCTTTACAGATTGTATTGCCAAAACACCCGAAGGTGAAATTGTGAGAGCCAAGGTGCTCAGTTCGGGCTTGGTGAATGGAACCGTGGCGCAGGACTCTTCCAGTTCATTTATCATTGATGCTGACAAAAGGCCGGAGCCCAAAGGGTTTTATGACGGCTACCTGCTTCGCGTTTTTGACCTAAAAGGTCAGTTTATTGATGAGGCCAAGGTCGAAGCTTATGAGGCAGGAAAATTCAAGTTGGAAACACCTTTGGATAAAAAGCCCGAGACTGGATTCCGCATTGAACTAAAGTCCGGTGAAGTGGCGCCCGTTTTGGGCATCCGAAAATTAATGGGCATTGGTTTAAGCACACCAATTGGGCCCGTCAATATTCGTTTGGGAACCACACATGGCACCAACGCTCTCTTGGAAAGAAAAGGGGCGCCAACTGCCTTGGTCATTACAGAGGGCTTTGGCGACTTAATTCAGATTGGAAACCAGAGCCGTCCCGAACTTTTCAACCTTCAGGTGCGCCGACCAGAAATGCTCTACAAAGAGGTGGTGGAGGTGAATGAGCGAATGGACAAGGAGGGCAATGTGTTAAAGGAATTGAATGCGGAGGCCTTGCGAAAATCCTTAGTTGAGCTGAAAGGAAAAGGCATTGATTCTGTCGCCATCCTTTTCATAAACGCCTATAAGAATCCGATTTACGAGGAGAAGGCCAAGCAGATTGCCGAAAAGATTGGGTTTGAGCAGGTGTCCATCTCCTCTGAAATGTCGGCAACCATCAAGGCGGTGGACCGTGGGGATACAGCATTGATTGACGCCTATTTGACTCCAGTCATTCGCGACTTTATCAAAAGTCTTCGCAAGACGATTCCTGATGCTGATTTAAGGTTAATGACCTCAGCCGGAGGTTTGGTAAATGCTGACCATTTTTCGGGTAAGGATTGTATCCTAAGCGGACCTGCTGGTGGTGTAGTGGGGTTCTCAACCGTGGCAAAATTGGCGGGTTTCGAAAAGGCTTTGGGCTTTGATATGGGTGGAACCTCTACCGATGTTTGTCGTTTTGGAGGGGAGTACGAATACCAGTTCTCCTGTGAAAAGGAGGGGGTTCGGATTGTCGCCCCAATGTATGCTATCGAAACGGTGGCCGCTGGAGGTGGTTCCATCTGTCGTTTTGATGGACAGAAATTGGTGGTAGGTCCCGAAAGTGCAGGCGCCCACCCAGGTCCGGCTTGTTATGGAAAAGGAGGCCCATTGACCATCACTGACATCAACCTTTTTAATGGCAAGGTTTCCCAAAAGCATTTCCCTTTCCAGTTGAAACTTTCCATTGTAGAGGACCGACTTCGGGAGGTGCAAGCCCAAGTGTTGGAGGCCACAGGTGAGTCCATGAGCTTGGAGCAAATCGCTGACGGATTTACCAAGATCGCCAACCACCGAATGGCGCAAGTTATCAAGCGGATTAGCTCGTCAAAGGGCTATAATCCTGTCGAACACGTTTTGGTTTCCTTTGGTGGGGCGGGCGCCCAGCATGCTTGTTCGGTAGCGCGTCTGTTGGGTACCCAAAAGGTATTGCTTCATCCAATGGCCGGAATCCTCAGTGCCTTGGGGATGGGCTTTGCCGATATCAGACGGTTCAAGGAGCAAAGTCTTCTAACGCCGTTTGATGGAAACGTGTTGGATGAACTTGCCACAACTTTGGACGGGCTAGAAACTCAATTGCGCATTGACCTATCCTCCGAAAATATCTTAGAGGAAAGCCTTAGCATAAAACACCTTTTTGATATCCGTTATCAAGGTGAAGAAGCTGTCATTACCCTGACTAAAGATAAGCAAGGAATTTCTGAGCAGTTGGTCGAGGAGGTGACCAAGGAGTTCCAAGCGCAACACCAACAGCTTTATGGGCATAGCCACAAAGGGCGAGGTATTGAGCTGGTGAATGTTCGAGTAGAAATGGTTGGGCACACGCACAAGCCTGAGTTCCCGACTCAAAAAGAGAACCCTTACGAGCCTGAGCCTCTTGAAAGCACCAAGATTCATTTTGACGGAAAACCTTTTGAAGCGCCTATTTATGAACGTGAGCGTTTAACGCCTGGCGCCATCATTCAAGGGCCAGCCATGATTTTGGAGGAAATTTCTACCATTGTGGTAGAGCCAGGATGGACGGCCAAGTTGACTGAGCGATTTGATTTGGTATTGACCGATGAAAACGAGGAGGACCGCCATGAGTTGTTAAGCACCAAGGCCGACCCCGTTTATTTGGAGTTGTTTAACAACCATTTCTCGCATATCGCCGAGCAAATGGGGGTGACCCTCCAGAAGATTTCCCTGTCGGTCAATGTGAAGGAGCGCCTCGATTTCAGTTGTGCGATTTTGGATGCACAAGGCAATTTGGTGGTCAATGCGCCCCATATTCCTGTGCATTTGGGTGCCATGGGCGAATGCGTCAAAGGCTTGTTGGAAATGAATATCGCCATCAACCTAGGCGATGTATTTATCTGTAACGATCCTTCCTTGGGGGGAACGCATCTTCCAGATATCACTATCATTTCACCAGTATTCGGAGAGGACAACCAACTCAGGTTCTTCGTGGCTTCGAGGGCTCACCATTCTGAGATTGGAGGTTTGAAGCCGGGCTCCATTTATCCATTCGCTAAAAACCTGGAGGAGGAAGGTGTGGTGTTCCGTCACATGAATTTGGTCCAAGACGGAGTTTTTCAGGAAGAAAGCCTCCTCAAGGCCTTGACCGAGGCTAAGTATCCATCTCGATCACCGCAGGAAAATATTGCCGACATCAAAGCCCAAATGGCGGCCAACCAAATCGGGATTACCGAGTTGGAACGCATGATTGCCCATTATTCATGGCCGGTAGTGGAGGCCTATATGGGGCATATCCGCACCGTAGCCGAGGAGAAAACCAGACAGGCCTTGCGTTCTTTTGCCTCTGGCGTGTATAGCTTCTCGGATACCTTTGACAATGGGGCGCCTGTCCAATTGAAATTGACCATTCAGGATGATCATTTGACGGTGGACTTCACTGGTTCGGCACCGGTTCAGCCGAACAGTTTGAATGCCAATGAAGCCATTGTCAAAAGCGCCTTGCTGTACTGCCTACGTTGTTTGATTGGCGAGAATATTCCGATGAATGCGGGAATGTTTGCCCCAGTGGAATTGATTCTGCCAGAGGGAATGCTGAATCCGCCTCGCAGGGAGAATCCTGCCGAACAGGCGGCCGTGGTGGCGGGCAATGTTGAGGTTTCCCAAAAAGTGACCGATGTGATTTTGGGTGCATTGGGTGTGGCTTCCGCCAGCCAAGGGACCATGAACAATTTTGTGTTCGGCAATGACAACTTCGGTTACTACGAGACCATCGGTGGTGGAGTGGGTGCTACGCAAGGCTATGATGGGGAGTCGGCTATTCATAGCCATATGACAAATACCCGAATCACCGATGTGGAGATATTGGAGGCCAGATTTCCTGTTCGTGTCCATCAGTTTGGCATTCGCCAAGTATCGGGTGGCCAAGGGAAATTCAAGGGTGGGAATGGCATTGTCCGTGAATTGGAATTCTTGGAACCTGTGGAGGTTTCCTTGCTTACCCAACGAAGGAATAAAGGCGCTTTTGGCCTGAATGGAGGCAAAGAAGGGAAAGCAGGCGAAAACTTTCTATACACCGATGGCAACTACAAAAAACTGGAAGGTTTGGAGCAGTTGTCCTTGAAGAAGGGAGAACGGATTTTGATGAAAACGCCTGGTGGCGGTGGGTTTGGCAATGAATAGGGTATAGGGGCGGACCTGTGTGTCCGCCCAAATGATTAGGCTGGACATACTGGCCTGCCCCTGCAGACAAAAAATAGTTCAATGAATATTTCCTTTAAGCAGAGATTGAGAAGGTATCTTTTCATCCTTCTTGGCGCTTTCCTCCTTATTTGGATTTATGGGGAAATAGTCCTTTCGATGGAGCCTCATACCTATCAGGCCCAATACTTTCTTTTCTTTGGAGCCATTCTGCTCACTTTGGTTTTAGCTGTTGCCAACCTTCCAATTTTATTGCCCATGGAAAATGCTCGGTTAGTTCTACCGTGTGTGGTTGCATTGGTGGTAATTGTAGTATTTGGGGTGTCAGGAATTCCTATAGCTGATATACTACCCCTTCAATTATTGTTTGGATTGAATGCCATTGTGAGTTCCATATTGGAAATCAAATTGATGAAGAAAGAGGAATGATGGACCTAAACACCCGAACTAAATATTTTCTGTTTGCCTGTCTACTCTCCGTTATGTATTGGGCGGGAATGGGATATCAATTGCTCTTGGAAATGCCGAATGGAAAGTGGAAGCTTTTGGCCATAAGTGGTATTGTGCAAACGGGTTTTGTTTTTTGCCTATTGAATCTACAATGGTTCCTACCCACTTGGGGACGAAGAATCTGTCTAACCATTTTTATAGGATGGATGTTTGTGAGCATTTTCCTCGACAGAAATTCTGAATGGTCAGCGCCTCTTTGGTTGTCTTTGACTTATCCAATCGCTAATCTTGCTCTCCTTCTATTTTCGGAACGCAAAACCCTATTCCCTTCCCGATGAAAAAACTCATACCGTTATTCGTTTTGGCCCTGTTGTCTGCCTGCCAAGACAAGAAGGGTGACTACCCAGAAATCCTAAAATCGGAGCAAGACAAGAATCCGATTCTGATCAAGAATGTGAGTGTCTTTAATGGTAAGGACAAGACCATTTTGCGGAATCAGGATGTGTTGATTTCGGGTGGGAAAATCGAAAGCGTGGGCAAACCCAAGTTGGTTTATGGGGAGCCTCGGGTGATTGACGGCACAGGAAAAACCTTGATGCCAGGGCTGATTGACGCCCATGTCCATTTGGGAAGTAGCGGTGCGGTTCCATGGGAGAAGATTGCCCCAAATGTGAAATACAATTTGCAGGCTTATTTGTACTCCGGCATCACCACGGTTTATGAACTTGGTGGTGTGGCCTCCAAGTCTGAAAAGTTGAACAAGAAGATTGCTCAAGGCAAAATCTTGGGGCCAGCGATTTACTATACGGATATGCCGATTACGGTGCCTGGCAGTCACCCGATTCCGTTGGGCAAGGTGATGGCGCCAAAGGCGATGAAAGGCATGGTGGACCATTTGGTGCCAACCATTGAGAAGCCTGAGGATGCCAAGAAGATTATCGCCAAACAAAAGAAGAAAGGCGTTCACTACATCAAGATTGTGTGCGACCAGATTCCGGAAGGCACGCCTGAGATGTCATTTGACTTGATGAAAGCCTTGGTCGATGAGGCGCATAAGGAAGGCTTCAAGGTGTTTGTGCATGTGGGAAGCGCCGAGAATGCGGTCAACGCCGTCAATGCCGGAGCCGATATTTTGGCCCACGGGATTATGCGAGGGGCGATTACCGAGGAGCAGGCGAAGATTATTGCCGACAAGGGCGTTCCGGTGATTTATACTTTGGCTGGATTTGAGAATGTGTATCGCATCAGCTCGGGCATTTTTGAGCCGTCAAAAATGGATTCTCTCTTGTTGCCGAGCGAGATTTTGGAGCCTGTTTCTGGTGAAAATGGTAAGGTGTTTATGCTGACGCCAACCATGGGCGATTTTGCCAGAGATGTGGCGCATAACCGTGGTTTTTGGTCGCACAACTTGGAAACACTTCAGCGAAATGGCGTCAAAATCTTGATTGGAACGGATAGCGCATTGCCAGGAACTTATCCAGGTTCTACCTATTTCCAAGAGTTAGAGATTTTGAAGGAATACGGCTTGAGCAATTTTGAGATCTTGAGTGGTGCCACTTCTGGCAACGCTCAAGTCTTTTTGGAGAAACCGGATTTTGGAACGGTGGAGGAAGGAATGCAGGCTGATTTGTTGTTGCTTTCGGGCAATCCGTTGGAGGATTTATCCGTCCTGAAAACACCAGAAATGATTTTGGCTGATGGTGTGGAAGTGGAGCGTATTGTGAAACCCTGAGTAAATAGGGTTTTTAAACCACGGAGAAAGTGAGGGAAGGAGCATTAAAGGGATTTCACTTTGAACAACATATATCTCCTTTCCTCCCTTTCTCCGTGGTAAAAATAAATTCCCCTTTCGTAAACCCATAAAGGTTGTCTGATCAATTCAGGCAACCTTTTTTTTCGTCCTTAAAACTCAGGAAACATTACCACCAGAACATAGCGAAAAGATAATATCGGGCTAACCCTTGGGTTGAGTATGATGGGCAACTTGCCACCGTATTCAAACAATAACCGATATCATTATGTCTCAGTTGCGTGCTCGACTCGATAACGAAGGTTTTGAACGATTTTTCGTCATCTGCTCCTTGTTGGTGCTATTGCTTATGCTTTGTGCGGTGTCCGAGGTGGTGGAATGTTGGTGGGGATAAACCCAGTTAACAAACACAAGTTTTAGGGTGTGTAACAAAACCCAGTACACCACCCAGATGACTGGAACGATGACTATCATGAGGAAATAATACCCATGATATTTGGAAGCGTGTTCTCCAAGGCAGTAGTCAAGAAAGGGGAACGAAAAGTCAAAGATAAAATAGGCTATAAGGGGAACAATGATGCTAGGAAGGATAAAGGACGAAAAATAGGGAGTAGGTTTACCTGTCTTTGTTCGTTTGAGTATCCAAGCAACATTTATCCAAAAGCAAAGTAAAAGAAAGACACCGGCAAATAGGTATGGGCCATTATATGTGAAGGCTTCTTGTAAGCCACTTAGTGGCGGATTGAAATTGAGTTCAAGTTCATCGGCAGGCAGGGAGTTAAAATGCCAACGATAGCAGTTTTCCTTGATATCATCAGCTTCACCCAAGTTGCAGTGAATAGGGATGGAGGGATTTTCAACGACGACTTTGATGTCTAAGGTGCCGAAGGAAGACCAAAATTTGGCAGGGTAAAGGGAGTACTGAAATTGATATTTTTTGAGCAAGTCATTTCGATCAACCCAGGCTCTTCCAACATAGCTAACCTTGATGGTGTATTTCGGTTTGGAGAGAAAAATCCTAAAATACTTTAAGTCATTTTTTCTGTAGGAGTAGCTTTCATTTTCATCCCAATTTACTTCGAAAATAAGGGACACCATTTTTGTGGATTTTTTCAAATGGGATTTCTAAAGTTTTACAGGAATCACAATAAAGTAGCGAATCATTCTCCAATGTTACCTTGAAGTCTTTTTCAAAATCCTTAGCGATAAAGGCCAAGGGCATATAGACCCCAAGAGTATCGGTCTCTATGTGGTATGTGATTTCATATTCGCAGGTTTCAAAAGACTAGTCAATAGTCATATTAATGGTTTCTGAGATGACTCTGACTTCATCTGTAATAAATGGCGAGGAAGTTTTGGAACCTCTAAGAAGAGGGTTGGCCATGTTTGCCCAAGTTGGTAGGGTCTGAAAAATGAACCAAAGGAAGATCAGGTACTTCTTGGGCATTGGAAAGGGAGTTAGTGTTTTCGTAAAACTGGAGAGTTTTTTTCTCAAATGCTATCTACTAAGTGTGGGACGAAAAGCCGAGGAGGAGTCGTTACCTTTGTAGGCCAAGGCAATGGTCAATAGAGGTAAACGAAAATGGTCGAAGAAAAACTGGTTGGTGTCGTAGAGCGGATTACTTTTCACAGCGAGGAAACGGGCTGGTCCGTGTTGAGGGTTTCCCCGCAGGGGCGCCCCAATGAGCAAACGACTGTTACCGTTCACCAAGGGAAGGTGTTCGCCGGTGCGACCTTGGAATTTCATGGCGTTTGGACCAATCATCCCAAGTTTGGGGAGCAGTTCAAGGCCTCAAACGTCATTGAGCGAAAGCCTGCCTCGGCCTCAGCCTTGGAAAAATACTTGGGTTCGGGACTGATTTATGGCGTGGGTCCAAAGACGGCCAAAAAGATTGTCAAGCACTTTGGGGAGGAAACGCTGGAGATTTTCGAGGATAACATTGAGCGAATGACTGAGGTACCAGGCATCGCCAAGGGCAAGCTCTCCAAAATTAAGGAGTCGTGGACGGAGCACCGCGAAATCCGCAACGTCATGATGTTCCTGCAGGAATATGGCGTCAGCACGCTATATGCCGTCAAAATTTTTAAGACCTATGGCCAAAAAGCCATCGAGATTGTCAGCGAGAACCCTTACCAGCTGAGCAAAGACATTTACGGCATTGGCTTTTTCTCTGCCGACCGCATCGCCCTGAGTCTCGGTTTTGAGAAGGATTCCCCAAAAAGGGTGGAAGCGGCCGTAAAACACGTATTGGCGGCCAGTCGTGACGAAGGCCATTGTTTTCTGACCTTACCTCAAATTCTGGAGGCGGTCGATAAGCTGATTGCCATTAAGGATCAAGACCTTATCCAATCCTGTTTGGTGAGTTTGGAAGAGGAAAAAGAAATTTCTGTGCGCGCCATCGACCAGCATGGCGAATTGGTCAGGTGCTTTTATAACAAAACCCTCTTTTTTGACGAGGAAACCACGGCCAGTAAAACCTTGGAATTCATCCAGCGGACACTCCGTGTGGATGAACAGAAGGTGTGGGACTGGCTCAATCGATTCAACGCCCAGCAGGAGTTTCCATTGAGTGATGAACAGGCGGAAAGTGTGGCTGGAGTGGTTTCCCAACCCTTTTCCATTTTGACGGGTGGTCCTGGTTGTGGTAAAACGACTACCACCAAAGCCATTGTGCGCTTGGCTCAAGCCATGGGCAAGGAGGTGTTGTTAGCGGCGCCGACCGGCCGTGCGGCACAGCGCATGGGCGAGGTCATTGGCATGGAAGCCAAAACCATTCACCGCCTTTTGGTTTTTGATCCTGTGAATATGGGTTTCAAAAAGAATGAGGAGGATACTTTGGACTGTGATTTCCTGATTGTTGATGAGTGCTCCATGTTGGACATTTCATTGACGGCCTCCTTGATGAAGGCGGTGCCCAAAAAGGCGCAGGTACTGTTTATTGGGGACGTGGATCAGCTTCCGTCCGTTGGCGCGGGCAATGTGTTGAAGGACTTGATTGAGTCCACCAAGGTTCCAGTTTATCGCTTGACGCAGGTATTCCGCCAAGCGCAGGAAAGCAAGATTATCACCTTCGCCCACAACATTAATAGCGGTGAATCTCCAAAGGTGGATTCACCTTTCCATGACACCAAGGTCTGGGAAAAGGGCATTGACTGTCTGTTTGTTGATTCCGAGGAGGCATCCATGGAGCAGTCGCAGTTTATCCGCAAGGTGAGCAAAGTGATGAAGGAAACAGCCCAATCTGGTGGGCAAGTTTTTGTGAAAAAGGAAGAGGGAGCGAAGGTGCAATACCAACGTTTGGATGGGGATGACCTTTCTTTGAATCAAGTGCAGGAGGAAGAGGTTGAATACAGCCGTCAATCCATTGAACCGTCTTATCTTTTCCAGATTCCCCAGAAGTTTTTGCGGGCTGATGTTTCCTCCCTTTTGCAGTCCAATTCGCAGGCGGATGCCCTCAAGGCAATTATGAAGAATGTCCATCCGTGGTCGTCATTGCGCTATGGCATGACCGCCACTGAAATGGTGGTTCATCTTTATACCAAGACGATTCGGGAAAAACTGGGTGCCAACCGCGAGATTCAGGTGCTTTCGCCAATGACCCGAGGAAGTTTGGGGACGAAAAACCTCAATATGCTTTTGCAGGCAAAGTCCAATCCGCCATCAGCGAGCAAGCCTGAAATCCGTTTGGGTGACAAGCTGTTCAGACAAGGGGATCGCGTCATTCAGCGTCGAAACAACTACGAGTTGGAGGTGTTCAACGGTGATATCGGAAAAATCTTGGCTGTTGACCCCGAGGAGATGGAATTGCTGGTCGCCTTCAAGACCAAGGAGGGGGTTCGGGAAATCGCCTATGGGCGCGAATACCTCAACGAATTGGATTTGGCCTATGCCATCACAATTCACAAATCTCAGGGTAGTGAGTTTGATGTGGTGATTCTGCCGATTCTTAGCCAACATTTCACCATGCTCTACCGCAACTTGATTTACACTGGTCTGACAAGGGCAAAGAAAATGGCGCTGTTTGTCGGTTCCCGCAAGGCTTTGGGATTGGCGGTAAGAAATGTGGATAATCGGGCAAGGCAGACGTATTTGAGGGAATTGGTGGCTGAGGAGGGGTAAACTCTTTTGTATACAAAGGACTAAAGTCCTTTGCTAAGTAGAATCGCCCTTACAGGGCTACGCTGTGGTAGTCTTGTAAGGGCGATTTTTCCTTAGGATGGATTTCAATCCATTGACTTAAGGCGCCAAACGCGCAATCTTCCATTTTCCATCTTCCAACTGGTAGTGTACACGATCGTGTAAACGGCTGGCTCGGCCTTGCCAGAATTCTACCTCATCAGGGATGATGATGTAACCACCCCAGTTTTCAGGCCATTCGATTTCATTCTCGTTATGGGAATTTTTGAAGTTTTCGATGGCATCCTCCAAATATTGGCGGTTCGGAACCTCTTGACTCTGTGGGGAACAGATGCCACTGATTTGGCTGTCGACTGGGCGACTCTTGAAATACTTTCTTGATTCCTCGGGAGCAATCTTCTCGATTTTTCCTGTGATGCGGACTTGGCGTTCCAGCTCAGGCCAATAGAAAATCATGGAGCCGATGGGGTGTTTGGCGATTTGCTGGCCTTTGGCGCTGTTGTAATTGGTGAAAAAGACGAATCCTTGATCCAATACTTCTTTCAGGAGAACAATTCGGCCTTGTGGGCGTTGCCTTTCGTCCATGGTGGCTAAGGTAAAGGCGGTGGCGTCAACAGCTTGGGAGGTGAGCACCTCTTCGAACCAAACTTTGAACTGCTCGATAGGATTGTGATGGACTTCTTGTTCGTCCAAGGTTTTTTTGCGGTAGTCGCGTCGGATGCTGGAGAGGTCCATCATGGGATTGAAGTAGGAATATGGTCAGGAGGGAGACGAATTGGAATCGCCCCTCAGTCTATTTTACCTTTTTAGCAAAGAAACTGTTTCTTTGCGAAAGTGAAATGATAAACTGAATCAACAAGGCACAGTTATTTTGTTCACAGTTCTTGGCAAGTTGATGAAGGGATAGCTGTAGCTATCGCAAAGCAAGTTGCCAAGAACTGTGGGCAAAAGGACAAGCCGACTGATTTAGTTTATCGTTTTTCTTTTGCTTTGCATCAAAGATAAGGTGTGAGGGGCACATGCGGAAAATGAGACAAATCATCGGTTTTTTAGAAGATTTGGCAGTTTTGCTCGTTACTTAAATGAAGCCTTTGGAAACCAGCCTTTTGGATTGATGAGTAGTATTGGAGGAGTACGACGAGGAACCCTATTGTTGTCCGATCCCTTTTTGGACGACCCAAATTTCATTCGCAGTGTCATCTTGATCTGTGAAACGAATGAGGAGGGACATTTGGGACTGATTCTCAATCAGCGGGTCACCAATCTTTCGGTGCCTGATGTGGTGGAGGATTTGGATGATTTTGAAGGACCGCTCTTTTTGGGAGGTCCTGTGGACAAGGATGTGTTGCAGTTTGTCCATCGCTTGGGGAATCAGCTTGCTGATAGTGTCCATTTGGGGGACGACCTCTATTGGGGTGGTGACTTTGAGCAATTGCGGACCCTGATTAATATTGGTGTGGTCCACGAGGATGATGTCCGATTCTTTGTGGGATATGCGGGTTGGAACAAAGGACAGCTGGAATCCGAAATTAAAAATGATGTTTGGGTGGTCAGTCATCTGGATGAACTGGACGATTTACTGGCGCTTTCTACGGATGCCCTGTGGAGGGAAGTGATGAAGAATTTGGGTGGAAAGTATAAGGCGATTTCGAATTTTCCGTTGGATCCAAGGATGAATTGATTACGTACCGAACGTGTTTGTTTTGGTAGGGCGGACAAGTTGAGCACATCAACTTGTCCGCCTATTTTTTTGACACTTTCCCGACTTTTGTGAACTTGGGTGTCTTCGTGCCCGTTTCTGTATAGTTTTAACTGCTATTTGGGCATGGAATGACTTATTTCACTTATGGAAGAGAAGTACTTGAACTCCGATGAGGCGCAGGACGCCTTACACAACTCCCAAGAGGAGGTGATTGATTACGAAGGGTTTTCCCAAGAGGAATTGTTGGAAGAGCTGAAAAAGTTTAAAGCCTTGGATGCTCCTCAAATCGGTTCTTCACACAAAGACATTCGCGAAAAGTTTGTCGAACTGTTCCGAGAGGAAAAGAAAGAGGCCCTTCAACGTTTTTTGGATGAAGGAGGTCACAAGGACGATTTTGAGTATCGTGCTTCTGCTACCAGCCGAGAGTTTTTTGAATTGGTTGAAGCCATCGAAAAACGTATCAAAAACTATTATCAGGAACAGGAGGAGTCAAGACAGGCGAATCTTCATAAGAAGCGCAAGTTGTTGGATGAGTTGAGGGATTTGGTTCATGGACCAGAGTCTCAAGATACTTATCCAAAAGTGCGTGACATTCAAGAGGAATGGAAAGGTTTGGGTGGTGTGCCACAGCAGTATAACCAAGAGCTTTGGGACAACTACCGTGGTTTGTTGGACATTTATTACAACAACCGAAGCCTCTCCTTTGAATTGAAGGAGCTTGATAGAAAGAAGAACTTGGAGGCAAAAACTCAGCTTTGTGCTAAGGCTGAGGGCTTGTTGGAAATGGATGACATGCGTCAGGCATTAGACAAGCTAAAGCAACTCCATGAAGATTATAAGGCGATTGGTCCAGTGCCAAAAGAGGTGCAGGAGGAACTTTGGGAGCGCTTCAAAACTGCTTCGGACAAGGTTTATGACAAGCGTCGTGAGGAGGTAGAGGCGTTCCGTAAGCAACAGGAGGAGAATCTTCAGTTGAAACAGGCCATTATCGAGCGTGTAAAACCGTATCAGAATTATACTTCTAACCGCATCGATGACTGGAAACAAGCCACCGAAGCTGTGTTGGAATGTCAGCGTCTTTGGAAATTGGTGGGAAGCGTTCCTGCTGAAAACGCCAAGGATGTTGGAAACGAGTTCTGGGGATTGAGCAAGGACTTCTTCAATAATAAGAAGGAGTTCTTCCATGAGTTGGATACTCAGCGCGAGAAAAACCTTAAGGCCAAAAGGGAACTTTGTGAAAAAGTAGAGGCCTTGGTTGACAATGATGACTTTGGTTCAACAGCTGAAAAAATCAAGGGGCTCCAACGTGAGTGGAAGAAGGTAGGTCCAGTCCCTAAGAAATTCAACGAGGAAGTTTTCCAGCGTTTCCGCAAAGCTTGTGACGCCTTCTTTAATAAGCGTCGTGAAAGCTTTGAGGCGAAGGAAAAGGAACTTCAGGATAATTTTGAGGCCAAGAAGGCTTTGTGTGATCAGATTGCAGGGCTTCCTACAACAGGCTCGCAAGAGGAATTCTTTGGCTTGGTTGAAAAATGGGACACGATTGGTTTTGTTCCTCGTGCCAACATCTCGGAGATTCAGGAGCGCTATGAGAAGGTAACAGATGGTTACGTAGATGCTTTGGAGGGAATTTCTGATGAAGAGCGCAATAAGTTCCGTTTGCAGGTGCAGGTGGGAAGCTTGAAGAACAATCCAAACGCTGAGAAGATCTTGCAAAAGAAAATGCAGGAGTTCCGTCGTAAGATTTCCGATATCGAAAATGAAATCAATAACCTGAACACCAACGCTGGCTTCTTTGCCAATGCTGATGTGATGGCCAAGCTTGGCGTATCAGTAGATGACAAAGTTTCCAAGTTAGAGGCTGAGCGCAAGAAGGTGAAGGAGTTGATGAAGATTCTAAGGGATAGCCAGAAGGGTTAATTTCGAATCCTTTTCATTTCAGGCCCATTTCCGTAATCCACGGGAATGGGCCTTTTTATTGAGGTTGGTGGACCATTTCTATTGATGATACCACTTGACTGCTGAAAAAATCTTCTTAGTTAATGAATTGGTAACTGATTCAAAACTTGTGAGTTATGTTGGGGGCTGGATTTTTATTGTCTAAAACAGAAAAAAAACAGCCTCAGCATATTGTATGAATATGAAATCTGTCCTACTTTTGCATTGCATTTAAGGAAAACGATTGCTCGAAAGAGTGGCTTTTGCCTCCTTAGCTCAGCTGGTAGAGCAACTGACTTGTAATCAGTAGGTCGCTGGTTCGACCCCGGCAGGGGGCTCAAAATCGTTTTCCAAATGCATTAGCCTCCTTAGCTCAGCTGGTAGAGCAACTGACTTGTAATCAGTAGGTCGCTGGTTCGACCCCGGCAGGGGGCTCAAAATCAATTGGTTTGCAAGTTATCAATTGATTCTTTATTTTAACTTGCGTCATTAGCCTCCTTAGCTCAGCTGGTAGAGCAACTGACTTGTAATCAGTAGGTCGCTGGTTCGACCCCGGCAGGGGGCTCTCAAAATTACGGCCATCAACTGATGTAAAAATCGGATGATGGCCGAACTTTTTTCAAGGCAATTTTATTTCTTGCATGTCCTCACCAAAAGAATCTAAATTGATGATATGATAGGTAAAAAGGTGTTGTCAGGTAGGTTGTCAGTAGCACTAGGGTGTTTATCCCTGTTGTTTGTGTTAGGGGCATGGGTGGCTTCTCACCCTGCAGGTGGGCAGGATTTGCCTGAAATTTTCCCTGAAATGACATGTAATACCTTGGAGGGGAAAGAGGTTTGTATTCCAAAACATACCAAAGGGAAATATTCCTTGATTGGCTTAGCTTATTCAAGCAAGGCGGAGGAGCAGTTGAAGACTTGGTTCAAGCCGGTCTATTACAAATTTGTTTACCAGCCTGAGAAGCCAGTCCTTTTTCATGAGCCTTATGATGTGAATCTCTACTTTGTTCCAATGTTTACCGGAGTTCAGCAATTGCGAACTGGTAGTACGGTTGACAAGATCAAGGAGCAAATGGATTCGAAATTGCATCCTTATATTTTGATTTATAAGGGCGATTTGAAGTCTTATAAGAACAAGCTGGATTTTGAGCGAAGAGATGTTCCTTATTTCTTTGTCTTGGATGAGGAAGGAAAAATCGTGTATGCGACCTCTGGAGAATATTCTGGAGAGAAGATGGGAAAAATCGAGGAGGTGATTGATGACTTTTGATTGTTCGCTTTCAAAGTATTTGATAAAAGGGGTTAAGCCGATTTACGGTTTAACCCCTTTGTTTTTTTAACCAGCATTGCGCTTTGTCGTATTAACAGGTGATTGGTCCATATTTTTTCACCCTGTTTCTGATATAAAATGCGCACCCAAGCTTATCGCAAAGCGATACCCGCTTTCCCCTTGTGGTTAGTCGGCATCGGAATGCTATTCGTGCTTATCGCCTGTACATCATTTGCCCGTGAGGGTAATGGGTTGATTTCGTTGCAGGGCACTGTGGTTATTGATGAGTCATCCAATGGAAGCGGTGCCATGCTTTTTGATGAGCAGGATATGGCAGGTGATCCATTGTCTGGCAGTATTGGTCATCCTACTCAAGTTTGGTTTCCTGGATGGGAAGAGGAGATGTATCCTGCTTCTTGTTATTTGGATTTGGGCAGGGGTTATCGGTTGAGTCATGTGTTTTTACATGACCTCAATGGAGAAGGGGAGTTTGAAGTGTATGGTGGTTTTCCTGGGAATTGGAAGCTCCTTTTTGTCGATGGCCTTCCCGATTATCAGGCATGGAATAAGCATACCGTCTCTGTGGAGACGCGTTACCTGCGATTTGTAAGGAAGGATGTTGGAGCAAATGTGGCGGAGGTAAAGCTTTATGGAACGGCTTTGTCACCGAATGACCAACTTGCTCCAGCCAAGGTCGAGGAATTACAGATTGAGAAAGTCACCGATGGTTCTATAGATCTTTCGTGGAAGGCTTCCGGTGATGATGGATTGGAGGGAAGGGCTTTTATCTATGATTTGCGTTTTAGTATGGAGCCCATCACTGAGATGAATTTTGATAAGGCAAAGCAAATTCATGGGATTGATCCCGTTGATGCGGGCCAGAGGCAGGCGGTTACAGTAGATGGTTTGGGGATGGGGGCGCCATATTATTTTGCCTTAAAGGTTTATGATGATGCTCTCAATGCTTCGGCTATTTCTTATGTGAATGGAAGGACCAACTTAGAGATTGGAGGAGAACCTCGTCGTCTGTTTTTGACACGGGAGATGTTGTTGAATGAATCGGCCCAAGGGGAAGCTTTTTCTCTTATTGACGAACAAGTCCATTTGGATGAAAAGGCATATTCACCTTCAACGGTTTGGGATTTGGACGCGATGGACTGGATGTATCCAGGTTATGCCATGTTGGATTTGGGGACTGAATACCAATTGTCTGAGCTAAGTCTTTATGAAATGGGAATTGGCACGGAGGTTCCAGATTCCATTTCATTTTTTGTGGGGAAGCCTTTTGAGTGGGAGCCTTTAGTTGCTTACAAACTTAAAGGGGAGGAAAAGTGGAAGGAGTTTGATGTTTCAGGTGTTATTACGAGGTATGTAAGGGTTTGTATCCATGGTCCGGGAAGTCGAATTGGTGAAGTGTCTCTCACTGGGGTTGCCTTAAAGCAACCTGAGCAACAACGACAGCTGGCAAAAATCCCAATGCAGCAACCTACCATGGATCAATTTATTGGGGTCAATGCTTTTGTCGATGACCCTTTGGGAAGATTGGAGGCTTCTGGCTTTGTCCGTGAGTACCATAACTGGATGTGGAATGAGGGGAATTTGTCTGAGGATTATAAAGGATATCCAAATAATGAGATTGCTTTTGAGCCGGCGGCCATGGGTTGGGACTTTGACCGTTACTACGCCAACTTAAGTGGAATGGGCTTGATGGTGGCCCCTGATATTAAGCAGAATACTCTATGGATGGCGGAGAAGGATTATGGGAGGTTAGTGGCCAAGCCTGTAACGAAAAGTAGTGATCCCTTGGATCCATTTTCTTATGAGGCTCATGCCGGCTTTTTGTTTCAATACGGAGCGAGGTATGGCCAGAATAAGCATAAGAATGAAGTCTTGAAATTGGCTGGTGATCAAGGGAAGCTGACGGGAATGAACTTAGTGCGTTATTATGAGAACTGGAATGAGCATGACCGTTGGTGGATGGGGCGTGGGGAATATTTTACGCCTTATGAGTTTGCAGCCATGTGTAGTGCTGACTATGATGGTCACAAAGGAGCGATAGGAAGCAATGTCGGCTTAAAAGTCGCTGACCCCTCAGCAAAAATGATCATGAGTGGATTGGCTCGACCTGAAGTGGAGCATTTAAAGGCGGTGAAACTTTGGTCGGATTATTATCGGGGAGGAAGTGTTCCATTTGACGTGATAAATATTCACCATTACAGTAACTCCTCCGGTGTACAACATGGAGGAGATAAGGTATATGGAATCTCTCCAGAAGATGATGATTTAAAGGGAAGGATGGAGCGTTTTGTCCAGTACAGGGATGAGCAAATGCCCGGAAAGGAGCTATGGATTACAGAGTTTGGATATGATACCCATCCTGAATCGCCACAAGGAGTTCCTGAGATTGGGTCCTTTTCAAGAGAAGAGGTGCAAGCGCAATGGATAGTTCGTTCCTATTTGGAGCTGGCGGCTTCTGGTATTGATCGGGCGGCCATGTATATGTTGCGTGATGTGGACCCACATGACCCAACTCAATATAGTACCAGTGGATTGACTGAGTGCCAAGACTCATCGTGGCGGCCAAAAGCTTCTTGGTTTTATGTGAGCGCCCTTCGAAATCGTTTGTGGGGAATGGTTTATGATCAAGAAGTTGAAATCAAAGGGCAGAAAGTAAAAGCATATCGATTTACAATGCCCAATGGAAGGCAGTCCGCTTATGTTTTGTGGTCGCCAACCAGTGAAGCGGTTGAGCTAAATGGAGTTCAGTTACCGCTTTTAGAAGGTGAGAAAAAGGCTGGCTTGGTACGGATGAAGAAAGGAGATGTTGATGGTCAGTGGTCTGATTTAACAGTACTTGATGGTCAGGTGATGGTTGATGTTGGGGAGCGACCGGTGATCATTATGGTGACAGATGGGAGGCCTGTAGTTCGGAACTATCCTTTGGAGGAAAAAGTGAAGCTTGTAAGGAGCATGCTTAGCAATCCAATCACGGGTTTGAAAGGTGCTGAAGCTTTAGTCGATGAACAGAGTGTCGCTGGGGATGCAAAAAATAACGCCGGAGGATTGCCTACGACAATTTGGACGCCTGGCTGGAGTGAAGCTGATTATCCTGCCACTATATATGTTGATTTGGGCACCGTGAAGGAAATTTCCAAAGTGTATTTTATGGATATGGAGGGCGAGGGAAGAGTTTCTGTTTCAGCTGGTGAGCCGGATAATTGGAGAAAACTTTTCGAGGACCCTTTAAATGGTTACCAAGATTGGAATGCTCATGTGGTGAATGTAAAAACGAGGTATTTAAAGATTACTTTGCATGAGCCTGGTTCAAATATCTCCGAACTGGTTTTATATGAGAAGAAATAAAAAAACAGGCCTTGAGTTATCTCAAGGCCTGTTTGTATTTCAGTGGTAGGCTTTATTTTTCAGAGCCCTTCATCGGATCGTGAAAAGAGATTTTTGGGATACGCTCGTCAATCATGAACAAAGCCAGCTTGTCTTCGCCCATAAGGTCGAACAATTCAACAGCGCGACGAACAATGTACTCTTCTTCAATCTGTTCAGTTACGAACCATTGGATGAAGTTTTCTGTTGGGTAATCGTTTTCCCTGCGTGCGAGCGTGAGGATCTCATCAATCGCTTCGGTGACGTTAACTTCAGATTCCAAAGCGTATTCGAAAATCTCACGGAGGGAGCTGAATTTGTGCTGGACCTCACCGATAGATGGTGAAATAGCATGACCACCCATGTCGCAAACATAGTGGAAAATTTTCATCATGTGCTGGCGCTCCTCGTCCGCTTGTGCAAAGAGGAATTCAGCACTGTTGCTGTAGCCATGGGCATCGCACCATGCTGCTGCTGCCAAATATTTGGAAGAGGACAGGGCCTCCATCTTGATTTGCTGGTTGAGCGCTTGCTCTATGGCTGGGGAAAGTGTTTTTCCAGTTTTCATAATCTCATTGATTTATTGGTTTAGCCAAATAAGCCAATTCTTCTGTCAATTTCTACTTGAAGATTATTTTAGAATTGGTCTTTGTTGGATTATTCTGTGATGTCATGTTCTTATCCTGTGTTGTGTGTTAAAAGTGGAATATTTCTTACATAATAACGGTCAGATTGGGTGTTTGGTGATGAGTTAATAAAAAAAGGGTTTGGATTATTATGTTTTACGGCTATCTCGGCCCATTCGAAGATTTTTTAGGGGTTTTTATTGAAAAAACTCTAATAAAAGTCATCGATTTCTTAATAAATCCGTCCTAAAGTATTAAATTTGAAGAATCTTATTACAGCAAAATTGTTATGAGCAAACGGATTTTACTCTCATTGGCCGCTGTGGTGGCTCCAATGACTGTTTTCGCACAAGACACAACTCCCACATTGAATACTGGTGACACCGCTTGGCTGTTGATTTCGACTGCCTTGGTTGCCTTAATGACTCCAGCAGGGCTTGCGCTCTTCTACGGAGGATTGACGCAAAGCAAAAACGTTCTCAATACCATGGGGATGAGCTTTGTTGCTTTCTGCGTAGGTATTCTTGTTTGGGTGATTGCTGGCTACAGCTTGGCTTTTGAAGGTGGCGGTGATTACATCGGTACTCTAGACGCCTTTTTGTTGAAGAGTGTTGGTGTGAATGATTTGGCAGATGGTACATCAATTCCAAAATTACTCTTCATTGCCTTTCAGGGTACTTTTGCAGCCATTGCAGTTGCTATTGTAAGTGGTTCTATCATTGAGCGAATCAAATATTCTACTTGGATTATTTTCTCTGCGCTTTGGGTGTTGGCTGTGTATGTTCCTATTGCCCACTGGGTATGGGGTGGAGGCTTCTTAAGCCAAGATGGTGAGTTGGATTTTGCTGGCGGTACTGTCATTCACATTAGTGCTGGTATTGCTGGGCTTGTGGTTTCTTACATGCTCGGTAAGCGTAAAACTCACGGTGTAGAGGAGGTTCGTCCTTCTTCTATTAAGTTGGTTGTGTTGGGTGCTGCCTTGTTGTGGTTTGGTTGGTTCGGATTCAATGGTGGTAGTGCTTTGGGAGCAAATGGTCAGGCGGCGTTGGCGGTTGTAACCACAATGGTTGCAGCATGTGCTGGTGGTATGTCTTGGTTGTTCTTTGAGTGGTTTGAAGAAAAACGTCCTACTTTGATTGGTACTGCTTCAGGTGCGGTTTCAGGCTTGGTAGCGATTACTCCTGGAGCTGGTTATGTTAGTGCGGGAGATGCTTTGATTATTGGCTTCTTAGGCGGTATCGTAGGTTACCTTGGTGCTGTTAAGTTGAAGAAGATTATCGGTTACGATGATACCTTGGATGCTTTTGGTGTGCACGGATTGGTTGGTATTTTTGGTGCCATCGCTACGGGTGTGTTCGCTAACCCTAGCATGGCTGAAGGTGTGAAGGGTGCTCTTTATGGCAACCCAGGTCAGGTGTCAGCACAATTGGTTGCTGTCGGTGTGACAATCGTATTCTCCGCTGTTGCTACAGCTGTAGTCTACAAGGTGAGTGCCTTGTTGACTGGTGGTGGCCGCGTGCACGAAGAGGCTGAGGATACAGGACTTGACCATGCGATCCACGGCGAGAAAGGCTTTGATTATAACTAAGAA
>JAUIJC010000029.1 GCA_030431525.1 Bacteroidia bacterium | reverse complement strand
TGAGTTTTTGGGTTTTAAGCGTTTTTGCATGGGCCCTTCTATCTCTTTGGCGGTTTATAAAGAGAAATGGCTGATTGGGACGTTCGCTGAAAACTTGTGGTCGGTGGGGAATGGAAGTTCTGATAGGAATGATATTAATGTGGCTGTAATCCAGTCCTTTTTCTACTATCAATTGCCAAAGGAGTGGTATCTAACTTCCATTCCAATTATTTCGGTGAACTGGAAAGGGCCAGAAGGAGGGCGATGGCGAGTTCCTGTGGGTGGAGGTTTTGGTAAGAAAGTAGTATCTGGGCCAGTGGGCGTGAGGTTTCAGGTGGCGAGCTATTACTTTGTGTCAAAGCTGGAACCTACACGTCAAAAATGGTCTATTCAGAGCTCTATGATTATTGCTTTTGCTACCAAAGCGGAGCGCGAAAAAATGAAGCAATAAAAAAGGCCATCCCGTGAGGAATGGCCATGCTCATTTTCCCCAAAAATGAGCGTGAAAGAAGGAACGCATTCCTTCCATATAATATGAAGAGTCATTGATAGCTTTTGGCCAATTGACATTTTTTAAAAGCTGTTAAAACAAAGCGATGAAAACCTAATGGGGCTGTTGACGAATTTGGAGTGCAAATATATATGTTTGAACACTAAGGTTGAAAATGAATGAGTGAAAGGGACGAATTTGGTGATAGGTGGAGAGCTTGGTTTAGTAGTCGAAAATCATCAATTAAGGGAGTCTTTTTGTTGTGTTGGGATAGTGCTATTTTTTGTTGTTAGCACCCAAACAGGTGCTTGATTATTCCAGTTGGGTACACAAAAAAATAGGCCACCTCGATTTGAGATGGCCTATTGCATGATTAAATAAGGATTGTTTAATCTTATTTATTAAGTGATTACTTCATCACTTTTACCACTTTCGTCTCAGCACCTTTCAACACTACAGTGTAAAGGCCAGCGTTCAAGTCAGCAGTAGAGATGGTAGCTGTACCCTCGTTCAAAGAACCAGTAGCGATGGTTTGACCAGCGATGTCAGTGATTTCGAAAGAAGTGAATTCACCAGCGTTCTCGATGTTCAACACGTCAGACATCGGGTTCGGGAACACGTTTACTTCATTCTCAGAAGCGATACGAGCGCCAGCGCCAGCTTCAACATTGAAGGTTACGAATACGTCCGTGTTGCTTGGTCCAGCAGTTTTTCCGCCATCACCGTAAACAACCGCAACGATGCGTGTCTGGTAGCAGTCAGCCTCAGGAGCGAATGAAAGGTTGTATGGTGAGTTATAAACAGTGAACTCACGGTAGTTCGGATATGGAGACTGAGTGTTGTACCATTCAGTAACGAAGTACTCAACAGAGTCAATGGTAGTGTGCTCGTCGTTCACGTCCAATTGTACCTCGAAGTTTTCACCTTCGTTCACGTCATAGGTTCCACCTTCAGTGATGTTAGTGAACTCGCCCTGTGGAAGGGCGTGGATGTGGATGAATACGTCAGTGTTGCTTGGTCCAGCAGTTTTTCCACCGTCACCGTAAACAACTGCAACGATACGAGTTTGGAAAGCTTCGTACTCAGGAAGGAAAGACAAGGTGTAAGGAGCGTCAGTTACAGTAACCTCGCTATAGGTCACATTTGGACCACCCAACCATTGTGTGATGAAATACTCAACAGAGTCCATAGTAGTGTGCTCGTCGTTTACGTCGATCAACACGTTGAAGTCCTCGCCTTCAGTTACGTAGTAGTCCTGACCATCAGTGATGTTAGTGAACTCACCTTCAGGAAGAGCATTGATGTAAAGGTCGATTTTCTCTTCGTTAGAAGGACGGCCTTCGCTGAACGCAACGGCGTAGATTTCAGTACCGTAAAGGCTCTCGAAGTTAGGCTCAAGATCCAATGAGAACGGAGCAGAAGTAGTCGTGAAGCGACGTACATCAGCACAGCCAGCGCCACTACAAGTTACGTCAACAACTGTGTAACGAACAGAGTCGATGTCAGCAACTTCGTCGTTTACGTCAACAGTAACTTCTACAGTTGGGTTTTCAGACTCCTTCAAGTAAATCTGAGCCTCATCGGCAGGAGCAGTGATACTAAGCTCAGGGATAGCATTCACGTCCAAGTCAATAGAAGACTCATCAGAACCGATACCGTTAGAGAAAGCGATAGCGATCACTTCAGTGTAGTTCGCGCCAACAAGTGGGTTGAAGGTCAAAGTGTAAGGAGCCGTAGTTTCAGTGAAACGACGTGTCTCAGTACAGCCACCAACGTAGCAAGTGCGCTCAACAACGATGTATTGAACAGAGTCAATAGAAACTTCTTCGTCGTTTACGTCAACAGCAACGTTGATTGTCTCCGTACCCGAATCGTCCAACCAAATTACTTGGTTGTTTGAAGGAGAAGTGATTTGTACTTCAGGCTCTGCAGTGCCACAAGTACCAACAACAGTCCAAGGCTGGCCAGAGCCCTCTCCACCGTTGTTTGTTGCAGGATCATCCTGTGTCCACCAGTTGGCTTCATAAAGGATGCCATCAGCTACCACTTGATCCCCATCATTGTAAGTGCCAGAAGCTGACCAGTCTGCAACCCCACTGCAATCGACTGTTTGTGCAAAGGAAGCCATAGACATTAAGCCCATAGCGATTCCTAAACCTGCTTTTTTGTAAAGATTCATACTAAATCAAAAACATGTTAAAGAGTGAATTAAAATACCCGTTCAGGTTAGAAAGGTGCACCAAAATTTTCCTGATAAGGTGTTCCAAAGGTAGGTGCTGAAACTCAGAGCACAAGGGCAAGAATTCTATAGGGAGGTGAATTTTATGTGAACGGCTGAGATTAGTTACTCATCGGTAATTCTTGATTTATCAAAGTAAACTCACATGACTTTTGTCAGTTTTGGATAATCCAAACAAGTATTTCTTGAGTGATATTTTGAAAAATCGCTGTTGAACTTACTAAAGGAGTGGTCTTTTCCTACAAGCAAAAAAGGCCTCCCCCAAACTGGAGGAAGCCTTTCGTTATAAGAAGTAGCGAGTGCTTACTTCATCACTTTTACAACTTTCGTCTCAGCGCCTTTCAACACTACAGTGTAGATGCCTGAGTTCAAGTCAGCAGTAGAGATGGTAGCAGTACCCTCGTTCAAAGAACCAGTAGCGATAGTGCGACCAGTGATGTCAGTGATTTCGAAAGAAGTGAATTCACCAGCGTTCTCGATGTTCAACACGTCAGACATTGGGTTTGGGAACACAGCAACCTCTTCCTCAGAAGCGATACGAGCGCCAGAAGTGTGGACAACATTGAAGGTCAAAGTATCCTGAGCAACTACAGTGTAGCCTTCTTGAGCGTGGAAAGTAGCAACAACAGTTACTGGGCCTTCAGCGCGACAGTTGTACTCCATTGGGAAGTTAGGAGCCAAACGGTGGCTGTTGAAAGAACCGTAAGCGTCAGTTACGAAGTAGTGAACGTCGAATACCACGTCATCTTTGTCCTCCAAGTCAACAGTGATGTTGATTGGGTCGTTGTTCGGGAAGTCAACGTAGATTGTTTCACCTTGAGTAGGGTTGGTGAAAGTAACAGAAGCGTTACGCAAGAACTGAACGAATACGTCAGTCTGGCTTGGTCCAGCAGTTTTTCCGCCATCACCGTAAACAACAGCTACGATGCGTGACTGGTAGCAGTCATAAGTTGGGAGGAAAGACAAGTTGTAAGAAGGACCGTAAACTGTGAACTCACGGTAAGTAGGGTACGGAGACTGGGTGTTGCTCCACTCAGTAACGAAGTACTCAACAGAGTCGATAGAAGTCAACTCGTTGTTCACGTCCAACTCTACCTCAAAGTTTTCACCTTCGTTAACGAAGATTACTTGGTCGTCAGCGATGTTCGTGAACTCACCTTCAGGAAGAGCGTTTACGTCCAAATCAATAGTTTTCTCCTCAGATGGGATGCCGTTAGAGAAAGCAATGGCATTGATTTCTGTGTAAGTAGCTCCAACGATTGGGTTGAAGGTCAAGGTGTAAGGAGCAGAAGTTTCAGTGAAACGGCTTACTTCAGTACAACCGCCTACGTTACAAGTGCGCTCAACAACGATGTATTTAACAGAGTCGATGGCTACTTCCTCGTCATTTACGTCAACGGTTACGTCAATCGTAGGGTTTTGGGAGCCAGCAAAGTAGAATGTTGCGTTGTTGGCAGGAGAAGTGATTTCAAGCTCAGGCTCATTAGAACCACACTCGCCAATCTCTGTCCAAGGCTGACCAGAACCAGCGCCACCGTTGTGAGTGGTTGGGTCATCTTGAGTCCACCAGTTGGCCTCGTAAAGGATGCCGTCTTCAACAACTTTGTCTCCAGCCCAGTAAGTGCCAGAAGCTGACCAGTCGGCCACGCCATTGCAGTTAACGGTAGGTGATTGTGCAAAGGAAGCCAAAGACATCAAGCCCATAGCGATTCCCAAACCTGCTTTTTTGTAAAGGTTCATACCCAATTCAAAAACGTTTAAAGAGTGAATTAAAATTACCTGTCAGGAGAAAAGGCGCGCACCAAAATGTTTCCTGATTTGGTTCTCCAAAAGTAGTGTCTAATGATATCAACACAAGGGCGATATTTCTGTTGGGAGGGGATTGCTGTATCAACGGTCAGTGAAATTTATTAAACGGTTTGTAGTCGTTTCTTAACCTCCTACGTAGGGCTTGTTGGTGGCTTTGGAAAGTCCAATATCGTATTGGTTTTATTTTAAAGTTGATTGGTGGTTAGGGAGTTAGGAGTATGCTATAGGTGGCTTTACACTTAGACTGTCCCATCCCTTGATAAATGGATAGCGGGGGTTCTCCCTTCCTTAACAATTCAGTATCTTTGCGCCTCCATTCGGGTTCTCCGAAACAACCCTTGTTGGGGATAATAGAAACAGGTCGATTCAGGCCACGTACACTCTTGGGGAGCAGGAACTTATCTCTGCTGTCTTAATCCACATTCCACACAAATGTTCACCAGCACTTTCGCGGACCGTCACATCGGTCCATCGTCAGCTGATTTGCCAGCGATGCTTCAAGCCATCGGCGTTGAGTCGTTGGAGCAATTGATTGAGCAAACAGTTCCTGCTTCCATTCGTCTGAAGGAGGAGTTGAAATTGTCCGAGCCATTGTCTGAGGCTGAGTGCCTGAGCCATTTGTTGGAAATTGGCGCCAAGAACAAGGTGTTCCGTTCCTATATCGGATTGGGGTATTATGGCACGCACACGCCAACGGTGATTCAGCGTAACGTGTTGGAAAACCCAGGCTGGTACACGGCTTACACGCCTTATCAGGCGGAAATCGCCCAAGGTCGTCTGGAGGCTCTGATCAATTATCAGACGATGATCACCGACCTCACGGGGATGGAGCTTGCCAACGCTTCCCTGCTCGATGAGGGTACAGCATCCGCTGAGGCCATGGCCTTGATGTTTGCCCAGCGTAAGGGCAAGGCCAAAAAAGAGAACTTCAAGTTTTTCGTTGCCGAGGATTGTTTCCCACAGACCATTGATGTGATTCGTGGTCGCGCTATTCCATTGGAAATTGAGTTGGTTGTTGGCGACCATACTAAAGTGGATTTTGCCGAAGGAGGATTCTTTGGCGCATTGGTGCAATATCCAGCGGGCGATGGTCAGGTTTATGACTACACCGATTTTATCTCTGCCGCTCATGCGGAGAATGTGATGGTTACTGTGGCGGCCGACTTGATGGCCTTGACCCAGTTGAAAACTCCAGGAGAAATGGGTGCCGATGTGGCGGTGGGAACTTCTCAGCGTTTTGGTGTGCCGATGGGATTCGGTGGTCCACACGCAGCTTACTTTGCAACCAAGGAGGCGTTCAAGCGTCAGATTCCTGGACGTATCATCGGAGCTTCTGTGGATGCGAATGGCAACAAGGCCTACCGCATGGCCTTGCAGACCCGCGAGCAACATATCCGTCGTGAAAAGGCGACGTCAAATATTTGTACTGCACAGGTGCTTTTGGCAGTGATGGCTGGCATGTATGCCGTTTATCACGGTTCGGAAGGCTTGAAAAATATTGGTGAGGGCATTCACTTGAAGGCTCGTGCCATCGAGCACGGCTTGAAGCAATTGGGCTTTGAGCAGGTGAACAGCGCTTATTATGACACCTTGAAGGTGGCTATTGCTGATGAAGCGAAATTGAAAGGGATCGCCGAGGCCAAGGGCATCAACTTCCGTTACAGCGGTGATGGCTTTGTGGGTATCGCCATGGATGAGCGCGCCGAGGGCAAGGACCTTCAGGATGTGCTTTCCATTTTTGCGGAATATGCTGGGAAGGATGTTCCTGAGTTGGCCCTTGTTGAATCAGGGATTTCCGAAGGGCTGAAGCGTCAGTCTACTTTCCTTCAGGAAAAAGTCTTCAACAGCTATCAGGCCGAGCACGAGATGCTCCGCTATTTGAAGCGTTTGGAGAACAAGGACCTTTCTTTGGCGCATTCCATGATTCCGTTGGGCTCATGTACGATGAAGCTCAATGCGACTACGGAAATGATTCCTGTGACTTGGGAGCCATTCGCCAAAATTCACCCTTTTGTTCCTGTGGATCAGACCGAGGGTTATCGTGAGTTGATTGGCCGTTTGGAGGAGTGGTTGTGTGAGGTAACAGGTTTTTCTGCCATTTCCTTCCAGCCGAACTCAGGTGCTCAAGGTGAGCTTGCTGGATTGTTGACGATACGTGCTTACCACGAGAAAAACAGTGGTGGGCACCGAAATATTGCCTTGATTCCTTCCTCGGCTCACGGAACCAACCCAGCCAGCGCCGTAATGGCAGGTATGAAAGTGGTTGTGGTGGCCTGTGATGCCAAGGGCAATATTGATGTGGCTGACTTGAAAGCCAAGGCTGAGCAACACAAAGATGATTTGTCTTGCTTGATGGTAACTTACCCATCTACGCACGGCGTGTTTGAGGAAAGCATCATTGAGATTTGTGATACCATTCACCAGTTTGGTGGGCAGGTGTATATGGACGGTGCGAATATGAACGCCCAGGTTGGCTTGACAAGTCCAGCCAATATTGGTGCTGATGTTTGTCACCTCAACTTGCACAAAACCTTCTGTATTCCTCACGGTGGTGGAGGGCCGGGAGTTGGTCCGATTGGTGTGGCTGCTCACTTGGCGCTATTCCTTCCAAGCAACCCTGTGATTCCTGTAGGTGGCGAGGAGGCTATTGCATCCATTTCGGCGGCGCCTTATGGAAGCGCAAACATTCTGTTGATTTCCTATGCCTATGTGGCGATGATGGGAGGCAAGGGATTGACCGATGCTACCAAGTTTGCCATTCTTAATGCGAATTACCTGAAGGCGAATCTTGAGAAGAATTTCGGAATCCTTTATGCCGGAGCCAATGGTCATTGCGCTCACGAGTTTATCCTTGATTTCCGTTCCTTCAAAGAACACGGCATCGAGGTTGAAGATATCGCCAAGCGTTTGATGGATTATGGATTCCATGCGCCAACCGTTTCCTTCCCTGTGGCTGGCACCTTGATGGTGGAGCCTACGGAGAGTGAGACCATGGAGGAGTTAGACCGCTTTATTGAAGCCCTAAATTCCATTGCCGGAGAAATTCAGGAAGTGGTTAGTGGAGAGGTTTCTGTGGAAAACAGTGTGCTGAAGCATGCGCCTCACCCGATGAATACCCTGACTGATGATGAATGGACAAAGCCTTATTCCCGTGCCAAGGCGGCCTATCCATTGGATTGGGTCCGTGAACGTAAATTCTGGCCTGCTGTGGCCCGCATTGATAATGCCTATGGTGACAGGAATTTGATTTGTACCTGTGCGCCAATTGAAGCCTTTGCCTAAAGCGACTTACCGTTAAATCATTGGTTCAATCCATTCAGCCCTCCAAGCTTCCGTTAGTTTGGAGGGCTTTGTTTTTCAGGGTTTTGAGGCTTAAAAATGCTAACTTCAGGATTGGATTATATCAAGTTAATTATGCACAGAATATTGTTCATGGTGTTAGGGGTGGCAGCACTTTCTTTGGCATCCTGTAAACGTGACGAGCCAACCGTGTACTTTCCTTATCAGAATGGGGAGATTCATACGATTCCTGATGGTGGGACCGGCATTGTTAGTAATGTGGATTTGTCAGGAAAAGGTGCTCAGACTAATACCGCAACTACAACTGTAGTAATTGATGGGACGGTGACCATGGATGCGCTTACTGGAAATGGTACGGTTAGAGTTCCTGCAGGAGATACCTTGATTATTAATGATCAGTTCCAAATGTCCGGCGGGTCTAATTTGATAGTTGAAGGAGTCGTAATTACAAAGACCTTTTCCCAGATTGGTGATGTTTATATGAACAATGCTCAAGTTTATGTGAGCGACCAATATCAGGTGAGCGGTGGTTGTACTGCCTATATGCGTAATTCTGCTGTAGAGGCCAGTAAGCTTATAATTATTGGTAATGTGGTTGGGATTGAGGATACGGGCTACTATGCATATAATGTCCTCCGTTCTACTGGGTTGAAATATTTGAATAGGGCAGGAGGTTCAAGTGTATGTGGGCCAGTAGTATTGACTAATAACAATGACCAAGGGGCTTCTCAGATGGATTTGAATGATGTGTCTGCGGAGGTGAAGCAGAAAGATGCCGTCCTTTTTGAAAAGTATACAGCTTTGGGTGATAGCCTCTTATACAAATATGAGGATGCTTGCGCCCCTGTGTATGAAATGCCAGCTTATTAAAAAGTATTGATTCTGATGAAACGTTTATTCGTTACGCTATTCCTTGTTTTCTCATCTGCAGCTGTTTTTGGTCAAGGATATTATGGGCAGGGTGTTCGTCTGCTCAATTTCTCATTTGGTGTAGAGAATGTAGTTCGTCCTTCGGGCTTCCGTTCCAAGATTCCGCCATTGGTCGCCGAGTTTGAATATGGGTTAAGCTCCAAGATTAGCCTTGCGGGATATATTGGGTACTCCTCTGCCAAGTATGACTATCACAACAATATTGCAGGCACGAACTACCATTATCGTTGGAATTCCTCTCATTTGGTTTTGGGTCTGAAAGGTGCATACCATTTGGGCGAGTGGATTGGAACGCAGGATTATATTGATCCGTATGTGGGGCTGATGGTAGGAAATAACATCGTTTCTGTGAATAGGGAGCAATTGGCCGGAGGTGAGAATTTGGGGCCAATGTTGGATCCAATGCCAAGTAGTCATCTGATGGTTGGCGCTTTCTTCGGAGCCCGTTATTTCGTAAACAACAAGACCGCGATTTTTGGTGAGTTTGGTTATACCACCTCGGTGCTGAAATTAGGTTTGTCGATGAAGATTTAAGTGGGGTTTTCCCCTAATAAAAAAGGCCTGTTCCTCGGTGAGGAGCAGGCCTTTTCGTTTGTTAACGCTTTGAGTTTATGGGGAAAGGGGAGAGTTGAATTTTTTACCACGGAGAAAGGGAGGAAAGGAGATGTATTTTGTCAAAAAGAGAGACACATACGCCTCCCTTTCTCTACAGAGGCTTTGCCTCTTCTCCTCTAAACTATCATTTGCTCCCTTTCTCCACTTCTCCGTGGTAAAATTCTAAAACCAATTGTTTACCCTTTAATAGCTCAAAATTCGAATCGTATCGGCTTTTGTTTTCAGCTTTAGCCAGTTTTGGATGCGCTCTTCTTCATCGGAAAAGTTCGGGGTTTCCGTTCTTCTCCTTCGACTTTTAGATTGTTTTGGCTTTTCCCACTCAATGATGACGGTAGGGATTTTTCCACCTTTTTGCGTGAAATCGGTTTCGAACACTTCCGCAAAGCCAATTTTTTGAATCTCAGGGAAGAGCGTTTTTAGGCTTGTCGCCCATTGGTTAAAGGTGATGGTGTCGGAGTCTTTTTGAGCCAATGAGGAACGAAGGCTGTCAATTAGCCCCTGTTTATGTTCCAGTTTTTCAATTTGTAGAGCCAATGTAGCCCGTGTCTCTTGAGTCAGGTTTTTGGTTTCCAAGATTTGCTTGGTCAGCAAAGTATCTTTTTCCTGACCTCCTTGGTGAATAATGAGATCCACTTTGGAGAGGTCGTAATTATTGAGCCTGCTGTGCAAAATGTCCTGCTCCTCGCGGTTGAGGTAATCGCCCAAACAATAGACGTTTACCGTTGCGGAATCCTCCCTAAAGTTGATGTCCGCTTTGAGGTAGCTTGTGTTTTGGAATTTGAACTCATTTTCCAAGAAGCGATTGATATTCTGCTTTGTGATGGACTGGGTGGCCACATTGTAGAACATGTAAGCGCTTGGGGCGAGCAGTAAGATGGAAAACACGAAAATCATTCGGTTTACCTGTGATTGCTTTTGCTTGTCCACATAGCTTGCATGCGGGAATTTCATGTACTTGGTGCCCAAGAAGGTAGCCAAGCAGATGAAAACCGTATTGAGGAGAAAGAGGTAGCCAGCGCCCACGAAATATTCGTATTGCTCCACGGCAAGGCCATAACCTGCTGTACACAAGGGTGGCATCAAAGCTGTGGCGATGGATACCCCAGGGATAACGTTACTTTTTTCAGTGCGGGAACCAGCCACAATGCCTGCCAATCCTCCGAACAAAGCAATTACAGCGTCCAAAAGGTTAGGCTGAATCCTGTTCAGGAGTTCGGACTGGGCATCCGTAATCGGAGTGATTTTGAAATAGATAAAGGAGGTCAGGATCGCGATGCTGATCATCACGCCAAAGTTTTTCAATGACTTGAAAAGCGTTGGAAGATCGTGCGTGCTCAAGCCCAAGCCCATGCCCTGAATAGGACCCATGAGCGGGGAAATCAACATGGCGCCAATAATGACGGCTGTTGAGTTTTGGTTGAGGCCGATACAGGCAATAAATATTGAGAAAATGAGCACCCAAACAGTGTGTCCGCGGAACTCACTGTCTTTTTTGATGCTCTCAATAGTTCCTGGAATATTGGAATCGTGTTCGAGAGAAACCAAGTCGCTGAAAAATCCGCCTAACTCAGAGGTCAGTTGCAGAAAACTGTCTTTGACGGCTGGCTTGTTTTCGGGTGTTTGTTCTGGCATGAGGAGATATTAGCGTTTAGGCATTAGAGGTTAGCTTCCCATATGGCTTAGCTAAAGTCTGAACTCTAATGGCTTAGGTCTGATGTCATAAAAAAACCGTCCTCCGAGTGAACGAAAGACGGTTTTGAATATCTCGAAGGGGATAGCTTATCGCTTCTCCTTGATACGAGCGCTTTTACCCATACGGTCACGAAGGTAGAAGAGACGTGCACGACGTACTTTACCTTTACGAATCACCTCAATCTTGTCGATGTTAGGGGAGATTGCAGGGAAAATACGCTCTACAGCGATACCGCTGGAGATTTTACGTACAGTGAAAGTCTCACCGTTTGAAGAAGGGTTACGACGCTGAAGAACAGTGCCTTGGAACTGCTGGATACGCTCCTTGTTACCCTCTTTAATTTTGTAGTGCACGTTGATAGTGTCACCAGGGCCGAATTCAGGAAGTGCTTCCCTGTTGGCCTTATATTCTTCCTCGATCAGTTTAATCAACTCGCTCATAGTCGTAGTCTTGAAAAGAGGTGGCAAATATAGTGATTAACAACTACATGAGCCAACTCAGAATGTGAAACAATTTTTCAGTTATCGGTTATCAGTTATTAGTTAACAAGCAGTAAGGGCTGTTGTTAACTGTTAATTGATACCTGTTCACTGTTTATTTACGAGAGCCTCTGCCCAGTTGAGGAAGCAGGGGATCGCTACAGTTATCAGTCGGCAGTTATCAGTCATCAACGCATGGCTGTTGCTAACTGTTAACTGATACCTGTTCACTGTAAAAGGTCTGGTCTCCGTTCCTTGGTACGCTGATATGCCTGTTCATGACGCCACTCTTCGATGAGTTTGTCATTTCCGGACAACAGGACGTCTGGAACTTTCCAGCCTTTGTATTCTGCGGGACGTGTATACACCGGTGGTGCCAACAGGTCGTCTTGAAAGGAATCGGTTAACGCCGACGTTTCGTCCGACATGGCTCCTGGGAGTAACCTAACAATGGCATCTACGACCAGCGAAGCCGCCAGTTCACCACCTGTCAACACAAAATCGCCGATGCTGATTTCATGAGTAACGAAGTGGTCACGGATGCGTTGGTCAATGCCCTTGTAGTGTCCGCAGAGGATGATGATGTTTTTAAACAGAGAAAAACGGTTGGCCGTCTTCTGTTCAAAACGCTCACCATCTGGTGTCATGAATATTACCGCGTCGTAGTCCCGTTCGGACTTTAGTGCCGAGATGGCTCGGTCCAAAGGTTCTACGGTCAGCACCATGCCTGCTCCAGGTCCATAGGCATAATCATCTACGCGGCGGTGTTTGTCCAACGTGAAGTCCCGAAGGTTATGCACGTTGATTTCCACCACGCCTTTGTCCTGTGCTCGCTTTAGGATAGACACGTTGAACGGGCTATCAAGCAAATCAGGTACGCAGGTGATGATGTCTATACGCATGGGTGGTAACAGTTATCGGTTATCAGTTATCAGTTATCAACAAGCTTTCGCTGTTAACTGATAACTGTTCACTGTTAACTGAGGTACAGGTCAAGCAGTCCTTTGGGCAGGTTTACGTTCAGGGTTTTGTCCTCGTGATTAGCTCCCAACACAATCTCGTCGATGAGTGGGATGAGGATTTCTTTCCCTTGGTAGTCCATTTCCAAAAGGTCTTGGGCTTTTCCTGAAAGGATGCTGGCCACGGTACCAAGTGCGCCTTCTTGTTGGTCCACTACCGTGTAGCCAATGACTTCGTGGTAGTAGAATTTGCCATCCGGAAGTTCCGGAAGCAAGGCCAGTGGGAGGTGCAGCTTGTGGTCTCGGAGCTTTTCGGCGTCTTCAAAGCTTTCGACATCTTCAAATGCGATGATGCCTTTGTTGCCGTTCAGTGAGAGACTTTCCACAAAAAATGGAACCAGGTTGTCATTAATCTCGACAAAAACTGATTCCAAGTTTTTGTAGGCTGTCGGCTCGTCTACATCGAGGTAGATTTGCAACTCGCCTTGGAGACCGTGTGGCTTGATGATTTTCCCAAGCTCGAAACAGCTCTCCTTGTTCATAGGGGTATCAAGTAGAGAGTACCAAGTACGAAGTACAGAGTTTCCCAAGTGGACTTGGTTCCTTGTACTTAATACTTGGTACTATATGATACTTATTCAGCGTCGCCCTCAGCTTTAGGCTCTTCGGCAGCTTCCTCAGCAGGAGCTTCCTCTGCACCTTCGGCTTCAGCTTTAGCAGCTTCTTCAGCAGCGCGAGCTTCCTCGGCAGCTTTAGCAGCAGCTTCTTCTTTAGCTTTTTTCTCAGCCTCTTCAGCGTCCTTACGGATTTTCTCACGCTCAGCTTCTTCAGCAGCAGCAGCAGCTTGTGCGTCAGCTTCTTTCTTAGCGAGTGCGTCAGCGAAAGACTGGTCTTTAGCAGACTTCCACTCGTTGTAGCGCTGGTCAGCAACTTCTTGAGTGATGGCGCCTTTGTTAACACCCATTTGGAGGTGCTTGCGAAGCATTACACCCTTGGCAGAAAGAAGACCGCGAGCGGTTTCAGTTGGTTGAGCACCAGTCATCACCCAGTTGAAAGCGCTTTCCTCGTTCAAAAGAAGAACGTTAGGCTCAACGTTAGGGTTGAAGATGCCCAATTTTTCGATGAACTTACCGTCACGTGGTGAGCGAGAATCAGTAACAACGATGTCGTAAACTGGTTTCCTTTTGCGGCCGCGACGTGCCAAACGAATTTTGGTAGCCATAATAAATGGTTAGTGGTGGAACCCGTCCACCGATTTTTGTGAAATTACAAGGCGCAAAGATAAGCTTTTTGGAGAGATAAGAGGTAAGAAAATATGAGATAAGTTGATTATCTCTTTTCGTTTGATTCTGAGATGTTTAAATCTCTGCTCTTATATCGTGTAATCCTTAAAGCAAATACACCCTTCCCAAACGGTATTTGAAGAAGGGTGTTGTCATCTGGAGTGTCCCCAGACGGGAATATTCGATGTTTTTAGGAAAACACCTTGGAGAACTTTGTCAGAAATGTTGCTTCCTTCAATTTCTTGAGGCGTTTCAGGATAGGGAGCTTTTGTAGGAAGCTCCAACGCTTACGCTTTTTCTCTGCAGGGTCGTAGAGCATGCCCGTACATAGGCAGTTCTTGTGTTCCTTGCTTTGGAGAATGTGGTAGTTGACGCAGCTTTGGCAACCTTTCCAGAATTCCTTGTCGTCGGTCAGCTCAGAGAAGGTGACAGGGTGGTAGCCCAGCTCTGAGTTCAGCTTCATTACAGCGAGGCTGGTGGTCAAGCCGAACAGTTTGGCGTCAGGGAATTTCTTACGAGAAAGTTCGAAGGCCTTTTCCTTAATCTCGCGGGCCAAGCCGTATTTCCGGAACTCAGGAAAGACGATGAGGCCAGAATTGGCCACATATTTTTGGTGTCCCCAAGATTCGATGTAACAGAACCCCACTACCTGCTGGGTGTTTTTCTCCAAGGCAATAATCGCCTTCCCTTCTTCCATTTTCATGCGAAGGTATTCAGGAGAGCGTTTGGCAATGCCAGTGCCACGAGCCTTGGCGCTTTCGGCCATCTCGTCGCAAATTGCTTGAGCGTATTGGTGGTGCTTCGAAGAAGCAACCTGAATGGAGAATTCAGGCATATCGCATTGATTTAGTAAGGTGGTAATGGTGCCAACAAGCAAGCCATGCCACGTTTACTATAGCTTAATTGTTGGAAGGATTCAGGTCGGACGTCAGTGAGCGTCGCCTTCGTCGGAGACAGGCGCGAGGCGCCGTTTGGGGCGATATGTCTTGCAGAGGTTTCCGCATGGTAAGTAATCTGCAAAGATAAAGGTTTTATACCATAGTATGTTTTGACTGTTCTCGATAACAAAAAAAAAGTTTGTTGGGTTCGGGACAAGATGCAGTAAAAAGTCTGAACCTTGATTAGGAGAGGATTAATTGATGGACAGGATGCAGCCTGAGTTTCTGGGCTGCATCCTGTTAATCTTTAATATCAAGTGTATCAGGGTCCAGACAGTGTGAGGGTTCAAGTATTGGGCTGCATCCTGTCCATCCTAATAATCCTCCCCAATCAAGGTCCGTTGCGGTGTACTCTTTTGAACTGCAAAGATGTATTCCCAAAATTGATGAGCAAGCCAATGTCCATGTGGTAGGCTTCCAAGTAGTTGATGGCTTGGGCCAGATGAACGTTTTCCAATTGGATAACGGCTTTTAGTTCCACCATAATTTTGTTCTCGACAAAGAAGTCCACACGGCGGGTGCCGATTTCCAGCTCTTTGTAAAAGATGGGCATTTCGAATTCTCGTTGGTATCCGAGGCCTTGGAATTGAAGCTCGTGGGCAAAAGCACGCTGGTAGATTTTTTCTTGAAAGCCATTACCGAGTTGGTTGTGGACTTCCATGGCACAGCCAATGATTTTGTGGGTGAGTGCTTTGTACTCCATAGAAAAAATGATGTTGGTGAATTTATATTGAGACGGTACTGGGAAGTGAAAAGTTATGCTGGGGGTAGAACCTTGATTGTGAAGGATTGATTGATGGGCAGGATACAACCTGAATTCTGGCTGCATCCTGTTAATCTTAAAAATCAGGTCTATCATGATTCAAACAAAAAAGGATTATTTGATGGGCAGGCTGCATCCTGAATTCTGGCTGCATCCTATTAATCCCTAAATCAAGAAGGTCATGGTACAGACAAGGAAAAGGTCCTAAGCTGCCATTCTGTCTTTTACAGGATGAATCCAACGAAATACGACCTTGGCATTCAGGCTGGCGGGAATTCCTTGTTCAGCAGAAGGGTATTTTAGTTTGTACCCTAATTGGTCGTAAAGCGTTTGGTTGGAGCTTACGATTTGATTTAGGTTAAATCCAATGACAGCTCCGCTGGATTGCATGAAAGGAGAGCGGTCTACCAAATACCGAAGGCGCATGAGGTAGGTGCCTAACAGGGCAAGTGACTCGGGTAGATATACAGGTTTCAGCTGCGGAAAATGCTTTTGAATGATGCTGTAAAATCGGCGCCAAGTCATGGGGTCGTCATCAGCAAAGACATGGGTGCCAGCCATTTTTTTCTTCATGAACTCAATCAAAATATTGGCAGTGTCTTCTACATGAAGGTGGGAGTAGGTGTTGAATCCCCGTCCGGGTAAAAGATTGATGCCTTCTGCTAATCGAGAAAATAGGATGTCTTTGGCGCCGTAGATGTGTGGAAGGCGCAAGCATGAAAGTTGGATGTCCGAATCTTTTGCAAGGCTTTCAAGGACTTGTTCGGCTTCCAGTTTTGCACGACCATAGTCCAGTTGAGGCTGAGGAGAGGTTGATACGTTGATTTCTTTCTTAGATGTGCCATAAACCAAGAGACTGCTGGTGTAGATGAATTGTTTTACGCCTGCCTCAATGGCTTTTTGCATCAACAATTCACTGCCGTGTACCAATGAGGGACGAATGAGTCGTAGTGGTTCGAAGGTTGCGCGACCTCCCAAATGGAAAATCACATCTATGTCTTTTACGGCCTTTTCTAAGCTGGCAGCATCTAAGAGGTCTCCAGTGATCACGCTTTCTAACGGCAGTTCCTCAAAAAGTGCGGCTCTGGAGGGTCTTCTTGTGAGGATTCGCACTTTGTAGCCCTGTTGAACAAGAAGTGGGACGAGTTCGCTGCCAATAAATCCTGTTGCTCCTGTAATCAGAATTTTTTCCATACTCTATCAACGAACTGGAGCAGGGGAGCCGTATGGATGAATGCCAACATGAAAAAAGGCCGCCAAGGAAATTTCCTTAGCGGCCCAATGCAATAGTATAGGTAGCTGATCGCTTAGTTCTCCCCGTTCACCTTGAAGTAAATGGAAGTCTGGTTACCAAAGATTTTGGAGAAGCCTTTCACGTCCTCGCCAGACCATGAGAGGTTCATCTCACCATAGGAACCGAATTTAGAGCTCATCAAATCAGCCTCGGAAGTGATGCCAACCACGTGGAAGCGGTGAGGCGCCAAGAAGATTTTTACAGTACCAGAAACCTTGTCTTGGGTACTTGCCAAGAAGGCCTCCAAGTCACGCATGGCTGGTTCGAGGAACTGACCTTCGTGGACCATGGAACCATATTGGTTGGCCAATGGGTCCTTGGTGTTCAACTGAACTTTGGTAAGGGTATGCTTTTCAAGAGCGTGGTGAGCTTTCACCAAAATTACTGGAGCAGCAGCCTCGAAACCTACACGGCCTTTGATGCCGATGATAGTGTCACCAACGTGGATGTCACGACCAACACCGTAAGGGGCAGCGATTTTTTCAATTTCTTGGATAACCGCTACTGAACTGGAAAGTTTCTTTCCGTTCAAGGCAACAGGCTCACCTTTTTCGAAAGTGATTTCCAATTCCTCCTGACCCGTTTTGGTCACTTGGGTTGGCCAAGCCTCTTCTGGGAGGTATTGGTCAGAGGTAAGGGTTTCGGCGCCACCTACGGACGTTCCCCACAAACCTTTGTTGATGGAATATTTTGCTTTGGACCACTCACGTACAACACCACGTGCCTTGAGGTATTCGATTTCGTCCTCGCGGGAGAGTTGGTTGTCGCGGATAGGGGTGATGATTTCCACCTCTGGGCAGAGGATGTGGAAAGTCATGTCGAAACGCACTTGGTCGTTTCCAGCTCCTGTACTGCCGTGAGCAATGGCTTCAGCACCAATTTTACGAGCATAGTTGCCAATGGCGATGGCTTGGAAAACGCGCTCAGCACTAACGGACAATGGGTAGGTGTTATTCTTAAGCACGTTACCGGCAATCAGGTAACGCACACACTTCTGGTAGAAGTTTTCCGTCTCGTCAAGGGTGACGTGCTCCTTCACGCCCAATTCTTTGGCTTTCTGCTCGATGTCCACAAGCTCCTCGTCAGAGAAACCGCCAGTGTTCACGATGGCAGAATAGATTTCATAGCCAAGCTCGGCCAAATATTTTACACAGTAAGTGGTGTCCAAACCACCGCTGAATGCCAATACGACTTTCTTATTGCTCATAGCTTATTTGAGTGCGAAGTACGGAGTTCAGAGTATCAACTACCCTGTTGGGGACGAACCCCAGCGCAAAAATACGTTTTTCCTGCAATTCCTTTAAGGATATGGGTTTCCTCAATAATTTGAGATGGGAAGGGAGCCCTCACGCTCCAAGTTACGCATGGGTTTAAGCAGGGTAACCTTGAGGTGTTTTTTTAGTATTTCGCCCATGTTCCGGCATTTCAAGAAGCTTGGGTCATCAAAGTGCTCGGACAGTTCGTGCTTGAGTTGGTCGGTTTTTTCCGGCGTGGAAATGTTGTCGTTGGTCATAATGTCCAACAAGTCTTTCAAGCGATATCGCTGGTTTCGGAGACGGCGTGCTATCAAGGTGCGTTCCTCCTTTTGGTACTGTTGTACTACTTCCTTTTTAATATGCTGAATGCAGAGACGGACTGCTGGATAATTCTCCTTGAAAAATTGAGGGAGATACATGTTTTTCTTTCCCTCGTAGGATTGTTGGTCGAAGTCGATGGCGCGGATGCGGTATTGGGCTTCCTCAAAATCAGGGGTAATGTCCATCACGTAGTTGTAGGAGCGCATATCGCCCAACAGGCGAACAAAACAACGCTCATTGAACTTGATGAATTCCTTGGCGATACGGATGATGTTAATGTTGTTATCCGTAAAGTAATTGGTTATGAATTGGTCGCCGGGAATTCCAGCGATGTGCTCCTCAATGAGTGTGTTGTCGTCCGTGATGTAGCTGACGTGGTTCGGCGAAAGAATGTGCTCCAATTCCAACCCATACACCCGAGAGGCATCAGCCTGCTTGATGTACATGTAGCCGTAGTTGTCGTTCAGCGTGTTTATAAGTCGCACGCGGAACGGGCGGGAGTTACCAAATGTGCAGTATTCCACCCGCTCAACCATTAGGTGTTGCACGAATGAAATGTCACCCTCAGTGTTCAATGTAGCGTAGGCGTTTTTCAGTCCGTCATAGATTTCATCCATGTCGTTTGGGCTGTAGAGCACCGATTCCCACAGGGTGTCTTTGCCATCCTTGTCGTAGATGGGCGAGGAGTATTCGAAATGAAGTAGGTCGTGGTAGCTAATGGGGACCTTAATCTCACGGGAGTATTTGGTGAGGTATTTCCGGAGTTGCGGAATGATGGGAAATTGTTTCTTCTTCTTCGAAATGTCCATAGCCAAGCGAGGGGTTGCCAGAAATCTTACGGGTGGTATCAAGATAAGGCTTTTGGCGCACCTGTGGGCATTTAGCCAGCTTTTCTATGTGGGGTGTCATCCGAAAAACCGAGTTTCCGAAGTTTGATGGCGGCCTCCATTTCACCCATGTTGGCAGATTTTCGGAGATGGAAAAGTGCTTCTTTCCAATCCTGTTTGGCTAAGTAGGCCAAGCCATAGAAATAATGGGTAAGCTCTGTCTTTCCGTCCATGAATAAGGCCTTTTCAAAATTGTCAGCTGCCTCCCTGAAATTATGTCGAATGGCATGATAAACCCCAAGGTTGCGGTAGCCATAAGAGTTTTCAGGGTCCATGTCGAGGGAATCCTGAATGAGTTTGTGTCCACTTTTGAGGTTGTGGAGCATCATTTCGGCGAAGCCCAAGTTGTTCAAGGGATCAGCCCAATTGGGATCAAGTTTTTGAGCAGTCTCAAAATCATGGACGCTGTTCAGGAAATGCTTTGCCCGCAATTTGAAATACCCCAAAGTGTTCCGAAGAAAGGCGGTTTGTTCCGAGCGTTCGATGACTTGCCTGATTTGCTTGATGGCCTGAGGAATTTGACCGTTCCGATAGAAGGTCCAGCCGTTGTTGATCATTTGGCGACAATCGTCCAATTCCTTGTGTTGACTCAAAAAGCGTTTATGGGGCCTTTTTTTCCTAAAGAAGCGCAGACTTTGCTGGAAGCCTTTTTTCAATTTCTGCGGCATCTTGGCCTCAGTAGAAGAGGGGAGAGAGCCGTTGGCCAACCAATGTGCATAACCTAAAATGTAGGCTTGGGTTTCCGTGGTGATTTCATGACCGTTGAGGTGGAGGATGCCTTCCGATTGTTGTGTGAAACTAAGATGGCCCAAGCCTAAGTAGCAAAGGGCGATATAGGTGAGCAGGCTTCCTTCGTAATCATCCTCTAAGATTTCAGCTTTTTCGGCCAAAAGGATACGACAAAGCGCAAGCGCCATGTTTAGGACAAGGTCGTTGAGGAAAGTCTTTTGAGGATTGCGGATTTTCAGACGGTAATAGTAGCGGTCTGGACTCCGCATTTTTATCACACCCACTTGGTTGGGGCTACCCTGTTCATCCAATTCAAGGAGAAAATCCGATTGGTGTAAACCAACATGGCGTTGAAGTTTGGAGAGCAGTTTCTCAAGCCATTCTCTGGTGATAGGTCCTTGGGGTGCTTCCTCAAAATTGAAGGCATCGGATTTTAGGCTGTTCAGCCCAAGGGTTTCCACAGTCCACCGGAAACAATCGTCCAGCCAATCGGCCTCGTGGGGCTCCACGGGAGGTACGGCAGGTTTGAGTGATGGAAATAGGAAGCTGAGTAAACCCATTTTTGAAAGATTTCCCTATCGTTTCTTACGTGGGTTTTATTGAGAAAGCAGGTATGTTTTTAGTCCGAATGGGTGAGAGTGAAGGTGAAAAAGGCGTTTGGCTCCATGTAATAATTCGGAAGCATTTTTGCAGGTAAGAGTAACATATCAAAAACATATTTTTTTCCCGAGGCGTTCAATTGAACAAGGGGGTAACTCGCCAACGGCTGTTGGCATAAACCACGAGGCCTATGTTAACGTTTTTGACTTTGTCCGGCTCTTTATTGGCGCTATATCTGGCGGGGGTAGCTGTGGCCTATTACAAGCAGGAAGTATTGATTTTAAGTCCTGAGCCCCTTTCGGAAGACCACGCCTTTGATTTTGAAATTCCTTTTGAGGAAGTGTATGTGAGGGTTCGTCCCGGAGTGAAAATCCACGCTCTTTGGTTTCGACATGCCAAGAAGAACCAAGTTTCAAAAGGCTGTATCATGTACCACCGTGGGAAAACGGGGAATTTATCCGAATGGGCCGAAACCTATCGGGACTTTATCCACCACGGCTACGACTTTTTTATCTATGATTATCGCGGGGTGGGCAAGAGTAAAGGCAGGTTGTTGCGGGAGCGGAGCTTGCACCGTGATGCTTTGGCTTGTTTTGCTTTTTTGCGGAAGCACTACGCTAAAAATAGAATCATTCAGTTTGGGCGTTCCTTTGGTACTGGAGTGGCGATCAATTTAGCTCGAAAAGTTAGTCCGCCGCTATTGATTTTGGAAACTCCCTATTTGAGCATGATGGAGATGGCTACGCTGACGGTTCCTTATCTGCCCCATCGTTTTATCCTCAAATACCCGATTCCTTCTTACACCTATATCCATAAGGTGAAGACGCCAATTCTGATGATTCATGGAACCGAGGATGAAGTCGTGCCTTATGCGCACAGTTTAGAACTCCAAAAGTTGAATCAGCGGGCAAAGCTCGTGACTATAGAAGGGGGAATGCACAATGGTCTGAATGAATATCCTCAATACCATGAGGCCATTGAAAAAGCGTTGCTCGATTGTGAGCTTAAACTCTGATGAGTAGGTAAGAGAGGTTTTTTAAACCACGGAGAGAGGGAGGAAAGGAGGCGCGTATTATTCAAAATAACCACGGGGGACACAGAGGAAGGGAGAAAAGGAGGCATAATGGTCTCCCTAAACTCTTCTAGAGAATTTTAGGAGCCTCAAAAGCCTCTGTGTTCTCCATATCTCTGTGCTCTCTGTGGTCCTTTTCCTTTTACAACTCACTAAGTTTTAAAGCCCTCCAGCGCGAGCAAATACCTGTGTGCGGTGCATGTCCAATTTCAAGAAGATGAAAATCATCATCGAGAAGGCAAGCATTGAGGAACCTCCATAACTAAAGAAAGGCAATGGAATTCCGATTACAGGCAACAGCCCAATGGCCATGCCCACATTAATGAAAAAGTGGAAGAAGATGATGCTGACAATGGACCACGCAAAGATGCGGGCAAATCGAGAGCGTTGTCGTCCAGATAGGAACAGCAACCTTAGTAGCAGAGCAATGTAGGTGAGAATCACCATCGACGAACCTATGAAGCCGTGTTCCTCACCAATGGTGCTGAAGATAAAGTCGGTGTGCTGTTCTGGCACGTGACCACCTTTGGTGAAGTTTCCATTCAGATAGCCTTTTCCGTCAAATCCTCCCGAGCCAATGGCCGTTTGCGACTGTACGGTATTGTAGCCCACACCGTGGCGGTATTTTTTATCCCATGGGTCAAAAATGGCCTCGATGCGTTCGCGGTGGTGGGGTTTTAGAATGGTTTTTACAAAGAAGCTTGTGCCGTGAATTACACCCAAAGAAGCCAAGCTAATCAACAAGGCTGGGGTCATGGCTTTCAATGATTTTTTCCGTTGAAGCACAATGACAATTGCAGCGATGACTACTACAATAATGCTGAGGTAAAGGGCATCAAATCTAAGGGCAAGTACAGCAAGCGTTCCGGCAATAATACCTGTTAATGGCAATAGGAAGCTTAGTCCATCCAAATACACCATGATGATGAGCGAGAAGAATACCAAGCCGGAGCCTGTATCCTCCGTAATAATCAAGGCAATTGGAAGGAGAATGATGCCCATCAATGCATAGGTGGGCTTATTTAATCCATACCTCGGTTGAGCGGTATCCAAGTATTTAGCGGCAGCAAGGGCAACCCCAAGCTTCGCCAATTCAGAAGGCTGAAGTGTGAATGGACCAAGACGAATCCAGTTTTGCTGTCCCATTACGGACACACCAATCCCAGGAACTTTAACCAGTAAAAGGAGGAGTATTGAAAAGCCAAAAAAGACGTAGGCGGCTTGTTGGTAGAACTTAAAGTCAATTATAAGAAGAGCGATGCCAATTACGGAGCTTACACAAATCCAGAAGAACTGCTTACCCGCCATCGTTCCAAAATCGAACATGCTGGTAGGCGCTGTTGGATCAAAGTCTGACGAGTAGATGTTCGCCCAGCCCATAAGGGCCAAGGTCAAGAACAGGATTACTGTCAGCCAGTCAAAATCTCTCCAAATGGGGTCGTTTCTTCTCATTTCTGAAGACGTTAGACCTTAGACTTTAGAGGTTAGCATTCTTATGCTTCTTATGGAAGCTCTCGTCTAACGTCTAATGTCCAATGTCTCTTTATTTCTGATAACTATTGCTCAGCACATGTGTTTCGATGCGTTCGCGGAACGGCGCGATGGAATCGGTCAAGTATTTCTCAATCATTAGGCTGGCGATAGGTGCCGCCCAAGTACCACCGAAGCCTGAGTTTTCCACATAAACGGCAATAGCGATTTTTGGATTTTCTTTAGGCGCAAAGGCGATAAAGACGGAGTGGTCTTTTCCGTGTGGGTTCTGGGCCGTTCCGGTTTTCCCGCAAATGGCAATGTCTGGATGATAGGCGTACCAGTATGCTGTACCGCCAGGTTTTAGCACATCTTCCATAGCGTCGATTACCACAGGGAAATGTTTGGCGTCTACGGTTGTATGGTGCTTTTGGCGATAAGGAATCAACAAGGAATCACCTGCGTTTCCATCAATCGCTTTGACAGCATGTGGCGTGTAATACCAGCCTTTGTTGGCAATAATCGCCGCCACGTTGGCCATTTGGATAGGGACAACCAACAACTCACCTTGACCAATGCCGATGGACTGAATGGTAGAGACCTTCCAACGTTTGTCACCGTAATAGCGGTCGTAAAATGAGTTTTTAGGGATTTGACCACCTTTCTCATGAGAAAGGTCAGTGCCTAAACGCTGGCCCAAACCAAAGCTGAGGACATGTTTTCGCCACGCATCATAACCAATTTCTGTATCCTCAAAGGTGTTGCTGGATTTTCCTTGGTTCAGGATTTTCCGCAAAACGCCGTAGTAATAAGGGTTACAGGAGTTTTTGATGGAGCCATGAAGGTCCAAAATAGTATGCGGTCCGTGACAAGCAACAATGTTCCGATTACAAGGAATGCGAGTGTATGGCGTGATAACCCCCATTTGCTGCCCAATAAGTGCCTGCACCAATTTGAAAATGGAGCCGGGAGGGTAGGTCGCTTGAGTAGCCCTGTCAAACAGTGGTTTTGTACTGTCTTGGCTGAGGCGGCCGTAGTTGAGCGAGAAGTTTTTGCCCGCTAACTCGTTCGGATTATAAGTTGGAGCGGTTACTAAGGAGAGGATTTCTCCGGTGCTTGGTTCAATCGCCACAATGCTCCCCACCTTGCCTTTCATCAAGAGTTCTCCGTATTGCTGGAGTTCTGCGTCAATGGTGGAAGTAAGGTTCATGCCGCTGATGGCAGAAATGTCCATTTCACCATCCATCCAACGACCCTGCTCAATGCCCCAACGGTCAACCTCCACGGAGATCATGCCTTTCTGGCCCCTAAGCTTTCTTTCGTAGTTTTTTTCAAGACCAATCTTACCGATGTAGTCACCATCGGCATAGTAATCCATGGTGTCCTTTTTCTTCTCCCTTGGGCTAATCTCTGCAATGTAGCCCAAGGTATTGGCCAGAATAGGCTCAGGGTAGGCTCGTACGGTACGAGGAACAAATAAGAAGCCTTTGTAATCGAAGCGGTCTTGAATGGCCGCAAAATCCTGATGGGAAATCTGCTTGATGAAAGGATAGGGCTTTTTGCGGGAGTGCTGGTAGTTCCTTTCAGTCTTTGTCTTTTTAATGAAATCCTCCCTCCAAGTGATGAAATAAGTGGTGTCGATGCCCAAGAGGTCGCAGAACTCAGTGGTGTCCGAGATTTCGGCCTCCTTGTCGATGACCATCAAATCATAAACGGGGGTGTTGTACACCAATAGTTTTCCGTTGCGGTCATAGAAAATGCCCCGATAGGGGTAAATGACCTCATCCCGTTTTACACGGTCCTCCCCAATGGTTTTGTACTTGTCCTCGACTACTTGCAACTGAAAAAGCTTTCCAATGTAGACGAAGGCAATCAGGGAGAAAAAGACGGTGACTATTTTACTTTGAATGTTATACATCGGCTGAATGAGGAACCACCAAAATCAGCAAAAAGGTTCCGCTCAAGGAGTCAACGCTTTCGCTGCGGGGTGGTGTCAAAGAGGTATTGGCTTATGACCACAATGCCAAGGGTGAATAATCCGCTGGCCACTACTTTTTGAAGGGTTTGGAAAAACAGGTTGGCACGCGCCGCCTCCACAAAGAAGAGCGTGGTATGATGGGCGAAGATCAATACCGAGGCATAGATAAGGAAGGGACGGAAGCCTACTGTTGTTACCGAAAGTACGTTGACGCCTTCCAATAAGCCACTTTGGCTGGAAGAAGACACCATTTTAAGGGCAAATGGACGCAAGAACATCATCAAGACGCAGGCGGCGGCATTAATGCCCGGAGTGCTGTAGAACATATCCACAAATAGTCCCAAGGCAAAAGCGATGCTCATGCTGGTCATTTGCGGCGTGTTGAGTGGCAATAGCAGAAGGGCAGCCACATAGACGTAGCAGAAGGAAACATCAAAGAGCACGATGTTTCGCATCACCAATACCTGCAAGGCGGTGTAGAGCAGGAAGTTAATCAGTTGTGCGGTAATGCCCTTAGAGCCCATCTTGAGTCGCTTTTTCGAGTTCTTCCTTTTCCTGTTTACGCTTGTGGTCTACGGCGTAAACGTAATATAGGGAGTTGAAATCAGTGGAGAAGTTGATCGTAATGTCGTGGAAGGTCTGGTCGTCCTTCAAGTGAACTTCTTCAATGATTCCAATTGGGGTTCCTTCTGGGTAAACGGCGTTATAGCCGGAAGTGATCACTGTATCACCAACCTGTACTGAAACGTGGCGCGGAATGTAGAGCAGTTGTCCCAAAACTTTGTCATCCTCACGTTCCTTCCATTTTACGGAGCCAATCACCTTGCTTGAGCTGATTTGCGCTGAAATAATGGTTTTTGGATGGAGTACCGAACGCACCGTGGCGTAATTGTCAGATACTGCTACAATCTTTCCGACTACACCCTGCGGGCAAATAATGCCCATGTTTGGAGCAAGACTGTCGTTAGCTCCTTTGTTCAAGGTGATGAAATTCTGGTTATGGTACACCGAGTTGCTGATGACCTTAGCAGGAATATAGGTCAAAGAAACAAAGGTGTCAGTAGGGACAGTTGGGGCAATGAGCGTGGAGTCCATGCCGCCCAAACTATCAGTCATGGACAATAGCCTTGAGTAGGAACGCGAGAGTTCCTCATGCTGACTTTGAAGGCGTTTGTACTCCTCTTCCAATTGGGCGAAATCCCCAGAAAGCCCTTGGTTTCTCTCCTTGAGTACGAAATAGTCAGAAACGTTGTCGCCCGTTTCCAGAATGGCTCCAACCAAAGCGTTGGATGAGTTTAGGAATGCACTGTTCTGGTAGCTGTTAAAGCGGATTACCATAAAAATGGCAATGCCCTCCAGAAACAGGAAGAAGAAGAAGGTGCGAAAACGGTATAGTAACTCAAGGAGCTTGCGCATACATCAATCCCTCGGCATTCGAGCTCAATGGTAGTGATTCTTTGCCTTTCCAACTGTACTGTGGAGCGGCTTTTGGGTTAGTTCGTTCAATCTCTCGTAGCTTCTCAAGAGGAGGTTCAAACCAAAGGGTATTTTAAAATTTAGCCCCGCCAATAACTTGTTGCGAAGTTCTTGGCGGGGTTTATATTTTATCAGCCTGCGTTAGGTCATCAAGACAGGCTTGAAGTGTTCAAGGTTTTTGATGGTCGCGCCAGTTCCTCGTACAACAGCTTTCAATGGGTCGTCGGCAACGTTGATTGGCAACTTGGTTTTCACGGCCAAACGCTTGTCCAAGCCTCGAAGCAAGGCACCGCCACCTGTGAGGTGGATGCCGTTGTCGTAGATATCAGCCGAAAGTTCCGGTGGAGCAATCTCCAAGGTTTTCAATACGGCCTCCTCAATTTTGGAAATGGACTTGTCCAAGGCGAAGGCAATCTCGGTGTAAGAAACCTTGATGGTTTTCGGAATACCAGTCATCAAGTCACGACCACGTACTTCGAAATCCTCAGGAGCATCATCCAACTCTGTGAGTGAAGATCCTACCTCAATTTTGATGCGCTCAGCGGAACGCTCACCAATCAGCAGGTTGTGCTGACGGCGCATATAGTCAAGGATGTCTTTGTTAAAGACGTCACCTGCGATACGGATGGACTGCTCACAAACAATACCGGACAAAGCGATAACAGCAATCTCCGTTGTACCACCCCCGATGTCCACAATCATGGAACCGTAAGGACGCTCGATGTCGATGCCCAAACCGATGGCTGCAGCTACAGGCTCGTGCACCATGTACACCTCCTTGGCGCCAGCGTGCTCAGCGGAGTCACGTACCGCACGTTTTTCCACCTCAGTGATACCTGAAGGGATGCAAATTACCATGCGGTGAGAAGGAGAGAAGAGTCGTGGTTTTGGGTCGATCATTTTGATCATGCCCTTAATCATCAACTCGGCGGCCTGGAAGTCCGCAATCACACCATCTTTCAATGGACGGATGGTTTTGATATTCTCGTGGGTTTTCTCGTGCATCTGCATCGCCTTGCGGCCCACGGCCAACACCTTGCCGGTGATTTTGTCTTGGGCGATGATGGATGGCTCGTCCACCACGATTTTATCCTTGTGTATGATCAGCGTGTTGGCCGTCCCAAGGTCGATGGCGATGTCGCTGGTGAAGAAATCAAACAAACCCATAGAGTAGCGTCGGTGTCAGTAAACGTCCGTTATTGATGTATATACGACCAGAGTAGAGGTTAAATTACCCTGCAAGCCATTTTTCAAAAGGGGAAAATCGTGGCTGAATCTCTGTTTCGTCGTAGATAGTTTCTAAAACAAATCGTCAGAATAAAAGAATCAACGAAAAAACAAAGAAAACGCTAAAAAGTAAAAGTTCCAGGTATGAAAGTGAAGCATAAATGCAAAATTTCTGTCATGAGCTTACTTCTCCTTTGCACTCTCAAAATAGCGCATCTAGTGTTTAGCTATTGGTTATACGGTCTTGGCTTTGGAAAGGTGGTGGGTTAAGGCGCTGTGAGTGAAAGGATAGGGGTTATTGTGAAACTCAGAAAATGCCGTTCTTTGCGGAATGGTTGAGTATTTACCTTATTTGGTTGGAATAGGAACGTTGGTGATTCTGTGGAAGGGCATCCAATTGTGGCTCCAGTTTAAAGATTGGTCTCCTGTTGAGGAAGAAAATCGATTTTCCTTCAAGAAGTATTATGTGAGTCCTAACCACAGGGATTATATCCTTATACTTGGCTTAGGTGGTTTGTCTGCTGCAATGATAGAGGAATGGGTTTATTCATTTGCAGGTATTGCTTGGGCCTTTAATCTATTTTTGAGGAATTGGTCTTGCACCCAAAAAGGCCTCTACTTCGTGAAAATCACCCCTGAAGTGTTGCTGATTCGGGAAAGTTCGGACTGCTTTGTTGAAAAATCAGATGTCCTTTCCTTCAAGCAGGAAATGGGTCGTGTAGAAATCCTGACCAGAGGCCATGAAAAAATCCCAATTTTTCTGAATAGAATAGAGCCATCGCAACGTGAAGCGTTTCAAAAGAAATTGTTGATGTTTCTAGAATGATTGGAGTAGTGGTCTTGAGTGTGACGAAGGGTCTAGTTAGAAGAAGTAGATGCTTACTCCGTCAGCATGATAGCCAGTGCTTTAGTCCAATTGTTTCAAAGGTCCATTATGTTTGGCTTTGGGCTTTCTTTTTTCCTCCGTAGTTTTTGGAATCATTTCGAAAAGAAAGCCATGAAAATAGGAATCATAAAAGAAGGGAAAGTGCCAGTGGACCACCGTGTGCCGTTGACCCCTGAGCAGTGTAAAGCCATTTTGGATGAATGCCCACAAGCTGAAATCGTAGTCCAGCCCAGTGATATCCGCTGTTTTTCGGATGAAGATTACAAGGCTCAAGGCATTGCCCTCCAGCAAGACTTGTCCGATTGTGATGTGTTGATGGGGGTTAAGGAGGTTCCTATTCATCAGTTAGTGGCTGATAAAACCTATTTTTTCTTCTCTCATACCATCAAGAAACAGCCTTATAATCGTGGACTGTTGCAGGAGGTATTGGCCAAAAATATTGACTTGGTGGACTATGAGTGTCTGACGGATGCGAAAGGTCAGCGAGTGGTGGCCTTTGGGCGATATGCGGGAATTGTCGGTGCCTACAATGGCCTTTTGGCTTGGGGAAAACGCTACGGCTCCTTCCAATTAAAACCAGCACATGATTGCTTGGATATGGAGGAGTTGTGGCAGGAACTTGATAAAGTGTCCTTGCCGGAAAACACCAAAATTGCCCTCACTGGTGGAGGCCGAGTAGCCAAGGGTGCCATTGAAACCTTGGAGCGCGCTGGAATTTCCTATGTGTCCCCTGAGGATTATCTGTCAGGAGATTTTGACAGAGCCGTTTACACCCAGCTGGATGTGGATGACTACAATAAGCGCTCTTCGGATGGTGGGTTTGACAAGGCTGAGTTCTTCGCAGATCCAAAGGGATATGAGTCCGCTTTTGGACCTTTTGTCAAGGAAACTGACCTGTTTGTCGCGGCCGCTTTTTGGGACCCTAAAGCCCCAGCCTTGTTCACCAAAGAGGAAATGAAGGAGGCTGATTTCCGTATTAAGGTCATTGCCGATATCACCTGCGATATCCAAGGCTCTGTGCCGTCAACCTTGCGTGAAACCACCATTGCCGATCCGTTGTATGACTATAATCCGTCAACTGGTGAGGAAGAAAAAGCGTTGACCAGTGATAAAAATATTACTGTGATGGCTGTGGATAACTTGCCTTGTGAATTGCCAAGGGACGCCTCCCAGAGTTTTGGAGAGCAGTTGATGGCCAGTGTGATTCCTGAGTTAATGAATGGTGGCCAGCAACCAATTGTTGGGGGCGCTACGATTACACGAAAGGGAGAACTTACGGAGAAATTCTCCTATTTGACCGCCTTCGCCAAGGGGGAGGAATAAACCGCTATTCGATGGATTTCATCCATCGCTAAGGAGAACCGCCCTTACAGGGCTATCAAAGTACAGCCCTGTAAGGGCAGTTCTTCTCAGCACAGGACTTTAGTCCTGTGTTTGTGTTGTTACAACCATCAATTTTTATGGATTTCAAAGAAACCTTTGATTTCCTGCGTGGCTTGCAGGAAAACAACAACAAGGAATGGTTTGATGAGCATCGGCCGACCTACCAGAAGGTGCGGAAGGACTTTGAGGGATTTGTACAGGAGCTTATCGGAGAAATTGCTGCCTTTGAACCTGCGGTTGCGGATCAGGAGGCGAAAAGATGTGTGTTCCGAATTTTCCGAGATGTGCGTTTCTCCAAAAATAAGGTGCCTTACAAAACCAATTTTGGGGCATTTATAGCCCCTGATGGGCGAAAATCTCCATTCGGAGGCTACTATCTTCACATTGAGCCGAATGGGAAATCCATGATTGGTGGTGGTATTTACTGTCCTGCCTCCGAAGTGTTGGCCAAAGTGAGACAGGAAATTGACTATAGCCCTCAGCCGCTTCTTGAGCTTTTAGGGGATAAAGGTTTTCAAAAGGAATTTGGTGGTCTTTGGGACGGCGATCGCCTTAAAACAGCGCCAAAGGGTTATCCGAAAGACCATGAGCAGATTGAACTGTTGAGAAACAAGAGCTTCATCGCCATGCATGAATTTGCGGACGAAGAGGTCTTGGATAAAGATTTCAGGAAAAAAGTCATTGCGTTGAGCCAGCAGCTTAAGCCTTTGAATGATTATCTGAATACAGCGATTCGGGAGGACTGAGTGAAAAAATAGCTCCATAAGAAAAGACACAGGTTTCATGCTTTGAGGCCTGTGTCTTTTTTGTTTCAACCAAAACATGAGCTATGCGGCTCGTTTGGTTTTGTGGTGCGGGTGACTCTCTATATAGTCTTTAAGTTGCTCTTTGAGGGTCTCCAAATAGTTCTCAAATTCCTTGAAGCCAATCTCGGAATTATCGCCTATAAGGGTGATGGGATTTTCGTCAAGGTATTGATACAACTCAGGAAAGTTGGTTTCGATGTTGCTGGTCAGCTGTGTGATTTCCGTCAGCACGCTATTGAGGGTTCGCATAGTTGGTCGCGTTAAGAGTAAAATAAAGGCTGTGCTTCACCCTTGATAACGAAAATCCCCAAAGCCGTATTTTCCTATTTGGTTAGCCCCTCTACTAAATTGACTATTTGAGCAGTCAACTTGGTTTTAGAGAAGGATTCTTCCCCAAGTCTTCGAGCGTTTTGTTGATAGGTCTTCAAGTGCTCAGCGTCGTTCAAGAATTGTGTGATTTTCTGGATAAAAGATTCAGGCCGTCTTGGGTGATGGTAGAAGCCGCAACGGTTTTGTTCCACCAGCATTCTCAACCATCCCTGCACATTCAGAATCATTAATTTTCCAGCGGCCAATCCGTCAAAAAACTTGTTGGGGCTATTGGTTTGTAGGATAGGGAATTGGTCAAAGGAAATGTAGACCGCATCTGACTCATCCATCACCTTTTTGATTTCCTCTTTGTTCAGGCTTCCCAAAAAATCCGTGTTGGTTAGGCCGAAAGTTTTAGCCTGCTTTTTCAAGTCAGTTTCTTCAGCACCAGAGCCACAAATCTTGAACTGAATATCCAAGCCTTGTGCTTGGCAAAGGTTGGCCACATTGAGCAGATATTCCAAGCGGTTTGCTTTGCCCAATGTTCCAGTATAAGCCACGGTAAAAGGTTGTGGCTTTCTTTCAGGGTTAGGGGAAAAATAATCGCAGTCCGACATGTTAGGTACCATGCTGACCTTCTTTTCCCCAACCATTTTTTTGATGGGTCCAGCCATCCCTACCGAAAGGGCGATGATATGCTCTGCCGCCTCATAGGTTTTTAGCTCCAGTTTCCTGAGCCATTTTTTCATTCGTTCTCCCTTGATGTATCCCAATTGGATAGGGGCTTCTGGCCAGAGATCGCGTACTTCAAAGATGAATGGTAGGCCTCTTCGCTTTTTTAGGAGCAAGGCCAAAAGGCCAATGGTTAATGGGGTAGAAGTGGCGTAACAAAGGTCAGCTGGAATACTTGACGCTTTTTTGTATGCCTTCCAGAGAAAATTGATGAAAGCCAATTTTCGGCGAAGAGGGGATAGGGAGTTATCGTAGGGTACAGGAAGGTAATGGACGGTAAATCCCTCCATCTTTTTTGTGATGGAATTCGCTTCGTTATGTGCTGAGATAACCTCCACCTGATGACCAGCCTTGGCTAAAGCTGAGGCGATATGGTAGGAGCGGATGGCTCCTCCCTCTTCGGGAGTTTTGAAATATTGGTGGAGGTAGAGGATTTTCACTTTGATATTTTTCTTGTCAGCACCTTGATTTGAAGGATAAAGAGATTTTCATGATTCAGTCCACTGTTCGGCTGCATCCTGCCCATCAGGCACATCCTTTTTAAAATCACGGTCGCATCCTGCCTATCAAGCAAATCCTTTTAAAATCACGGTCCGCGATAGCAAATCACCCAAATCCTTGTACAAAAAAAGGCGACCCAAAAATGGATCGCCTTTTTATAAATCACAAGCAGTTGATAACTGTTAACTGCTCACTGATAACTGCATTAAGCTTGCTCCAAGAATTCCTTCTTGCGCTCGTTGGATTTCTCCAACTGCTGACCAAGCTTTCCTTTGGAAGCGTCAAGCACCAATGGAGTAGCGATGAAGATGGAAGAGTAAGTACCTACCAACACACCAATTAACATAGCGAAGGAGAATCCACGGAGGATGTCGCCACCAAATACGAGCAATACCACTACCACTAACAAGGTAGTAACGGAAGTCATCAAAGTACGGCTGAGCGTACCGTTGATAGAATCGTTCAATACCTTGGCCTCGTCCTCTTTCGGGTTGCCGATGAGGTATTCACGAACGCGGTCAAATACAACCACGGTATCGTTGATGGAGTAACCTACGATGGTCAACAAGGCAGCAACGAAGATTTCGTCGATGCTGAAGGAAGCTCCCAACAAGTTCACGATGGCGAAAGTTGCGATCAAGAACAATACGTCGTGGAACAAGGCTGCCAAGGCACCCATACCAAACTGCCATTTTCCGAATCGGATGATGATGTATCCGAAGATCAAGATCAAGGCGATAGCGATGGACTCAACAGCGTTGCGCTTGATGTCATCAGCGATGGTTGGGTTCACCTCGTTCGAGGAAAGAATCTCAGCGCCCAAGCCTGCGTCCAAGCTGGAGAGGGTTTTCTCACGAACAATGTCGTGTGCGTTTGGCTCCTCAGAGTCAACCATGAAGTTGGTAACAACTTGCACTTGGTTGTTTTTGTCGAAGGTCTTCACCTCAACATCAGTGCCCTCACCGTAAGACTGCTTCAATGCTGTACGGATGTCGTTCACTTTTACGTCTTGGTTGAAGGAAATCACATACTGGTATCCACCTTTAAAGGCCACACCCAAGTTCATTCCTTTGGTCATGCTGATGCCCAAACCAACAACGATGATAGCGCCAGAAATCATGTAAGCCATCTTACGCTTACCAATGAAGTCGAATGCAGCGTCTTTCAACAATGTCTTAGAAAGGCCAGTTTCAAAGTTCGCACCCTCGCCGTCATTCTTGCTTGTCATCGCGTGGATGATCAAGCGAGTGATGAATACTGCCGAGAAGAATGAGCAGAAAATACCGATCATCAAGGTAGTTGCGAAGCCTTTGATCAAACCAGAACCGAAGATGTTCAAGACAACAGCAGCGATCAAGGTTGTAACGTTGGCGTCAACAATGGTCAACAAGGCTTTCTTGAAACCTTCGTTGATAGCGTCAAGGGTTGGACGACCCAAAGCTTGCTCCTCACGGATACGCTCAAAGATCAATACGTTGGCGTCAATCGACATACCAATGGTCAATACGATACCAGCGATACCTGGAAGGGTAAGTGTCGCATTGAAGTATGGCGTGGCAAGAATACCGAGGATGAAGAAGATGTTGAACAACAAAGCGATGTCGGCAACGAAACCGCCTTTGCCGTAGTAGGCAATCATGAAGATGATGACACAAGCCAAACCAGCGATCAAGCTGATCAAACCTTTGTTGATGGATTCCTTACCCAAAGAAGGACCAACAGTGGCCAATTGCTCAACAACAGTTGGGGCTGGAGATTCACCAGCTTCCAAGATGTTGGCCAAATCCTGAGCCTCTTGGATGCTGAAGCCACCAGAGATTTGTGAGCTACCGTTAGGAATTGGCTCGTTGATAGTTGGTGCAGAGTAAACCACGTTATCCAAAACGATGGCGATGCGCTTGCCACGGTTCTCGGTAGTGATTTTCTTCCACTGCATACCACCAGTCACGTTCATCTGCATGGAAACAGTCACGCGACCCATTTGGTCGTAGCTCTGGCTGGCGCGCTCAATTACTTCACCAGTCAACAAGGCTTCGTCAGATCCACCACGTTTTGCGAAGTAAACTGGGTACCACTCTGTCTTGCCTTCTTTCTTCTCTTGGGAAGAAAGTGTTCCCCAAAGCATAGTGAAGTTGGCAGGCCAGAATTTCTTCACTTCAGGGTCATTGAACAAAGCATTGATTTTCTCATACTCTGAACGCTTTGCCATGAAGTAAACACCGCCGCGGCCGTCTTGTCCGAAAACGATGTACTTCTGAATAGGGAAGGTGTTGTCCTCGGCAAGTGTAGAATCAACAGGCTCTTCAGCAAGAACATCTTGCTCAGCAGTATCAGCTGCAGCTACAGCAGCGGTATCAGCCTCAGTGTCGTCAGATTCTTCAACCAAAGAGCTGTCAGATGGCTCAGTGTCGTCGCTGAATAGGTCGTCGTCAACAGTGCTTGGGGCAGCCTCAGGCTTGTCCTCAGCTTTTGCTTCAGATTCACCTTTTGCAACCAAGTACTCGTTGAGTCGTTGGTAGTGAGGGAAAACGTCGTTTCCTTCCCAAACCTCCAAGAACTCCAACTTAGCTACGGCTTGAAGCTGCTTCAATACACGCTCCTCGTCGTCCACACCAGGAAGCTGGATGGCGATACGGCCAGTAGACTTGATAGTCTGGATGATTGGGTTTGTTGTACCAGAACGGTCCAAACGTTCGCGGAGAATCATCTCAGCACGGTCGATAGCACCATCCAATTTGTCGTTCAATACCTTCTCGATTTCTTCGTCAGAAGCGTCTGGATCCAAGTCCAAAGTTTCAGAGAAAATCAAGGCGAGCTTGTTGTCGCCAGCTTTGCTTTTGTAAGCGGCATAGAACAAGTCAGCAAATGGATCTTGGCTGGTTTTGGATTCTTTTTCAGCCTGAACCAAAGCCTCCTCGAAGTCTTGGTCGGTGCTGTAGTCAGAGAATCCGCGAAGAATCTCAGCTTGGTCAATCGCCAAGGTTACGTGCATACCGCCTTGGAGGTCAAGACCGAGGTCAAGGGCAAAGTCACGTACATTTTGGTAAGTCTGGCCCAAGAAAACCTCTTTGTCGTTGATGGAGTCGCGGTAAGCGCGAACGGCAGAACGACGAACAGAATCTTGTTCAGCTTCTGGGGCTGCAGCAGCCTTGCTATCAGCAAAGGCCTGAATTTCTTCCTTGATTTTGGCTTCCTTCCAAGTGAAGGACAATTGATAAAGGCACAATAGGCCAATGATTGATGCCAGGAAGATGGTTGTCCACTTTCCTCTCATGAGAGTCTAAAGAATTATTGGTTAAGAATAGGAATTAGAATTGGGGGATATTAGACATTAGATTTTAGACGTTAGCACTGGCTAAGGTCCAACGTCTAAAAGCGAAGCGGTCTAAAGTCCAAGGCAGACATGCAAGTCTGCCACTACGGCGCATTAATCCGTATGGAGCTCGAAAAGAGTTTGGAGAAGTACGAAAGGACGATGGTCGCTTTCGGCAATGGGGTAGGGGCTTGGGCAAGCTCCTCAAAAGTAATGACGGGGATGAACTGGCAAATGGCTGGACTTAAGTCCAAGGCCATTGGCACTACAGCTTCGGCAGAATAAGCCTTCAGGATGTCCTGTGGGTGCTCCTGTCCGTCGTCAGTTTGGTTGTCGTCAACCTTTTCGGTTGGCACAATCTGGGCGTCGGCATACCACGAAACACCCCAGCCTCCAATCAATGATAGGAGTACAAGGCAGAGGGCAAGGAACCGATATTTGTGGCCAGATTGTTTCAAATGAGTGCAGTGACGCAGGAACCAAGTGGCAATACTTTGTAACTTGGGTGCATCGGGCTATTTCAGCCTGCAATTATACACATTTCAAAAGAGAATACATTACCTGTTAGGGGTAAGTCTGCTTGGTTAGCATCAACGATTTAGTTTGAGATTTGAAAAATTGCCTTTGGTCGTTGGGCTTAAGCTGCTATAGAATTGATTATGGAACAGATAAATGTTGTTGATGCTGTCATTTGGGGAGTGATAGGGCTTAATGTCCTCATCTCCTACAAAGGTTTTCAGGATTATTATTTCCGAGAGAAATACCTCTTTCACGTAGGAAGCATTATTGGGCGCAAGGATTATTTAAGGATGGTGTCCAGTGGGTTTCTGCATGCGGATTGGATGCACCTTGGGTTTAACATGTTTACCTTCCATTCCTTTGCGAAGGTGATTATTGTGATTTTAGGGCCTGTTCATGCCTTAGGGATTTACTTTGTGAGTTTGCTTCTTGGTAACCTGCTTTCCCTTTATGTGCATCGGAATCACGCTGAGTATCGTGCCTTGGGTGCCTCTGGAGCGGTAAGTGGGATGGTGTTCGCCAGTATTTTGCTTTTTCCGGAAGGAGAGATAGGTCTTTATGGTGCGTTCTTTATTCCATCGTGGATTTATGCAGTTTTTTATACCGCGTATTCCATCTATGGCATCAAGTCGCAGTCTGATAATATTGGTCACGAAGCGCACTTGGGTGGGGCGATGGCAGGAGTATTCTCTGTATTAGGGCTTTATTTCATTGCGCCAGATATGTTTCTCTTCGAAATGAAGTGGTGGTTGGTGGCTGTGATGGTTGTGCCTACCGCGATTTTCCTTTACCTGTTGGTTAATCATCCTGATGTGGTGAATGTTGGCGGAAAAGGGGGGCAAGGCTCTTGGGCCGAATGGCGGCGTTTGCAGACGAAGGCAAGTATTGAGGGAAAGGAAAGCCTTTCGTTGGTGGAGCGATTGAAGTTGGGTTGGTTGAATAAGAAGTATGGGGATTGATGAAAATGGATGATGTGGTTTCGGTTGGGTGGTGTTAAAGGGTTATCTTCGTCCTGATTTCTTTTATCTAAAATTTTTGAGGATATGAAAAGTGTTAAAAGGTTTGTCGTGGCTCTGATGGCTTTGGTTTTTTTGGGAGCATGTGAGAAAGATGATTCTTCCATAGAGGCTGGACAAAGGCAGGGTGGATGGTTTTGTACTGTATTGTATCCTGAAGCGTATTTGATATCAGGTGAGTGGGAGTGGTCGAGTTATGACCAAGGCTGGAATAATGGAAGTTCCAAGGTTTGGGATTTTGATGGTGAGCAAACTTTTAAAAGTAAGTACTCGCATCAGTACAGTGATGTCATAGAACATGATGAAGATCCTTGTAATCCTTCGATTGCAAAGTATTTTATTAAAGGAGATTATCGAATAAAAGGGGATTCCTTGATTTTGGAAGGCTACTACATGGATGAGAACTATGAAGAGATTCGACCAAAAGGCTGTGAAGGGGATTCTGTTTATCGAGAAGCGTTTTTATACGAAATCATGAGAGACTCTCTACGCCTGAATGATATTGTAGCACGACGTAAATAAATCAACTGTAGGGGTTTGAATTCCTCTTAACGCAAAAAAAGACCTGACAGGTTTCGGAAACCTGTCAGGTCTTTTTTTGCGTTAAGGAATGGCTTAATTACTTATTCACCTGAATAAACTTATCCACATCCTGTGATTTTCCAAGAAGGATAAGGATATCCGACTCTTTGAGGATGGTGTCGCTTTTTGGTACACCAATGATATGTTCCACAATTACCTGTTCGCCGTTGCGGACTTCGCGGAACTGGCGTTTGATGGTAATCAGGTTAAGTTGGTAGCGCTCGCGTAGGCTGGCTTCCTGAACCGTCTTTTCAGCGACTCGCTTAGGAGTTTTGATTTCGATGATTTGGAAATCGTCGGGGAGGGGAAGGAAGGATTTAACATCAGGGTGCAGGAGCATTTCCGCTACCGTCTTTCCGATTTCCTCATCGGGAGCGAAGATTTCCTTGATGCCTACCTTTTCGAGAATCATGCGCTGGTGTGGGTTGGCCACACGGGCGATGATGCGCTCTACGCCTAACTCCATAAGGTGCACGGCGGTGAGGAGCAGTGCTTCAAAATTGTGTCCGATGGCGATCACCACGCCGTCGGTGTCTTGAACGTTTTGGGCCATCAAGGCTTTGATGTCCGTAGAGTCCAAGGCGACGGAGTGAGCCACTTCGTCCTTAATGTCCTCTACTTTTTCCTCCGAGGTGTCGATGGCCAACACTTCTGCACCTTTCTCGGCCAAGGCTCTTGCGATACCTGTGCCGACAAAGCCCAATCCGATGACGGTAAATTTTGAAAGCATATGCGGTGTAAAAGAATTTAGACCGCTTTGCTCAGGTTTAGCTCTTGGCTAAAATCAAAAAGCGAAGCGGTCTAAGCTCTAATATCTGAATTTAGAAATTCATAGTCGATTCTCGGCGTCTCATTTTTCCAGCCGAGATGCCAAACATCATCTTGAATCGTCTACAGAAATAGGCGGTGTCTTTGTATCCGACTTCCATGCCTACCTCTCGAATGCTCTGGCGAGTGGTTCTCAGCAGGAGTACTGCCTTTTCCATGCGCTGGTACTCGATGTAATCCTGCGGGGTGATGTTGGTTTGCGTCTTGAAGAACTGGCCTACATAATCCTCGGAAACGTTGGCTACTTCCGAAAGGGCTTTGTTGGAAAGGTCGCCGTTGAGGTTTTCCTTGATATAGGTAAAGATGTTCAGCAAGCGTGGGTCCTTGAAGTAGGTCAGATTGGTAGCCAACTTGTCCACAAAAAGGTGGTTTTCCACCAAGTAGCGGAATACTTCAATGCCCAAAAGTTCGGTGAGTAGTCCTAGACTTCTTTCGAGGCCGAGCGTGTCGCGTTTGGCTTCGCTGTGGATATCCTTTACGAGTTGAACCACCCTTGGGGCATTTTCAATCGGAAAGGCTGGGATATCCAAGGACTGGAAGAAGTTGACCGCATTAAAGGCATTAATGGTGAATCGGATGAAACTAAAGGTTTCCTGTCCTTCTTCCACTTCTCTGGTGAAGTGTTCCTCTGCGTCCTTAATAGGCAACTCCTCGGAGTCTTGGTTTTTTGGGTCCAAGCCGTACGAAACAGTTGTGGTGCAACCGCTGGGTACAAATAGCAGATCGCCTGTTTTTACTACTTGGTTGTGCTCGCCAAAGAAAAGTTCCCCCTTTTCGACAAGGACAATGCTGTTCGATACGTCGTAGAAGCTTTTGACTTTGACGGGATCCATGAGTCCCAACCTTTTGGTCCCCGTCAGTTTGATGTTCAAAGCCTCGATTATTTTATTATAGTCCTCCATAAAACCGGAAGAGTTTAGTCCTAAAATGTTGTGGAGTTTGGAGTCTTTAAAATTGTAAAGTCACAATATCTTTCCAGATGGGCAACTTAAAACATGAAGGCTTTAAATAATTGATAAGCGCTTCTTCGTTGTTGCCTGATCAATGATATGGTTTTTTCCCCTTACAAAATAAAAAAACTCGCAAGTCAGGAACTTGCGAGCAGTGTGGACGATACTGGATTCGAACCAGTGACCTCTGCCCTGTCAAGGCAGCGCTCTAAACCAACTGAGCTAATCGTCCGAATCAAAGTAAAGTATGTGTGGACCCTGCTGGATTCGAACCAGCGACCCCCTGCTTGTAAGGCAGGTGCTCTAAACCAACTGAGCTAAGAGTCCTTTGTTCCCGTATGGGATTGCAAATATGTAGGATGAATTATTTAAATCCAAGCATGTTGAACGTGAAAAAGTGATGTTTTCTTTTAGTTAATTGATGCTCAGGGTGTTGTTTGTGGTATTTTTTTAGCAAAAGAACAAGCTGACTGGTTCAGCTTATCGTTTCTCTTTTGTTTAGCTGAGGTGTGTGGTGGATGGACTGTTTCTTCAAATGCCAAAAAACAGCCTTTCGGACATTCTTGGCGTGCTTGCGTTTTCCTTGCAAAAGATGGAGCAAATAATCCTTTGGGATGGCAACGCCCAAGAAGTAGGCGAGCCCTAATAGGTAAGCCAAGCCTTTTTCGTTGCGACGTAGGAAAAGGAGGCGGTTTCGCGTGAGGTAATAAAGTTTGAGCGGACTCGCTTTTCCCGTTGAAACGGACTCCTTGTGGTGAATGCAGGATTTACCCACGTAGTAGATGGTGTAGCCTGCATCACGCACTTTGTGGCAAAAGTCGAATTCTTCGAAATAGAGAAAGTAAAGTTCGGGTAACATTCCCACCTCTTCGATGATTTTTCGGCTTACCAACATGCAAGCGCCGTGGGCAAATAGGCTTCGGCGGGTGTCGTTGTATTTGCCTTTGTCTACCTCGTTCTGCCCCACCATTTTGACGCGGTTGACACTTGGGAATGTAGGTTCGGCTCCTGCGAATTGAATAACGCCTTTGGGTTCGTGATAAAGGATTTTGGGGGTGCTAATCCCTGTGTCGGGAACTGTGAGGAATTGCTCTACCAACGGTTCTAAAAAGTCGAGTTCCACCTCCGTGTCATTGTTCAAAAAAAGAAGGTATTCGCCTTTTGAAGCCACTATGCCTGCATTGGTGCCTCCAGCAAAGCCAAGGTTTTTTCCTGTTTTAATGAGTTTGATCCAAGGGTATTGATCTTTGACGGAGTTGATATTCCCTTTGGTGGAGCCGTTATCCACCACAATCAATTCAAAATTGGGGTAGGTGATATGTGAAAGGCTTTCAACCATTTCGGCTGTGACCTTTGGGTTGTTCCAGTTGACGGAAATGATGGAGACAAGGGGATGGCTGGACATGAAAAAGTGATGTTTTTTACTTGGTGTTTGAACGGATAAAGCAGCTTTTGGGTTGGTTGCCTATGGCGGAAATGTTGTCTGACGTATTTTTGTGGCCATGAACTCAAAACCAATGTCCTTTTCTGAGGATCAATCTGTGGTGCTATTTGATGGCGTTTGCGGCCTTTGCAATGGTGCTGTGGACTTTATCCTGAGCCACGATAAAGCTGGGTACTTTGTGTTTGCTGCCTTACAGTCCAAAAAAGGGCAGGAGGTGTTGGCGAAACATGGGTTGCCGCAAGATGAGTTTGATAGTTTCTTGCTGCTGGAGCATGGAAGGCTTTATGAAAAGTCCACGGCGGCCTTGCGTGTAGCACATGGTTTGGGTTATCCATGGCGCTTAGCTTATGTATTTAAGTTGGTGCCTCGCTTTTTGCGGGATGCTGTTTATGGGTTGGTGGCTAAAAACCGATATCGCTGGTTTGGGAAAAAGGAGGCATGCAGAATGCCTACGCCTGAGGAGCGCAAGCGGTTTTTGCTTTGAGTGTTGATTTCTTCTTGTTGAGATGCGTGTAGAAAAGATTTGGGACGAGGTAGCCGATCTCGCTGGTCAAGTGGGCTGGGGGAGCTTGGTGATGGTTTTGGGGCTGTTGGTTTGGGGTGTTTACCTCTTTTTCCGATATGGGCTGTATTTAGGGCTCAAGATGGTGAGTGAGGGTTTGGGCGTAGTGCTTCGCCGTAAAAAGTTTATTCAGATTATAGGCTTGTTGCTGGTGATTGGAGGCTGTTGGTGGTGTTTTAATGAATTCTCGGAGAAGCGCGCCTATTATTGGAGTTTCCGATTGGCGGCAGGGTGGATAGTGTTGGTCTTTTTATTGGTGCTGTTAGATAATTTTAAGAGGAAGCTTTTAGATCCTTTGCGAGGAAAGGCATTCAAAAAAAGTCGAATCGCAAAACGTGGCCGAAAACGCCATATTCCAAAAACGGTAAAGGATAAGGTTTGGAAGCGAGATAAGGGGCGTTGTGTTCGTTGTGGAAGTAAGGAGAGTTTGGAGTACGACCATATTTTCCCATACTCAAAAGGGGGCGCGCATAAAGTCTCCAACCTTCAGTTGCTTTGTCAGGGCTGCAATCGAAGGAAATCCGATAAGCTTTAAAATGAAAAAGGGAGGTGATATGGTTTATCGCCTCCCTTTTTTGAGTCTTGCAGTTTTCTTAATTATCTGCTGAATTTCAGTGTAATGACCATTTCTCCCTGTCCCCCGACAGCAACCTGCTGAGTGACCAAGCTGTCTTTTTGAAGGGTCATGATGGTTTCATTTCGCTCTTCCGTAGCGCCTTCTGGCATGAGGATGATCGTTTTGTGGTCATTGTCCAGTCGCCAAGTACCCGTTTCGTCGTTGGTGTCTTGGATGGAAAGGTGGTAGGTGCCGTCCTTGTTGTACTCGCAATAGGAGTTCTGAAGCCTGTTTTTCAGTTTCTCATCATAGTCCTTTCGAGCCTGCTCACGGTTTTCTTCTGGCAGAAGAAAGAAAAGTTTTTCAATGGGATTGGGGTTGATTTCCATGGCTTGGATGTTCCAACGGCCAACCACCATTTTCTCAGCTTTGTTGTGTTTTTGTGTGGCACATCCCCAAAGTAGCAATAGGGATAGGAGCGGGAGAAGGAGGTTTTTTTTCATGGTTTTGGGGAAAAGTGAACGAACAAGTTATGTAGCCTTCGCGGCAAACGAAAACAAGGGGCTCAAAATGTTGCTTATGCCTGTTTCTTTTTGGAGTTTAGGGCAAACGCAGGCGCTGGAGCCCTTTTGTGTGCTGTTTCCAGCGGTTTATTTAGACGTATATGAGGAAAAATATTGTCCTGTTTTTGACGGCGATCTTTGTACTTGGAGCAGTCATTCATTTTCTGTGGAGCATCTTTGGTGATGATGAGTATTTCTTTCTGTACTGGTTTGGAGGTGTGATGGGCGTATTGGCCTTAATTGCCGCTCATGATATGTTGCAGACCAAAAATTCGATTCTGAAGAATTACCCCATCGTTGGGCACATGCGTTATTTGCTTCGGGAGATTTCCCCTGAGCTCAATCAATATTTTGTCGAGGGCAATACTGACGGTCGCCCTTTTAATAAGAACCAAATCGCCTTGGTCAACAGTCGTGCTGACCAAATCATTCAGACTCACCCTTTTGGAACCGAGCATGATGTCTATAAGGACGGCATGGAATGGTTGCCTCATTCGATGTTTCCCAAGCATCTTGATATGTCCGCAGCCCGAGTCACGGTTGGTGGTGAGTTTTGCACCCAGCCGTATTCGGCTTCCCTGATGAATATTTCTGCCATGAGTTATGGTTCCCTGAGTTCCAGAGCTATTTTGTCGTTGAACGGCGGGGCAAAGGATGGAGGGTTTTACCATAACACGGGTGAGGGAAGTATTTCTCCTTTTCACTTGGAGAACGGTGGTGACTTAGTGTGGCAGATTGGTACGGGATATTTTGGTTGTCGGACAAAAGATGGAAAGTTTGATCCAGAAAAATTCCGTGAGAAGGCGGTGATGGACAATGTGAAAATGATTGAGATAAAGCTTTCCCAAGGAGCCAAGCCCGGACATGGGGGGATTTTGCCTGCAATCAAAAACACACCTGAAATTGCCGAGATTAGAGGATTAGAGCCTCATACCACGGTATTCTCGCCGCCTGCGCATTCTGCTTTTGATTCATACGAAGGGCTGTTGGAATTTGTTCACCAGCTTCGCGAGCTTTCTGGTGGAAAGCCGGTTGGCTTTAAGTTGTGCGTGGGTAATCGCCGTGAGGTGAGGGAGATTTGTCAGGCCATGGTGAAAACTGGCATGCGTCCTGATTTTGTGACCGTGGATGGCTCAGAGGGAGGAACAGGTGCTGCGCCATTGGAGTTTTCCGATCATATTGGAATGCCAGGTGAAGAGGCCTTGGCTTACGTTTCAGACATGTTGCGGGGCTATGGTTTGAAAAAGGATATTCGGATTATTTACAGCGGGAAGGTGATTTCTGGTTTTGATGTTGTCCGTGCCTTGGCTGTTGGAGCCGATTTGTGCAACAGTGCTCGTGCGATGATGTTTGCCTTGGGTTGTATTCAATCATTGCGCTGCCATGCGAATACTTGCCCTGTTGGGGTGGCTACTCAGAACAAAAGTTTGGAACGTGGACTGAATGTGAAGACAAAGCGAGATCGGGTAGCGCATTTCCATCGAGAAACAGTTCTTTCCGCACTTGAAATGCTGGGAGCTACTGGGCTTGATCATCCTTCAAAAATTGATAGAACCTTCCTTTATCAATGGTCTGGTGAGAACAACCGTTCCATGCGATTGGATGAGATTTATCCGTTGATTCCAGCGGGGAGTTATTTGAAAGAACCTTCTTTGGTGAGTTGATTTTAGGATTTGGGCCAATAAAAAAAGGCTGTCTTCTCTTAGTGGGAGGACAGCCTTTTTTGTGGGATTGACTTTTAGAACAAGACTTTTTCTCGGCTAATGCCTACAGGTGTTGAAATCTGCAGGATGAAGATTCCATGCTCTGGGATTTCGATTTGAATTTCTTCATCAAGTTCCATTTCCTCGTGGATAAGGGTTCCTGCACTGGAATACACTGAAATCGAATAGGCGTCTGTGTCGTTTGGGCGAACCCTCAAGATGTTACCATCTTTTGTTATTGTTACATCTTTACCAAAGTTTTTGGTGTGAGAAACAACGTGGGAATACACCGGTTCTAAATCAGCCTCTATGTACTTTAGTCGATAGAAAGCGAAGGATTCTGTTGCACTGAGGTCGTAATGATAATGGTTGGTAGAACCGTTGGAAGTTTTGCCCTGAATCATGGTGATTTCGTCCCAAGTCCGGCCATCATCAGAACCCTCGACAATGAAGTATGCACGGTTGTCCAAACCTTCGGTTTCCCAGGCCAAGCGAAGTCCTTCATTTTGTTCGATCAATTCAAAATGAGTGAGCTCTAATGGAAGTACTCCTGTGCAAGGGATTTCGAAGTTGGTGCAATCTCCGTGGAAACATGTGACATCAGAAACGTCGTCGTTGTTTTTTAGCGAACCGTTACAATCGTACACACCTCCGGAGCCTGTAATGGTTCCTCCAAGGGAATTGTTTAAAGAGCCGTTAAATCTTATAAGTCCGTTGTTTTCTACAAATCCGCCATCATTTGAAAGGGTTCCGTTAATCAGGATGGTGGAGTTGCTGTTTACATAAAGTGCACCTGTAGTTTGCACAGTGAATCCTTGTGTGAAAAACTCGCTACCTGGCTTAGTGATAAGCGTCCCTCTTAGAATCTGGAGGAAGAAATATACGCAGTTGGCTTGTTGAAAAGGAAGGAAGTTGAGATCCGTAGTTTCGTCACATGTGGCCAGCTGGTGATGCACAATAACCGTGTCACCAGCATCAATAATGCTCGGAGGTGTTTGAGCCGTGTTTGTAGTGGTATTATACCACTGAATATTTCCACCTCCTACATCTACGGTTTCGTAAACATCGCAAAGACCAATGACAGAGGAAAGAAAGAAAGATATGATGATGGTAAAGAGTATTCGCATAGTCCCCAAGTTTTAAGTTCAAACCCCAATTTGAACCAAAGCGTTCACGCTCTGGGCTATGCAAAAAATATCTATTACCGTACCATTTATATTTCTTTTGCTAAATGTTAAGGGTTGATGAAGAGTCTTTTTTGGTAAATGGTTTCCTGAGTCTGGATGGTTAATATGATTAACCCTTTGTTATTCAGTGGTATAAGGGTTTTTCCTGAGTTGTGAGTGGTTTGATGAATAATTGTTCCTTGGCTCGAAAACAATTTTAGTTGGTACTCTTTGTCCAGGTTTATTTCAAGGTATTCTTCCGAGATTTTTAGGTCAATGTGTTGGTCCACTACTCGGGAAATTATTGGGGAGTACTCAAATGCGCCATCGAGTTCTTCATATTTGAAGCGGAAATAAGTGCCTTTGTTTTCTTCTGGGATGTCGAAGTAATAGTTGTTTTGACGTGCATTCTTTCCCTCTACGGTGCCAATTGCTTCCCAATGTACTCCATCCATTGAATTTTCAAGAAAGAAGGTCGCGTGACTATCATCCGCTTCTGTTTCCCAAAAAAGTGAGTTTTGGTTGTCGATGAGTTGGAAGGAAACTAATCTTAAGGGAAGGATGATGTCCGAATTGCAATTAAAAATCGAGTCATTGCAAACACCATGAAAGCAGGAGTTATCATCAAAGGCGGTTCCGTAGTGTGGGCTTACGTTTCTAAGGGATCCTCTACATTCATAAAATCCAGACCCTTCAAAGGTTCCGCCCAGTTGGTTGATGAGTGATCCGTCATATCGAATCATGCCATCATGACGAACATATCCGCTATTGTTACTTAGCGAAGATGAGAATTGATAGACGGCGCCACTTTCTACAATGAATGATCCAGTGCTTCTGACAATCACAGCTGATGGAGAGTAAAGGCTTCCCCCTGATTTTACAATTAAGGTTCCATCCAAATAAGTAGGGGAGTACTCCACACAATTTCCCTGAAGGGTTGCCAAGTTATTCAAAATAGGTGTGCCACAAGTTGCCATCGAATGATGGACTATGGCAGAATCTCCAGCATCCAGAATGCTTGGAGGATTCTCTTCTATATCAGGATCAGCACTTGTTCGATACCAGCGAATATCTCCTCCACCGATGTCGACTGTTTCCCACACATTTTGGGAAAATCCCGAGGTGGATAATACTGTGAAGAGGAAAAGTAGTCGAAGGTTCATGCCGGTTTCGGAAAGGTGAAGGAAATGTTAGTTTTTTGGGTATGCTCTGATTTTCAGTAGTTAAAGTTGTCTTAAAACTTGAATAAGTACAAAAAAGTAAAGCTTAAGTGCATTTAGTTTGGTAAAACTGGATAAAAAAGATGTGTCTACTTACGTAGGTTTACTTGTAAGTCAACCCCTTCTTTTTAAAGAAAAAGAGGCTGCCTCAATGAATGAGACAGCCTCTTTTCGGTTTATGCGGTAGGGGATTGATTAATCAATCTCTCCTGTAAATACCATCGTAGCAGGGCCAATCAGGTAGATGTTTCTAAAGCCATTTCCCGTTTTTTCAAACGAAATACTCAAATCTCCACCAAGGGTTTTAATGTCAACCGGACTGGAATATCCAACAGTGGAAGCAGAAAGGGCGCAAGCTGTAACGCCTGTTCCACAGGAGAAGGTTTCATCTTCTACGCCACGCTCATAGGTGCGCACGTAAATGGTGCTGTCGTCCAACTTTTCGACAAAGTTGACATTGGTTCCTTCCAGTTTGAAGCGCTCGTTGTAGCGAATCGCTCGTCCTCCGCTGTACACATCAAAGTCCTTGATGTCTTCCACAAAAGTGACGTAGTGAGGAGATCCAGTGTCCATATAAAAATGGTCTTTGTTATCCTCGTAGCCTTCAAGGTCAATCATTTTGAGGTGAATGCGGTCTTTTTCTACAATGGCCTCATGTTCACCATCTACGGCCAAGAAAGTGGTCTTTTCTCCAATCACACCCAAATCGTGGGCGAAGCGTACGCAGCTGCGGCCGCCATTGCCACACATAGAGCCAATGTTGCCGTCAGCGTTAAAGTAGACCATCTCAAAATCATAGTCTGGATGGTTGCGTAGCAAAATCAACCCATCTGCCCCAATGCCAAACCTGCGGTCGCACAAGCGCTCGATGTATGGCTGATTGTTGACGTCGAAAGTATTGGACCGGTCGTCAATCATCACGAAGTCATTGCCGGTCGCTTGGTATTTATAGAATTTCATTGTGTTGTGTGTCAAGCCATTTTTTTAGAACGGCTGTCATTTCATCCCGTTTTAATCGAAAAGGGAATTTAATCAATTCACTAAGTGCTCCATTCTTGATCAAGAGTAATTCACCATGTCCTTGTGCATAAAGCCATTTTAATTTGGGGTCTTGCGCTTTTAGCCAGTTTTCTAAATAATCTTGGGATTGATCAGAGCAATCAATAATGTGAATGTCAGGGCGGTTCTCTAATTCAAGTATAGATGTGAAAACCACAAATCGACTTATGGTTTCGTACACAGACCAATCTACCATAAAGTAGACAAGGCAGGGTTTATTTGAACTGAGCAATTTGCAGAAGGACTCTTCCTCAGTTAAATAAGTAGGGTTAACCTTCTTTTCTAAATCGGGAAGAAGTAGGGTGATAGGTTTTTTATTTTCCACAACCTTCCAAAGCCTTAACAACATCCTCCCGTTTCATGGTTCCTCCTTCATTGCCCCAAGAGTTGGTCACAAAGGTGAGTATGTCAGCGATTTGTTGGGCGGTCAGGTCGTTATGCCCCACCATCTTGAGGCGGTATTCTTGTCCGTTGACCGTAATTGGTCCCTCGCTACCATTTTTGATAATGCAAGCAGCGCGAGCTCGGTCAGCCATTAAATAATCCGACTTCGCCAAAGGAGGGAAGGTCGGAGGTGCGCCCTGTCCTTTGTCTTGGTGGCATTGTTTACAATAGTTGGTATATAGCTTTTGTCCCTCGTTATAGCTTTTCATGTCCACTTGTGTGGGCAAAGTAAAGCTGCCTTTGTCTTCCCCTGAAGAGGAAGAGCAACTTGCTAACAAGATCAAAAACGGTAGAATCAGTATATGGTAAAGACGCATGGCTTAATGGGAGGCGGTTTGCAGGTTCGCTTTTTCTTCTGCTAACAAAGTACGGATATCTTCCATCATGCGGTCCACGTCTTCGGCATTGGTGCCTTGACAATAGCTACGGATACGTCCTTGGGAATCTACCAAGGCCAAACGTCCGCCGTGGTTGATGCCGCCAGGAGCGTCCTTATCCAACTCCGCAGAGTCCAAATGCTTGCGAGCCAACTCCATGGTCTCCGCTTGGTCACCACGGAGGAAATGACAGTTTTTAGTGTCAATGTCGTGGGATGTGGCGTATTCCTTCAGGATTTCCAAGTCCTCGTTTTCAGGATCAAGGGTAAAGGCAGCAATCATGAGCATTTCTTCCCCTTTAAATTCGTCTTGGATGCGCTTGATGTTAGAGGTTACTATCGGGCAAATGCCAGGACATGAAGCAAAGAAGAAGTCCGCTACATAGATTTTTCCACGCAACGATTTATTTGTAACCGTCTTGCCATCTTGGTTGGTGAAGCTGAAGTCTGGAATGGTGTGGTAAACTGTATCTCCAGCTTCACTCACATAGCTGTTCCCATAAATAGGAAGGGGCTGGCCCGTATTGTTCTGAGCATTTTGGCAGGAAGCCAAAGCAAATAGCAGGTAAATAGCGGTAAAAAGATATTTTGTCATGGTGTGTATGGGTAAGTGGGACTGCTCTTTTCACTACAAAGATACAAAAGTGTTGCTCGAAGGGTGTAAGGGCTGTTTGTTGTTGAAAAAAATATTAACGGGTAACTTTTTGTCAATGAGGGAGGTAAAGGTTTTTGAGGGCTGTGGGGTAGAAAATTTTTGCTTGATTGTTTTGCATCAGAAAAAAATGCCCTTACCTTTGCATCACCTTAAACGATAAGGGTTAAGGGCTCTTAGCTCAGTTGGTTTAGAGCACCTGCCTTACAAGCAGGGGGTCGCTGGTTCGAATCCAGCAGGGCCCACATTTACTGAAAATGTGTTGACGCTTCGGCGTCACAAGCGAGAGTAGCTCAGCTGGTAGAGCACGACCTTGCCAAGGTCGGGGTCGCGGGTTCGAATCCCGTCTCTCGCTCTTTTTTTATGCCCTAATTTCTGGGTGTAAAAAGTCTTCTTGGTTGCCGGGATGGTGGAATTGGTAGACACGCAAGACTTAAAATCTTGTGACCTTTAAGGTCGTGCGGGTTCAAGCCCCGCTCCTGGTACAAAAATTAATGGCATAAAAATGGCGCAAGCCATAGTCGTTTTTATCCTATCCGCCTTTTTAGGGTATAAGGCTCCGGAATTCGTTTCGGAGCCTTTTTCTTTTTTATAGCCTCCTGTTTTTCTTGAATCACCCCACGGAGAAAAATCGTTAGAGTAAGCGTGTGGTTTTTGGAAAGGCATCAGATTGCCCACTGATTTTTAGGCTATGGAGGACTACCGTCAAAAGATTAATGACGCCATCAATGAAATCTCAAAGGTCGTTGTAGGTCAAGAGAAGCTGATAAAACGGCTGTTTATTGGGCTTTTTACCAATGGTCATGTGCTGTTGGAAGGTGTGCCTGGCTTGGCGAAGACTTTGACGGTCAATGCGCTTTCCAAGGTGTTGAGTTTAGACTTTTCTCGGATTCAGTTTACCCCAGACCTGTTGCCTGCTGATTTGGTGGGGACCATGATTTACAACCAACTCCGAGCGGATTTTGAGGTGAAGAAAGGTCCTGTGTTTACCAATGTCCTTTTGGCGGATGAAGTCAACCGTTCGCCCGCCAAGGTGCAATCTGCATTGTTGGAGGCCATGGCTGAGGGGCAGGTCACCATTGGCGAAACCACATTTGTGTTGGAAAAACCTTTTTTGGTGTTGGCCACCCAGAACCCGATTGACCAAGAGGGAACTTACCCTTTGCCCGAGGCGCAATTGGACCGCTTCATGATGAAAGTCCATGTACATTACCCCTCCAAAGAACAGGAACTTGAAGTGATGCGTCGGAAGGCAAATATGCTCGACTTTCCATCCATTGCACCCAAATTGAGCCAAGAGGAGGTTTTTGAGATTCGAAAAGCCATTAACGCCGTTCGTATCGAGGAAAGCTTGGAACGCTATATCATCGAATTGGTTTTTGCTACAAGGGATCCAAAAAGTGCTGGACTAAAAGAGCTTCAAGAGTGGATTCAGTTCGGGGTGTCCCCGCGGGGGAGCATCAACCTTAATTTAGCGGCCAAAGCTTGGGCTTATATGGAGGGGCGTGATTTTGTCCTGCCCGAGGACATCAAAGAAATGGCTTCCGATGTATTGGCACATCGTCTAATGCTTACTTATGAGGCCGAGGCTGAGGGTGTGGATGAATGCGCTGTGATTGAAAAAATTCTTTCCAGTGTACCTTTTCAGTAAGGAGTTTTTGATTGGAGGTGTTGGTCGGGTACCACAGAGGTCACAGAGTAGAGGAGGTTTAAGAGGCCGCTTTCTCTTTTTAAGTTGTATTTAGAAAGTAAGGCGCCTCCTATTCTCCATCCCTCTGTGACCTCTGTGGTTCATTAAACTCCAATTAGGAATAGCACTCAGGCTTAAATTTTTTGGGAGCCTCAAAGGAAAAGCCTGACCTGATATGCCGTTCTTTGCAGGCTGAATATGCGAGATCATTTGAAGAAACTGCTGTTGTTGGCGTGGCCTGTGAGTTTGGGTCAGTTGATGCACATCGTGGCGAATATTTCCGACACGGTGATGCTGGGTTGGTATGATGCGGAAGTTTCCTTACCAGCAGCGTCATTTGCCTTCAATGTGTACATGCCTTTGCTGTTGTTGGGTATTGGCTATACCATGGGCTTAACCCCGTTGGTCTCCATGGCCGAAGGGGCGAAGGATAGGGGAGAGCAGGAGCGCCTGATACGCCACAGTTTTCGGTTGTTTACAGTCGTAGGATTCGGAATGAGCTTGTTGTTGTTCCTTGCCACGCCACTGTTAGGCTTTATGGGGCAGGACAAGGCCGTTGTGCGACCATCGCAGGATTATTTTGAAATCTTGGTTTGGTCGATTTTTCCAGTGATGGTTTCCCAAGTCTTTAAGCAATTCGCTGAGGGGAAAGCCACGACCACACCGGCATTGGTTATTAATGTTGTGGCCAATGCCTTGAACATCTTTTTGAATTACCTGTTGATTTATGGCAACTGGGGCTTTCCGGAGTTGGGAATTAAAGGTGCGGCTTACGCTACGACCATTTCACGGGTAGTAATGGCCCTATTGTTCGTGCTGTATTTTTTCTGGGACAAGCGTTTTGTCACCTTCTTAAAGCCGATGATTAGTGGCCTTTTTGAAGGAAAGGTTTTCAAAAAGATTCATTCCCTCAGTTATCCAATCGGCTTACAGTTACTGTTGGAGGCAGGAGCTTTTGGCTTCACGGCCATTATGATTGGTTGGTTTGGCAAGGAGAACTTGGCTGGTCATGAGGTTGCCTTGCGGATTGCTTCGGTCTGCTATATCCTAATGACTGGTGTAGGGGCGGCATCCACGGTTCGGGTGGGTTATTATTATGGAAGTAATGACATCCCAAACCTACAAAAGGCAGCACGTGCAGGAATCTGGTTTACCATGGGCTTTATGCTACTCACCTTGTCTGGGCTGATTTTGGGGCGACATTGGTTGCCTTCGTTGATGGTAGAGCACGATGCGACTGATGTAATCAACATCGCTTCCAACCTGTTAATTTTGGCGGCTATTTTCCAATTCCCAGACGGATTGCAGGTCACTTTTATGGGCATCCTCAGAGGGCTGAAGGAAACCAAGGTGCCCACCATGATTGCCTTGTTTTCCTATTGGATTGTAGGTCTGCCAATCGGTTGGGTATTGGCCAAGTATGTAGGGCTTGGCGTTCCTGGCATTTGGTGGGGTTTGGTGATTGGACTGAGCTGTTCGGCTAGTTTGTTGGCCTTGCGTTATCGTTTCCGATTAAGGCAGGTTTTGGGATAAAAAAAGACCAGACGGTTGAGGCCGTCTGGTCAGTGATTTTTAGAGGATTTCAAAGCTCGCCGTGATTTCGTAGCGGAGAGTGATTTTTCGGAAAGTGATACCTGAATCACTTTTATCGGCATAACTTGAGATAGAGCGGTTGGAAGCCATGTTTATTCTTGTGTTAATGGTTCCAAGGCTAATATTTCTTCCTTCTGTAATCCATAGCGGTTTACCCACTTTTTCATCGATTGCCTCCAAAAGATATGTGGCCTTCTCTTTGGCAGCTTGGATGGCCTTGATTTTTACCTCCTTTCGGTATTCCTCAATTTTGGAATGGCTGACACGGGAAACATAAGCATCGGCGACGTTCAGTTCATCTAGTTTCTTGAACACCTTACCCAAGGTTTCAGCATCCGAAACCATCAACTCATAGTTTTTGGAAGCGAGGACATCTTTTTTGCTCCAACGTACTTTGGTGTAGTCTGCTTCCAGATTGGCAACTTTTAAATCATTGAGAGCAATGCCGATGGATGAGATCGCCTTTTTGAGTTCCTGCTCTTGAGGTTCAATGTCGATTTTCTTCTTGCCGTCATAGCGTTCGGAAAGCGTAATTGAGATGAAAATTTCATCGGGGATGATTTCAATTTCGGCGCTTCCAGTCACCTTAATGGAAGGCTTTTCTGCCTTCTGGGCAATGGCAAAAAAGGAAGTGAAAAGGGCGATGATAAGTATGCTTAGCTTTTTCATAAGGATTGTTGACATATGGTTGAATGCCTTCAAATTACTTCAAAGATGTGGTTTGGTGAACAGTAAATGAGCGAGTAGCTTCTGTTTCATGGGTGAGCAGACCTTTTCAATGAGTGAAGCTTGTATCTTTGCGGGGAGATTTGATTGAATAGCGATGGCAGACTTTCCAACCTTTGAAGAATATTGCCGCAAGAAGCGGATTGATCCAGATGCCTTTAAAAAGGCTGAGCCGGAGCAATATGCTTCCTGGGAGGAAATGTTTATGCAGGTCCATCCTGACAGCTTCACTTCCCAGAAGCTGTTTTTGATCAATGAGATTCGCAGGCGTTTCCATTTGAAGGAAGAGCCAAAACCTGTGGCAGCCAAGCCAAAAGTGGGTGCAGCAAAACCGAAAATTCCGGGAGCTAAACCCGCTGCGGTCATCCCTAAAAAGTCGGATGCCACAGAAAAACCTGCGGCTGCTAAACCAAAGATTCCAGGAACAGGTGCATCGGTGGCAAAACCCAAAATTCCAGGTGTATCCACAGAGGCGAAAAAGCCTTCTGTTGCCAAGCCCAAGATTCCGGGGGTTAAACCTAAGGCTGAAGGAGAGCAGTCCACTGCGAAATCTGCTCCATTGAAACCTAAAATTCCAGGTAAAAGCGCTTCGGCCCTAAAACCAAAGATTCCTGGCGCAAGTAAGCCAAGTTCTGAGGGTGAATCCAAGCCAAAGCCAGCGTCTGCCTTGAAGCCTAAGATTCCAGGAGCAAGCAAGCCAAGTTCTGAGGGTGAATCCAAGCCAAAGCCAGCGTCTGCCTTGAAGCCTAAGATTCCTGGCGCAAGCAAGCCAAGTTCTGAGGGTGAATCCAAGCCAAAGCCAGCTTCTGCGTTGAAGCCCAAGATTCCTGGCGCAAGCAAGCCAAGTTCAGAAGGCGAATCCAAGCCAAAGCCAGCCTCTGCATTGAAACCTAAGATTCCTGGAGCGAGCAAGCTAAGTTCAGAGGGCGATTCCAAGCCTAAGCCAGCCTCTGCCTTGAAGCCCAAGATTCCTGGAGCGAGCAAGCCGAGTTCAGAGAGTGAATCCAAGCCAAAGGCATCACCTTTGAAACCAAAAATACCGGGAGCAAAATCTAATCCCCTTAAGCCAAAAATTCCGCCTAAGAAGGATGAATAAACTTAGAAAACCCCACCAGTCGTAAAGCTGGTGGGGTTTTTTAGTTGTGATGCGATTTAGAAAATATCCATGGTTCAAGGCGTGTATGAAGTAGCTTGACTTCGTCCCGCCGGTGGAAGACGTGGACTATTTGAGGAATTATAAATTATACTCAATCATGTCTTCAATAATTAATCTAAACTAATCCCAGAATAATATGGGTTCATGTCTTCCTTCGTAACCTGGGCTCGCAAAATCATGAATAATTACAACTCCTTTTCCTTTCTCAAAGCAAGCTAGATCATCGTTGTCTTCTCTTTTAGCAAAAGGGATTAATTCTCTTTTGGGATATCTTTGCTTTATGCCTGAATATCTTGTTTTTAATCTGTCACCCGTGATAATTATCCACGGGTCAAAATCCAATAACCCTTGCTTGATAACTGTTAAAAATTCCGAGGGATATCTAAATCCTTTTGGTAATTCCTTTTCTTCTAAAAGCATATAATAACTGCTTGTTTTTCAACTGGCGCAGGCGTCCGCCTGTGACTATCATTAGTCAAATAGGCACCAGCGGGACGCTTGCGTCAGTGGCTAATGAAAGCCATTGTTTAGTAAACCTTCGAGGGCTTTTGAGATTTTTCAAAAAGGGCTTTCAAGATGTCTTTGTCCCGTTCGTTCAGCGACTGCCCCACAAAGCCCATCATCTGTTCAGCCATTTCAAATGCCTTTTCAAGCTGGAAAACATCCTTTTCTCCCCAGCTAAAGGACGGAATATGCTTTGGAGGAAAGCCCGCCACAAAAATATTGGCGCAAACACCCACCACGGTTCCCGTATTAAACATCGTGTTGATGCCCGCCTTGGAATGGTCGCCCATGATAAGGCCAACTTTCATGCGCCCGCAGTTCTCTAATTCCTTGGTAACATAGCTGTGGACACGTACGTTTGTAAAGGTGTTTTTCAGGTTTGAGGTGTTGGTATCCGCCCCAAGGTTGCACCATTCGCCCATCACGCTGTCGCCAAGGTAGCCCTCGTGCCCCTTATTGCTGTAGCCAAAAATCACTGAGTTTTTGATTTCTCCACCCACATGCGACCAAGGGCCAACGGTGGTAGCTCCACGGATTTTTGCTCCCATATTCACACCTGCATTGTCCAATAAGGCGAATGGACCTTGGATGGCAGAATTCTCGTGAACCACGGCATTTTTACCAATGTAAATGGGACCGTTGGTGGCGTTCAGGGTACAGGCAAAGGTCTGTGCGCCTTCTTCCAAGAAGATGTTTTCAGGGCAATAAACCCGCGTGTAGGGATCGGTGATGGGTTGCGATTTCCTTCCCTTGGTGATAAGGGCAAAATCCTTTTTTAGTTCCTCGCTATTCTTTTCAAAAATGTCCCATGGGTGATTCACCAGACTGATTTCTCCCTTGAATTCCACCTTTTGTTCCTCGCCAAAGGCGATTTCTTGTCCTCGAAAGCCCAGCCATTCTTCCCCTGAAAACAGGGCTTTTCCCGTTTCAAGTAGCTGAAGGGCATCCGCCAAATCTTGATTGGGGAGCAAATTGGAACGCACAAACAGGTTGTCGGCTGTTTTTGTGAGCGGGAATTTTTCTTGCAAATAATCTTCGGTCAGGTAAGAAGGGTTGGTGCCCAAGTATTTTTCCCATTTCTCGGCGATGGTCAAAATGCCGATTCGGATTTGGGCGATTGGACGCGTAAAGGTCAGCGGGAGCAGTTGCGTCCTTGTCAGCGAGTCGTCAAAAAGGATAAAATTCATGGGGGCAAGTTAGTGGAAAGACGTTAGAGTTTAGACCTTAGATTTTAGCTCCAGTGCAGATGAGCTAATGTCCAACGTCTAAAGTCTAAAATCTCCATGTCCCTTTCCTTTTTCGAACAAGTCTATGAAGTGGTGAAGCTGATTCCCGAAGGGCGTGTCACCAGCTATGGCGCCATTGCCAAGTATTTGGGCTCGGGGCAGAGCGCCCGAATGGTGGGCTGGGCGATGAATGCTTCTCACACCTTGCCTGATGTGCCCGCCCACAGAGTAGTGAACCGCAATGGATTGCTTTCGGGGAAAATGCATTTTTCAAGCCCTACGGCCATGCAAGAGGCGTTGGAGGCTGAGGGAATTCAAGTGGTGGATGATCAGATACAAGGCTTTAAATCAGTGTTTTGGGATCCGATGGAGGAATTGATGTGAGAAGGAAAACGTGTCTTGCTTAAACTTTATTGGAGTTAGTGTGTCATAAAAAGGTTGCTGGCCTATACTAAAAAGTGGGTTGTCCTCGTTTCATACCTGTTTTTCAACCTTTTTATCAAGATGAAAAGAATCTCCTTGTTCCTATTGTGTTATCTGCTGTTTGCGGGGCTTGGATATGCCCAAGAGCGGAAGAATGTGATAAAAACAGATCTTCTGCAAGATGTTGTTGGTTTAGATGGTGGAAAGACTCTGATGCCATATTTTGCTACCCTTTATAATTTAAGCTATGAACGCAGACTATCCGAAAGGTTGACATTGGATGTAGCTTTTCGTTGGAAATGGGAGGTTGACGAATGGGGTGGTTTTTACACAGTTCTTCCGAGTGATTTCGCTAATAATTCATACAGCCATAATGGTTTGAAGAGTAGATACATTGAAAGTCATCGGGGGGTATATTCGGTTTTTGGCCTTGGGTCAAGTTTGAAATACTACTTTAAGAAGGCGCTAAAGGGTGGCTATGTGGGGACTAAAATTGAAGGCTATACCTTTAGGGAATGGGGCCAGTATGATGACATAGAGGAGGAATACGCTGTCAGAAGTCTGCAGACTGGTTTGGAGATAGGTTATCAGTTTTTGTTTTGGGACAGAGTATCTTTTGATGTAGCTCTCAGGGGTGTTGTGGCTAAAATTTGGCTTTCAAAAAACAGTACATATCAGCCATTGGGGTATAAAGACTGGGGTTTTTATGCATTCCCAAGTATAAGTGCAGGGTATGTGTTTTAGTCTTGATTCAGACCTGATAGGTTTTATCCGAATTTTTGAATGTATATGAACAGTCTGAAGAAAGTGATTATCCTCTGTTGCTCCTTTTTTGTACTTGTCCAGCTGGGCATGGGGCAGGAACGGAAGAATGTGATTAAGACTAATCCGATCTTTGATTTGTATGGGGCTTTTAATTTGAGTTATGAGCGTGCACTCTCAGAGAAATGGTCGGTGCAGGTTGGGGGAGGGTATAGTAGATCTTTGCATCGTATTGAGGATACATATGTGTCGCCTGTACCAATGACAGGCAATAATGGTCAATTGCTTCAAAGCTTTTATGTAGAGAATGGCAAGTTGGATTATACAAGTATCAATTTTTACACTTCTGTACGACGTTATTTGAAACCATTTCGAGGGGTGTTTTTTGAAGGGATTTTATTGGGTAGGCATGGAAAGCGGATACATCAATACGACGCTAAGGTGGAGATGGCTGAGTCTTGGAGAGCAGGTTTAGGTGTAGGTGCTGGATATAGATTTTTATGTTGGAAAAGACTTTCCATTGATCTTGCTTTGGGTGGTACAGTCTTAAAAAAATGGCTCAGAATAGACAGTGGTGCTACTACAGAATATTCCGAAAAAATAGAGTTAGGGTTACTTCCTGATTTGAGTGTAGGGTTTATATTTTGAGGTCGGTGAAGGTGTTTTGGCAGACATCAGTCTTGGGTACTTGTTTTAGTTTTGTTTCTGTAACAAAGCAAAAGCCCCGATAGGTGTTTAATCCTATCGGGGCTTTTGTCATTATCTGATTGCTCCTAAAAAATCAATATGGTCCAAATAAAGGATAGTTGCCGAGACGACAAAAGTGAGTAGGTTGAGGATTAGAGTAAATGGCTTGTTCTCAAAGCGATATCCGAAGTAAATTCCAAGTAGACTAAGAATGGCCATTATGGGGTAAACATCTATTGGGATTAACTTTTTCCAGACAATTAGCATTAGCACTGGAATTCCCCAAGCAAGCCTCAAATACGTGCCTCCCTTTTTAGGAATCCAAGATATCACTCTCATCATATTTTGATATTTCTGAGATGGCCAACAATCCTAAGAAGGTCAACAACCCATTCAAAATCAACAGCTCAAAGCCGAACTTATAGCCATTCATCCACTCCTCAGCGTTGGCATTAAGGAAGTAACAGATGGCTGGTGAAATTAGGCATACTACCAAGATAAGTTCCTCATGAGGGATTTTCCGTTTGGTAAACATCCCGAAGCTGAATAAGCCCAAGAGTGGTCCGTAGGTGTATCCTGCGGCCTTGAAAAGGTCTGAAATAACGCTCTTGTTGTTGATTTCATTGAACACCAAAATTACGGTGACCAAAAGGGCGGAGAAAGCGATGTGGACAAATAGCCTTGTCCTTTTTGCAGTATCAGGGTGTTTGTTCTCGATATCTAAGAAGTCCACACAGAAGGAGGTCGTCAGAGAGGTGAGTGCCGAGTCTGCACTGGAATAAGCGGCGGCAATCAGTCCTAACAGGAATATGGAGCCCGCAAAAATGCCGATATGGCTTTTGGCGATAGTAGGGAAGAGCAAGTCCGTTTTTTCAGGAATGCTCATGCCGACGGCGTCTGCATAGAGGAAAAGGGAGGCGCCAAGGACAAGAAAGAAGAGGTTTACAATCACCAACACCAAACTAAACCACAACATGTTTTTCTTGGCCTCACCAAGGTTTCGGCATGTGAGGTTTTTCTGCATCATGTCTTGGTCCAAGCCCGTCATGGCGATGGTGATGAACATGCCTGAGAAGAAGTGTTTCCAGAAGTAGTTATCTGCACGCCAGTTTCCGAACACAAAGACTTTTGAAATGTCGCTGTCGGCAATGACGTGGAAAAGGCTGGATTGGGAATTCCCTGTGCTGTCCGTTGATGGAAACATTACATTCAGTCCCATGTTTTGGGCGATGATGTAGATGGTGATGCCCAAGGAAAGCAACATGAAGAGGGTTTGTAGGGTGTCCGTCCACACTACGGTCTTGATGCCTCCACGGAAGGTGTACACCCAAATCAAGAGGATGGAAAGCGCTGTGGTGACGCCAAAGGGAATGTTCAGGTCGTCAAAAATGAACAGTTGAAGTACTTGCACTACCAAATACATGCGGAAAGAAGCGCCAATTACCCGTGAGAGCAGGAAGAAACCCGCCCCCGTTTTGTGTCCCCATTCCCCAAAACGGTCGCCCAAATAGCTGTAGATGGAGGTAAGGTGCATGCTGTAATAAAGTGGTAGGAGAATCAAGGCGATGACCAGATAGCCCGCCGTGTAGCCCAGCACCATTTGCAGGTAGGAAAAGTGTTGGCTTTCCACCCAGCCGGGGATGGAGATAAAGGTTACGCCCGATAGCGAAGCCCCAATCATCCCGAAGGCCACCAAGTACCATGGCGACTCCCTGTTTCCTCGGAAGAAGGTGTCGTTGGAGGAATCCTTGGCTGTCAGGCGAGAGATTAAAAACAGGACGGCGAAATAGCCGAGCAGTAAGGAGGCGACGAGAGCGACGGACATTGTATGTTTCGTTTTGGACGCAAGTAGCAAGTATCAGGTAGCACGACCTGTAGCGTCCAATAATTAGTGTAAAAAGCTTGGTGAATATACGCAGGTTTTACCCCTTGCGCCCAAAAAAAGGGCCTGAGACGAATGTCCCAAGCCCTCTTGCAAATACAGGCTGGAATTGTGAACGATGTTGTATATGCCACCTGCCAACAGCTGGAAGCTTTGGCAGTGTGGTAAATACAACATCGTTGTGGGTAAACCACACTGCCAAAGCCTACGGCTGTTGGCAGGTGGCTCCCAATCAGCCGTTATTGTTGTTATTATTATTGTTGTTGTTATTGTTCGAGCTGGTTCCACCGCTTGAACTCCTTTTGGTTTTGCCTTTTCCTCCGCTCGACATGAAGAACGGAATAACGGTTTCGGAAATCAGTCGGCCGTCAAACTTATAGGCCAAGTCGCTGTCCTTTTGGCCGGAAACGTTTTCCATGCCCAACAACTTTTCATCCTCAAACAGGTACAACACGCTGTCCTTGCAGATGACATAGCGTGATTTTCCTCCTTCCTCAAAAAAGCTTAACAACTTTCCCTCGGCGTTATTCAAGGGGTTTGCTTGGTGCGTTGTCTTGAAGAATAGGGAGATGTTCTTCTGAAGTTTGGCGGTGTTCATCATATCGCTTGGGTTCAGTGTGTTCAAAAGTGTGTATGTAAGATAAGTAAATCAATTCAGTTTTTCCTGTTGGCTGTAGGGGCAGACCTATGTGTCTGCCCGAAATGGCATAGGCGGACACATGGGTCCGCCCCAATGCTGTTGCATTAAGGTTCTAACAAGCCCTCCTGTAGTTTGTGAATGTCTGGTATTTTCCCTGTTTTCGGCGAGCCTTATTGTTATTTCTCGGGTTGCTTTTTCCTCTATTGGGCGGGACTTTGTTTTTTGAGCATTTTGCAATCAAGATTCTTATAATTTCTTC
>JAUIJC010000068.1 GCA_030431525.1 Bacteroidia bacterium | reverse complement strand
TCAATAAAAGAGAAGAAAATCAGACTGACAAGTGGCAAACTCAGATGAAAAACCATAAGGTCAAGTTAATTATTAGTTAGAGCCTAAACGTTCATAGTAACTTTAGTGAAGTTTTGAACAGGACTAGATTTTATCCATCGCTAGGGAGAACCGCCCTTACAGGGCTGTATAATGGTAGCCCTGAAAGGGCGTCTCTCCAAAGCATAGGACTTTAGTCCTATGTATAAGATACCGTTTTTTTATCCCTTAATCATGACAGGTTTAAAACCAAGCCAACTTTAACGCCCTACTTATTGTTATCTTTGCGGATTGACCTGAGATATATCATGAATTACGAAGAGTTGAGCCTTACGGACTGGTTGCCTACCACCAAGAAGGAAATGGAACTGCGCGGTTGGGATAGTTTGGATGTCATCATCGTTTCTGGAGATGCCTATGTGGACCACCCCGCCTTTGGTCCTGCAGTGATTGGACGTTTAGTTGAGGCCGAAGGTTTAAGGGTAGGTATTCTTCCACAGCCAAACTGGCGCGACGACCTTCGTGATTTCAAAAAACTTGGGGCGCCAAACTTGTTCTTTGGCGTGACTGGCGGTTGCATGGACCCCATGGTTAACCACTACACTGCTGGTAAGCGCAAGCGCTCCAACGATGCCTACACTCCAGGTGGTGAGGCTGGCTACCGCCCAGACTATGCCACTACGGTTTATACCAAAATCCTAAAGGAAATCTATCCTGAGGTGCCCGTTTTGATTGGTGGCATTGAGGCCTCACTTCGTCGGGTGACTCACTACGATTACTGGCAGGACAAACTGAAACCATCCATTTTGGCGGATTCTGGTGCTGATATGTTGGTTTACGGCATGGGCGAACAGCCTTTGAAGCAAATCATCAAATTGGTGCAAAAGGGCGTTCCGATGCGTTCTTTAAAAACCATTCGCCAAACGGCCTTCCTCCAACCTGTTGAAGAGGAGTTGCCGAAAGGCACCCATTGGAAAGATATCGAGCTTTATCCGCATGAGGTCTGCTTGCAGGACAAATTGAAATATGCTGCCAACTTCAAGCATGTTGAACGGGAATCCAATAAACTGGATGCCGACCGATTGCTTCAGGTGATTGGCAAACAGCGCCTCATTATCAACCCGCCTTACAGGACAATGAAGGAAAAGGAGATTGACGCCTCCTTTGACCTCCCATACACCCGTCTGCCCCATCCAAAATACAGTAAACGGGGGCCGATTTCGGCCTTTGAGATGATCAAATTCTCGGTGAACATGCACCGTGGCTGTTTCGGCGGATGTAGTTTCTGTACCATCTCGGCGCACCAAGGCAAGTTCATCGCCAGCCGTTCTGAGAAGTCCATTTTGAAAGAGGTGGATGCCATCACCAAGCAACCTGATTTCAAGGGTTATTTGTCCGATTTGGGTGGTCCATCGGCAAACATGTACAAGATGAAGGGCAAGGTGCAATCCATTTGCGATGCTTGTTCCAGCCCTTCCTGCATCCACCCAACGGTTTGTCACAACTTGGACACCTCGCACAAGCAGATGACCGAGATTTACAAAAAGGTAGACCAACATCCGGATGTTAAAAAGGCCTTTGTCAGCTCCGGCATCCGTTATGACCTTTTGGTAGACGACTACAACACGGTTGATGAAACCAAGAGCCTGAACGAATACATGGAGCGCTTGGTGACACGCCATATTCCTGGCCGACTAAAAGTTGCACCAGAACATACTTCGGACAAGGTGTTGCGTCTGATGCGTAAGCCTTCCTTCAAACACTTCCACTCGTTCAAAAACAAGTTCGACCGCATCAATAAAAAGCACGGTCTTGCCCAGCCATTGATTCCATACTTTATCTCCAGCCACCCTGGCTGTGAAATGGAGGACATGGCCAACTTGGCGGTGGAAACCAAGGACATGGGTTTCAAACTGGAGCAGGTACAGGATTTCACCCCAACGCCCATGACCGTGGCTACGGTGATTTACTACGCTGGCGTGCACCCATACACGCTCCGTCCAGTGGAAACGGTGAAAGACGCCAAGTCCAAAAAGGACCAAAACAAGTTCTTCTTCTGGTACAAGCGCGAAAACCAACAGTGGATCCGCGATATCCTAACGAAGGTTAAAAGACCAGACCTCGCTAATGCCTTGCTTTCCTTTGAAAAGAAGAAACAGGACAAGCATGTAAAAAACCATCCTTTGGTTAAGGGAGGAAAAAGCAAGAACAAGCGTAATTCTGGACCGCGAAACGGAAAACAAAAGGTTGGAGCTAAACGGAAGTAAGCTATACATTCTAGCCCATAAAAAAATCAGACCTGACAAGTTTCTAAAACCTGTCAGGTCTGATTTTTTTTATAGAAGCCTCAATTTTTTATTTCTCCTTCTCCATCCCATCCTTGAGCTTCACAAAGCCATATGCGGCGCCCAAGAACACTACACCAATCAGGATAAATGCAATCACTTTTTCGACCATGCTGTAGTCGGCTAAATCATGCAGGAACAACTTTCCGAAGGCCACCACAAACAGGAGGATATAACCACCCCTGAGATGTCTGAACTCATTCCACATGGTACCAAACAGCAATCCGATGGCATGCAGCACCAAGATTATGGTCAGGAACGGCGAGCTAAGCCCAAAAGACGATTGGTTGAACAGGGCCACATAAAAACCTAACAACAACAAGTTCCACCAATACATATCATTCACCCAACGAGGTCCGTAAGCCCTTTTCAAGTACAACACTTTCGGTTGCAACAGATAGTAGCCAGCCATGCCCAAACCTGCTAATACCAACACCAAAATCAATGGGTTCGGTATTCCAAGGAACTTGATTTGTACCAAGAGAAGGAGCGTCACTAAGGTCATCATGACCATTCCCAATCCGTGCAAGAACAGGTAAATGCCACGCACCACATGGATGTTTCTCCATAGTGCAGACAAGCCCAAACTCAGCACCGCCACCACAGCTAAACCAGTGGACAAATCTCCCATCACCTTTGCCATAAACAAGCCCGCTACAATAATTGAATAGAGGATGAAATAGACAAAGAGCGATTTAAACGGGGAAGAAATGGCCTGCTCTTTTTCATAGCCTTTCTGCCAAGCGAAAATGCCTCCCAGCACCGCCAAGCCACTGCACAATCCCAAACAGATGCCAGCGAATGAAATGTCTTCCATGACAAATTGCCCAAAGCAAAAGATTGTTGTGGCATAGGTGAGCAAATAGCCTTCGACCATTAGGGACTTCCTTTTCGTCAAATGGTGCAACACAAAGGCGATGAGCACTCCCATCCACCCTGCTACCAAAACGAAATCAGGGGCTAATCGGAACACTATCCTAATCAATATCAGAGGCAGCACCCAATAAAACAGCTCTCTCAGGTAATAGGCCATCTGGCTTTTGAAACCATCCTTGCCCAGCACTTTTTGATAGAAGAACTGCAAAAACCAAAGGCAAAACCCAACCTCTAACAAGGCAAGTTTACCTGCCAAGGTTTGATTAGCGAAACGGGCGCTATTCACCTCATCTACCGAGAAAATAAAGCCCAACAGGATTGGAAAAATCATTATCCAACCCAAGGCTTCTGTCACCTTCAACTTTTGGCGATTGCCCCACCAAATCAGAGTAAACAGTGGTATAATGGCCAAATTGCATACCCACTCTTCAAAGTGATAACCCAAAGTGACGAAGAACACTGCCAAGCCCCAGAAGGCCCAAACCTCCTGAACAATTTTGAAGATGCGTTGCTCAAAGCTGTCGATTTCGTTCCGATGCATCAGGAAGTGAAGGCTTCCCAAAATCACCCCTACGAACAAAAGATTACCGTAACCCGCGCCAAGCAAGGCACTGTCCCAACTGCCAGCAATTTCTATGAAGCTGTAGATAATCTTGCCCAAGGCAATCAGCATCAGCATCAAGGCCTCCCTTCGTACTTTTGGCAACTTGAAAATAAAGCCACTCCACAGCAAGGCCAACGCCTGAACCGCCCACACTGGCCCCAACAATTCAAGACTAACTAGGAACGGCACTGCAAGCGCCATCATAGCACCCACTACCACAAAGAAGAACAGCTTCATCTGTGCCTCCATGGATTTGCGACCCACTATAATTCCCGCCAAAAACGGAAGTGCATTCAACGCATAAAGGATTCCCAAAAGGGTCAAATTTTCCGAATGAACCCAATACAGGTTCAAACCAAACAGGCCCAAATTGGCTGCCAAAAGGCCCAGTTCTGTTTCCTTGAGTGTCTTTTTGATGCGCTTGCCATTGAACAAAACGGTTCCCACAAAGAGGTAGGCAAAGCCATGGAACAATAAAGTGTACCAAACACATGACAAAACGCCATCATACTTAAACACAGCCACCTCAATCACTGATTGGGCCACAAAGAAGCTGACAATCTCCAGTTCCTTCCAGCGAATACGCTTGGCCAAGAACAGCGAAGCAATGGTCAGGAAAAACAGGTAGAGGAAATAGAACGGCGTCACCTGCCCTCCTGAAAGAAGAAATGGTGCATAGGCGCCCCCTAACAAACTCAACACCGCCACAATTCGGGTCTCAAACTTTAGGGCAAGACCCATGGCCAAGCCCGTGTTGGCTACAATCAGCCAAAAACCGGCCACCGCCGAGAAGCTTCCCGTGGTGTCCACGGCCGAGAGGAACCAAATCAGCATGTAATTCAGGATGACGGCAAGACCCATCATGGCCGAACCAAACTCCTTGAACTTTTCCGCCTTTCGGCAAAGGTGTATGGCCCAAGCCAACAAGGCTGACGAACAAGCAAAACCTATCCCCGCCTTAGTCCACTCGCTGAAATGGACGAAGTAATTTGAAATGGAATACTGCAACAAGTAGCCGACACCCAACAAAATGGCTACAATGCCTGACAGGGTCATAAAGAAAATCGGCAATTTGTTCTCAGCCTTGTAATGGGCATGAGTGCGACGCGCATAGCTAAAAATCCCTGCAAAAGGCGCAAAAAGCACCTCCGTGAAGAATCGCTCAAAAGCGGATTGCTCTCCGGCTTTGCGTTGCTTCTTCTGTTTTTTCTGGGCTGGTCGTGGTGCTGGAGCGGCAATCGATGACTTGCTTTGTCCCGAATTCGGCACGGCATCCTCCTCTGATTTATTGCCATTCTCAGATTCAGCCTGCCATTCGGACCAACTCTTTTTCTGACGCCTTCTGGCGTCTGAGGCGACCATTGGCGAAGGCTGATGGCGTTCTCTTTCCTCCAATTTTTCTGGGGAAACCGAAAGATGCTCATCTTCTTCAGACACCCTTTTAGGCGCCAACGAGGGCTCCTCGCAGAGGGTTTGCTTTTCCTCTTCTGAAGATGGAATATCAGTCTGAACAGGTGCAACAGAAGGTTTTGGCGCCTCAGCCGAGTTCTCTTCTGAGGCTTTCTGTTGCGCAACAAAAAAGGCCTCCATGTACTGCAGTCGACGTTCGAGTTCCCTCAAACGCTTGTCCGACTCCATACGGATGCCAAGGATTTCCTTTTTTAGCTCCTGAAAATCTTGGAAAGAAAAGGACAAGGGCGCTCCACAATGTAGACAACTCAACGCCTCGGGCGCATTGTCTTTGGAGCAAGCAAAACAGGTATTTACCATAGACTTTAAAAAGATGGTATTCTTTGAAGATATGGTTTATTTCTTTGCAAGAAACCAAATACCGTCTTTTTCAGCCTTTCAATGTTTCATGACTGCGGACTTTTTCATGGCTTATTTCATTGATAAAGTTGGAAGCAGACCTGACAGATTTTCAAAACCTGTCAGGTCTGCTTCCTGTTTTGCTTAACCCTTAAAAATTGTATTGCGTCATAAACTCAATGCGGTGCGCCACGCCCTCCAACTGGTCCACAATCACGGTGTCATCAAAATCAAATTCCCCCGTGGTAATCCGTCTCCAGCCCACCAAATACTCCATGCCAGCCTGAAAATTCCTGAAGGGATACCAAAAAAGATTGGCTGAACCATAACCGCCCGCAAAGCGAGGCCCCAAGGTTTCAAACTCTTTGGGCAAATCAATGTAGGCATACCCCAACACCATCGTAGACTTGAAAGGAGCATCCCACCACTGATGCTCATAGGCCAAATAACCACCAAATGTCGGAAGCGCCTCCAAGGACCCTTTGGTGGTGGGAAGCGCATCATAACGTTGCGCCGCAAAGGAGACCATGTATCGGGAAATCCCCTTTCCCATGACCGCCTGAAAAATAAACTTATCCTCTTTGAAACAGGCAAATGTTCCTGACAGCGCTCCCCCAAAGGCAAAAGCAGAGGCTGATTTTTCATCCGCACCCTCCACATAACGCAACTCCCGAAACACCCATGACCACTGCAAATGATAAGGCGTGTTCCGACCAAACCGGTACTTAGCGTAGCCCGTGATGTCGGGCATTCGTTGAAAAGTCGGTGCCACGGATGAATCAATCACCGCCACGCGATTCGGAAAAAATACGGCCGGAGTCTCCAGCCCAAAGCGAAACTCCCAACGGTCCTCAACATCCAGCTTCACCCTGATTTGCTCATTCCTTGTCCAAATTCCTGTCACCGGCCCATCAAAATCCACCACATTCGGCCACGTGTCCAAATCGGAGAATATTGACCAATACCTTCCTATCAACAAATAGTCCGTGGAGACATAGGCGTGCCGTAATCGAAAAGCGCCACTCAACCCATAAAAATCTCCCTCGATATAGGACTTCAACTTCCCCACGGCCTTTTTCTCGGTGTCAAAATCCCCGACAAACACCAGACGGGTCTGCCTCATATCCATATTAAACCGGATATCATTGGTCTTGTCCTCAGGGCGAACCGGAATCAAGGTGATGTTAAACTCATCGGCCAAGCGCAAGCCATTGAAATCAATAATGCCGTTCAGCTTAATCATTCCTCCAATACTCACCGAACCCTTCTCCTTCCCCGTTTCGGGATTTTTCTTCTTCACTGTTACCGTCCGCTCCGTCTCCTCCAAATCCCGCTGGGCAACAGCAGGAAAGACAAAACACATCAAACCAAGAAAAAGTAACAGTCTTCCCAAATGCATTGAAAATCAAAAAGCTTTGAAAACGGGGCAAAGTGCTCCTAATTTCTTTACGAGAGCAGACCCATCCATTTGTTCCAAAACTGGGAAAATCCACATTTGAACTTTGTAGGGGCAGACCTCAATGCTGTTGCATTAAGGATGGAAACTCCCAAACTCTGGGTCAACCCCACCTGTATCCTCCCCTTAAAAAGGGGAGGAGAAACCACCAGTACATCGTTTAAACCCATAATTGGCAAATACTCTCTGTAACATTCTCCTCCCCTTGGATAAGGGGAGGACAGAGGTGGGGTCGAAATCTCGAGCATAATGCAACAGCTTTGGGACAGCCCCATGTGTCTGCCCAATACTGCGGGCGGACACATAGGTCCCGCCCCTACATCGCCCATTATTCACCCACCACACTCTCCCACCCATCCAATTTTTCACAATCCATTCCCGCTTAACCTGTTCTTCCCCATAGCCCCAAACATGTGGATATGGAAAACGAAGAGCGACTATCCAGTCTGGAGAACCGATTAACGGAGGTAGAGAAAAAGGCGAAAAGCCAATCGAACAAAGCATACATTCCATTGGTGTCGGCCATTGGCGTGGCGGTGATTGGCGGGCTTTTTTCGCTGATGAGCTTGATTTACCAACGGAGGTCCGAACTCCAACAGAAAAGACGGGAGTTTGAACTGCATACGGTTCAAATGGCTGTGGAAAAAGTCCAGCGCTCCCAAGCACGCAAAAACTTGGAGTTCCTTATCCAATCGGGATTTATCAAAGGCGAAAAGCTGGATTCATTGATTGAAAAGGAAGACGGCATTCCTTTCTTCAATCCCGTCGCACAGGTTTTCGATAGCCTTAAGTTTGAAAGTCCCTTGGACAGCGCCACACTTCCTTTGGGCACTACCATTCTGAGGGGAAACTTTCGAGGGAGTATCTCCGAGGACCAGCCATACAGCCTTTGGATTTTGGACAAATGTGAGGGGAAAATCACCTATGCGCCCCATCCAACCTATTTTTCAACTTCGGGGAAATGGCAATCCGAAATCATGCTGGACAAGGAAGGCCGACATACATTGATGGCTGTCCTTGTGGATGAGGCACAGCTTCCAAAAATGAAGGAATTGATTGATTCTGGCACCTACAAATTCTTGGAACATCCGCCTCAAGGGGTTTGGTTGGTTGATTTCATTGGGGTGCAAGTTGTCGCAGAATAGCCTGTGAGTTGGCTTGCTGATGGATTCCTTAGTAAGTTCACTCCTTGAACGACTAAGCTCACTCCCATGCCCGCCAATCGGAACGCCCTAATCCGCTATCGCACCATCGACAACTGCCTGAGAAACCGCTTTAAACGGTGGACCTTGGAGGATTTGATTGAGGCCTGCTCGGAGGCGCTTTATGAATACGAGGGCATCGACAAGGGCGTGAGCAAGCGTACCGTGCAGTTGGACATCCAGTTGATGCGGAGCGACAAGCTGGGCTATAATGCCCCCATCGTGGTGGAGGAACGGAAATATTACACCTATTCCGACCCTGACTATTCCATCACCAACATTCCATTGACGGACCAAGACCTCGACAAACTGAACGAAGTGGTTAAAATCCTACAACAGTTCAAGTGCTTCTCCCATTTTCAGGAGCTCAACGGGATGGTCCAGCGCTTGGAGGACAAAATCCAATCCTCCAAAAGCAACCAGCACAACATCATTGACTTTGAGAAAAACGAAAACCTCAAAGGACTGGAGTTTATCGACCCAATTTATCAGGCGATTCTGAACCAGAAAACCCTGTACTTGACGTACCAATCCTTTAAGGCAAGGCAGGCGAGTACCTTTAATTTTTTCCCCTACCTACTGAAGGAATATCGAAACCGATGGTTTGTAATTGGCCGAAAAAAGAACAGCCAGCCTGTCCAAAATTTGGCCTTGGACCGCATCCAAAAACTGGAAATCAGTGATGTTCCCTATAAAGGCGACCCAACCATCACACCTGACTTTTACAAGGATGTGGTGGGCGTTTCAGTGTCCCAAAATCAGGCTCCTGAAGAGATTCAGCTTTTTATTGACAACGCCAATGCTCCCTATGTGCTTACAAAGCCGATTCATCCCTCTCAAAAAATCATCAACCGCAACCATCAGGGCGTGACCATTTCCCTCAGGGTACAACCCAACTTTGAGCTCGAACGGGAAATCTTGGGCTTTGGCCAACGAGTAAAAGTGTTAAAGCCGAGGAACTTGAAAAACCGCATTCACAACATTATCCATAAAATGATGGACCAATATGAGATGGAAGTTAAAATTTCCGAACTGAACACCAGTATCAAAAAGGTGCAAAGCAGAGGCTATTCCATCATGAAAAGCATCTATCGGAAACGAGAACTCCAGAATATTTTTAAACTCATCCATACTTATGGGACTAAGGAATCTGAGAATTTCCGTCGGGATGAAAACTTGTTTGCGGTGCGTTCCCTGATGAAAGAAATGCCTGAATTAATGCCCCTTTTGTTCAATGATAACCTGAAGCAACTGGTCAAAGGTTTTGGCGAAAAATACTTCCTCAGCAAGGCCATCTATTTTGACAAACCTCCAAAATCGAACTGGTATGTGACATGGCATCAGGACTGCACCATCAATGTATCAGCGGAGCAGGAAAAGAAAACTGATTTTGAGGAATTGGGCTTTAAGAGCTGGACCAATAAAGGCGAATTTATGGCGGTGCGCCCTCCAGTCAACATCCTGCAAAACACCTTTACGGTACGCATCCATTTGGATGACACGACCGAGGAGAATGGCGCTTTGAAAGTAATTCCGCAAAGTCATTACGACTTCTTAAGCACGGAGGAAATCAAGGAATTTCGGGAAAACCGCAACTATCATATCTGTGAAGTGGAACGTGGCGGATTGCAACTGATGAAGCCATTAACACTTCACGCCTCTGGCAAAACCACTAACGATAGCCACCGTCGGGTCATTCATTTGGAGTTCAACAACTTGGAGCTACCTGAAGGAATGACGTGGCATGAAAAAGAAAGCATATGATTTATGGAACAATCAGCACAACATTGGATTGACGAACTAAACCTACAGCCCCATCCTGAAGGCGGTTTCTATGCCGAGGTTTTTCGCGCCGAGGAATCGGTGCAATTTGATGGCAAGGAACGAAGCGCCCTGACTTCAATTTACTACCTGTTGGAAAAGGAAGATTTTTCGGGTTTTCATCGCATCGGTAGCCCTGAGTTGTGGTATTTCCATGCAGGCTCCCCAATTACCATTCATGTGTTGCATCCGTCAGGGAAATTGGAAAGCATCACCCTCTCCCATCAAAAAGGGCATCAACTCCAATGCGCCGTTCCTGCTGGGGCTTGGTTCTCTGCTGAAATTCCTTCCAAGGAGGGTTATGTCTTGGTGAGTTGTGCCGTGGCTCCTGGCTTTGAGTTTTGGGATTTTGAGATGGCTGATAATGAGGTGCTGAAAAGGGAATTTGGGGAGCATGGGGGAATTTTGGGGAGGCTTTGTAGATAACAAATCTGGAAATTGAATTGAACCTTCGAAAACGTCAGGTATAAAACCCGACGCTATGGAGTCAGCTTATTCAAACCATGTATGGTTCCTAGCGGTAGGTTTTATACCTACCGACCACATGCAACAATATTGGGGTGGACCTATGTGTCCACCCGCAACTGATTGGGTAGACACATAGGTCTACCCCAATGCTGTTGCATTAAGGAATGAAAAGGGGCTAAGGTTGGTTAAATGTTTTGCACAACAAAGACCACCTTAACCCCCGTCAGCATGTTGCCATGCATGATTTCTAAACTAAAGGAATT
>JAUIJC010000067.1 GCA_030431525.1 Bacteroidia bacterium | reverse complement strand
ACATCAAACTCTTTTTGTAAGTACATGAAAAGCAAAGTTTTATCAGACTTTGCTTTTTGTTATACCCATCTATGTAATTTGTAATGTTTTATCTCAGGACTTCACAGACAGTCAAAACCAAAGGATGTTTATTATTAACCTTTACTCAAAGACCTTGTTTTTACTAAAACCAATGTAATCACCATAGCAGGAACCGTTGAATAAAAGGCTAACATCCCATAATAAAACAAATACCACAAGCTGAAGACCTTGCCAAAACACCTTGTAAAATGAAGGCATTTCAATGATGACAACAAATCTTCAGAGACCATTGTGAAAACACAAAGGGCAACAACCAACAGCCACACCTGAGCAAAAACTGCCCATAAATGCTCTTTCTTTTCTATCCTAAGACAAAGCGCATTGAGCACCAAGAAAACTAAAGCTTCCCATAAAAAAACGACAAGCCATTCTGATGCTCCATATTTTAACCAAATCTGTTTTTCGGAAATATAATGGAGCACCGTTAAGTGCATGACAAACAAGAGAAGGGGAAAGACAATGCCTATTCTTTTAAGTGAGAGGGAGTCTTTTGGCATTTTTTCAATCTGATTACCCACTTGAAATCTACCCTCTCCTCCTCAACTCCTTTCCCTCCCTCAAATAAACCAAAAGCAAAAAGCCCACAATTAACAACCCATAAAGGCTGTAATTCAACAACACATTATCAAAAGGCTCCCAATAGCTCACACCAATCATCAGCGTAGCCAACACCAAATAGCCTATGCCTGACCTCACTTGATAAGGAACAGGATAAAACTTTTGCCCCCAAACATAGGACAGCAAGGCCATGATAAAGTAACAAGCCAAGGTGGCAATGGCTGAGCCCAAATAGCCAATCTGTGGAATCAGGTAGAAGTTCAACCCAAGCGTCACCCCAGCGCCAATGATGCTGATGAGTGTGCCATAACTGGTCTTATCTGTCAGCTTGTACCACACGGACAGGTTGTAATAAATCCCCAAGAACACATTGGCCAAGAGCAAAATCGGCACAATGTAAAGCCCCTCCCAGAAATCAGGATTGCGAATCACCAAATGGCCAATCGGGTCTCGCAACAGCCCCACACCCAAATACACCACAACACAGAAAATCACATAGAACTTCATCACCTTGGCGAAGGTCTCTGGCGCATTTTTGTCCTTAGCTTTTTTAAAGAAAAATGGCTCCGCCGCATAACGGAAGGCTTGATTGGCAAGGTTGATAAAAATGGAAAGCTTGTACACCGCGCCGTATTCCCCCACAATGGCCATCACCTTTTGGATGCGTTCCTCTTGCGACAAGCAGGTCACGGACAGCTTTTCCTTGAGCAATACGCGGTCAATCAACTCATTCGCCACACCAGCCAATCCTAACAAGACCAATGGGTAGGCATAGGAAATCATTTCTCCCACATAGGCTTTACCCATGGAAGGACGGTAATTCACCAGTTCAGGCGCCAGATAAGGGATGAACACCAAGTTGCCCAGCAGGTTGGCCAACAGTACATATTCCACGCCCCATGCTGGATTGAAAATGCCATCCACAAACGGTTTTAGAGAAGGAAGGAATTGTCCTTCATAGACATTCTTGCAGAAGTATAGGAAGAAGATATTGAGGGAAATATTCAAGAAAATAGCTCCCAAACGTGCTGATGCGAAGCGAACAGCCTTTTCCTTTTTCCGCAATCTGGCAAAGGGAATCGCCGTGAAAGCATCCAAGAAAAGGACCAAGGCAGGCCACATCACCAACAGGTATTTGCCAGGATATTCCAACAAGTTGGCAATCGCCGAGGCCTTCCAAACGAAAATCAACGTGAACGGAACACTGATCGCCAAGACCAAGGTCTGGCAATTATTGAACACTTCCTGCTCATCAGCGCCCTCCTTATTGGCAAATCGGAAATAGGTGGTTTCCATGCCGAAAGTGTAAATCACAAACAAAAAAGCGATGTACACATACAGCTCGGTCATGATGCCGAAGTCGGCTCCAGGAAGCAGTCCCGTCAAAAATGGAACGAGCAGGAAGTTGACCATCCTGCCCAAAATGCTCGACACACCATAAATGGCGGTTTGTCCAGCCAATTTTTTTAATCCGCTCATAAAAGGGTTCGCGGTTATCAGAATACGAGAAGCAAAGATAAGCCTTCACTGATAACCGCCCCAATGCCGTTAGATTAAGGGCTTATACAAAAAACTCTGGGTCAACCCCACCTCTGTCCTCCCCTTCCCAAGGGGAGGAGACACCATCAGCCTTAAGTTTTTCAACAGAATTAACCGCATTCACTGTAGCATTCTCCTCCCCTTAGATAAGGGGAGGACAGAGGTGGGGTTGAATCCTCACATCATTACCCCCGAATCAACCCGCCTTGCGCAAAGGCCCACTTCCACCCTGCCTACCTTCCCGCTCCATCCGTTGCAAAACAATTTTTGAAGCACCCAAAAGTTGCTCCTGCACATCAATAAAATGCTCTGGCAGGGCATGGGCATGCAAACGAATCTTAGTCCGAATGGGATTAATCTCTTCCACGGTAATCTCTGGCTCAGGGTCCTGCATCACATTGGGCACCTTTCTGGCTTCCGTTAAAATCGCCTCCTCCAAACGTCCAAAATCCAATCGCGACCGAACGGTGATGTCCACCTCCACCTCACGGCGACCAATGCGGGTATAGTTCACAATGCTGGAATTGGAAATGCTTCCATTCGGGATAAAAATCATTTCCCCCTCCTTAGTCTGTAAGACTGTGGTGAAAATTTCAATTTCCTTCACTTTTCCGACAAAATCAGTCAGCTTCACCACCTCCCCCACCTTGTAAGGCTTCAGCACCAAAATCATCACTCCTCCAGCGAAATTGGCCAAACTCCCTTGTAGCGCCAACCCAACCGCCAAGGAAGCCGCACCAAGGACCGCTACCAAGGAAGTCGTCTGTATCCCCACCATCGAAGCCACACTAATCAACAAGACTAATTTTAGTCCAACAGTGACCAACTTCACAAGAAATGGCGATAGCGAAACATCCATCCCGCTCTTGTCCATCAGCTTCCTGACCACATGGCCAAACTTGTTAATCACCCAAATACCAACCACTAAGGTCAGAATCGCCAAAATCACTTTCGGCGCATATTGAAGCACCAAATCCGTGATTTTAGCCATCGAAAGGTGTAAACCTGAGTTCGCTGCGTTTGTCGTATCCATTTTGATAAACTCTTACTACTATGTGCTTTATGTATAAATCAGACGTGCCAATAACATCGCTGTGAAAAAAGCCATGGGGAAAAACCAACGGGAAGTCCGATCGATTTTCTGAGCAATAATGAGACTCTTATAACGCAACATTCCCAATGTCGTGACAAGGGTGATAGCCAATGTAAAAAACACCAATACTGTCGATAGAAAAATCAATAGGTCCAATCGCGTCATGTAGGACACATGCGGCATCTCTGGGCCTATCATAAAACGGTAGGCAATCAATGTCAACATGGACGTTGAAGCCAAACCAATACGAGTGGCAAGCGCCTTGGCAGGCAACCAGAATACGCCCCATGACATCATCACAATGAGCACCAAGGGTACAAGAATCTTAAAAAAGAAGAAGCCTGTCTTGCGTTTCAAGGTGATTTTCATGGCCGAACTAAGCGTTCCTGGGACACCCTTATAAGGCACATATGGGGTAACGTCCACCACAAAACCTTCCACTTTCCAATCTGCAATTGAAATATCATCCGCCACACCAGAATTATAAGTTGTGTCCTCTACTACGGACAATGCCGATTCATTGTAACCGATGAAGCCCATCCTTACCTCAAGCAGTTGCTTATCCAAAGGAAAGCCCCGCAAATCCAATGGTTGAGAAAACACCCCCCAAACACGCTTTCGCATATAAACACGACCATTAGGCAACACAAAGACATAGGCCGGAGAAGTGGACCAATGCTGTTGCAGGTTCACCAAAGCTGCTCTTGGCGTCCAAACATCATCAATCTTCATAATGCGGACTTTCTTAACATTTGAAGCCAATCGCGGATCCATCCAACTCAGCCTGTAATACACATTGGCAGAAAATGTTTGATCAGCGTCATCCACATTGTCAACGTCCAAAATCACCCATAACACCCGCACCTCCGTGGGTTCATTTGGGTCGGGACGTTCAAAATCAACCGCCCAGACGGAACCCACCAAGCACCAGCAAAACAGACAACACAACCAATATGAATAGGCTTTTATCCGCATTCACAATCACATTCTTACCTGAGGATGTTTACGTAAGATTCAAAACAAAGTGACAGCCGAAAATTCCATTTTTTCCCTGCCACGCAATGCGCTAATTTTGCCACCTAACCGATTCCCTGCTTTGGCCAAGGAATCGACCCCATTCATCGAAAATCTTTCTCCCATGAAACTCTGGCAGAAATCCGCCACCGACACCGCAAAAATTGTTGAACAGTTCACCGTCGGCCGTGACGCCGAATTCGACATGGATTTGGCCGAGTTCGATGTGTTGGGCTCCTTGGCGCACACCCGCATGCTCGAAAGCATCGGCCTTTTGGAAAAGGACGAGCTGGACAAGCTGCAGGCGGAGATGAAAAACATCTACAAGGAAATCAAGAGCGGTGATTTTGTCATCGAGGAAGGCATCGAGGACGTCCACTCCCAAGTAGAACTGCTCCTCACCCGCCGTTTGGGCGACATCGGCAAAAAAATCCACAGCGGACGTTCCCGAAACGACCAAGTGTTGGTGGATTTGAAACTCTACATCCGTGCCCAAATCCAAGAAACAGTTGAAAACACCAAGGCCCTTTTCGACAAGCTTTTGAGCTTGAGCGACAAGTATAAGGACGTCCAAATCCCTGGCTACACCCACCTGCAAATCGCCATGCCGTCCTCCTTCGGACTATGGTTCGGCGCCTATGCAGAAAGCCTTTTGGACGATATCCAGATGATGCAGGCCGCCTACAAAGTGGCCAACAAAAACCCATTGGGAAGCGCTGCAGGCTACGGTTCCTCCTTCCCATTGAACCGCACCATGACCACCGAATTACTCGGCTTCGATGCCTTGAACTACAATGTGGTCTACGCCCAAATGAGTCGCGGAAAGACCGAAAAACTGGTTTCCATGGCCTTGGCCTCCATCGCCTCCACGCTCAGCCGTATGGCCATGGACGTCTGCCTCTATGTCAGCCAAAACTTCGGATTTATGAGCTTCCCGTCAGACGTGATGACCGGCTCGTCCATCATGCCACACAAGAAGAACCCAGACGTGTTCGAAATCATGCGTGGCAAGTGTAACCGTTTGGCCGCCATCCCAAACGAAATCACCATGATGACCACCAACCTGCCGAGTGGTTATCACCGTGAGATGCAGCTCATCAAGGAATGCTTCTTCCCAGCCTTCACCACCCTGAACGAATGCCTTGAAATGGCCGTGTTCATGTTTGACCGCGTGGAGGTGAAAAAGGACATCCTCAAAGACAAAAAATACGACTACCTCTTCACCGTGGACCTCGTCAACCAAATGGTGTTGGACGGCACCCCGTTCCGCGATGCCTACCTCAAGGTCGGCGACATGGTGGACAACGGTTCCTACGCCCCACCAGCCGAAGTAAACCACACCCACGAGGGAAGCCTTGGAAACCTTTGCTTGGACAAGGTGGATGGACTAATGAATCAGGTGTTGGACGGATTTGGATTTGAGAAGGTGAAGGAGGCGCAGGAAGGGTTACTTGGGTAAAACGTTGATTCCATTTTATATAAAAGGCCCACTGACTGATAAAGTCGGTGGGCCTTTTTTAAGCATCTTTGTAAAGAGGTCAGGAGACCTCTGCTGATAATAGGTCCATGCCATCACTAAACTTGAACCAGTACTCGTTAGTTAGTCCGCCATTGCAACTCTTGGCCCATCTGAGACTTGTAAAGAATATAATATATTATGCGTCTGAAAAAGAAGAATATTACTGCTATAGTTGTTTTAGTTCTTTCTGTTATAATTTCTTATGAGGTTTTTAATGAAATGATGCTATTTCAGTTCCCTAAAGCCACTGTAGGTAAAATTATTTCTATTCGTAAATCTAAATCCAATGGTCTTGTTATTTCATACAAGTATTCTGTTGAAAGCAACACCTATGACTATAAGCAACACATATTCCCTAATGAAATTGACACTAGTCTTTTGTATATAGTTATTTATCAAAATAATAATCCGAGCAATTCAAAATTAGTCCCCTCCTATTATGCTGAAGATGGCTCTTTAGGGGAAACTTTCAAGGCAAAGGAAATATGGCTAGATAGAATTAGGTGGTGGAAATTTTAGATAAACCAACTGGTACCCCTATAGAAAAGGCCTACTGACAGATGAAGTCGGTGGGCCTTTTTAACTTTAGCTATTTCAAAAAAAATTAAGAATGCTCACTTTCACCCCTTATGCTATAACGAAGAGAACAAATCTTCTATCCAAGACACAAAAAACTTTGAGGGTTTTTTCGTCCTTTCTGTCCCCATAGCGTAAATACCACCAGTTTTACTTGAAATTACAGAACACACATTAAACGTATATTCAGTGTAAAAATGAATTAAAAAAACCTCCTCTTCAGACTCTAGTATTGCGTTAAACTCTTCTCTATTCACTATCTCTAAACGACTATATTTTTTTAACAACTCCTCAACACCTTCATAATCAATCCCAGAAGTAACTAACTGATCTATCAAAATATAAACAGGCTTATTCAAAAGATAAGACCTCTCCTTATTATATATTTCTCCTGCAACCTTAGCAGTAAATTTCCCTGTTCTATTTTCTTCAATTTCATACATCATTGAATTCAACATCTTGACATATAGAGGCATAAAACACTTAACCTCAGGGAGGTTCTCACTGAATATTCCACCACCCCATTTTTTAGCTGAATGTAGAGTAGACTTATTAAAATGACTTGACACAAACAACCCTCCATAATAATAAGGCACCTCATTCATTTTGAAAAAGCCACTCGATATTGCTATCATATATGCTTCCTTCTTATTTTCAACTGAATTCATCTCTTCACGATACACAAAATCAACATCATTGAAAGTCCAGCACTCCTTGAAAGAAGACCTTATTCGATCATTAACACCATCACTATCATTCTTTTTTTCAAGTATAAAGTAAGTTTTTGAATACTTAAAGTTCAAAACCTCTTCATAATCCATTTTTCTTGCGTACTGCCCATAAGAATATTGACAACAAAACAAGAAACAAAGAGACAAAACCTTTAGACAGAATCGATTCATAACACTCACTTTTAATAACTTATTATTTAACGGAATAGAATTACCTTTCACATTCATTACTAACAACAATCAATGAATTAGGCCCCATTGAAGCAAAATTCAGCGCTCTACTTCAACTAGCTCGCAAAATTGCCAAGAAGTGTGAAAATGAACAAATTATTGCATCAACATATCCCAAATGGTCCAAGATTTCCAGTGGCGGACTAACTAACGGCTCCCTACCTAGTCCGCATTTATCACATAAACAGCCCATTACTCTCGGGCACTTTTAAAAATCGCCTGAAACTGTACATATATAACCAATGACCTTTTATCAAAAAATAGTTTTAGGGTTTTTAGTCGTCGCTATTATGTGTGTTATTAACTTCTGGCAGTATGATAGATCAGTTTCCTGGTACTACATTTACGCTTGTGGAGGCCTGGCACTGACATTCGTGATCAGTATGATGGTCAAAAGGAGGTAAAATAGATTGACATACTAAAATCATCTTTAACCCCCTGGTACGTATTTGAGTTGCGGTCTCGGGCGCAACTCCTGTCGCGTTCGAAACTGTAAATAGCATTTTCAATGCTTTAGCATAGGTCCTGTAGACATTGGAAATGTTAGGAACAATTTCGAACGCGTTAGAAAACGCGATCGAGACCGTAGTTCATTTGCAAATGCTTTCAGCAATTCACCTCACAGCGGCAACACTACTCCCCCCATTCCTTCAATAACCTGCACCCTTTCCTCTCCATTTGATATACAGTAGCAAAGTCTATTCAGACTATTTTTCATTCGGAGTATGAGGTACTTTTCCACCCAAAGGAGCCTTTTCTTTTGCCTGTTTCTTTCTCTTTTCAGCATTCTCGGAGGCTTCAGCCAAACAGGCTATGACAACCAAATCCTACCCGTAGGTGGCTTTAAAGCTCTTATGGCCAATACAGGAACTGCTGGACTAAACTCCGTTGGAGCCATTTACTACAACTCTGCCGCCTTGACCCAATTGGAGGACAATTCCCTAAAGGTTTCGGGAGCGACTTACACGGGCTACCGTTTCAAGGCCACGCCACTATTCGAAGCCGAGGGAGCAAACCTTGATCATGAAGGTTCCAGCTCAACAAGCACCCCATCTGGCGCAGGCGTCCGCCTGTGCCCCATTTTTGAGCACAAGCGGATGCTTGCGCTAGAAGTAACAATGCCCCCACCGAATCATTCCCCCACTTCATTTGTTCCCACATACTGCGTAGCGACGCTTTGAAAGCGTCGAAACCAAGACAACGAAGTCGCCTTGAAACCCCGCAAAGGGATGTTCTGCAACTGTAATTTGCCAAAGGCAATTTAGTCCCGACACTTTCAAAGCGTCGCTATGGGAGCGCAATGCACCTAAAGCCATTCACGCCTCCCTTTCTCCTTCCCTCCGTGGTTAAAATTTCAACTCACTAGCCTATAAGCCTTATCTTTGTGGTTTGCTATGAAGAAGAAAATCGAAATTCTGGCGCCAGCCAAGAACCTGTATCAGGGCATGTCGGCGATCAATGCCGGCGCTGATGCCGTATATATCGGGGCTCCCGCCTATGGCGCGCGTTCCAACGCCACCAATCCGGTCGAGGACATTGCGGAACTGGTAAAATACGCCCACCTCTTCAAGGCACAAGTCTTCGTCGTGCTGAACACCATCCTTTACGACAACGAGCTGGAGGATTGTGAAAAACTGATCCATGAACTGTACGCCATCGGCGTCGATGCGCTCATCATTCAGGACATGGCCATCATGGAGATGGACCTTCCGCCCATCGTCATCCATGCCAGCACACAGGCCAACAACCGCGACCCAAAACACGTCAAATTCCTTGCGGACGCAGGCATCAAGCGTGTCGTATTGGCGCGCGAACTGAACCTCGACCAAATCAACGACATCAAGGAAGCGACGGACGTCGAGCTGGAGTTTTTTGTCACCGGCGCGCTCTGCGTGTCCTTCAGTGGCAACTGCTACATGAGCGTGGCCAACGGCGAGCGAAGCGCCAACCGTGGTTCTTGCGCCCAAAACTGTCGTCTGCCCTATCGCCTCATCGACGGCACCGGCGAAACCCTTATCAACAACAGCCACCTGTTGTCCATCAAAGATTTGGACCTAAGCAACCAGATGCCCAACCTGATTGAGTCAGGCATTTGTTCCTTCAAAATCGAGGGACGATTGAAGGACATCGTCTACGTCAAAAACAACGTTTCCTACCTCAGAAAGCGTTTGGACGCCTTCTTGGAAAACAGCGACAAGTACGAAAAAGCTTCTTCTGGAAGAACTTTCTACAACTTCGACGCCGAGATGGACCGAAGCTTCAACCGTGGCTACACCGATTATTTCGTAAACCACAGAACCGCTCGCATCGGCTCTTGGGAGACACCAAAGTCCCAAGGTCAGGTCATCGGGCGCGTGGTGGAAACCAAGGGAAAAGGCTATGTCATCGAAAACGTGGCGAAGCTGAACAACGGCGACGGCCTGTATTTCCTCAACGAGGAGGGCGAAGCCGACGGCGTGCAAATCAACACCATCAAGGACGGCATCGTTTACCCGAACACCTTCAAGACCATCAAGAAGGGCACCCTCATTTCAAGGAATGCGGACGCCAACTTCAACAAATTGGTGGAACGCGAGGACAGCGCCATCCGAAAAATCGGCACGACGCTTCGCTTCAAGGAAACCGCCAACGGCTTTGAGCTGATCGCCATCGACGAAGACGGCCACCAGAGTAGCGCCTCCATCGAGTCGGCCAAGGAACCAGCCAAAAACGCTGATTCGGTGATTCCGAACATCAAAAAGAACCTCGCCAAGGCAGGTAACACCCCGTTCATCATTGATGATATTGAGGTAGAAATCTCCGACAGCTGGTTCCTCCCGAACTCCAAAATCAACGAGCTCCGCAGGCTTGTCCTCGAGCAGTTGATTGATGTCCGCGTGAAGGAATACCACCGCGAGGAGTACCAAATCCAGAAAACGGACCACCCTTATCCGGAAACGGAACTGGACTTCACCTACAACGTTTCAAACAAACTGGCCCGCCAATTCTACGAGCGCCACGGCGTTATCGAAATCGAAAAGGCCTTTGAGTTGCAATGGGATCCGGGCAAGTCGCGCGTGATGACTACCAAGTACTGCGTGAAGTACGAGCTTGGCAAATGCCCACGTTACCAGAAGGAAACCATGGGTGAGAAACTCGTGGAGCCATTAGTCCTCAAGCACGGCGAGGTGGAATACAAACTCAAGTTCAACTGCAAGCCTTGCGAGATGGAAATCTGGGAGAAGGATGCTGAGATTGAGCACGAGGAATATGAGTTTTGATTGGTGAGCCAAACCAGAAATTATTGACCACGGAGTACACAGAGGAAAAGAGGGCACAGAGTGCGATGCTCCTTTTCTCCTTTCCTCTGTGTACTCCGTGGTTCCTTAATAGCCATGCAAAGCCACTCCAAAGTTTGGGGTGGCTTTTTTGTTTTGGGGTATCCGATTTAATTTTAGCTATAAATTCAGACAGCATTGGGGCGATATCTTGGGACTTTCGAAGACGTCGGGTATGAAACCACTCGTGTTCAAAACTTTTCAGGAGAGGCACATATGAATGCTTCCCCTGAAATTTTGTTTTTTTTTCAAGAAGATAAAATCTATTGGGTTTTGACCGAATAGATAAAGAATCAGTGTCTCTCTCAATCATTTAATGTCTTAGGAACTGAATAGACATAGCTATCCCTTTAGAAGGGATTACAGGT
>JAUIJC010000066.1 GCA_030431525.1 Bacteroidia bacterium | reverse complement strand
AAAATCAGACTGACAAGTGGCAAACTCAGATGAAAAACCATAAGGTCAAGTTAATTATTAGTTAGAGCCTAAACGTTCATAGTAACTTTAGTGAAGTTTTGAACAGGACTACTTTGAAAGCGTCGAAACCAAGACAACGAAGTTGGATTGAAAATAAGTGAGAGTACTTCCTGCTCCTGTAATTTGCCAAAGGCAAATTAGTCCCGACGCTTTCAAAGCGTCGCTACGGCAGTACGAACCACTATAGATTTATTTCTTGAGGTCGCCCATAGAAACATGGAAGTCTAATTTTTCGGGATGGAAAAGATTCCAGGCTTCCTTTTTAGACATGCTGAATCAGTTTTAGATGAAAGAATCTGCATTTATTGAGCAGAATAAGGAGAAATGGTCAGAGTTTGAGGAGGCGTTGAAGCAGAAGAACGAAAGTCCTACAAAACTGAGTCGGCTCTTTGTCCAGATTACGGACGACCTTTCTTTTGCGCGCACATTTTACAAGAACCGTTCGGTGCGGGTGTACTTGAATGGTGTGGCGCAGATTCTGTATTCTGAATTATATAGGAAGCGACGCGCGCAGAAGGGTGGATTTGCAAAGTTTTGGACACGAGAATTGCCGTTGCAGTTTTTTCATGCCCGCCGTGAGTTTCTGGTTTCCTTCCTGATTTTCTTCTTGTTTGTGGCCATTGGCGCCTATTCCTGTGCGAATGACGGTGAGTTTGCGCGTTCGATTTTGGGCAATGGTTATGTGGATATGACCTTGGAGAATATCGAAAAGGGCGATCCCATGGCCGTGTATAAGAAGTCGGATCCTGTGAAGATGTTTGTCCGTATCACGCTGAACAACTTAAGGGTGGACTTGCTCACCTTCGTGACGGGCGTGTTTGCCTCCATGGGGACGATTTTGGTATTGCTCTATAACGGAGTGATGGTGGGAACCTTCCAATACTTTTTTGTGGACAGTGGTTATTTCAAGGAATCAGTGCTCACGATTTGGCAGCATGGCACCATTGAGATTTCCATGATTGTGATTTCTGGAGGAGCTGGGCTTTGTTTGGGTAAGGGACTGATTTTCCCAGGGACATTGACCCGTGCGCAAGCCTTTCGGATTACTGCCCAGCGGGGTTTAAAGATTATGTTGGCGGTGTTTCTACTTACCGTTGTTGCAGGTTTTATCGAGTCCTTTTTGACACGTCATACAGAAACCCCCGATGTGGTGCGGATTCTGGTGATCTTGTTATCCTTAAGCTTTGTCATTTTCTATTTCGGGATTTATCCGAGGATGGTTTACCGTAAATATGGCCACTTGGAGGAAACACAAATTGTGAATCCTATTAAGGTTCAGCCGATTGAAACCAAGTCAATCAAGGGTTTTACCAATATTTTCGGGAGTATGATACAGGCGCTTAATGAGCGTAGTAAACTGTATTTCCGCACGGTATTTTTGACGGCTATGGTGTATGCCGTTACGGGCTTTGTATCGCAGGATTATTTCTTGGCGCAGGCCGATGAACTGGAGTTGGAGTTTGGCTTTATGGGCTTTCTGAATTATGCCAAAAACCCTTGGTTGGCTATTGCCAATACCATCATTTTTATGACGGTGAGTTTGGTCTTTAGCAAGATGGTCTATGATTACGATCAAGGGGAAAAACGCATGGAAGCACCAGAGCTTTTCAAGTTTATTGCAAAGCATTTTGTGACCGCCTTGGTGGTGAGCCTCGGCATGAATGCCTTGATTTTCTGGGATGTTGCTCTTCGTGAGACCTTGTTGATACTTTTGGTGCCTTTTGCCTTGGCCTTTGTATCGCAGGCGGTTATTCGTGAGGGGCATGTTGGAACGGGAATTTCCAAAGGATGGAGTGCCATTTTCGGAAACTTCAGTAATGTATTCATCCTATTTCTCACCTTCTTCGGATTGGGGCTGGCCATTGTTGTGCTTTATGAAAGTTCATTGTTCCACTTTCTGTTCGAAAGCATTCGTAACCTCTATGACTTTGAGGGGAACACCCAAGCCTTGGTGACCTTGTTCCTGTTGCGCTTCTCGGCGATGGCCTTTATCACGGCGTGGCTGGGTGCTTATATGATTGCCATGAGCTTTTGGGGCTACAGCGTGAAGGAAAAGCAGGATGCCCACAACCTTTTGGAGCGTGTGAAGGACTTTGGAGGCAAGTGCAAATTCAAATTTGAGAAGGGGCGATGAAGGAATTGAAAAGCAGATTTTCGTGGGGACTCCTTTTGAGCTTTGTCTTGCTGATGGGCGTTGGTTCAGTATGGGCCAAGGACAAGCCATTGGACAAGAAGAAATGGGAAGAGGTGCGCTCTGGCTATGACTATACAGAGAAGCTCCAGAAAAAGGAGAAGCCAAAACCTCGCAAGAGTAATGATTGGAACCCTAAGGTGCCGAAGGCCCCAAGCGTTGATTTTTCTCCACTTTCCTATGTGGTAATTGGAGCATTGGTGGTTGGCGTCCTCTTTATGTTGGTGAAGATGCTTTCGGGTGCTTCTTGGAACAAGAGTGTAAATACTGATAAGGGAGCGGGTACCATCTACGATGAGCAGATGGAGGAGAAAATCCACGAGTTGGATTTGGAAGGGCTACTCAAGCAGGCCTTGGACCTGAAAGAGTATAAGGAGGCAATCCGAATTCTGTTCCTTATTGAAGTGAAGCGGCTGTCGGATGCCAAGCTCATTGTGTGGAAAAAGGACAAGACGAACTACGAGTATGCCCGTGAGTTGCGCTTCCCGCAGGCTCGTACGGCCTTCCGAAATATCATTCATATCTATGAGCGGGTGTGGTTCGGAAAGGAAACCATCGATGCGGAGGTGTTTGAGATGGTGAGTCCAGCTTTTTATGGTTTCAAAAATGAATTAAAGGCCCGTGAGCGGAAATAGATTATCATATATCATCATTCTGTGCGCTGTTTTGCTTGCGGCTGGAGGATACTTTGCCCTCACCAAAGATGCCCCAAAGTACAAATGGAGCGAGCGGTTGCATCTGGAAGAAGATCAGCCTTATGATTTTAAGGTGCTCAGAACCCTGTTGGATTCAAGTGAGGTGGACGTGGAGCTTGTTGATCACAAGATTTCCAATGTGATTGATTCCACTATTACGGGAGCGGATTATTTCTTTGTTGGTGGTAGTCGCTATAACGTGGATTCGGCGGAGGTGGCCTATCTGTTGGCATTTGCCGAGCGAGGCAACAATGTCTTTTTCGCCACCAATTACCTTCCGAGAATCCTGTGGGATAGCCTCAATTTCACCAGTAGGTGGGATTACTATTCCGCAAAGGAAGATATCATTCGAACTTCAGTCGTGGCCCATTTGGAAGGAGATGAGAAGGCTTATCCATTTACCTTTCACAATGCCATGGGGCCAACCAATCGTTCATGGGATATCTTGGATCCTGATTATTTGTTGTCCGATGTGGAAGTTGTCGGGCGCTTAGATTCCGCGCATCAGGTGAATTTCATTCGGGTTCCTTACGGCAAGGGACACTTTTATTACCATTGTGAGCCATTGCTTTTCACAAACTACTACCTGATTACTGAAAACGGCTTTGATTACGCCAATGGAGTGCTTAGTCAAATGAACCTGAAAAAAGTCTATTGGGATGTTTACAACACAGAGTATCACCGAATAGCTGGCAAAAACAGAAACAGCGAAGACAGTGTCCACTTCAAAAAGTCTCCCCTGAACTTCATGTTGGAGAACAGGAGTTTCCGTTGGGCATGGTACCTTTCTTTGGTGTTGGTTGGCTTGTACCTGTTTGTGCAGGCAAGAAGGAAACAACGGATTATTCCAATCATTCTTCCTCCGAAGAACAGTTCATTGGAATATGCACGGGCCTTGGGCGCGCTCTTCTTTAAAGGGGAAGACCATACCTTGATTTCGAGAGAAATGATGCGCCAATTCTGGTTGCATGTCCGCACCACCTACAGAATTAACAGAAAGCGGGAAGACAGGGAGAAGTTGGTGGCCTTGATTGCTTCCAAGTCGGCAACGCCTCAGGAGGTGGTGAGTGAAATCATCACCTTTGATGAAAGGATCCGCAATCGGGCAAGAATTGACCATGATGAGCTTTCGCGCTTGAACCAGCTTTTGGAAACCTATTATGGGGTGGAACAGGAGATTAGCGTAAAGAGTTGAGCATTACATAAGACCTAAAATTGGCGCAGGCATCCGCTTGTGTCTTTCATAAGCACTTGAAAAACGAACGATATGTCAGATACTTTTGAACCAAACGCTTCTTCATTTGGAGCGAGCCAGCCCTCTTCGGTATGGAGTCCAGAGGGAAACAGCGACCTTAATTTTGTCAACCAAGTGGTGGATAAGGTGCGCGACGAGTTGGAAAAAGTGTTGGTGGGCCAAGAGCATTTGGTCGATTCTTTGGTGGCCAGCATGTTGGTCGGTGGTCACGTCCTGTTGGAAGGTGTTCCTGGTGTGGCCAAAACCATGACGGTAAACCTGTTGTCCAAGGCTTTGAAAACCGATTTCAGAAGGATTCAGTTTACCCCAGACTTGATGCCGTCGGATGTGGTGGGAACGAACGTGTTTAACGTGAAGACCTCTGAGTTTTCGTTCCATGCGGGCCCGATTTTCTCCAACGTGGTATTGGTGGATGAGATTAACCGTGCGCCAGCAAAGACCCAGGCAGCCTTGTTTGAGGTGATGGAGGAGCGTCAGGTGACAGTGGATGGCGAAACTCGTAAAATGGGCTTCCCATTCTTCATTGTGGCCACACAAAACCCAATTGAGCAGGAGGGAACCTACCGTTTGCCAGAGGCCCAGTTGGACCGTTTCCTTTTCAAGGTGCACATCCATTATCCAACCATGGAGGAGGAGGTGAAAATCCTTCAACGTTTCAAAACGGACTTTACAGGCAAAAAGAACATCTCAGGTGTGGAGGCTGTCGTGACTCCTGAAGAGTTGAAACGATGCATGGAGATTGTGGAATCCGTGCACATCAAAGACGAGTTGTTGCGCTACATCGCTCAGTTGATTGAGGAAACTCGTGTTATCAGCGATTTGTATTTGGGAGCATCCCCAAGGGCATCTCTTTCCTTACTGAAAGCCTCCAAGGCTTATGCCGCCATGCGCGGTCGCGACTTCGTAACGCCAGATGATATCCGTGATGTTTCCGTGCCTGTGTTGAACCACCGTATCGTGCTGAACCCTGACCAAGAAATTGAGGGTGTGGAGCCGGAGGATGTCATCCGCGAGATTATCAGCAAGGTGGAAGTGCCTCGATGAGCTAAGACTTTGGACATTAGATATTAGAGTTTAGCTCCTATGAGCTGGACTCAAGTCTAAGGTCTATCGTCTAATGTCTAATGTCTATTTTCTTCCAATGCTTGGACTGAAAAAGTTCTTTCTAACGTCCCGTTTCTTTGTGCTCTTCGGAAGCATTGTGGGCTTGTTTGTGCTGAGTTACGTGAGTGAGGTGGTGTTCTATGTCGCATTAGCCTGTTTGTTGGGCGCTGTGGCTATCACCTTGTTCGATGCGATTCAGCTGTTCCGCTTTCGCATCGGCATTTCAGCCCAACGGATTACGCCCCAGTTGCTTTCCTTGGGCGATGAAAACCCCATTACCCTCCAGTTGCACAGCTCGTTCAGCTTTCCCGTTTCCGTGGAAATCATTGACGAGATACCAGTGCAGTTCCAAGACCGCGACTTTTCCATTCAGTTGAAGTTGGAGGCTCAAGAGGAAAAGGCCTTGGAGTATAAGTTGCGCCCGACTTCTCGCGGGGAATACCTTTTTGAAAAGATTCACGCCTACAGCAAAAGTCCCTTGGGCTTGGTTTGTCGCCGAGATAGCGTGTCTGCCGATGAGGCAGTGCCCGTGTATCCGTCCGTGCTTCAGATGAAGAAGTTTGAGCTTAAAGCCATTTCTTCCATCGCCACCCAAGCGGGTGTGAAAAAGATTCGCCGATTGGGACACAGCTACGAGTTCGAGCAAATCAAGAACTATGTGGCGGGTGACGATTACCGAAGCATCAACTGGAAGGCCAGTAGCCGTAAGGGCGAGTTGATGGTCAACCAGTACACCGACGAAAAATCACAACGGGTGTATGCCTTGGTCGATAAGAGTCGGTCCATGAAAATGCCTTTTAACGGCTTGAGCTTGTTGGATTACGCCATCAACTCTTCCTTGGTGATTTCCAATGTGGCCGTGCAAAAGCATGATAATGCGGGCTTGATTACCTTCTCGGATAACATCGACACCATCATCAAGGCTGACCGTACGCCCAAGCAGATGAACCGCATTTTGGAGGCGCTTTATCGTGAGAAGGAGCACCATTTGGAGGCCAACTACGAGAAGCTTTACCATGCGGTGCGAAGCAGTTTGGATGGGCGAAGCTTGTTGATTCTCTTCACCAACTTCGAGAGCCAGTACGCTATGCAACGTGTTTTGCCTTTGTTGCGCAAGCTGAACAGGCTCCACTTGTTGTTGGTGGTGTTTTTTGAGAATGGTGAACTGATGGATTTTGCGAATCAGTCTGCCGAGGCGACTTTGGATATTTATGAGAAGACGATGGCCCGTCGCATCAATGCAGAGAAGGATGCCATCATTCAGGAATTGACGAACCACGGCATTCAAGCCATTAAATCCACGCCTGAGGATTTGTCCATCAACACCATTAACAAGTATTTGGAGCTGAAGGCGAAGGGGATGATTTAGCGGTTATCAGTTAACAGGTATCAGTTATCAAGCGAAGGGCTTTTGGCTTTCGCTTTTTTATTTGTGGGTGCGTCAATGTTTGGATTTTGCTTTGATAATCCACTATTTATAAGTTGTTCTAAATCAATGATTCATGGAAAATTCTCAAAACGCCTCTGAGTTGAAACAGGAGGAAATGGCTGAGCTCTTTCATTATGCCAAGCAGTTGAAAGAGGAAGGTCAATCCGACCAGAGCATCCGCGTACGACTTTTAGCTAAAAATGTACCTGAAGAGCTTGTGGAACTTTTTATTGCCAAGCTGAATGAGATGGAAGGCAATTTGGCTACCGCCGAGGCGAATAGCTCTACCAATTATTCATCCGATTATTCTCAAGCCCCAGCCGATGACAGTTCTGGGGGAGGAGCAAGATTCCTGATTTACATTGGCATTTTGTTGTTCATCAACCTGCTGAGCTACATGTTCGACTGGCCTTTCTGGATTTATTAAATGCGGGGAATTTCGAAAGAACGGCTGTTCAATATCATTTTGGGCCTAAACCTCATGGCGTGGGGAGGTTTAGGCTTTTTTAATGCAGAGGAGGCATTGACTGCTGTTCGGCTTTGCATTGTGTTGGTGCAAGTGGTGGTTGGAGGCCTGATGGTTTTTCGCAAAGCTCCAGTGCTTTCTGAGCAGATTGGTTGGCGGTCGTTTTGGATTCCAGCCATGCTGGCCAATGGAATGGTGTTCAAACTGGCGCGCCCGCTTCAAGATTGGTCGCTCAGCTTGGAGATGCTTTTTGCTTTTGGGACAATCATCACCATTGGCTCGTTACTTTCCTTGGGTGCCAGTTTCGGGATTCGCCCTGCCGTGCGCTCCGTGGTGAAAATGGGGCCGTATCAGGTCGTTCGGCACCCTGCGTATTTCGGAGAAGGGTTGATGGGCTTGGCGTGTTTTCTTTCCCTACCTTCAATTTGGTCGGGTGTGGCATTTTTTGGACTGATGCTGTTCCAAGGGCTACGGATTCTTGAAGAGGAAAAACTTTTGGAAGGGCAGGAAATTTATCGCGATTATCAGCGACAAACCAAGTGGCGTTTGGTTCCTTGGGTATGGTGATGTTGATTTTCCCGAATTGACACAAACGGCGGGGAAATGGGCTCGTAACAAAGGGAAGAGCTCATCAAACCGCACCCTATGTTTGAAACCTATACCGCTACGGATCAGCGCATCCACCAACTTTCACAAATCATTGCCAAGGCCAACCGTACGTATGTCACCAAATCCGCGGATCACAGCCATACGAATCTGGCTTTTGATGCCATCGGCTGTCGGATGTTTGGCCGTTGGATTGACGGGCATCAGCGCATAGTGCTGACCTTAAACCTAAAGGCCTTTGAGTTTGAATGGCTGAGTTCCGCCGAGGAGGTGCTTTTTGCCTATCCCATTGAGGGACAAACCTTGTCCCAGATTGAAAGGCGCATGGAGCAGGATTTAACGGCCTTGGGGCTTAATCCTGCGGGTTTTAGAGATGCGCTCCATTTCGAAATCACTTCTTATCCATTCAAGGATAAGCCTTTTGAAAGGCTATCTCCGCAAGCGATTGACCACTGGGCTGGTTATCGGCAATTGGCCAACCAAGCGGGGCATCTTTTGATGGATCACCTTCAGGTCTTTTCCGAGCTTCGGATTTGGCCCCATCACTTTGACACCGCTATTTACATCAAGCCTGTCGAATCCTTGGGTTTAGGGTTTGGCTTGGCCATGGAAGACAGTTTGTTGGGTGAGCCTTATTTCTATTACTCAGCTTATGGTCTGAAGGGAAGGACGGTGAATTACTCCGCCCAAAGTTCGCTTCAAACAGGTCAATGGTTGATTTCTGAATCTTGGTGTGGAGCCGTACTTCCTTTGAGCGCACTGTCCTCCGAGCAAGATTTAGAAATGGTAAGGGCTTTTATCCTTGAAGTGAGCACGAGATACATGGGAATGACAGGCATGGGAACCCAATCAAAAGTTGCCTAAACGCCTATTTCTTTAGGGCGCTAATGGTAAAATGCTCCTTGCTGTCCAAGAAGTGGTCAACTTGACGGAATCCAGCCTGCTTGCTCATCGCCTCAATTTCTTCAAGGCTGTATTTCTGAGAGACCTCCGTGTGCAGGAGTTCGTGCTTCCTGAATTGAATGGTTTCTGGGCCGATCTTCACGCTTTGGTGTTTTAGGCTGACCAAATAGCTATACATGATGCCAGCGATGGGATCATAATACGGATAATGGTCGAAGTCACTCAATTGGAAGGTGCCGTTTAATTCTCGATTGATGCGCTTGAGTAGGTTGAGGTTGAATTCTCTGGTGATGCCTTTATTGTCATTATAGGCATTGACAATGGTGTTTGGGTTCTTTCGGAGGTCGATGCCAACCAAAAGCAGGTCGTTGGGTTGCATGTAGCCTCCCACCAGTTTTAGGAAGTTCACGGCTGTCGAGTTGGGATAATTGCCGATGTTGCTTCCCATAAAGAGCATCATTTTCGGGTGCAGTCTCTTTATGCTTTCTAAGGTTTTGAAATAATCCCCGTGCACAGGACAAATGGGTAAGTTTGGAATGGCTTGGCTAACCAATCGTTGGTTGGTTTCCAGCACCTTTTCCGAAATGTCCATTGGATAGTAGGTGATTTCCTTTCCTGCTTCTACCAATTGCTTCAGGAAATGTAACGTTTTGCTACCGTCGCCTGCGCCTAATTCCACCACGTCAAAACGCTCAAAAGGGAAGGTTTTAGCGATTTCCAATGTCTGGTTGCGCAGGATTTCCAATTCGCACTCAGGAAGATAATACTCCTCCAGATTCATGATTTGTTGAAAAAGTGAGTCTCCCTTTTCATCATAAAGGTATTTGGAAGACAAGGATTTTTGAGGCTGACGGAGTCCTTGGATGACGTCCTTTTCAAATTCGTTGCGGTATTCCATAACGCTTGGTGCCATTTATTTGGCCAATCGAATGCCGGAGAACATCCAGCGAAGTTGTGGGTGAAAAAAGTTGCGGTAGGTTTTACGGCTGTGTGCTGGTGGAGTTGCAGAGGAAGCACCCCGCAAGACATGTTGATTGACCATGAACTTGCCGTTGTACTCGCCCAAGGCGCCAGCCTGTTTTTTGAAATTAGGATAGGGGAGGTAGGCGCTTGCCGTCCATTCCCAAAGCTGACCCCATTCAAAATGCTCTGAGGCCACTTCCCATTCAAATTCCGTGGGTAGTCGCATGCCTTTCCATTCCGCGAAAGCGAAGGCCTCATAAAAACTGATGTTCATCACGGGCTTGTCTGGATCAACGGGATGCAAACCCTTGAGGTCATAGCAATGCCATTGATCCTCTACCAAATGCCAATAAAGTGGTGCCTGAATGTTGTTGGCTTGGATATAATCCCAGCCATCGGAGTGCCAAAGGTTGAAATTTTTATAGCCTCCATCGGCGATGAATTCCATGTATTCGCCATTGCTGACGAGCTGTGAGGCAATTTCGAACTCATGCAAAAACACCTTGTGCTGTCCCTGCTCATTGTCAAAGCAAAAGTCTTTTCCTGAATGGCCAATCGTGTAGATACCTTCAGGAATGGTAATGAAGTTATTGCTCTGCTTTAATGATGTTGGATGGCAATCTTGTTCAAAGGCAGGGAATAGTGGCTGATGGCCCAAAATGTATTTGATGTCATAGCAAAGGAGCTCCTGATGTTGCTCCTCGTGGTTGACGCCAATTTCCACCAACTTGAGAATTTCATCATTGGGCTGGCTGTCCAGCAATTCAGCCAATTTTTCCGTCACGTAAGTACGGTATTCAAAGACCTCATCCACCGTGGGGCGCGTCATCAGTCCGCGGTTTGGGCGGAGCACTCGCTTACCCACATTGTTGTAATAGCTATTGAACAGGTAATTGTAGTGCTCATTGAACACCTGATAGCTGGATACAAACGGAAGAAGAATGAACTGTTCAAAAAACCATGTGGCATGCGCCAAATGCCATTTTGGAGGAGAAACATCCACAATGGGCTGAACAGAAAAATCCTCAACGGCCAAGGGCTTGGTTAATGATTCACTGCGTTGGCGAGTCGCCAAAAATCGTTGCTTTAACCGCTCTGAGCGGTCAATGAGCTGGGTGGTTTGCATGATAAAAATACGAGCCAATCAAACGGCTGGATGTTTTGGGTGAAAAAATGCCAAAAGTCAAACCTTGTCATCCAAAATACAGGAAAGCATTTCCTTGTGCAAAAGGTATGTATGGTTTTATGTCGGGAATGGGTGAGGATTCAACCCCTCCTCTGTCCTCCCCTTATCCAAGGGGAGGAGAATGTTACAGAGAATGGTTGGCAATGGTGGTTTGTTGGCTATAGACTGAAGGTTTCTCCTCCCCTTTTGAAGGGGAGGACAGAGGTGGGGTTGCCCCAGAG
>JAUIJC010000065.1 GCA_030431525.1 Bacteroidia bacterium | reverse complement strand
CACGCTATTGGAAATGGTGGTGGCCATGGTCCTCAGCGCCATCGTCATCGGACTCTGCTATGCTGGATTGAGAATTTTCCGAGAAAGCCGTGTCCGTTTTGAAAAACGCCGAGAAGCGATGGAGGATATCAGTCAAATCGACCGATGGCTGACCAAGGATTTTGCGCAGGCAATGAGCATCGTGAAAACTTCTGATCGCCAATTATCCATCCAAACAAAGGGAAAAAAGATCTACTATACGTTCTCAGACGAAGGTGTTTCCCGAAACAATCAACCTTTGGCAGATTTTCCCATTCATGAGGTAGAAATGAAGATGATGGGGGAGTCTCAACATGTTTATGGCCTTCTGATCAATGAACTTTCCTTTGTGATTCAAGTCGAGGAAGAGGACCATTATCCTTGTCGCTATTTAAAGAAGTATGGCGCCAAGGCGATGATGCACATAGAAAATCAAGAGTAATATGGCGGGCATAAATATCAGCGAGCTAAAATCAACCGCTCAGAAACCAAGCCGAAAGGAGCCTTCTAAAAAAGGGCTCTTGGATCGAGAAATTACTCTTTTTGGCGGTGGCCTTACCGACAAGAAAAAGGAAGCCTTTCATGGTGAAATGGCTGTTTTAATGGAAGCAGGCGTGGACATTCGTTCTGCGCTGGAAATCATTGAAAATGAACAGCCCAAACAAAAGGACAAATCTCTGTTTGAATCCCTTCGCAAACAGGTCATTGATGGCAAGTCCTTTTCCGAAGCCATCCAGCAATCGAAGCAGTTCTCTGCCTATGAGTACCATTCTATCCGAATAGGAGAGGAGACCGGTAAACTTCCTCGGGTTCAAAAAGAACTGGCTTCCTACTTCCAAAAGAAAGTCAAGCAACGTCGTCAACTCGTCAGCGCCTTATCCTATCCGGTCTTCATTCTCATGGTTTCCGTGGGTGCGGTGTTATTCATGCTCTCATTTGTCGTTCCCATGTTCGCTGATGTGTTCAAACGCTTTGGAGGGGAACTGCCAGCGATTACACAAATGGTGATTGACGCGTCGAATTTTGTGAGCGACCAATTCCTCACATTGTTCTCGGCAACCATACTTTTCATTGGAAGCATCTTTCTCGTTAGAAAGAAAACGTGGTTTCGAAAATGGACTGCAACGATTCTCCTGAAGCTTCCATTTGTGGGGCCTTTGGCACAGCAGATTTACTTGGCACAGTTCAGCACCATCATGGCCCTTATGGTCAGCTCAAAAATTCCTTTGATGCAGGCTATCGGCTTGGCTCGCCAAATGATTTCACTCTATCCATTAGGCGAGGCCATGGAACAAATCGAAAACGACATTCTCCAAGGAACAAACCTCAATGTGAGCATGGCCAATTTCTCCATTTTCACACCACGAATGGTTTCCCTTATCAAGGTCGGTGAGGAAGTCGGTCAGTTGGATCTCTTCTTTGAAAAAATTGCCGAACAATACGCTGAAGAAGTTGAACACCAAACTGGGCTTATTGGAACGCTCATCGAACCAGCCATGCTCGTGTTTTTGGGTGGTGTCGTTGGCACAATCCTCGTTTCCATGTACTTGCCTTTATTCCAGCTCAGTACCAGTTTTGGGTGATTGAAAGAGATGGTAATCACACCCTACTTTTGTTATATAAATTTCCTTATGTTAAATAACGGTTTTTAAAAGACCTCATTTTTTCCAAATGTCCTAAACGATGCGACCACTGGGAGTAACATCCCTCGGCTCCGCCCGAGGGCAAGGTCATTTTTTCTTGAAGAAATCCGACGTAGGAGGTTTTCGCAATGTTAAAACATACCTTGCTTCTTCTAAATATTGAAACTCCTCAAGTTGATTTGAATACTCCCTCCAAAAACAATTCGTCAACCTAAATAGTCACTTTTAGCTTAAAAACGTAAATTTAAATTCTCGTTTTACGTGATATTTGATATTCATGGCTATCGCATTAGAAGGCTTATACAGCAAATTCCAAAAACTGCTTTCCACCACAGACACCCAGATCTTGAGGTATCTCCACCAAAAGATCAACTGGGAAAACAGAATGGTAGCCATTATGGGGCCTAGAGGAATCGGGAAAACCACGTTGTTGCTTCAACACATCAAGCTCAACCATAAGGTTGCTGACACGCTCTACGTCAAAGCAGATGATATCTTTTTTGCCACGACAGGTCTATACGAACTCGCAGAGCATTTCCAGCGCTATGGTGGGAAACATCTGTTCATTGATGAGATCCACAAGTATCCCACTTGGTCGAGGGAGCTCAAGATGATCTATGACTACCTCCCTGAAATGAAAGTCATCTTTACGGGCTCATCCATTTTGGATATCTACAAAGGCTTCGCTGACCTCAGCCGACGTGTGGTAAAGTATGACATGACTGGACTTTCTTTTCGGGAGTTTATCCGTTTTGAAACAGGCAAGGAGCTTCCTGTATCAACCCTTGAAGAAGTCCTCGAAGGAAAGATCCAACTACCGGAAGGGCTACTTATACTACCGCTATTCAGGCAATACCTTCAACAAGGCTACTACCCTTTCTACAAGGAACCCGACTTCTTGAGTAAACTTGAAAACGTAACCAATTTGTTATTAGAGGTGGACATTCCAACCTTCGCCAACATGAACAGCCATACCATTTTCAAGCTCAAGAAATTGCTTCGGGTCGTGGCTGATGCGGCGCCTTTCAAACCCAACCTGACCAAAATCGCTAGGATCGTCACTGGGAAAGAAACACAACGTGGAATGATCGGCGACTACTTGGAGTATATGGAAAAGGCTGGTCTGCTCAAGAAGCTGTTTGACGGCACTTCGGGAATCAGCCAGATGGGGAAGATTGAAAAACTGTTCATAAACAACACGAACTTGATGTACCTGTTCTCTGGTGACAGCCCAGACATCGGCAATATCAGGGAGACATTCTTCCTTAACCAAACATCAACATTACACCAGGTTACGCACCCTAAAGCGGGCGACTTCAAAATTGACGGGCACACCTTCGAAATTGGGGGCAAGAAGAAAACTTTTGCGCAGGTCAAAGACATAGAAAACGCCTATGTGGTCAAGGACGATATCGAATACGGCCATGGAAGGACAATTCCTCTTTGGCATTTTGGACTCTTGTACTAAAATCAAGTTAGCGCCTCACGCATCATCCTTCTAAAAATGCAACTGCATCATATCCAGCTTTTTACAATACATGGATAAATATAAACTCTTCATTTCCTCACTCAAAAAAGAGCGTTTGACCATAGCCTCAACCCTTTGGGAATTTGAAAGAAGACCATTCAATAGCTTAACAACCCTTCGTTCAGGAATTCCAATCCGTCTTCCAAACGCTTTGAAATCTTCATATCGATAAACGCCATTCTGATTAAAAAGATCCGGTTCAAAGCCCTCTACAAACAACCCATCCTTAAGGGCCATTTCGGCATCACCTCCATGTAATTTCGTGCAGACCAAATCATAGGCTGGGCTAAGCAGATAGTCCCCCAATGGACTTTCAATCAAGGAGAAATTCTTAAAGTGGGCATTGCCATTTGAGAATAAATAGTTGAAGACTACTTGACTAAAAAACCGCTCCAAGGCCACAGGGTAAGCCGACACATGTTTTCGGATGATCTCGGCCATTTCCTCGTAACTCCCAAGAAGCTTATAATCTGGTCCATGAGTGTCTGGGCTACGTTGGGCAATGGACGCAAAGTCCTCTTGGACATACTTACCTCCACCCTTTTTCAGGTCAAACCGCTTAACGAGCAAGGCTGGTTGTTCATCCCTAAAGAAAACCAACGCATTCTCGGCAGTGGGAATACCAAAAACCTGTTGGGCCAATTGCATGGTCAAATGCTCATTGGCTGGCAACTGGTCTCCATTAAGCACGTTTGGGGAAATGGTCTTTAGGATATACTCACCGTGCTGTCCTTTACCACTAAGGGTTAGCCAGTTTCGCTGGAGTTTCAGCGAGACTTTTTCCTGCTTCCCAGAAATGGAGAATCGTTCCCTGTTGTCTCCAAAAATGAGATTATCTCCAAACGATTTCCATGGAAGTACTGGGCTAACCTTGTGCCCATCAAACACACGCCGTATACAGGTCGTCCCATAGGCACCTTTTGAGTCGGATAAAGTACCCGGACAAATGCTAAAGGTCTTGCTCATGGATAGTGGATAGGTTTAACAGTAACAGCACCAATCGTATCCACTTGGGCGGTGGCCAACAACAGACTGAAATGGTCCCGCTCATCAATTTTCAAGCACCGACACTGAAGTTGTCGGTTCGCGCCTTCAGAGAGCATATTAAAGAAGAATGGGAAAAGTACAGAACTTCGAAACTCTCTCTGAGACTTGGGAAAACTAAGCGCGATGGGACGCGTTTCAGCATCTTTTCTGTAAAATTCATCATAGCGAAAAACGTATTCGCCAAGGTCATTTCTTTCCAGCTCACCCGCCAACCGTTCGTTAAAAAAGACATGTGCCTTCTTCATTGCTCAGCAGTTTTACGGACAGTCAATTGAATCTCCAAGCCTAACACCAAGGCAAGTTTTTCTAGCGTCCTCAACGTTGGGTTTCCCCTACCCATTTCAATTTCTTTGAGCGTCCTAAGCGAAACACCAGTCATGTCTGACAAGTCTTCTTGGGTTAATCCCAATAACTTGCGTCTCTCCCTGATTACATCATCTAAATCCATCTAAAAGTCTTCTCTCCTAATAAGTGTGCACACTAAAAAACATGCAAAAGTGTTATATACTACACCTTTACATAAACTAACCATACATAAAGGCATTTTGCTACACTTATGTATAGATATACAAACTACAGAGAAAAATCATGCAAAGGAGTAGTATAACACACTTTAACAAGTATAAATTATGCAAAAGTGCAGTATGCCACACATTTGCACACCATAAGAGGAATAAAAGAAATCCATGCAAAAGGGTATCATACCGCACCTTTGCATGGATTAATTGATTTTTTGAATTCTAATTTTTCAAACAAGGAAACTTGCTACGTGCAAACCCAGTAGGAAATTTGGCCTCTTTAATTCCCAGATTTATTTCGTATAGGGCTCTAGTCACCTCCTTGAAGGACATCTCCTGACAAACCACAGCAATCTCCTTGTCAGATAAACCACGTTCACGCATACGCTCAACCACACAGCGCTTCCCTTTTTCCTGACCTGGGTGCTTTAATTCCTTTTTGGATGTTTGCTGGGTTGCAGAACTACCCTCCAGAGACTCTTTTGAAGTTCGTCTTCTACGCCTTTTTGGTTTTGCCTCATCCAAGGCTTTTTTAGCATTAGCCTTTACTACGAATCGGACTCGAGCAATTTTCCTCCCCTTTTTGACCGGTTTGTATTCTACCATCAAGGAGGTCTTTTCATTGATTTCAGCAATGCTTGGTCGCAGCACTCGTTCCTCCACATGCGTGTAACGATAGGAATCAGGTAAAACCAGCATAGTCTTCAAATGCTCCAAGTCTTCAATGGTTCCACCAGTGAAAGCATGGCTGGACAGGTATGCATACAACTTCTTGGCGTATTCCCGTTCCAAGGTCAAGGCGGCAATGGTATTCAGTTTGGTGAATTGTTCTTTCAGTTGAAAGAATAACGGTTGTGCGTTTTCTGAAAACTGGATATGAACAACATCGGATCCCTCTTCATACCGACAATATTCTATCACGTTCACCGACTCAAAAATCCGCTGGCCATCACCTCCAACTGTTACTTTTTTGATGTCCTTTGGAATGGCATCTATTCCCGCGGTAATCTGGGTGAAGTTCTTGTTCCTTCCTGTAAGGGAAGGAATGGCGTCCAATGGAATCTCATATAGGTTCCGGTGATCATGGTCTGGCCGAATCATAGACAAGGCAATGTTGCACACATCCAGCTGCAAAGGCGACCAACTGATCACCCCACGAGCTGCATCATTGTGCATCACCAATGACTTGCCACCGCCTATATGGCTGAGAATCTTATATTTGTCCGCACCGTCCATGTTTCAAAACACGAAAAAAAATCAATTGTGTGAAAGAATAATTACGTAATTATATACCTGTGTCAGTTAATATCCATATACGCTGTATATCAATCATTTAAGTCGTTTGTTAAATATATAAGTGTGTCATCTTAATGCATAACCATCTGTATATCAGCGGTGAATGAAATTTTTTGTATTTATTATTATGTAACCGTGTCAGTTAAATATGTGACTGTGTCAGTTATTCGCGTATATTACTGTATTACAGTTATTTACATACTTTCAGTTCTCAATTATATCACCGTGTCAGTTCGTTATATGACTGTGGCAGTTTAATATATCAGCGTGTCATTTAATGATATGACTGTGTCACTTGCCTTTGCAACTCTTTGACAGTCAAGTTCCCCAGAGCCTCTAAACTATTAAACTATATAAACTAAAAACTACCCCCTAACCCCCAAAGGGGGATGAGGAGTGTTTTTTATTCTTAAAGGATATTTATGTTTTATTTTAATGGTTTATTGCGATATAACTTTAAAAATTCAAGGCTATTCAACTTTTAGTGAATTGATGTATTCTGCGGCAAACTCCCGCATTTCTAAGCTGTCTTCTGGCACCCAAAGAATATATTCAAAATCATCAATCATAGAATCCATTTCAAAGCCCTCTCCAAAAAGAACCACTATCATCTTAGGATAATTATCCTGTAGTGTTTTCATCATAGAATACTGAGTTGGATTTAGGTTTTTGGCTGATTTAAAATTATGGATACAAACAATCATTAGTCTGTCACCTTTAAAGGGAAAACCAGATTCCTCCATCTTTTGTAGCCTAAAGAAGCGCTGCTTAAAAGCATATTGGTCTACATTAGAATTTTTTGAAAGCTCTGTTTGAAAAGTATTTCCTTTGAATGAGTTTATTGAAAGACAAATGATAGAGTCAGTTATATCTTTTGACAAAACAGAAAAATCACCCTTAATTGGCTTTATGGAAGCTTGGAGCAGTTTCACTCTTAATTTTTCAGCTCCCACAGAATTCAAATCAGTATTGAGAGAATCAAAAGAGATATTCCCTTGATTTTGGTAAGCATATTTTGCGTACAAAATACGTTTTACAGCCTTCTCCAAAACCATTGGATCCAATTCGCCAGATTGCAAGGCATGTTGAATTGTTGTCAACGCTTTTGGAACATTCAACGGACTCACCAACACATCATTACCGGCCTTCAAAGCCTCAAGCTCCAATTGCCCTGGAGGAAAAAATTGACTCACTCCCATCATGTTCAGCGCATCAGTAAACACTAATCCTTCAAAGCCCATCTCCCTTCGTAGAAGCCCTTCTATCTGTGGCTTGCTTACCGTACATGCTCTATTCTTTCTATGCTCATAGGCAGAAAGCTGCAAGTGCCCTACCATCACGCCCTTAACGCCACTATCTGCCAACGCTTGAAAGGGATACAAGGGTCCTTTTTTTAACTCATCCTTACTTAAGTCAATAACAGGCAAGGTTCCATGGGAATCTTCATTTGTATTTCCATGACCAGGAAAATGCTTGGCGCAAGCAATAATGCCAGCCTGTTGCATCCCTTGCATTAAGGCTACTGATTTTCTTGCCACCGTATTATAGTCTCTCCCCATCGATCGACTCCCCATCACTGGATTGGGAAAGACATTAACATCCGCAGAAGGACTGAATGAAACATGAATTCCTAACCGCCTACATTGTCTTCCCATCTCCATGCCATAGGCCTTGATTAAACTGTCATCCTCTATAGCCCCTATTGTCCAAGGATTTGGAAATCGAAGCGTACTATCGAGCCTCATCGAAAGCCCCCATTCAGCATCAATCCCTACCAATAATGGCACTTTGGCCTTCCCCTGCAAAAAATTCGTCAGCTTGGCCTGTCGATATGGAGTCCCTGCAAAGAAGAGCACACCACCCACATGATATTCTTCAACCAGTAACGCCAAATCATCCCAGTGCTTTTGCCCTAACCTGGAATAGGCCGACACCATAAACACTTGTCCTATTCGCTCCTCCACATTAAGGGTAGCATAAACACTATCTACCCACTGACTTCTTGAATTTTGGGCAAAAAAATCACGTGTTGACCATAGAAATAAAAAAATCAGAATGTAATACCTCATGAACTCTTTCATACAACAACCCAAAACCCCAAATAAACTGATTTAACAAAGTTCATCAATTCCCAAATCTAATCCCCTATTAAGTCAGCCCCGAATATTTTTATCTTAATATTGCGATATACCTAAACAAAAACGGCATTTATTGATCTTGTCAGTGCTCATCCTACAACTGCCCTACTTCCCAACCATCAATCTCCTTTTTCTCCGCATCAAAATTAATCCCTACCCCCACAATCGTTTTTCCTGCTTGCCGATACTTCGCCGCGTAATCCTTTTCGCGAATCTGATTCAAGCCCTCTTCTGCTGATTTGTTAAGCTTGAATTCAAGAATATGAATGTATTCCTCCGTCTTTACCACGGCATCCATTCGCCCACTATTGGTGTGTACCTCACTCTCGATATACACCCCCAAATAGCGGAAGGTCAAGTGAACCAATGAATGGTAATACTTCTCTGAGTTGGCAATAAATAAATGTGAAGGAATATCCTTGAACAGCCCATTTATCAACTCCACCACCTTGGGGATATCATTCTTCTGGAAAGCATGAGCCATATAGCCAACTAATGGCCCCGAATCAGCTGGGTGGCCATGACGGAAGCCTCCAAGCAGATAATCATACATGGACTCCCGAACCTCACGATTAGGAAATGAAAGTTTGAAAAAGCCAAATTCACTTTTTTCTTGAATGGTCAAGTAACCTGTCTGAAACAACAACGAACGCAAGTCCATCCGATCCAAGGTATAACTGTCAAAAATAGAGGCGCTCACCTCAACATCATCAACCTTGTAAAAAAATTGCTCCTTGCACAAATCCACCAAAAAGGTAGGCGTACCCGTGGCAAACCAATAGTTCCTAAACTCATAAGTCTGGAAAAAGGATAGAATGGAAAAGGGGTTGTACACCTTCGTGCGTCCATCCCAATTGTAGCCATTGTACCACTCCTTCACCTTGGCCAACACGACATCCCTGCCTTCACCCTCCTGAGCCATCAGCTTCTGGATATTCTCTAAAAAATAGGCCTCTAATTCTTCTTGGGTATAGCCCAGCATCCCCGCATAGGGCCGATCCAAGGTGATATCACGCAAGTTGTTCAAGTCGGAAAAAACCGACACCCTGCTGAATTTTGATACCCCCGTAATCAACAAAAATTCAATGTGCGGATCACTGTCCTTGATGATAGAATAGAAAGACTTCAGCAAATCCCGATGCTCATAAGCCGTCGGACGCTTCTCTTTCTCCAAGTAATCGATAATTGGCTTATCGTACTCGTCAATCAGCAGCACAACCTTCCGACCATGCTTTTCATGTAGTCGACGTATCAGCTCCTTAAACTTTTGACCATAGGTAGTCGCCTCCAAAACAAGGCCCTCCTGCTTGGCCTGCTCGTCCATGGCATTGTTCAAAGCCTGGACAAGCCCTTGCTCCTTATAGCCCATGCTGGCAAAAGACAGATGAATGACAGGGTTCGTCTCCTCCCAGTTATGATTCTCCTCAATCCAAAGACCCTCAAACAGCCGCTTATTACCCAAATAAACATGCTTGATCGTATCCAACAACAGGGACTTGCCAAAACGCCTCGGACGCGAGAGGAAAAAATATTTACCCTCGTTGATTAAGCGATGGATGTATTGGGTCTTGTCGATATAAACGTAACCGCCATCAATAATCTCGCTGAGCGTCTGGATGCCAATCGGGAGCTTCTTCATGCCGCTAAGTTCGGGAATGCCTGTAATACCTCAAACAAGGACCAGGATTTATAGGATATGAGGATAAGCAGGATGCAGATTACTCTTTCCCTCCCTTGAGCCTGATTTTTAGAATGCCTGCGTCTGAATCCCTCACCGCATCCTGCCCATCCAATAATCCTTAAAAATCAAGGTTCCGTCCCCATTATCGACTGATACAAATTTCCCAAAAACCACCTTTGGCACTGCCATGCCGTTGAAGAATCGTTTTTTCTTTAAGCACCTTAATGTTTTTTTCTACGGCGGTTGTACTTATTCCCAGTGCTTTTGAAAGTTGAACGATACTTATCTTGGGGTCTTTTTCAATGGCCTCCAAGATTCGTTTTTGACTATCACCCAACCTATCACCCAACCTATCACCCAACCTATCACCCAACCTATCACCCAACTTCTCCTCCTTTCTCTTAAATAGGGTGACACAAACGCCTCCTCCCATCAGCTCAATAGAAGGCTTAGGTAAACCTTGGTTCTCGCAGGCCTCAAATATTGCTAGCGTTCCTCTCCCCCAAGCCTCAATAAGCCCACCTTTAAAAAACACATCCGCCAAAATTGGATTATGCGGTCGGGAAGGGTGCTTCTTAAATAAATCATCAATTGTAAGATCCTCAGGCAATTCACCCTCATTCCAAACCATCAATCGGTCATCATAAACACTCACTTGAACTGGTGCACCAGCGTAATCCCGATGAACAATGGCATTCAAAAGCGCTTCCCGAATAGCTATTTTCGGGTACTCTAATTGTTCTACACGATGGATTCCTTCATAAGAAACGGGAGCTACCAAAAACTTCTTTTCCAGAATTTCTAAGGTTGCATCAGCAAGACTAAAGCCAGCACCTTCTACGACCTCCTGAAAGAGCAAGTCAGTATCTGATTGTCCAAATCGACCAATTTTCACAAAAGCATTGGGCACAAACTCTCTTGGGTCCTTACCGAACAACAACACAGCCGACCTTTTCAACTTTCCGTCTTTGACCAATCTCAAATTCTTGAACAACAAGTCAAATTCATCGGCCGGATTGCTCAACAAAGGAAGCCGCCTACTCCTGATTGCCCCATCAATAAATGATTCAACGGCTTTACGATCTATATCATATACATCCCCCCATTCTTCGTACCACAGTTATGTGAAATGAAGTTAACGAATTTCCTTTTTTCCTTCTCGACAATACCTCTTCAATCCTGTTCCGGAGTATAAGCAAGGGCGGCGACGGAGGAGCC
>JAUIJC010000064.1 GCA_030431525.1 Bacteroidia bacterium | reverse complement strand
AGGGCCTCCAAGACTACTTTTGTCTTGAATTCCGACGTGAATTTTCTGCGCTTGGACATAGGTCATAAAGTTACTTGAAACTTAACTTAACCTGTGGTCCAAATTTCAGGGGGAACTATATAGATGAAGCCAAACATAATGCGGTTATGAAGCGTATTGGGTAAGTAAGGGTTTGATTTAATTTTATTGAGTGATACCAATATTCAATGAACGGAAAGGGGGTTGTAATAGCTTTAATGGCATTTTTTATATTTATGCCCATTTCATTTGCCCAAGAGGAAAGTGAAGTTGATTCTACATTTTGTCTGGCCAAGGATTTTTATGAGGAAGGACTGCTTGAGTATGTTCAAGTTTTGGAGTCTTCTACCTGTGTGGACTTGTCTGTGTCAAGGGGGAGGGTAGGTTCAGGCCAAGTAGTACTTTGGGATTTTGGAGATGGTCATGAGGGGCAAGGGCGGGTCGTAAGCCATTGTTACGAAAGCCATGAAAAGTTTGTGGCCAAGGCTATTATCTTCGATCCGTCCTTGAACATCACGTTGGAGGTTCTTGAGTTTGAACAAGACTTGAGGCAAGATCTGTTGGAAATAAGGGCGCCAGTGGAGGGAAGTACTGGAGAAGAACTATTTTTTGATTGTGATTTGGTACCAAATCCAGAAATGGAGGTCAAGGACTTTTATTGGCAATTTGGTAATGGGAAGTATGCTTGTGGAAAAAAGGCGTCTGCCGTTTTTTCTATTTCAGGTAAACACAAGGTTTCCTTATCCGTTGAGATTTTCTTTAAGGGCAAAGAGCTTACACTCTTTGAGGAGGTTGAGGTTTTGGTGCGTTCAAGCCGAATGCCTCTTGTGATTTTGGGTGAGGAACCCTCTTGTGCAACGTTTACCCTCAAGGAGCCAGAAGAATTAGCTTGGGTGGACTTTCGATGGGATTTTGCTGATGGTACATCGATAGAAGGCGATACCGTAAGAAAATGTTTTTCAAATGGGGAAAGCCAGCATGTGATGTTGAATGTGATTGATCGTAAGGCTCAAATTATGTCGATGGGCGAACGTGAGCTCGATGTCGAATTAAATCAAGTGCATGTCTTTTCTGGACTCAAGGATACATTGCTTGTAGGAGAGCCCATTGACTTTCAGTGGAAGGTTTCTTTACCAAAAGAATTGGAGTCCCCGAAATATTCATGGGCCATAGGAGGAAAGGAACAGAGTAGTGAAAAGATTGATGTCAGTCGGCCTTTTTCTGATACCTTAAGCCTAAAAGTTGAATGGGCGACTAAGCAGGCAATTTTCTTGTTTGAAGAAAAACAGCCTTTGGTGGTTTTGGGAGCAATCAACAGAAAAGCAGTTGATGAATTGTTCGAGGATGAACATGGACAAGGAAGGTTTTTAGTGGATGTTCCGCATATGGTTTTGTTTGAGCAGACACACGAGGGATTGATTAAGGTGGATAGTTTATCTGAAAACCCGCATCCTCTAAGAATTTCAAAGGGGAAAGATTATCTGCTTTGTGCTTGGAAAGGGAATCTCATTGCAAAATCTCAAGCGTTTTCGACCGTAGATTGTGAAAGTTTGGCTGAGGCTCAGACAAAGTACAATGAGGCGTTTGATAGAATGATGATGGAAGAGAAGTTGTGTTTGCTTCCAGTCACCTACAGTTTGGATAGTGATCGCTTGAGTTTCAAGGAAAAGAGTGTTTTGAGGCATAATGCCAAAATCCTCAAAAAGTATCCTGAATTACTTGTGGAGGTTGGAAGTTACACTCATACGGATGGCGGCTGGAGGAGAAACACCACTTTGTCACAAAAACGATCAGAGGAAATTATGGCTTACTTGACCTCTAAGAGGGATGGAGGTTTAGGTGACATTAAGGTTGTGGATGCATCAGGGAATGAAAAACTCTGGAATTCGGTGGGAGCGGCAATGGAGGATGAGGAGTTAAATGGTAGAACAGAGTTGAAAGTCAGGGGAATACGAACGATTAGGTGATTTTTCCAATTAGTTTGGGCGTTTTCCATAAGGAAGATGCCTTTTTCTTTTTTATCCTATAAAATCCCTGTATATTAGAAGAAGGATTTTATTGAAAACATTCAACGAATTAACCCTTCGAGAATTTATGAAAAGGTTTGTAGCCTTGGTCGCTGTGCTTTTCTGTGCACATGGTCTCTTCGCTCAGGATAATGCTTCTTCTGGGTCATCTTCAACTTCAGCTACTTATGTGAGCTCTAACGCTAAGATTGACAAATACCATACTGAGGCCGAACTCGATAAGATGGGCAAGTTGGAATTGACAGAAATCTATCTTGAGCGTGTTTCTGTCGTATCAGAAGTTCTTCCATATTTAGCTCTGCACCGTGCCCCATCAGGCGCTACTTTGCAGGAAATGGGAATTCCTGAGACCAAGAACAATGTTTCGAACCTTGAGAAGGAGGTGAAGAACAAAAATGCTTATTTGGAGACTGTGAAGACTACGCTTCACGATATCATTCCTTACGCTGACAAAAGAAATATTATTTGGTGTATCCTTTTCTTGGAGGATGTATTGCATCAAGTTGAAAAGGCTGCCAAACAGCAAGACTAATTCAATCAAAATTTTTGGTTGATAAAAGGCCTCCGTGGTTCTGAATGCTAAAAGGGCTTCGGAACTGCGGAGGCTTTTATTTTGAGTTTATTAAGTATTTGTACCATGCGATATAAGCAGCTGATACTAACACTTTTCTTATGCTGTCTTGGGACAGGAGTTGCCTTAGCTCAAAGCGATAAGAGAGAAAGAAAGAAGGGAGCAGTAGTCAAGAGTCGAAAGGCGAAAGTGAATATGTATCACAATGCCCATGACTTGGAGAAGTTGACTAAAGTCTCTTTACGTCGCATTTATGTCCGAAGGATTATTGCCCTTTATGAAGTGATGCCCTTTGCTCCGTTGGTTGCTCATGGCGGTTCGACTATTGATGATTTGGGGATTCCTGAATCGAAGAAGAATATCAAGCTTCTGGTGAAGGACATAAAAGCCAAGCGCAAGTACATGAAGAAGTTTGAAAAACACTTGATGGAGGTCTTGACTTATGCTGAACGGGATCAATTGATTCAAGGGATTTTAATTGTGGAGCAGGTATTACACGGCTTTGCTAACTTGGAGCGGAATGCTAATATGCATTATCAGCCAATGGACCAATGATTGGTTATTGAAAGAGTAGGGTTTAAAAGATTGTTATGAGAGTTCGGATTATCCTTTTATCCTTTTTTGTGTTTTTTATTTCGGTAAGTTTTGCCCAGAAAAAGCAATACACCACTAAATCCAAGAAAGCCATCAAGTTGTATGAACAGGCGTTGGAAATGATGGGTGGATACAATAGGAATTTTGATGGCGCCTTTGCCAATTTGGAAAAGGCCGTGCAGATAGATCCGAACTTTGGGGAAGCTCATCAGACTTTAGGGGATAATTATAGGTTGTTCCAGAGGAATGATGTTGCTAAGTCCCATTATGAAGCCATTGTTAGGAGTTATCCTAAGAACGCAACCTTTATCGCCTCCTATTATCATCTTGGGGATCTTTACCATAAAGAGGGAGAGTATGCAAAGGCCATATCAGAATTTCAGCGTGTCATTGATGTAGGTGCTCACACCGCGAAGATTGTTAAGAGTTCCGAACAACGTTTAGAGGCTTGTAAGGTTGCACAGGGATTGGTTGCTAATGCATATCCTTTGGTAGAGCAGATGTTGCCTCGGGAAACAATCAACAGCAATAGTTTTCCTTCTCATCCAATGCTTACTGCGGATGGAGAACAAATGATTTTTTCAATTAGAGAGGGACAAGGAAGGTTAGCCAATGAACAGATTGTTATCTCGAAAATGGATGACAAGGAATGGGGTTATCCAAGGCTTTTACCCTCACCGATAAACACGGAGGAAAATGAAGGCTTTGCTTCTATTTCTGGTGATGGGCAAACCATGGTGTTTACCGCCTGTAATAGAAGGGATGGCGTTGGTCGCTGTGACTTGTATATCAGTTATAAGGAGGGTGAAAAGTGGAGTGACCCAGTGAATTTAGGCAAGGGGGTGAATTCAGCCAATTGGGATTCTGAGCCTTCATTGTCTACTGATGGTAAGCGCATTTATTTTTCTTCCGACAGGCCTGGAGGATTGGGGAAAAGAGACCTTTATGTCACCCAAAAAGGTGAGGATGGAAAATGGTCTTCGCCTAAAAACCTTGGAGGTAAGGTGAATACCGTTGGAAATGAGGTAACACCTTTTATTCATCCAGACGGTAGACGACTTTTCTTCGCCTCTGATTATCACTATGGAATGGGAGGTTATGACCTGTTTTATTCCAATGTTTTTGCTGGAGAATTTCAAGAGCCTGTGAATCTGGGCTATCCCTTGAACACTCCGAATAATGAAGGTTCCCTCTTTATCACCACCGATTATTCAACGGGATATTATGAAAAGTTCTTCCGCCAAGGGCAGAATTCGTATTCGTTGATTTATGAGTTTGAGGTACCTGAGTCCATTAAGCCAAAGGCGGTTAGTTTCCATGCTAAGGGAATGGTTAGCGACCAGCAGACCGCGGAGCCGTTGGCATCTAAGATTACTCTTGTTGATTTAGGAGAAGAAGGACTTGAACAAACTGTTTCTTCAGACCAACTTGAGGGTAAATACTTGGTGGTATTGACTCAAGGTCATGAGTATGCCCTTCATGTGGAAAAGGAGGGGTATTATTTTCATTCCACCCATTTTGATTTTGCTAAGGATGCCTTGGAGGCTCCATTGGCTTTGGAAGTGAAATTGAAGCCGTTGTCCAACAAGGAGGCTGTTGTTCTTCCCAATGTTTTCTTTGAATCGGGTAAGTATGAGCTTCTTTCCAAGTCAACCTTTGAATTGAATAAGTTGGCACAGTTGCTCACAGATAATCCAAGTCTAAAAATTGAGATTGGTGGCCATACAGATAATGTAGGTTCGACCCAAGACAATATCAGCTTGTCAGAGAAGAGGGCGAAAGCTGTTTATGACTATCTTGTGGAGCAAGGTATCGCATCTAGTAGGTTGCGCTTTAAGGGTTATGGTGAAACAAAAGCCGTAGCCGACAACTCAACAGAGAAGGGGCGTCAGGCCAACCGTCGAATTGAGTTTAGGGTGTTGTGATGGATGATAAAAGGATTCTGAAATGAAAAAAATACTGTCGTTAAGTTTCATTGCGTTCGTTTTGTTGAGCTTTGTTTCAAATCAGAAACTTAAAGTTTATGATGATTTGAATAAGGCGCTGAAGCATCCAAAAAAGGTTCAGGTCTTGGATTTGGCGAGTTATTCGGCAAATCACAAGGAACTACCAGAAAGCCTGAAGGAATTCGAAAACTTGGAAGAGCTGTACTTGAGGCCTCCAATGGTGGTTGAGGAAAACCAATATGGCCACGCTCGTCATTATGCCGAGAAGGATTACCAGAAAAATGTCTCTTTGGGCGAGTTGCCAACTTGGTTGGCAGATTTACCAAATCTCAGAAAAATAGCCTTAGGGGGAAATCCAAAGCTGAATGAGCCAATGGAGTTAAGGAAACTTCTCTCCGTTAAATCATTACGCTATTTGGAGGTGGAGCCTCAGCAAGAAATTTCTGATGAGTTCTACAATGTCATTAGCGAATTTGAGCAGTTGGAAGTATTGAAGATTGAGAATCGCAGGGTGTTGAAATACACTGAATTAGCACTCTTGGAGGAATTACTTCCGAATTGTAAGATTGAGTATCATTATTACGAGGACGACAGAAAGAAATAATGAGTTAATCACTTCGGGCATTAGAGGGATATTGATTTTGCGTTGATGCATATCAAATCCCTCTAATGCCTTTTTGTATGTAAGGCAATGAATTTTCACTATCCTTTTTTTCTCTATTCCTTGGCATTCATTGCCATTCCCATAATCATTCACCTCTTTAATCTTCAGCGCAGGAAGAAGGTTTTCTTTACCAATTTGAGCCTTCTGAAGGAGGTGAGGAAAAGCACCCAGCAAAAGTTTCAGCTCCGAAGGTTATTAGTGCTCCTTTGTCGGATAGGTTTCATCGTCTGCATGGTTTTGGCCTTCGCCATTCCATTTTTTAAAAAGGACGGAATTGTTTCCCACAAGAACCTTGGCGGTACGTCAATTTATCTGGATAACTCCCAAAGCATGACCCGAAAGCAGGGGGATGAACGAGCTTTTGATTTGGGAATGACCTATGTCCAAGATTTGGTAGAACAGCTTCCACCATCATCGCAAGTTGCGTTGATGACCAATGATTTTATTGGAGGAGACCGTTATTTCTATGGGCCAAAGAACATTCAGGAGCGCTTGGCAGAAGTGGAGCAGAGTTATTCTTTGCGGACTTTAGGGCAGGTTTGGGAACGTCAAACACGAGCCAATGAGAATTTGGGATCAAAGGAACAATTGGTACGCTATGTCTTGAGTGACTTCCAGAAAAGCACCTCAGAAGATTGGAAGGAGGAAGTGAAGGATACGACCTCCGAGATTTATTTGGTGCCTTTGGGTCAGGCTGAAAGAAGCAATGTCTATGTGGATTCAGTTTGGTTTGTATCTCCCTTTATTCGTGAAGGAGAAACCGTTGAACTGAAGGCTCGGTTGAATAATGTTGGAGATGAGGAGATTGAAGGCTTGGCGGTCCGTCTTACGGTGGATGAGCAATTGAAAGCTTCCTCAAGTGTGAATCTCCCTGCAAAGGGAAATGGGATTGCAGAGTTTGGTTTTACCCTTGAGGGAAAAGGGTTCAAGCAATGCCAGCTTGTCTTTGAGGACTTTCCTGTGGACTTTGATAATGAGTACCGATTCGTTGCTGAAGTAACTGATAAAATTCCCGTGGCGGTGGTGCAGGGTAAAGGTGCCAGTTCAGCTACAAGGAAGGTTTATGCCAGTGAGCCGATGTTTGATTTGGCTGTCATGGGAGAGCTTGGGTTAAACTTTGAGGCGCTTGAAGTAGCGGATGTCATCTTATTAGATGGAGTAAGTGCACCAGATGACGGTTTGATTCAGGCCATGAACAAGGTGTTAGAAAAAGGAGGTAGCGTTGTTTATTTCCCTTCGGGGAATGGTAAAGGAAGTGAGGTGTTAGCCCAGTGGGGAATCAATGCCCAAAAGGACTTCGATACGCTTTCCAAATTGATGCCTTTGCGATTGGTGGATTATCAAAATCCATTCTATTCGGGTGTGTTCCAAGAGGAGCGTAAGGATATGCAAATGCCTCGCGCCAAAGCCCTATTGAATTTAGGGAGACAATTGGATGGGCTATTGGTGGCGCAGGATGGTTCTTCGTTTTTTGGTCGGAAATCCTTTGGTCAAGGGAACATCTATGTTTGTGCTTCGCCATTGGCTAATGAGTACACTGATTTTGAAAAACACGCCTTATTCGTTCCCATCCTGTATAAAGTGGCGATGCTTTCCACCCGAACCAATTTGAATCCAGCCTATAATATGGGAACTGGTGAATTGGTGATAGATGGTGAATTCACGGTTGGAATGCGCTATCAACTGACTGGAAAAGACCTTCAGGTTATTCCAGAGCAACGTGTGGTGGATAATAAACTGTACATCCATTTACCTGCCGAAGTAAAAGCCCCTGGTTTCTATAAAATTTTGGATGCAAAGGAGGAATTGGTGACAACGGTTGCCCTAAATCCAGACAAAAGGGAGTCCAAGATGGATTTTTATTCGGTAGATGAGTTGGAAGGAATGTTTGCCAACTATCCGAATATCAAGGTGATAGATACGAGTAGCATTTTGACGGCGGGAATGAACTTGGATGAGGCAAAAGAAGGATTTCCCTTGTGGAAAATATGCCTAATTTTGTGCTTGGTTTTCCTGCTTGGGGAAACCGTGTTACTGAGATTTGGGCAACAGGGAAAATAACCCATCCATATTCCATTGGATGTCCCTGATGTGTTGATTACGATAGGTATGCTAGTGCTACTTAAGAATATTACCATTATTGATCCTTCCTCTTCCCATCATAATCAGGTGAGAGATATTTTGTTGAATGGGGAAAAGATTGAAAAGATAGGTGAGGGCTTAACCACAGATGGAGAGACTTTCGACGGAACAGGTCTGAAGGTTTCCCAAGGGTGGTTTGATATGCGAGCCTTCTTCGCTGATCCTGGAGAGGAACATAAGGAAGATATTAGTTCTGGTAGCTTGTCGGCCTTGAAAGGAGGGTTTACGGATGTAGCACTTCTGCCGAATACAAAACCAGTGATTCAAGGACGAGATGGCGTTTCATACGTCATTTCAAAAGGGGCGTTCCAGCCTGTACATTTGCATCCGCTTGGAGCAGTTTCCAAAGATTGTAAGGGTGAGGCCTTGGCGGAAATGAATGACATGGGTTCCGAAGGTGCTGTTGGTTTCACTGATGGTTTTGAATCCATTTCTCATACAGGCATTCTTCTTAAGACCTTACAATACCTCCAAAAGAACGGAGGGTTGTTGATGGATCGCCCTGCCGATGCCTACCTTTCCAGTAAAGGTTTGGTTCATGAGGGCTATTTCAGCACAAGAGCTGGTTTCCCAGGCATTCCATCCTTGGCAGAGGAAATTGCGGTGAAGCGCAATTTGGATTTGTTGCGATACGCAGGTGGTCGTCTGCATTTCTCCTGTATTTCCACGAAGGAATCTGTTGGTTTAATTCGAGAGGCCAAGGCGGAAGGCTTGCAGGTTTCCTGTGATGTCGCAGTCCATCAATTGGCTTTTGATGATTCCGTGATTGGGAGGTTTGATACTTCCTTCAAAGTCAATCCACCATTCCGTTCCGAGTCTGATATTGAGGCTTTGAGAAAAGGCTTGGCTGATGGCACCATCGATGTGGTGGTTTCTGACCATAACCCACAGGATATTGAATCTAAACGATTGGAGTTTGATTACGCTGAGTATGGTGTGATTTCCTTGGAAACCTTATTCGGGGCTTTGAACAGCTTTAGCCAAGGATTGAATATTGACCAGCTGGTTAGCAAAATTACTGATGCGCCAAGGGATTTGTTGAACTTGGAAAAGCCAGTGATTGAAGAGGGCGGAAAGGCTTCCCTAACGATTTTCGATACTGAGAAAGAATGGGTGGTTGACGAGAAGGATTTTGCTTCCCGTTCCTCCAATTCTCCATTCCTTGGTCTTACCCTCAAGGGAAAGGCGGTTGCAGTGGCAAACAAGGGACAGTTCCATAAAATTTAAGAGGCATTCAAAGGGGAACAATCCTCCTTAGCCTCATGCATCCTACTCATGAGAACACGTGAAATGGTCCGAACGGCCCTCCTCTTTGGAATTGTAGGAGGGGTGTTCGGCTTTGTTTATTTTCTGGTCTTCTACTTCCTTGACATCAAGTTGTTTGATGATTTCCAGAGCTTAGACTTCTTTATACCATTGGTTTTTATCGCCTTGGCGATTTATTATTTCCGAAATGGGCCAGCTCAAAGACAAATGCCGTTTGGGCAGGGTTTGGCCGTAGGATTGTTGACCAATGCACTTGCTTCTGCTGTGGTTGGTTTTTCTATTTGGGGATTCCTTGGCTTTATGGATCCAGACTATCTTCCTGAAAGTATTGAATGGCAATCCAGTAGGATGAACCAAAAAGTTGAGCGCTTGGAAGGGGAACTGAAGGAGGCTAAGAATGATGCCGAGAGGAAAGAGAAGCGTGAGGAAATAAAGACCATTGAGGGGCATATCTCCGCCTTGAAAACCACGACACCTTACATGATTGCTCAAGACAAGCAGGTCAAGTATTTCATGATAGGTACCTTGTTTTCCATTTTTTTGGCCTTTGTGTATAGGCGCAGGAAAGTGGATGAAGTAACGAATTAGAACACAACCCACAAAGCTTGGAACACTAAGTACGTGGGTTGTTCGCTTTATCAATTTTTAATTAGATGTCAGAAGTGCTTGATTTATCGATTGTCATAGCCCTTTTAAATGAGGAGGAATCATTGACCGAACTCCATGATTGGATTGATCGGGTAATGAAGGAGCATGGGTACAGCTATGAGGTCGTTTTTGTGGATGATGGAAGTACCGATGATTCATGGAAAATCATCGAAGGTTTGGAGAAATCTAATCCTGCTGTAAAAGGAATCCGATTCAACCGAAATTACGGAAAGTCAGCGGCGCTGGATACTGGTTTTAGGGCGGTTTCAGGTCGAGTTGTAATCACGATGGATGCTGACCTTCAGGATAGCCCTGAGGAGATTCCTGACCTTTATAGAATGATTACAGAGGAAGGTTATGATTTGGTTTCTGGTTGGAAGCAAAAGCGCTATGACCCTCTTTCTAAAACGATTCCTACCAAGCTTTACAATGCTGTTACGCGTTCGGTATCTAAGGTAAAGTTGAATGACTTTAACTGTGGACTGAAGGCGTATGACTTGCGTGTAGTGAAGAACATCGAGGTATATGGTGAAATGCACCGCTATATTCCAGTGATTGCTAAATGGTCTGGTTTCTCAAAGATTGGAGAAAAGGCGGTACAGCACCAAGCCAGAAAGTACGGCTCCAGCAAGTTTGGTCTTGAACGCTTTGTCAACGGATTGCTGGACTTGATGTCCATCACTTTTGTTTTCAAGTTCAAGAAGAAGCCAATGCACTTCTTTGGAACCTTGGGTATCTTCTCATTCCTGACTGGTTTTGCGTTTATCTGCTGGTTGATTGGAGAGAAGATCTACTTGTTGAATACAAGTGGTACAGCGAGGGATGTTGTGGACCAGCCTTTATTCTTTTTGGCAATTGTGGCCCTTATCATTGGATCCCAGCTTTTCCTCACTGGATTTTTGGCTGAACTACTGGCCATCAATACCAGAAAGAAGAATGATTATTTGATCCGTGAGCGTTTAAATTTGGATTGATCTAAAGACAGGTTAGTCTAAAACAGAATATCCCTCTCAGTGCTTTTAAATAAGTGCTGAGAGGGATTTTTATTTGGCAGTTGTGTACGTGACTCAAGGCTGTCGAAAAGTGTACTTGAAACTAAACCCTATTTCTGCTCAAGGGTAGGGCAGATGTGGACCCAAAGCTGTTTCATTCTTGTTGAAATAGCTTTGGCTTAAGCTGTGTATCCACCCATTTTATGATTTTAGGCAAAAAATAAAAGAGGCTGTCTCAAATCTACCCTGAGACAGCCTCTTCTTTTTTATATCTCTTGGCTAACCTAAACTAAAGATTTATCTGTCTTGATTTCCTCTGTTGTCATGCGCCAAGCTGATATTGGATG
>JAUIJC010000063.1 GCA_030431525.1 Bacteroidia bacterium | reverse complement strand
TGGTGGAAACAATACTGTTTGTCCTGGTTCATATTGCTTAAAAGTCTTCTTGGAATGGGCCATCCTCAAAGCTAACAATCTGATAAAAATGAAAAGAGGCTGACTCAACTTTTGAGACAGCCTCTTTTTTAGTCTTTTTACCAAATCTTATTTGGCAAACTGTTTCTTCAACTCCTCAACGTCAACCTTCTTAATAACAGGCTTGAAAGAAAGAAGCTTGATGTTTGCTGCTGAACGCTCTTGCTTGGCGCGTTTGCGCTGAGTTTTGCGGATAAGGCGAGTAGAAGCCATAATACCTTTTGTCTTGACAATTAAATAGTGATTCGAATCAACGGCAAATATAAGGATTATCTCCCTTTTTCATACAGGAAGCTATTCTATCATGAAATGTTTACCTTTTCTAAACTTTTTGTATTACTATGGAAGCAACCATTTGGAATAAATACACTATTCCATAATGGTACGGGTAAGACTGAAAGGGGTTCAACTTCTCCTTGATATTCTTATCTTGCTATAGTTTGAATACTTTCAAGTTCAATTGGGGATTTTCGGAACTAATCTGTCATTCAAACAGTTCCCCCCTCATTAAACCATCGGACAACCAATCAGGCAAACAATGAGAAGAGCGCTACTCCTCCCAGCATTTTTTCTGGGAATGGTCTTCAACCACCTCTATGCACAAAAAATAGAGAGCCACTTGTATGACCATGACACACTGATTTACGATGTTGACTCCAACCTTTACAAGGTTGAGAATCTTGGGGACGCCATTAACTCGGCACATGTAGAATCCGGTCCTCGGATCTCTCCTGACGGAAAAGCACTATACTTTTTCCGTATTGACACCACTGGGGTTAACAAACATAAAACACAAGCATACACCAGTGATGTGTTTGTTTCCTATTTCAATGATGCTGACAGCACTTGGTCTGAAGCAGAAGATTTGGGAAGCCCAATCAACACCAAGCACGGTTCAAACTCTGTTCAGGCAGTAGTAAACGACGGTGACAAGTTGATTTTAGGTAATGTTTACATGAAGAACGGCCTTTCTAAGGCTGGGGTTTCACAATCCATTCGTCGTGGAGATTCATGGAGCTTCCCTGAGGAAATCAAGATTAAAGGCTTGAAAAACGAAGGACGTTTCTCTGTTCACATGACCAATGACGAGAAGGTGATTTTCCTTTCTCTTCAAAACAAAGAATCTGTAGGTGGTCTGGACCTCTACGTTAGTTTCCTTGAAGAGGATGGTAAGCACTATAGCCATCCATTGGATTTGGGACCGGTAGTAAACAGCCCAGGCAATGAAGCCACTGCCTTCTTAGCTGCTGACGGAAAAACGCTTTACTTCTCAAGTAATGGTCACCGCGGACGTATTGGAGGTTATGACATCTTCAAGACTGAGCGTAAAGACAGTACTTGGACCTCTTGGACCGCTCCAGTAAACATCGGCAAACCATACAACACTGCCGATGATGAGTTCTACTTCTCTGTTCCGGATAAAGGTGACTACGCCTACATGACCCACCACTTCACCACTTCTGATGGTGTGGAGCACTCGGACATCGTTCGTGTGAAAATGACAGAGAAGCCAACCTTCGCTTTGACGGGTAAAGTCTACGACAAAATTTCTGGTAAGATGATTACCGCTACCATCACTCTTGAAGAGGTAGGTGGAAGCGTTTCAAGCTCAGACAAGACTACTGATTCCACAGGTTATGCTTTGAGCGATCTTCCTGTTCGCAAAAAGTATAAGTACACGGTTTCTGCACCAAACTACATCCCTGAGACTGGTGAAATTGACCTTAGTGCTGTAGGCGCTAAAACAGAAAAGGAAATGGACTTCTTCTTAGCTCCAGATCCAAAACTGAACTTGACTGCCTTTATTTATGACAAGGACACAGGCAAAAAGATTGAAGGTCACATTGTATTGAAGCAATTGCCAAACACACCTATGGGCGATGCACTTGCTGACACCACTAATGGGTACCAAAAAACATTGAAGCCTGGAAAGTACGAGTTTGAAGTACACGCTGAAGGTTACATCACCAGCATTGAGACCATGGACATTGAGGATTTGATTGTTGTCAAAGACTCTATCATGGAAATCCGTCTTAAGCCTTGGGAAGTGGTTTCCTTTGATATCGAAAATATCTTCTTCGAATCTGGTAAGGCAAACCTCCTACCCGAGTCATTCCCTGAGCTTGACAAATTAGTGCGTGTTCTTAAGGATGCTCCAGACATTAAAGTGGAGATTGCGGGGCACACCGATAACGTAGGTTCTGAATCTTCCAACGAACGACTATCTCAAAACCGAGCACAAGCTGTAGTTAACTACCTCGGTCAGCACGGTATTGACCAAAAGCTCTTCCATGCCAAAGGCTATGGTGAGACTTCACCACGAGCTACCAATGCCACCAAAGAAGGTCGCGCAAGCAACCGTCGTGTGGAATTCAAGGTCCTTGAAGTTGGTAACGGTGTGAAAATCCACAAGGAAGAAGGAAACGCTGACTACAACGTCGAAAAATAAGTTTTTACCGCTCTGCTTGGCCAAATCGGCTAAGCAGAGTTATTCATACACGAACCAAACCAATTCATGATGAGACGACTACTCTCGTTTATAGCGCTAATGGTTGGCCTGGCTGGGTCAAACTTTTTGATGGCGCAGACCTTTACGGTCACAACCACCAATCATGGTACACTTTGGACGGATGCTGTTTGTTCTGGTACACCACAGGCAACGGAAACCCTTCAACCAGGATCCCTTGCCGAAGCATTGTACCAAGCGAACCGGGGACTTGTTAACCGCATTGAGTTTAACCTTCCTGCGAACTCCACTATTACCATGCACACTCTTTACAATAAACTTTGTGCAAACAATGTGGTAATTGATGGTACTGGTGCACCTAACCTTACAATCGCAGCTCCAAACACTTGGTCTCCAGGGTTTATTGTCACAGGTACAGGAAACACCATTGAGAACATCAACTGGACAACCAATGCTACTCAAAGTAGTTCTTTGTCGATTGAAGGTGACAACAACATTGTCAAAAACTGTGGATTCCTTAATGGTAACATTTGGTTGGGTACAGTAAATCCTGCTAAAGCAGTAAACGGCACTACCTTCGACAACTGTTCAATTAACAACGGTAATCTTGAAGTGGTTGGCGACAACAACACAATTTCCGGCTGTACAGTATCAGGCAACTTGGTATTTGGTAACGTCTATTTGTGGAAAACCCTTAATAACCCAATCGGTAAAGCTGATTTCAACGTTGTTGAGAACACCACTGTAGGTTCCCCTACTGCAACAAGCCGTTTGATTTATTTTGGTGAAGACAACTCTGCTGATAATGTAGACCTTCAAGGTCGTGGTGTCTTGATTCAGGGTTCAAGGAACACAATTAAGAATTCTGATATTGTGGTAGTTTCGAACCCACAAGATGACGCTAACCAAAATTTGAATGGTGTACTGTCTAGAGCTGCAATTGAGGTTACAACAAACTCAAGCGAGAACGTAATCGAAAGCAATACTATTTCAGCTACCTTCAGCCCAATTAACCAAACCAATAACATCAGTGGTATAAACGTATTGGCGAATTCCATTACCAACCAGATTAACGACAATACAGTTACTGGTTTCTTTAATGGTATTGAAATCCGTCAATCAACCACTAACCAGATTACTGGAAACACTGTTTCTCAAACCGTAAACCACGGTATTTTGGCTTGGGACAGCAGTAATAACAACACTATTACTGGTAACAAAACATTTGAAAACGGTTTTTCAGGTATTGACATTAATGGATCAACTGGTAACACCATCAGTGGAAATATGAGTTGGGACAACACCTACAATGGTATTGCCTTAGAACAAGGAGCTCAGCAAAACAGCATTTCTGGGAACTATGTTTACTCCAACGCCACTGGTATCATCACTTATATTGCTTCCAACAACTTCATTGACGGAAACTTTATTGGTCAAGATGAAAATGGTGTTTTGAATGGTAACAGTGATTGGGGAATTGCCATCGACCAAGGAAGCAGTAACCAAGTAGGTACTACTTCAGGCAACCTTATTATTGGAAATGGCAATGGTATCCAAATCAACGCTTCCAACAGTAACATCGTAGTCAACAACCAAATCGGTAACGGCAACACTACTGAAACGGGACTTGAAAACAATGGTCCAGGCATTCACTTGATTGGAGGGTCCATTGGCAACTATATCGGTCGTCCAGGTCAAGCCAACTTGATTATCAATTCAAAGTCTGCCGCCATCGTTGTTGACGGAACAAGCACCAACAACAACAACATCCGTGGTAACGTGACTTATGGCAACACCGGTAAAGGTATTGACCATGAGAACAATGGTAACAAGGACTACGGTATGGGCATCCTAACCGTAAACTCTGCAGAGCCTGATGCCAACAAAATTTCTGGTAAGGCAGTTACAGCTGGAGATACTGTAGACATCTATTTGGTAGATGAGCCTGCCCATTTGGCATGTAGCGCTACTGATGCATCAGTTACAGCTTCACCAGAAGCACAAGGAGCACAGTGGATTGACTTCGTGCTTGCCACTACGAATTCTGATGGTGAAGTAGTTTGGGAATATGACCTCACTGATGCTGACGCTGTGGCTGCTGGTCTTACTAAGGACAATGCCATCGTAACCGCTACGAACCCTTCGAGTGGTCGTACCTCTGAATTCTCTACCTGTGAATTCGATCCACCATGTACTACTCCTACAAGTGTAAACATTACTGTTCAAGGTAACGATAACAGCCTTTGTCCGGATGAGACACGTACTCTAACTGCCAACTATAGTCCAGCAGGAGGTAGCTTTGCCTTCGAATGGTACAAGGATGGAGCTATCATTGCCGGTGAAACAAACAATACGCTTACGGTAACTGACGCAGGTGCTGGTGATTATACTGTTCTGGTTTATGATCCAATCGGTAAAGACATTTGTCAAACCTCTTCTGCTGCGGTAACTATTACTGTTGATAACAAACCAAACACTCCTCTCTTCGCAGACGCTGGTGACATTTGTGAAGGTAATGACAATGTAACTCTCGCTGTTAGCAACCCTTCGGTGGATGCAACTTATGATTGGACTGGACCTACTGGTACTATCAAATCTGGCAACTCTACTTCTACCATTACAGTTGACTTGAGCAACGAAACGGGTTCTGCAACCTACACTGTTGTCGCTACTGACGAGAACACCACTTGTAGCAGTGAAGAGGCCACATTGACAGTTGATATCAATGAATTGCCAGAACCAAACATCGATGGTGACAATTCTCCATTGTGTAGTGCTTCTGGTGTTGTTTACACCGTAACTAACGCTAATCCAAACAGTACATTTAAGTGGTTTGTCCCTAACGGGGCCAATATTGTAGGTAACGCTACAGGTTCAAGCATCACTGTTGATTTTGGTGACCAAAACGGTGACATCACTGTTATTGAAACCACTGAAAAGGGTTGTGAAAACGCTACCCCTGCTTCTTATTCCATTTCCTTGAAGAGCTGTGGGCTAAAAGCCTCTTTCACAAGCGCCTCAGATGTGTGTAAAGGCAGTGGTATTTCCTTCGTCAACAACTCTACTGGTGATAACATTGTATCCTATGTTTGGGACTTTGGTACTGATGCTACTCCTGCAACTGTGACTGGAATTGGTCCACATGAGGTTTCTTACTCTTCCACGGGTACAAAAACAATCAGCCTAACCATTACTGATGATCTTGGAACGACTGATACTTTCACAGCGGATATTGTAGTAAATGAGCTACCTGATGTAAGCGCTATTTCAATCGACGGAAACGGCGGTTGTGAGGGCACTTCGGGCCAGTTCTCAGTAACCCCTGCTGACCCAACTAACTTTGATTATTCTTGGACAGAGTCTACTGGCGGAATCACCTCTGCAACAAACTTGCCTACCATTGATGTGAATTTCTCTATTGATGGAACTACCTCTGTAACTATTACAAACAAGACTACTCAATGTGATGCTTCAATTTCTAAAGCTTACCAAGTAACTAAGAAAGTTCAGCTTCCTGAATTGACTACTCCAAGTATCCTTTGTGATAATGATTATGAGGTTAAAAAGAATAACCCTTACAACTTCAACCTCACTTCTTGGAACCATAAATCAACTTCGGTTGCTGATTGGAAAATCATCGATATGAATGCAACTCCATACGATACTTTGATGGTTGACACTGCAAATGGTGAAACCAGCTTGGAGTATGGTGTAGAGGGAATCTTCATTGACAATGGATTTACTGGAGCTCAGTTGATTACTGGTGAAAATGCAGAGCAGATTTACCAAATTCTTGTAGCAGTCGGAGACACCAGCTCTTGCCCTACTGAGATTGACACATTGAAGACTACTTTCGTTATTAACCGTTCTCACAAATATTCCTTTGAAATCATCAAGGATACTGTTTGTGTTGGTGATGATCTTCTTTACGGAAACGAGGTGTACGTTGATGGCAAACTCACCAAGCACTTGGATATTCCTGTTGCCTACATCGTAGGAAGCCCAACCACCCCGAAGATTACTGATACCGAAAATATCTTCTCTTGGGCTCATATCCAGGATACGAATCGCTTTGCCATGTACATCGACACCATCTACAGAGTTGATGACGGCATTGATACATTCTATGTGCAGGAAGTACAGGCTGGTCAAGTAGTATTGGACACTAGCCATAACTACACTTACAAGCAAGCTTGGGCATTCAATCACATGCTGGGTGATTCCATCATCATGAATGCTCGTTCACAATACTTCTGCTACACTGACAGTTCCAGATTTGTTGACACCTTGACAAACAACATTGCCAAGCGTCCAACAGGACTTGCAAGCATTGTGTTGGATGGACAGGATCCTCAAATTATAAGAGCTGAGTTGTTGGATGTTGATGGCAACATCACCCTCTTCGACCTTCATAGCGATACCCTCGCCATGAACCTTGGCTTGGAAATCGAGCGTCAGTGGTATTGGAAAGATGCCGAGCTTGACTCCTTCCGTGTTGACGGAATCGTTGGTTCTAAAACTGAGAAAGCAGAGCACAAGCCGTTGGCCATCGAGTTGACTGACTACATGTTGGTAAACAATAATGGTTACTGCGTAGATACAAGCAAAGTTCAGCTCTTCAACTACCTTGCTCCTTGGGTACCAAACGTTATCGCTCCTGGTTCTGGTCAGTATGAGACTTTAGTCATCAAAAATATCGAGAACTACCCAGACGCTCAGATTGAGATTTACAACCGTTGGGGTAACCTCGTTTATGAGAAAACAGGTTACGACAATGCAGACGGTTGGGACGGCACCTACAACGGTAAGCCATTGCCAGTTGGTACCTACTTCTATATCATCAACTTCAACAAGCACGATGATGTAACTGAAGTACAACAACAAAGTGGCATGAAACCAATCACCATTCTGCGATAAGTACACAGAGTATAGTACAGAGTACGGAGTTAATCACTCAGTACTCTGTACTCAATACTCAGTACCTCTAAAAAGACTTAAACCATATTTGTCATGAAAAGAATATTACTTCTCGTAGGGGCACTCATCAGCCCGCTGTTGCTTGTAGCGCAGCAGCAGGAGCAGTACAGTATGTACATGATGAACTACTTTTTGGTGAACCCTGCTGAAGGCGGCACTGATGACTTTATTGACATCAAGGCTGGTTACCGAAAGCAGTGGATGGACGTTCAAGGAGCTCCAACCACAATGTACATCAGCGGTCACGCTCCTATCGGCAAACACTCAAACAGTTTTGACGATGTAAAACAGTTGGGCCACCACGGAGCTGGTGGTGCCATCATCAGGGACGAAATCGGACCTTTCTCTGTAACGAGCGTAAAAGCTTCTTACTCCTACCACCTTCCTGTTGCTAAGGACTTCATGATTAGCTTAGGTGCATTTGCTGGAGTAAAGAACTATGGGCTTAACCAAAGTGAATTGGAATGGGACCAAGATGGAGGCATTCATTCGGATTATTCCAACCTAAGGTCACAAACCACTCCTGATATTGGTGTTGGTATCTGGGGTTATAGCAGAAAGTACTTCTTTGGTATCTCCACTTTCCAACTAACAGGAAGTAAGCTTGATCTTAATACCGTTTCCGAAATGGAAGGTACGTTGGATCGCCACTTCTTCTTTACTGCTGGTTACAACTTTGAGTTTGGCGACAAGTGGGACTTGGTTCCATCTTTCGTAGTGAAAAAAGTAGCTCCGGCTCCATACTCAGTCGACTTGAACGCCAAGTTGCGTTACGACCACAACTACTGGTTGGGCATCTCCTACCGTCATGATGACGCGGTGATCGCCATGGCTGGTTTGACCATCAAGAAGGTGTTTGAGATTGGTTATGCGTATGACTTCACTACAACCAACATCAACAACTACAGTGCAGGTACTCATGAGTTTGTTCTTGGTCTTCGATTCCCTAACCACCAGCACACTCCACCACCACCACAGATTTGGTAATCAACAAAAAGCCATCCATTCGGATGGCTTTTTTTGTGCCCAATATTTTTCAATGAATCAGATAATTCAATTCATTAACAAAGTCCGTGACTTCCTTTCCAATCGCAATAAACGGTAAGCCAAAGACAATCCATACATTGAAATGAATAAGAACACACCGAAGGAAAATTGGACTCCCTGCAAAAACAAACCTTCGGTTGCAGCAGTTATTTTTTGATCACCAACGAAATATCCGAAAGCTGCCGAAGCAACCGTGATGCTTGTCAGCATCCCTACGATTCTCATCGTTCCCACAAAACCCGATGCAACCCCAGTCTGACTTGGCTCTACACTCGATAATACTTGGTTCATATTTGCCGAAGAGAACAGGGCAAAGCCAAGCCCAAAGAACCCCAACAGCATATAGATTCCCCACAACGGGGTTGCCTCATTTAGGAACAAGGTCAACACCAATCCGATAAAACCTGAGGACATCCCAAGAAAAACCATCAAATTCTTGTCAAAGCGATCGGAAAGCTTGCCTGCCATTGGAGCTAAGACGGATTGAATCACCGGCATGCAAAGCAACACCACTCCTGCCTCATAAGCCGTCAATTTTTTGATGTACTGCAAAAAGAGGCTTAGGGTAAAGACAATCGCCATCGATGCCGAGTAGTTCATAAAGGTGAGCAATGTTCCCCAGCGAAACTCCTGATTCTTCACGAACAGACGGATGTCAATAATCGGGTTTCTCGAATGCAGTTGTTTACGCAAAAAGAAATATGCTCCAACCAGTCCACCACCAGCAACAAGAAATAAATACTGGCTTCTCGACCCATAGGTAAACCCACCCCAAATAGACAGAATAAGTCCCGAATAGGCCAAGGCTGCCTTCAAATCAAAGGGCTTTCCCTTCGGTGCTTTCTTCTTCAAAGAAAGGGTGTTGAATGCCAATAAGGTGGCAAGCGCACTAATTCCAGAACCTACCATAAAGATTGCCTTCCAACTATAATGATCGGTCAAGTAACCGCCTAAATAGGGGCCAATAGCCGCCCCGATATAGATGGCACCAATGGCGATGCCCAACACCTTTCCTCGTTCCTCCTTGGGATAAGCATTCGACAGAATCGCAATACCTGTTGCCATCTGCATAGATGCTGCCATCCCCTGAAAAAACCGTAGTCCAATCAAAGTTGGATAATTGGGCGCCATAGACAACAGCAAGGTCGAAAGGGTACTAAGGATCATTCCCAAAAGATAGATTCTGTCCAAGCCCACCTTATCCGCCAATTTCCCAAAGGGAAGCATAAACATTAACGAAGCCGCCAAATAGGCCGTCTCCACCAAGCCCAAATCACCGGCCAGAATTCCATAGGTCTCTCCTATCCTCGGCAAGGCCACTCCCAAGGCCGAAACCATGACCGGAAAGCTGAAGGATGCCAAGATTGCCGTAATCAATATTTGTGTCCTTTTCTCCATTATTATTTTCCTAGCAAATATTCCTCTATGCAAATATTAGGATTTAAGAAAATCCCGAAGGGTTTCCGGGAGTAATCAGTGCTCGCGAATGATTTGCATTAAACGTGTCAGCTCAGAAGCCTCCTCTTTGCTGAGGCATGCAAGCATGTTGTGTGTTTCACGAACATCCGCGCTTACCTTTTGAAGCATCTTATACCCCTCCTCGGTGAGCACGATATCCATTTGCCGACGGTTGTCTGGACAAAGGCTTCTTTGTACCCACTTCTTGTCCTCCAATTTGTCCACCAGTTTGGTAACGTTCGCTCCTTGGTTAAGCATTCGATCGACGATAAACCCAGCGCTTACAGGATTTGGATAAGGCTTTTCCAACACCTTCAACACCATAAACTGCTGATGCGACAGATTGTATTTCGCCATGGCGTGCTTCAACCTCCTCTCCAACCAATTACTGGTATAAATCAAATTCAACAGTGCCTCGTGGTTTTCGTTATGAAACTCGAAATACTGTAGCGGGTTATTATCTTTCATATACAATATTCTCTTATGCGAATATATAGAGAAATTGAGTTTCGAGAAAGAGAATCCTGACAAGGTTAATAACAATGATTTAATGATTGCTGGTTCAACCTGTTTTTCATAAAAAAGGCCCTATACGCAAAAGCCTCCTCACAAACCAAATCACCAACTTCTTTGTTAACCCTAAGTTCAAAAATAAAAAAGCCATCCGAAAATTCGGATGGCCTTGGTACAAGGAAACCGACAAATATCGAACTTTATTATGCAGGATGTGGATATTATTCTTCACCATGCAAAGCTTGTCGGAGTAGCTATATAATATGATAATAAGTCTCTGCGAACTAATTGCAGGGATTTATGATTTACCCTAAATGTGGTAAGTAACCAATGATGGCACGAACGGTTCCTAAAGTTCCATTTGGTTTAGCACTCAAAGCTCGACCGATGGCTCCAATGAACCCACCGTCCGAAGGTGTTAACAAACCCGGAGTGGATGAATTGTATAGGTAGTCCCCAATCCTAACTTGTGCTTGATCCATATTAACATCAGTAATACCTCCATACAATACTTGAATCAATTCATTTGGATTGCCCGGTGTCAAGACTATTCCAAAAGGATGCGGTTGGAATGGATTGTATTGAGGGAATGCTTCTACTGCATTTTCTTGATTTTCATTTAACCTTACGATATATCCTGCTTCTAATCTGATTGATGAAGTGTTAAGCATCTCAATTTTTGAAATGCCTACTTCACCTCCAGTTCCACCTCCCGGATCTGTTCCACCAGTTTGCTCAACGATGGTTTGACTTGCTTTTACAAAACGTTGTTTATTGATATACCTCATGCGTTCTGTGGAGATTGATAGTATTGCACTCT